>JBBSCF010000016.1:0-72328 GCA_038250545.1 Candidatus Limnocylindrales bacterium | reverse complement strand
GTCGTCGTGCCGTTGTCGGTCTTCGTCGAGAGGCTGATGACGACGGCGTGCAGCGCCAGGACCTCGGCCGGGACCAGGGCCGCGAGCGCGTCCACGTACGTGCCCATGCCGGGCGGCTCGGCCCCGGTGCTGCGCTGCGCGTTGGCCTGTTCGCGCTTCCTCGTCAGGGCCCCGTACAGCAGCGAGCTCATCGTCTCTCCATCTCCAGCTCCGCTGCCCGGCGCCGCCTGGCCCGGTCAGGCTGGTCGGCCGGCGAGATCCGGCGTGCCGTCGGGCGCCGTCGTGAAGGCCGCGTCCGGGAACGGCAGGGCGGTCGGCGCCGCGGCACCGGGCCAGACGTAGGCCCGCAGCGCCAGGTCGGAGAGCAGGTAGCCCCAGTTCACCAGGCGCCGTCGATCGGCCATCGGGAACGGCCACGGGCGCGTCGGGAGGCCGGCGAGGTAGGCCGGCCAGTCACCCTCCACCGGGAAGACCTGGGCCACCCGGGGCTCGTACCCCGCCGGGTCCGTGCGCGTGCGCCACAGCGCGTAGGGCTGTTCGGCGGCCGTCGCGTGGAGCCCGCTGCGGCGGAGCGCCCGGGCCTGGCTCACGGCGATATCGAGGATCCGCTTGACCTGGAGCGACCACAGGTTCCACGTCCAGCCGGGGGGCGCGATGCTCAGATTGCCGCCCGCATCGGACACCAGCAGGGTGTCGCACCGGCCCGCCACCGGCTCCAGCGCCAGGTTGTCGTAGGCGCCGCCGTCGACGAGCGCCACTCGCTCCAGGAGCTCCCGCCGGTCGTGGAGGTCCGCGCCCTCGACCGCCTCGAACGCGTCGGGGTCGAAGCGCAGGACCAGGGGCGAGACCAGCGGCGGGAAGGCGGCCGATGCCGCGACCGCGAGCGACACCCGGGTCGTGGGATGGCGGATGAGTCCCAGCCGGTACGACCCGAGGTACGGCCGCGAGAACCGGAAGTCCGTGCCGGTGGCCAGGTCCGTGGCGTTGAACACGAACCGGGGTCCCTCGCCGGGCGCGGGGAGGTCCTGGAGCGTCATGCCGTGGAAGAACAGCCGGTCCAGCACCCACGCCAGCACCTGTGCCGGCGACACGCCGGGCACCAGGCCGAGGGCGACGATCGGGCCGTCCAGCGGCAGGCGGGCAAGGCGCATGACCGGCGCCGCATAGCGGGCCTCGAAGTTCGTTGCCCGGCCGCCCCGCCACGTGAAGCCCGCCCACGCACGGGCGAGCAGCCCTGCCGCGATCGACCCGCCCGAGACCCCGGAGATCCGATCGAGATCGCCCAGGTGGCCGAGCTCGTTGATCCGCCACAGGGCGCCCAGGTGGAACAGTGTCGCGCGGATGCCGCCGCCGGAGAGCGCGAGGCCGTACGGCTCCACGGCACCCTCGTCCGGCTCCGGCGCGCTGGCGACGGAGAGCGCCGCCGAGGGCGGTGTCAGCGCGGCAGGAGCGGGCGGGCCCGGCGCGCCTGGCAGGGCTGGCTGGTCAAGCTGCGGGGACGGCATCCTTGCTCTCCGTGTCGCGATGGGGCGCACGACCGCGATAGGCGGAGGTATAGAGCGGCGTGGCCCCCGGGGTCAACGGTCGATCGGGCAGTTGTGCGTCCCGCAGCCCGGCTGGCGTCCTCGCCCGTGTTCAGGCGGTTGGCGCCTTCTCCGGGGTCGCCGGCTCGATGCGGGCGCTGCCCGCCTTCGGCCGGATCTCGCTCTCGTGCCCGTCCTCCCAGCGCACCCGGAAGTTCGCGCCGAGCGGCGAGTCCGCGATCCCGAGAATCTCCCCGGACCGGTCTCGCTGGCCCACCCGCTCCGATTCCACGACGATCCGGTCGCCGACCTTGGCCTGCATCTGCTTACCTCCGTATGTGAGTGTCCCCGACGATGACCGCGTCGGGCGCGCGGGGCCAGTCCCATTGGCAGCGATCGAACCGGCCGACACGACCGACCGGCGCGCGACCCTCGTCGTCTATCACCGCTCCCTCGAACGTGGCCACGTAACGATGAGGTGCGTGGTATCCGGCGCCGGCGCGGACAGACCTGGCCAGATACCGACCAGGTGCGTGGTACCGGCGCCCCGGCCCCTGCTTGTCGGCCACCTACGCGCCGGGTGCGTGTTCGGCCAGGTCGAGCCTGCCTACGACGCAGGGCATCCGTGATGGGCCATGTCGCCCCGGGTCCGTGCACGGACCAGCGGGGCGGCGACGTCCGTTCGCCGCCACGACCGGCCAGGAACCCGCGCACGACGCACCTCATCCTTGCGTGGCGAGGAGATGGGTCGTGGCAAGCCAGCCCGGCCGGGCCCATCCCGCGGGTGATGGACGCCCGCAGCGTCGCCCTCGTACCATCACCGCCATCTCTCGGGTTCGTCCCCGCCCGCGCGAGGTGCGCACATGGGCTCCCAGCGAGCTCCGTCGTCGGCGCGACTGCCACGATCAGATGCCGCCCTCCGCTCCCCGGACACCGCTGACCGCAGGGCCTCGGCGACGCCGGCGTCGGGATCCGTCGCCGACCTGCTCGATCTCCAGCGCCTGGCCGGGAACGCGGCGCTCGTCGCGGCGATGGTGCCCCCGTCCCTCGCCGTGCAGCGCCACAGCTCCTACGAGCACCAGCTGCTCGGCGACACGCGACCCTCGGACGTGCGGGCGGCCCACGCCAGGGGAGCCACGACCGAGGAGGCCTGGCGGCACATCCTCGAGGAGGAGCTGTCGCGTGCCACCGCGTTCAAGGACGATCCGCGCTTCACGCCCACCGCCGACTTCCCCCAGATCCGGTGGCTGCAGCTGGGGACCAGCCGGTTGTGGGTCAGTCCCGGCGAGCTCTCGGCGCTCGGGGACTACCTCCCGGACCCGGAGACGATCGACACCATGCCCGCCAGGACCCTGGTCCCGGTCCTCCAGAGCATGCGCCAGACGATAGCCCGCTCGATCTACGACCGGCTGGGGATCGGCGGCGACCGGCTCGAACGGAACCGGGACACGCGCATGACGGGCGCCGCCGGGATCGACCCGGAGACCGCGACGTTCCACAACCCGTTGCGGGACCTCTCGGACGATGCGGCCACGCTCGGCGACCTCGACAAGGCCACGGCGGGCCTGGGCCCCAACCGCGCGAAGGGCCTCCTGGCGCGCAACGCGTGTCACTTCGCGCCGTTCTCCTGGGAGCGCTGGTCGCTGTACCACAACGAGGCGCGCAACCTCGCCGCGCAGGCGCACGGGGAGCCGGCTCCCCCAGTGTCCCTGCGCATGCGCGACGGCCAGCGCATGAAGGAGGCGGAGCGGAAGGCGTGGGTCGCCAACGGCTACTCGAACCACTTCCTCCAGGACAGCTTCGCCAGCGGGCACCTCATCAACAAGACGCTGGTCATGCAGTGGTTCGTCGAGTACTCGAAGGACCTCGGGTGGTGGGACCGGCCGCATTTCGGGATGCCCGACAAGGCCGTGCTGGAGGCGATGGCCACGAAGCGCCAGCCCGACATCGCGGACCGGCGCGCCTACCGCAACCCGCGGCTGCACACGTCCGCGAGCGAGGACCGGGCGAGGGGGCGGGTCGTGACCGACCCCCAGACCACGCTCGAGCACGCCGACGGGGAGGGCCGCCTGGCGGGCAGCGGTGTGCGGTCGCGGGACCCGGAGGGCGCGAAGGAGTACGGGCAGTACGAGGCCTTCCTCAACAACGCGTACCTGAGCCTTGCCGCCAACGACATCCACGATCACTTCAATTCGGAGGGGCTCATCGTGCGGAACGCGGCGGGCTACCAGTTCGTGGTGGGCGGGGACGGGGCCATGCTGCGGATCCAGTCCGAGGAGGCGATCGGGGTCGCGCTTCAGGCTGACAGCCTGGCCGACCAGGCAATCGCGGACATCCTCGCGACGGGAGCCACCACCATCAGCGTCGAGGACATCTTCAAGCTGTTCCCATCGGAGATCGTCATCGACGGCAAGCCGGTCTCGCTGGAGCGCTGGAACGACACGGACGTCAAGGCGTACTGCATCGCGCACATCGTTCCCGAGATGGCGAAGAAGGTGGACTACAAGATCGTCCGGGCGGCCGGACGGGATCTCGTCAAGGGCGTCCGCGTCCTCACGCCACAGGAGCGCTGAGCTCGGGCGCGCTCAGGATCCCGGGACCAGGCCTCGCACCCCCAGCGGGCCGCGCGCCGCCGCGATCGCCGCGATCGCCGCCTCGAGCTGGGCGGCCTCGTCCGCGGTGCCGAGCTCCAGCCGGCAGTACGTGAACCGGCCCGGGATCACACGCTCCATCACCGAGCCGAGCCAGCTCGTCAGATCCGCGCGCGGCCCGGTCCGTCGGCGGGCATCGGGCACGATCGCGTGGACGAGCACCAGGCGGCGGCGGGTGCGCTCCAGCCAGGGCCAGTACTGGAGCACGTTCTCGGCCGGGTGCGCGTGCTTGCGCTCGACCTGGAGCGCGACCCACGCCTCGTCGCCGACCTGCGCCAGCGCGCCCTCGGACCCGCCGAGGCCCGCCAGGGGCTCCGCCTCGAATGCCACTCCCAGGGCCCTGCCGAGGCGTTTCGCCACCTGGCGCTCCGTGAGGCCGGCCCATCCCTGCTTCGCCACGTCGCTCCCCGTCCTGCGGATCCGTGTCGCGGTTCCTGCCGACTCTAGCGGGTTGGGCCGGTCGGTGGTGGGCGCGCACGCCGGCAACCCGAGCCATTCGCACCGAGAAGTTGCACCGCAGGGATCTGGATCTTCGGCGGACGCCCGGGACCATGGCAGCAGGCGCCGGGGACGTGCCTGGAGGGCTCGCGTGGGCGACAAGGGGCAGGTCTACAAGAAGGGTTGGGACGGCGAGTACCGCCGCGCGGAGGGGCTGTTCGGGCCGAAGGAAGCGGACGTCAAGATCGGGCTGCTCTCCGGTGAGCCGGTCCCCGCCACGGACTTCCTAGGCAACCAGAAGCGGGCCAGCGACGGTGCGCCGCTCTACGAGTCGGCCGGCGGCTCCGGCGGTGGCGAAGGGGCCCTCGTCGCCCTGATCGCGCTCGTCGTCGTTGCTGCCGTGGTCGTCGCCCTCGTCGTCGTGACGGCGGTCGTGATCGCGATCGTGGCGGTGATCGCCTGGTGGGCCCGGGGTCTCTACCGGTCGATCAGGCGGGATCGCGAGGCGGGCGTGATCGCGAGCGGGTCCACGCTTGCGTGGGCCGGGCTGGGGACGGTGACGGCCGCCGCCCTCCTCTTCGCCGCCGCCCAGTACAAGCCGCCGGCACGGGTCGCCCCGGTCGCTCCACAGGAGGTGATCACGCAGCCGGTGCCGGCCGTCCGTGGCGACCCGGGAGCCGCGCCGGTCGGGGACGACCCGGCCGGGGGCGCGACCCCTTCGGCGAGCGTGGCGGAGCGCTGGGCAGCGACCGCGGTCGTTCTGGCGGACGGGTCCGTGCTCGTCGTGGGTGGGACGACCGGTGGGAACAGCGACAAGGCGGTCGCGACCGCGCAGCTGTACGTGCCGACCGCCGGAGGCTGGCGGGACGCGGCGACGATGGGGGAGCGGCGATCCTACCCGGCGGCGGCCAGGCTGCCCGACGGTCGGGTGCTGGTCGCCGGCGGGTCTCGCGATGGTGCCCCACTGGCCAGCTGCGAGATCTATGACCCCTCGGTGGACCGGTGGAGCCCCGCGGCGCCGATGACCGTCGCTCGCTCGTTCTTCGACCTCGTGGACCTGCCCGACGGCCGGTTGCTGGCCGCGGGTGGCGGGACGAGCGGCGGCAAGCATCCCGCGACGAAGACGGCGGAGGTCTACGACCCTGCCTCCGGGAGCTGGAGCCGGACCGGTTCGATGACGAAGCCGCGCGCGTTTGCCGCAACAGCATCGCTGTCCGATGGGCGCGTGATCGTGGCGGGTGGAACGCCGGTCTACTTCGGCACGATCTCGCCGATGCGGACCACGGAGATCTGGGATCCGCGCACCGGCGCGTGGACGGCGGGACCGACGATGAAGACGCGGCGCTTCTACGCCGAGGCGGTCACCGTAGGAGACACGGTGCTCGTCGCGGGCGGTTGGCCGGATAACGGGCGACACACCCCGGCGCTGACCAGCACGGAGGTGCTGCGACCGAACGGCAGCTGGGTCTCGGGCGGGACGATGCCCACCGGCCGAGCCCAGTTCGTGCTCGTGGGGCTCCGTGGCGGGGCACTGGCCATCGGCGGTCTGACGGGCAAGAACAACACCGTGGTCGGCACGACCGACCTGTTCTCGCTCGACGGTCCCGGGTGGCAGGCGGGGCCGGCACTTCCCGAGCCCGTCATGTGGCCGGCGGCCGCGCGGCTGCCCGATGGCCGGGTCCTGGTCGTGGGCGGGACGACCCACGCGGAAGGGGCGACGCTGACGAGCGCATGGGCCGCGCTCGACATCGGTCGGTGAGGGGGCGGACCTACCCGCCGATCGGCTGAATGGAGACCCAGGTGCCCTCCCACGCCATGCGGATCGGCGCGTAGTGCCAGGACGTGAAGAACGACGCGAATTGGGCGCGGGTGAGCCGCCTGTCGGGACGCATGTCATACCCGTAGGTCCGGCTCTGCAGCCCCCACAGCGGACCGACGACCCGCACGCTGGTCACGGTGTAGTGGCTGGTTCTCGCCGGGTCGGCCGTCGCGGTGAAGCCCACCAGGATCCACGCGTGGTTGCCGTGGGCGACGGTGATGCCGACGGGCAGTCCCGTCCTGCGCAGGCTCCTGACGGCCGAGCGGATCGCGGCCGAGAAGCTGCCGCTGGCCACGAGCCGATAGCGGTCGTCCACGGAGCGGCGGAGCCCGGCGGTCCAGCCCGCGGGATCGACCCCGTCCTTCGCCGGGATCGCGTAACGGTTGTGGGCCCGCATGTAGGTGTAGTCGCGCTGCTGGCCCGCCCGCGAGTGATCCGTCGCGTGGCGGGCGATGTTGCGCATGATCTGGACGTCCGCGGCCGTGCACCAGCGCCAGGTCTTCTGGGTGGTGAAGACGCCGCTCCGGTAGAGGTCGATGCCGCCGTGCCACGCGGGCAGCCCCGCCGCGGCAGGGGAGGGGACGGTGGCCCCGCCGACCACGGCAAGCAGGAGCGCGACGAGCAGGAGCCTGGCGGGCCGGACGCCCCGGGCGATCACGTGCATGGTCCCGATGGTAGGCGTCGCCGCAAGTGGGCCCGCGTCGGTGGGTGCCGGGTCCCCGCGGAGTGGGCCCGTGTCTGCGCGTACCGTCCCGACCGCGCCGACGGCTCCGACCGCCTCGACGGCCCCGCGATCGCCTCGGGCGTATGGTGGACGCAGCATCCGCAATCGAGAAGGGGAGCCTGATGATCAGCGAGCCCGTATCCAAGCTGCTGGTGGCGCAGGTGGCCAGTGAGCTCGGCGCCCACCAGACCTACATGGGCATCGCCCTCTACTTCGAGCGCGAGAGCCTCAAGGGCTGGGCCAAGTTCTTCCACGAGCAGGGGACCGAGGAAGCCGGGCACGCGGCCAAGATCATCGAGTTCCTCATCGACAACGAGGTCGAGTTCAGCCTGCCGCCGGTCGGTGGGGCACCGACGACCTACGCGTCCGCCCGGGCGGCCGTCGAGACGGCCCTGGGCAGCGAGCGCAAGGTGACCGGCCAGTTCAACGCCCTCGCCGACGCCGCGCGCGACGCGTCCGACCACCGGGCCTTCCAGTTCCTCCAGTGGTTCATCGAGGAGCAGGTGGAGGAGGAGCGGACGATGGGCGGCCTGCTGGACCTCATCGACAGCGGGATCAACCTGTTCCAGGCGGAGGCGATGCTCGAGCACCTCGAGTAGCCGGCGCGCCCGGCCGGTTGGGTTCGGGAGGCGGGCATCGCTCCGACCCTGCCACCCTGCCACCTACCGACCAGGTGCGTGGTAACCCGCGCCCGGCCGCCCCGACCCTGCCACCGAACGACCAGGTGCGTGGTAACGCCGTCTCGCCCCTCGCCTCCCGGCCACCAACCGACCAGAGGCGTGTTCGGCCAGGAGCGGCCTGCCTAGCACGCACGGCATCGGTGGTTGGCCATGTCGCCCTCCGGTCCGCGCAGGCACCGGTGGGTCGGCGGCGTCCTCGGCCGTCGGGGCCGGCGAGGAAGCGTCACACGGCGCACCCCATCGGTCGGTGGCAGTCAGGCCGCGGGTGCCGCGGGCACCGGCGCGGAGGGTGCGGGCGCGGGTGCCGCGGGCGCGATCGCGCGTCCGCCGTCGATCGCGATCCAGATGTCGGACGTCCCCGGCATCGTCGACTCGACCATGTCGATGCCTCAGGCCGGGACGGTCGCCGTCCCGTATCGCCCGAAGACCGGGTCGCGCGTGACCACGGTCGCCCCCAGGCGGGCCGCCTGTGCGACCAGCATCCGGTCGAACGGGTCGCGGTGGTGCGCCTCCAGCCCCCCGGCCAGCTCCGCGTCGGCGGCCGTCACCGGTGCCTCGTCGAAACCGACCTCGTCAAGCGCAGCCACGAGGTCCGGCGGGGCGTCGAGCTTGCCCAGTGCCCGCTTGATGGCGATCTCCCACGCGGTCGCAGCGCTCACGAGCACATCGTTGTCCGGATCGGCGATGAGCGACCGCGCGGCCGCGCCCAGGGCGGGATCGTCGGCGAGCCACCAGAGCAGCGCGTGGGCGTCGAGCACGAGCGGCGACCTCCTGCGCAGGCGCGGCCCTCGGCACACATCGCAGCACATCAGGAAGCCCCGGGCCTTGCGACCCGGGGCTCTGCTTCAGCCTTCGTTGAGGCTCAGCTGCAGCCCGACGTCGACCCGCAGTTGAGGCACTTGTAGCAGGACCCGTTGCGGACCATGATCGAGCCGCACTCCGCGCAGGACGGCGCGTCGGCCTGGGCCGCGAACGCGACCTTCACGCCGCCACCCAGCGAGGAGCCGCCGAGCGACCCGGTGAAGTCCGCGAGGGTCCGCTTCCCGTTCCCGTTGGTCGAGGTGGAGCCACCGTTCGCCGCGCTGTTGGACGCGACGGTGACGAGCTCGCTCTTCGCGACGGTCACGTTGATGGCCGGGGCCGTGACGGGCGCCGCGGTCGCCGAGGCGGACGCGGAGCCCTTCCCGCTCTCGCCGGACGTGGACGGCGCAGGCGTCGGCGCCGGGATGGGCGACGACGACGCGACCGGCGACACCGCCTCGGACTGGGCCGTGATGCCCTCGTCCGCGCGGGGCTGGAGGGCCGACGCGCCGAACGCGGCCGGGGCTTCGGCGACCACCGCGGAGCGGTCGATCAGCCCCAGGGCACCCTTCTCCTCGCTCGGGAGGAACCGGGATCCCATCCAGCGGAAGATGTAGTCCACGAGGGACTTGGCGATCGGGATCTCCGGGTTGCCGGTGAAGCCGCTGGGCTCGAACCGCACGTGGGCGAACTTGTTGACCACGTCCCGCAGCGGCACGCCGTACTGGAGCGCCAGGCTGATCGAGGTCGCCAGCGTGTCCATCAGGCCGCTGATGGTGGAGCCTTCCTTGGCCATCTTGAGGAAGATCTCGCCGGGCTGGCCGTCCGGGTACAGGCCGACGGTGATGTAGCCCTCGTGCCCGTTGATCTCGAACTTGTGGGTGACCGCGGTCCGCTCGGACGGCAGGCGGCGGCGATGCGGCTTGGTGGCCTCCACCTGGGCGGCCGCGAGCTGCCTGCGCAGGCTCTCGATGGTCTCGGCCGCGTCCGCCGAGATCTCGGCCTCCGCGTCCTTCTTCTTGCCGGTGGACAGCGGCTGGCTGCGCTTCGAGCCGTCGCGGTAGATCGCGATGGCCTTCAGACCGCGCTTCCACCCCTCGAGGTAGACCGTCTCGATCTCCTCGGCCGTGGCGGCCTCGGGCATGTTGACGGTCTTGCTGATGGCGCCAGAGAGGAACGGCTGGACCGCGCCCATCATCCGGACGTGGCCCAAGTAGTGGATGGACCGCTCGCCGTTGATCGGCTTGAAGGCGCAGTCGAAGACCGGCAGGTGCTCCGGCTTGAGGCCGGGCGCGCCCTCGATGGTCTCGCGCTCGTTGACGTAGGCCAGGATCTCCTCGACCTGGGTCGGGGTGTAGCCGAGCTTGCGCAGGGCCGCCGGCACGGTCTGGTTGACGATCTTGAGGTAGCCCTCACCGACGAGCTTCTTGTACTTGATGAGCGCGATGTCGGGCTCGATGCCGGTGGTGTCGCAATCCATCATGAACGCAATGGTGCCCGTGGGCGCGAGGAGCGTGACCTGTGCATTCCGATAGCCGTGCTCGCGGCCGATCCCCAGTGCCTCGTTGATCGTCGTGCGGGCGGCCTCCAGCATCTCCACCGGGACACCGTCCTCGGATAGCTGGTAGGCGGCGTCGCGATGCATCTCGACGACGTGGAGGAACGGCGCGCGGTTCGTCTCGAACTCGACGAACGGACCACCGTGGTCACGGGCGATGACCGCGCTCTGGCGGTAGGCCTCGCCGTGCATGATCGCTGTCAGGGCGGCGGCATAGTCGCGGCCCTTGTCCGAGTCGTACGCCAGGCCCCGGTTCATCAGCAGCGCGCCGAGGTTGGCGTAGCCCAGCCCCAGGGGCCGGAACCGGTGGCTGTTCTCCTCGATCTTCACGGTCGGGTAGCTGGCGTTGTCGACCAGGATCTCCTGCGCCGTGATCGTCACCCGACAGGCGTGACGGTAGGCATCGACATCGAATTCGCCCGTCGCATCGACGAACTTCATCAGGTTGACCGACGCCAGGTTGCAACTGGAATCGTTGATGAAGCTGAACTCGCTGCACGGGTTGGTGGCGTACTGGCGAGCCGTGTTCGAGACGGGGTTCCAGTCGTTGATGGTGGTGTCGTACTGGATGCCCGGGTCACCGCAGAGGTGGGCGGCATCGGCCATCTTGCGGAAGATGTCCCGTGCCTTGTACGTGCCGGCGGGCTGGCCGTCGGAGACCTCGTAGGTCGTCCACTCGGCGTCACGCTCGACCGAGCTCATGAAGTCGTCGGTCACGCGGACGCTGTGGTTGGCGTTCTGGAAGAAGACGCTCCCGTAGGCCTCGCCCGTGAAGGACGGGTCGTAGCCCTGCTCGATGAGGGCCCAGGCCTTCTTCTCCTCGTGCGCCTTGCTCTCGATGAACTCGACGACGTCCGGGTGGGTGACGTCCAGGATCACCATCTTGGCCGCGCGGCGGGTCTTGCCGCCCGACTTGATCACGCCGGCGAACGCGTCGTACCCGCGCATGAAGCTGACGGGGCCGCTGGCGATGCCGCCGCCCGACATCTTGGCCTTGCTGCTGCGGATGGGGGAGAGGTTCACCCCGGCGCCGGAGCCGTACTTGAACAGCATGGCCTCGGTCTTGGCCAGGTCCATGATGCTGCTCATGTTGTCCTGGACCGAGTTGATGAAGCAGGCGGAGCACTGCGGCCTCGCCTCGATCCCCACGTTGAACCAGACCGGCGAGTTGAACGCCATCTTCTGGTGCACGAGCAGGTGGGTCAGCTCCGCCTGGAACGCCGCGAGGTCCTCGTCCGTGGCGAAGTAGCGCTGGGTCTCCGCCCAGGCCGCGATCGTGTTGACGACGCGGTCGATGAGCTGGCGGACGCTGTGCTCGCGCTCCTGCGTGCCGACATGCCCGCGGAAGTACTTGCTCACGACGACGTTGGTCGCGAGCTGGCTCCAGAACGTCGGGACCTCGACGTCCTTCTGCTCGAAGACGGTCTTGCCGCTCTCGGAGCTGATGCCGGCGGTCCGGTACTCCCAGCTGATCTCGTCGTAGGGGTGGACGCCCGGGCGGGTCCAGCGGCGCTCGAACGTGAGCCCCCGCGTCCCCTCGCCGGTGAAGCTGGCACCGTACGCGCCGCCGAGCCCCTTGCGGGCGGCGGCCGCACCTGTCCTCGCCCCGGTCTTGCCCCCGCGGGCCTTGGGCGTGACCTTCTCATCCATGACCGGGACAACCTCGCGAGCCTGGGCCATAACCGTTCTCTCTCCTCCGCTCCCGCTCCGAGGCGGGACCTCTCCTTGACAGCCGGCGGCCCGGATGGGGGTCCCCTGGGGGCGACCACGTCCCGGGTGCCAGGCCGGATGCGGGGATGCAGCCGAGGACTCCGTCCGGATGGCGGTCTCGCGGTCACGAGGATGGGGGTGACCGTAGCTGCGAGGCCGTCCGTCGGGTCGATCCGGTTCCGTCTGGTTCCTGGGGTTCCAGCGCGGTGTTCTGGGGCCGCGTTGCTGGTCTTCCGGGGGCCGTCGGGGGCCGGGGCGACCGGTGAACTGTACGCCGATGGGGAGCGGGGGTCAACCCCAAAACCACAAGATGTAGTGGTTGCTCGGTGCATCGCATCGCAACATGTTGTTGTGCGGGGCCTCTGCACCGCGTCCACGCTCGCCGGCCAGCGGTCCACGATCGGGGCGCCGGCGTCCACAGTCCCGGGGCGGTCGTCCACACCGCCGCCGGGGGTTGTCCACGGCCCCTCGGCAGGTTGCCCACAGAACGGGTGTTCTATTGTGCGCGGTTTCCCGGTCACTCGCTTGGCGCGACCGCCGACCTGGCCAGATACCGATGCGGTGCGTCCTATCGGGCGTCCCGGCCGGGGAACCTGCCAGGTACCGATGAGGTGCGTGCTATCGCCGTCCGCGGCCCTGGTTCCTGGCCACCCACCGATGACTTGCGTCATTGGCCGACTGCACCTTGTCCACGACGCACCCCATCGGTGCTTGGCAGCGAGGGGCCAGGTGATTGGCAGGGAGGGCCCGGCGCTCACTCGGGGCCGCTGGCCTCCCGCGGGCGGCGGACTCGGCGCACCGGGTCAAGTCTGCCGCTGGGACGCACCGCATCGTTGCGTGGCCAGAAGGAGAGCGCCGCGATCTCCCCGGCGGGCGCGGCGAGCCACGCGCGGATGGCGTGACCGTCCGCGGGCAGCGCCGCCCGGAGCACGGTGTGGTGCGCGGTCACGCGGCGCCGGTTCGTGCGCCCCTCGGCGACGATGACCCAGGCCCCGACCGCGCGCGGTGCCCAACCACGGTCCGCCGCGATCCTCGGGGCGAGGCGCCGCTTGCGGTCCAGCACGCCCAGCAGATCCTGCACGTCGACGATCTCGGTCTTGAGCTCGATAACGAGCAGCGTCCGGGTCGGGGCGTGCCACGCGAGCACGTCGATCGCGCCTCGCTCGCCGTAGACCGAGAAGGTCACCTCGGGAACGGTCGTCCAGCCGGGAAGCTGTGCGAACCGGGCCGCGACCTGCTCGTGGAGCGCGGAGTGCCGCCACCCGAGCAGCCGGTCGACCTCGCCGCCCTGCCAGCGCGGCGTGAGATCGATCAGCACGCCGATCGCCCCGCCGATGGCCCGGATCGAATCGACCGTCATCCCGCCGAGGCGTCCCCGTTCGAGCCGCGAGACCGCGTCCTGCGATACGCCCGCCGCCGCGGCGACGTCTCGCTGGCGCCATCCCTTCCGAACCCGCACCGCGCGGATCGAGCGGCCCACTCTCGCGTCGTCCATGGGCACAGGATCGCTGGCGCCACTCACCCGCCGCTTACGCGCCGCGCGGTCGGGCTCACGGCGGCCCGCTCACCCCGACGGGATGAAGCAGCCGTCGACGATGGACGCGAACTCGACGTGCCGGATCGAGAGGGGCCCGCCATCCCCGCCGAGGATCCAGACCCAGGTGTCGGTCTGGATGGAGCGACCCCCGTCCGCCTCCATGAGCCCCGGTAGTTGTCGGACTCGATGAAGCGCGAGAGCGGCGCTCCATCCGAGGCTCGGACGAGGTTCCCGAGCTTGTCATCGAACAGGTAGACGGAGCCCTCATCGATCGCCGCGGCGACGGCGGGACTCGCGATCCGGACGCCCCCGACCACGCGGGGCGTGCGGGTATCGACGATGTAGGCGGTGCCGCCCGCGGGGGTCCGGTCGCCCGATGGCACGACGACGACCGCGGTGTCCCCATCCCGCGCGAGCAGGGTGCCGGTGCCAACGCCCGGGACCGCGAGCTCGCGGCCCGCAGGCAGGAGGGCGACGCTGCCCGTGCACCTCGCCGGGATCGGCGCCCGTTCGAACGGAGCCAGCAGGCCGAACGCCACGATGGCGACGAGCGGGGCGAGGACGATCGTGAGCGCCGCTCCGGCGAGCAACGCCACCCGGCGCGGGCTGACCCGGGCGGCCCGGTCGGCAACCGGAGGCTCAAACGCCGGCTCGACCGCCGCCGCGTCCGTGCTGGGCCTGCCGCGCATGCTCCCTGCCCAGCGCCTACGCGAGACGACGCCGGCGGAGGCGCCCCGGCACGTGGACGATCGCGTAGAACGCCACGTAGGCGTAGGCCGTGCCGGCGAGCACGTCGATGACCCAGTGGTCACCGGTGTAGACGACCGAGAACGCGACCAGGATCGTGTAGGCGAGGCCGAGCCAGCCGATCCTGCCGAACGCGCGACGGAGCACGAGGAACGTGAGGAACGGGTAGGCGACGTGCAGGGACGGGAAGGCGGCCACGAGGTTCGGATTGACCCCACCGAAGGCGAACGAGTAGACATAGCGGCCGTCGAAGCCGAGCGCCGCCGCCAGCGTCTCGAACGCCTCCGGCTTGAGGTAGGCGATGACCGGGGTGCCGTCCGGCCCATCGAGCAGGCCGTGGGAGGCCAGGTACCACGGCGGCGCGGCCGGCATGAGCAGGTACGTCACGAAGCCGGCCAGGCTGAGCACCACGAGCGCGGCGACGAAGTCGTAGTACTGGGCCCGGCGCCAGAGCCAGAGCACGAAGCCCGTGGCCAGCGGCAGCACGAAATGCAGCATGTAGACGATCGTGGCCAGGATCGCGATCAGGTCGGGACCGGTCGGTGGGTGCAGCGCGTCCTGGAGGACCTGGGTCGGGATCGCGCCGAAGGTGATAATCTGGTCGGCGCGTGCGAGGTCCGTGGCGTGGAGCGGCAGGCCGGCATCGTCGGCGAGGCCGCGCATCAGCTCGTACGCGAGCAGCAGGGCGACGAACGGCAGCCAATCGCGGAGGAACAGGCGCCCCCGCCCGAGCAGCACCGCCGCCAGCCCGAAGGCCACGGCGAGGACGTCGGGCGTGATCCCGACGCCGCCCACGACCATCAGGGTCACCACGAGGGCGCTGTAGCCGAGGATTCCGGCCACGACAAACCGGTCGTTGCGCCGGCGAAGCGCACCGGTCTCAAGATCGTCGCGGGCGAGGGAGGCGTCAGGGGCGGAGTTCACGGGTGGAGCGACTCTACCCCGGGGCGCTAGTGGTCGCCGGGTCCCGCCCCTTCGGCGCCCGGCGGCGCAGCCGGCGGGTCCTCGCCGGGCTCCGTGACCTGCGGCAGCGCGGCCGCCAGCACGTCCACGAACTGCGACTCGAGCCAGCCGAGGTAGGCATACACGATCCGGCGCTCGCTGTCGGGATCCTGCTCGTCGATGGGCGCCTCCTCGCTCTCCTCGCTGACCCCGAGCCGGGTCCCGAGCACGAGGCGCAGGTCGTTGAGCACGCCCAGCCAGGCGGCCGCCTGCGCCTCGTCGAGCGACCCGGCGTCGAGCGTCGCGGTCACGACGCCCAGGCGGGCCCGTCGGGTGTGCTCGAGGTCCGCGCGCGTGAGGTCGCGGAACGCGGCGTCCGCCTCGGGATCGCCGGGGATCGCCACGGGGTACAGCCGCGCGACCGCGGGATCCAGCGCCGGTTCCTGGTCCGGCACAGGGCCGGCCTCGGCGACGAGCTCGCGCAGCTCGCCGAGCAGGGCCCCGAGGATGGCCCTCTCGCGCGCCCCCATGCGCAGCGCGACGCGACCGCCCGCCTCGCGAACGACCCTCGGCCGGAGCTCCGCCACGACCTCCCTCAGTCCGGCTGCATGGTCGCCCACAGGCCGTGGGCATGGAGCCGGGAGACGTCGTGCTCGCACCGCTCCTGCGTCCCGCCGGAGACCACGGCGCGGCCGTCGACGTGCACCTTGAGCATCAGCTCGTGGGCGTGCGCCTGACTGTAGCCGAACAGCTTGCGGAAGACGTAGGTCACGTAGGTCATGAGGTTGACCGGATCGTTCCAGACGATCACGATCCAGCGCGGCGCCACCACCGCGCGCTCGCGCGTGACCTCCTCGGGGATGGCCGTTGGGCGGGCGACGGACGTGGCGGATTCGGACATCACGAAGGATCGTGCCACAGCGAGGCACGTCCCGTGACCGCGCAGGTTCCCGGTCGCTCGAGCCCTTCCGGCCCTGGGCGCGCGGCCCCGTCGGGCGCATCCTCGGACGGCACGTCTGCCCGACGCCGGGAGGTTCGAGATGGCCGTCCTCGTTGCCTATGCCAGCCGCCACGGAGCCACCGAGGGGATCGCCGAGCGGATCGCGGAGCGGCTCCGCGCCTCCGTCCCCCGCGAGTTCCCGGCCCTGCACGAGGCGGTCCATCCCCGCGGCGAGCGGGTGTTCTTCGGAGCGATGTTCCCGGACGCGAAGCCGATCGGGCTCGCCGACGCTTCGTCGCCCTGATGCCGGCCGCGAGGAACGCCCTCCCGAAGGGCGACTTCCGGGACTGGCCTGCGATCGACGCCTGGGCCGACGAGATCGCGCACGAGCTGGCCCCGGTGGCCGGCTCTCGCCACTGACGGCGGCATGGGAGGCCGGCCGGATCGTGGCCCGGGACCGGCCCGTGGCGCTCAACCCCGGCCTGCGCGATCATCCCGGCATGGACCCCGACGCGCCCACCCTGGTCGGCATCGACGCCGGCGCCACGAAGTCGGTCGCGATCGCGGTGAGCCCGGACGGCATGCGTCTGGGCCGCGCCGAGGGTCCCGGCGCCAACCCCAAGCGGCACGGCCTCGGTGCCGCCGCGGACCGGATCGCCGCCCTGGCGCGCGACGCCGCCCGCGCCCGGGATCCGCGGCTGCTCTTCGTCGCCGGTGCCGGCATCGACCGCCCCGAGCACGCGCGCTCCCTCGAGGGCGCGCTCATCGCCCGGCTCCCGGGCACGCGCGTCATCGTCGTCAACGACACCCTCGCGGTCCTGCGGGCGGCCACGCCGGACACCGTCGGCCTCGCGATCCCGGTCTCGACCGGCGGCAACGTCATCGGGCGGGGGCCCGACGGCCGCGTGACGGACCGCGGCCACGGGATCTTCGGCGGCGGCTACGTGCTGGGTGCCCTCGCCGCGCGCGCCGCCCGGCGCGGGATCCCCGGGCTGGGCGACGACCTCCGCCGCGCCATCGACGCCGCCGGCCTGGCATGGCGGGGCCCGAGACGGCCCGCGCCCGAGGCCGCGGCCCTCGGTGCCGCCGTCGTGGCCGCCGCGGAACACGGCGATCCCTACCCGGCCCGCATGGTCGACCGCTGGTGCGCGCGGGTCACCCGCGCCGTCGCGGAAGAGGCGCAACGCCTGGGCCTGGGATCCGAGCCGGCGGTCGTCCTCTACGGCGGGTTGCTGGACGCCTCGCCCTGGCTCGGAGACCGGCTCCGCGACGCGGTCCGAGCCGCCGCCCCCGGCGCCCGCTTCGCGGCCCTCGCCGGCGAGCCCGCCGAGGGCGCGGCGCTCCTCGCGTGCGACGCGTGGGCCGACGCGCCGGTCGCCTGGGCGTTCAGCCCTCGCCGGTAGCCGGCCCGTCGAGCTCGGCGGCGCGCTTCGCGAGCACCTTCTCGAACATCGGCTTCGCGCGCAGGGATGCCCGCAGCTCGGCATCGGCCGCCTCGAGCTCCGCCAGCTTCCCGGCGATCCCCGGCGCATCCGGGTCGGCGAGTACGGTCTCGCGCACCAGCCCGATGTACCGCTCCGTGCCCGGTCCCACGAACGCGTCGAGGCCGGCCACCCGCTCCTTGACCTCCTCGTTCCACCGCGCGACCGACCAGCCCCCGTGCTCGCGAACGAGCAGCGCGAGCTCGCGGCCCTCGCGCAGCGCCCGGTAGCGAAGGCTCGAGCCACCGGTGAGCTTCACCACCTGTTCCGGCCGGTAGATCGCGATGAGCGCGATGAACAGCACGAAGATGCCGATGTCGAACGGGAGGACGTTGGGCGCGATGGCGACGAGCAGCGCCAGGATCGCGACCGCCATCGCGGCCGCGGCGAGGTTGCCGCCACCGAACCGGCGCGACCGGTGCTGGAGCTGGAACCACAGCATCACCGCCAGCACCATAAGGCCGGCCCCGAGGCCGATCTTGAGCAGGGCCTGGACGGGATCCGGGTCGATGAAGGACAGCATCGACCAAGCATCGGTCAGACCGCGGAACCCTGCAACGCGCCGGTGCGCCGCAGGGGCGAGGTGCGCCCCGTGACCGATCGGCTACCGCTCGGACCGCTCCGACGCCCGGAAGTCGACCAGGGACGAGCCCTCGGTCGGGACGCCGGCCGCCCAGTCCGCGCGCTCCCCGGCCCGGTACTCGATGATCGACTGCCGCTCGGCAGCCACCGGGTCGGCCGGGGCGATGTTGATCTTCACGGCCGAGGCGAGGCCGAGGACGACCAGGAGGATGACCGCCAGCATGACCGCCACGAGAAGGTCACGCAGCAACTTGTGGCCGGCAAAGCCGGTGTGGTGGACGGGTGTGTGCAGCGCCATTGCGGCACCTCCGCGGTCCGCGCGGGCCCGTACCGCCAGTGGCTCCGGGTCATCCCGGCGGCGAGGGTTTGGACGACCCGTCGTTGCCTCCCGCGCCTTGGACCATCGAGGATGAGCCGGCGGCACGTCGGGGGCTAGGGCCGATGGTCGGCGGAGGCGCGGACCGTCCCTCGGTCGCCCCGGGACGGGTGGACCTGCCTAGAGCCCCGAGTACGCGTGCAGCCCCGTGAACCACAGGCTGCCCGAGTACGTGACCAGCACCATCCCGAAGCCGATCACGAGCAGCAGCGCGGCCGGCCGCCCTGCCCAGCGGCGCTGGTTGCGCGCGTGCAGGTAGATCGCGTAGACCAGCCAGGTGACCAGCGCCGCGGTCTCCTTGGGGTCCCAGCCCCAGTAGCGCGACCAGGCGATCGACGCCCACCAGGAGCCGAGGATGATCATGGTCGCGAAGATCGGGAAGCCGATGATCACCGAGCGGTAGGCGACCTCGTCGAGGGTCCTGTGCGAGGGCAGCCAGGAGAACCGATCGTGCGTGCCCTGGGCGAGGTACCCGACGCCGGCCGCGAACGAGGTCGCGAAGATCCCGTACGAGATGACCGCCATGCCGACGTGGACCGTGAGCAGGGGCGCGTTCTGGAGGGCCGGGACGAGCGGTTCGATCTCGGACGGCAGCGACGAGGCGTAGAGCAGCATCGCGAGCGACACGCCCACCGGAATCAGGCCGATCTGGCGGATGGGGTAGCGGGTCGCGAGGAACAGGTACCCGCCCAGGATGCTGGTCCCGAACGCGGTGCTGAACTCGTAGAGGTTCCCGTACGGCCCGCGCCCGACGACGATGCCGCGCGTGATCAGCGAGCCGAGGAGCAACCCGAAGGCGAACACGGTGACCACGGTCGCCGCGCGCGAGAGCGGGGTGGGGGACGCGGAGAGCTCAACGGGCGCCGAGGCGGCCGCGGCCCGCGAGGTCACGAAGGAGCCGGTGACACCGCCGGTCGCGAAGGCGGGGCGCGCCGCGGGCACGAGCGAGACGACGCGGCGGCCGTTGGCGAGGAGGACCGCGTGCCCGACGTGCGCGGCGAACCCGAGGGCCGTGGCGATCACGCCGAGGACGAAGAGCAGCGAAGAGGCCTGTGCCATGTCGTGTCCCGGGACGCTGGGCGCCCGGCGGGCGGTTCCCGCGGGACGCAGGGGGGTTGCCGGCGGTTGCCCGCCGGCCCGTGGTCGGTCGCTCAGGCGGCGGCGGCCCCGCCCGGCGGCGGTCCGGCCGGCCGGAGGGAGCGGGTGGTCGGGGTCAGGGTAAACGAGAGGCCGCAGTTCCCGCACCGATCCTCGGCGGCGGGGCGGACGAGCGAGCACTTGGGGCAGGCCACGACCAGGGCCTCGCCGGACAACGAGCGGGTCACGCCGGGCTCGTAGATGACACCCTCGCGGGGGCTGTACGGCTCGCCCACGGGGAAGACCGGGTGGCCGGCTGCGTCGAGCGGGGCGGGGCGGCGCTGGTCCGCGAAGGCGACGCGCAGACGCGGATGGACGGCGCCGTAGCGCAGCCAGAACAGCACGATGAGCGAGAGGAGCGGCCCGACCACGCCGACCAGGAGCAGGATCGGCAGGAGGCCGATGAGCTGGCCCCAGTCCGGGGTGACGAACGTCTCCGAGAACGTGAGGAGGCTGGTCCAGAGTTGGTTCAGCGCGTCGGTGATCACGGGCGCATCCTAGCAGCACGGCCCGGCGGGCCGCAGGGGCCCCACCGGGGTGGTCCGGTGACCGGGAGCGGCGGCCGCTCAGGCCCCCGCGCGCGGGTGGCGCTTGTGGCGCGCGACCTTGTTGGGCGTGCCGGTCTTCGCCGTGGCCCCGCGACCCGGCTTCCAGCGTCGTCGGTCGTCGTCGTCCTTGGCCGCGCCCGTGCCGCCCGGCCCGCTGACGGGCGGTCGCCCGAGCCCGATCGACGGCCGTCGGCCGCGCCCCGGCAGCGAGTCCGGCGCCGGGACGTCGAGCTTGCCGATGAGCCACTGGAGGGGCACGGTGCGGGCGCCCTTCGCGGCGAGGTGGTCGCGCAGCCCGCGGTCGTTGGTGACCACGAGCACGCGGTCGGCCGCGGCGGGGCCGCCGTTCTGCATCGCGAACTCGGACGTGAGGTCCAGGATCACGTCATCGGCCGGCCGGCGGCCCGAGTAGCGAACGGCCATCTTCTGGGCCAGGCGCCCGTACACCCCGTGGCCGATGCCGTCGAACACGAGGTCGATCGTGATCTCGGCCGGGACCGCGCCGCGGATCCGCCCCACGATGGCCGATGCCGGCGCCGGCCCGCCCGCGCCCGCCCCGAGCCGGAACAGCAGGTTCGTGCCGTCGATGATCACCTTGTCGGTGCCGTCGAAGGGCGAGGTGCGCGGGGCTGCGGGCATGCGCAGACGGTAGCATCGTCGCGTGCTCCTCCTTGTCGACCTCGATGGCGTGGTCTACCGCGCTTCCGAAGGCGTGCCCGGCGTCGGGCCCGCCCTCGCCGCCCGTGCCGCGCTGGGCGATGACGTCATGTACGTGACCAACAACGCGATGCACTACCACGGCGACTACATCCCCAGGCTGGCCGGCCACGGCGCGCCCGTCGGTCCGGACCGGGTCGTCACGAGCGCTCGCGCGAGCGCGCTCTACGTGCGCGACCAGATGCCCGGGCTGCGGCGCGTGCTCGCCGTCGGGGCCGCGGGCCTGGAGCGCGAGCTCCGCGAGGCCGGCCTGGACGTGGTGACCGCGGCGCACGCCGCGACCCGGATGAGCCAGGAGGGCATCGACGGCTGGGCCGCCGCGGACCATCCCGACGTGGTGGTCGTGGGGCTGGATCCGCAGGTCACGTACCTGCGGATCGCCGCCGCCGCGGACTGCGTGCGGGCCGGCGCGGTCCTCATCGCCACCAACAAGGACCCGGTCTATCCCACCGAGCGCGGTCTCCGGCCGGGCGCCGGGGCCGTGGTGGCCGCGGTCGAGACCGCGTCGCGGACGACGGCGCGCGTGACGATGGGCAAGCCCGGGCCCTACCTGCTGGAGATCGCCGCCCGGATGGTGGGCGCCGACCCTCGGGGCGCCGTGATGATCGGCGACGCGGTCACCGACGTGGCCGCGGGCCGGTCCGTTGGCGCCCGGACGATCCTGATGCTCACCGGCGTGACGACCCGCGAGATGGCCGACGCGCTGCCGGAGGCGGAGCGGCCGACGCGGATCGCCGCCGATGCCGCCGAGCTGAGCGCAGCGATCGCGGAGCTCGCGGCCGAGCGGTAGGGATCCGCCCGCGGTGAGGCCGCCGCGCGCTCGTACCTGGCCACGCAACGATGAGGCGCGTGTTGGCCGCCGCCTCGCCTTCGCCAAGCGCGTCCGCAGGGCACCCGAGCCTGGCCGCCCCGCACGGGCTGCGCCCGGGCCGCGCGAGCACTTCGCCAATCGCCGTTGAGGCGCGTACTGGGCCGGGAGCATCTGGCCAACCACGCACCTGATCGGTTGGTGGCCAGGAACCGGGCCTCGCACGAACGCCATGACGCACCTCATCGGTAGGTGGCCAGGATGCGGGCCTCGCGTGAGCGACAGGATCGAGGTGCTGTCCGTCAGCCCCGCTTCCCGACGGTCGATCCCGGCCGGTTCGCGAGCCGCCGGAGCCGCGCAGCCACCAGCCGGTAGAGGAGCGCGGCGACCAGCGCCGCCGCCGCGGTCCCCACGACCACCACGACCGCCGGCTGCCCGACGATCAGCGTGAACCCGAGGACCAGGAACGGGAGGCGCGCGACGACAAGGATCGCGGCCGTCCGGTCGGACAGCTTGCCGGCCCGCCAGCGGCCCTCCTCGGCGAGGCGCGTCGCGACCAGCGCGAACACCAGCACCGCCAGCGCGATGGTCTGCGGCGTCACCGCCGGATCACCGGTGGATCAGCTCCGGGATCTCGGCGCCCCAGGCGAGGAACGTCTCGCGCAGGGCCTCCTTGGTGGGCTCGCCGCAGAACGCCGCCTCGATCGCCGCGGTGTTCACGGCCCACAGCTCCGGCAGGGTCACGCCGAGGCCCTCCACGGCCCGCGCGAACTCCTCTGAGAGCGAGACGTCGGACACGGTGAGGTCGTCGGTGTTGAGCGTGACCCTGACCCCCGCGTGCATCAGCCGGCGGAACGGGTGCGCGGCCAGCGTGGGGACGATGTTGGCCTGGACGTTGGACGTGAGGCAGAGATCGAGCCAGATCTCCTTCTCGATGAGGTCCGCCACGAGGGCCGGGTCGTCGATCGCCAGCGGACCGTGGGCAATCCGCTCCGGCTCGATGGACAGGCACCGCCTGACCTGAGCCGCGCCGCCCCACTCGCCGGCGTGCAGCGTGACGTGCAGCCCGAGGTCGCGCGCCATGTCGATCGCGCCACGGTGCCGTTCCGGGTCCGGGAAGCGCTCCTCCGGTCCGGCGAGGTCCACGGCCACGAGCCCGTCGGGGGGTCCCTCCTGGACCATGTCCAGCACGAAGTCCAGGTTCGCCCCGGGTGCGTGGGAGCGCATCAGCGTGGCGATCAGCCGGACATGCACGCCGTGGCGACGCGCCGCGTCGTAGGCACCGCGCCAGGCGGCCTCCACCACCTTGCGCCCGGTAAGGCCGCGCTTCGTGTGCAGCAGCGGCGCCAGCCGGATCTCCATGTAGCGCACGTTGTCGGCGGCCTTGTCGACCACGAGGTCCTCGGCGATCCGCTCGATCGCCTCCGCGTCCTGCATCAGCAGGATCGGCAGGTCGAACGCACGCAGCAGGTCGGCCTGATCCGTGACCTGGTCCGGGGCGACGAGGACGCCGCGCATGCCCGCGAACGTCTGGGGGGCCTCGACGTGCCGGCTGTGGGCGATGTCCAGCGCCGTCGCGACACGAAGCGAGCCGTCGAGGTGGAGGTGGAGCTCCGCCTTGAGCATGGCGCGCGTCAGGGCGCGGAGAGTCCGGGGGTCGAGCTGGCTCATGGGACGATGGTAGGCCCGGTCATGGGCCGGACGCGAACCGGGCCCCGAAACCCTCCGGCACGACGCCACCCATCCGCGCTTGCCTTTCGGGAGAACAATGGGTGAGCCGCGTCCGAGTCACGCGGCACCAACCCGGAGCGCATCCTCGATGTCAACCGTCCTCGTCACCGGCGCCAACGGCTTCGTCGGCAGCCACATGGTCCCCGCCCTCATCGACGCGGGCCACCGCGTCAACGCCCTCGTTCGGGACGAGGCCGGCGCCGACGAGGTGAGGCGTCGCCTGACCGCCGCCCAGCGCGCCGCGGTCGAGATCCGGATGGGCGACGTCACCAGGCCCGACACCCTGCCCGCGGCCGTCGCCGGCGCCCAGGCGGTCCTCCACCTGGCGGCCATCCCGCGCGACTGGGACGGCGGCGCGACCCTCCGCCTCGTCAACACCGAGGGCACCCGCAACCTCCTCAAGGCGACGGCGGACGCGGGGATCCGACGGTTCATCCACCTCGGCGCGCTCGGCGTCGTCGACGACCCGGACCTCCATTACGCCAGCTCCAAGGCCCGGGCGATGGCGCTCGTCCGCGAGAGCGGCCTCGACTGGACGATCCTCTCGCCGTCGCTCCTGTTCGGCCCTCGGGACGGGTTCTTCAACATCCTCGCGGACCTCGTCCGGATGTCCCCCGGGATCGTTCCGATCACGGGCAAGGGCGACGCGCGCTTCCAGCCGCTCGCCATCGAAGACCTGGCGACGGCGGTGGTCCTGGTGCTCGCAGACGGCAGCACGGTTGGCCGCGAGTACCCGCTCGGCGGTCCGCGGTACTGGACCTACCGGGAAGTGGTGGAGGAGGTCCTGCGCGGGATGGGCAAGCGGCGGGCGCTCGTCCCGATGCCCGTGGCGCTGATCCGCCTGGTGGCCACCGTGGCCGAGAAGGTCCGCCTCCCGTTCCCGGTCGCCACGGACCAGCTCCGCCAGCTCAAGCTCGACAATGTCGGCCCGCTGGACGCGGTGCGCACGGGTCTCGGGTTCGACCCGCGACCGATGGAGGGCGGGCTGACGCACCTGGCGCGCAGGCTCAAGGACCAGGAGCCGGCTGCAGGCTGAGGGGCAGCCGCCGTCGGGACCCGCTACCCTCCGCCTCGTGGGCGACACGGAGTTCCTCAAGGCGGTCGCGATCCGGGTCCTCTGGGCCCTGATCGCGCTGCTCATCGCGCTGGGCGGAGCGGGGATCGTGGCGACGATGAACCACGTCCCCGGCACGGACGCGCGAGAGGAGCTGACCTGGGCCGGCGACGCCCAGGTCGTGCCGGTCCTCGACGGGGCGACGGTCCAGCTCGAGGCGCTGGCCGACGGCGTGGACCGGCTGGCCACGACCGCTCGCGGTGCGCTCACCCAGATGTCCGCCGGCGACACTGCGGGCCTCGGCGACACGGTCAACGAAGGGACCACCCGCCTCACGAGCGTCCGGCAGGTCGCGGACGAGCTCGAGGCGGCCCTCGCGGGCGTCCCGTTCACGGGCGACGAGTGGGCGCTCCGGCTCTCGGCCGGCGTCCACGAGCGCTACGGCCAGCTCGAAGGCACGGCCGGGCTGACGCGCGGTCTCGAAGACGACTGGGCCGCCTTCACCGGCCGGGCGCTCGACGCCGCGCACCTGTCCGGCCTCCTTGCCCGCCATGACGAGGAGACGGCGGCGGCAGCGAAGGAGGGGTCAGCCGGCAAGTACAAGGCGGCCCTTGCCGGGCTCGACGCGTCGGACGCCACCGTCGCCGAGGCGCGTGGCCTGCGCGACCGTCTCGCGAAGACCACCGACGTGGCGACGCTCACGGACTGGCTGGACCGGAACGCCGGGTACGACGCCGCGCTGCGGACGCTGTACGGCGCGCTCGTCACGTCCGACGGGCGTGTCACGGCCGAGGTCAAGAAGGCGTTCGAGGGCGAGCAGGCGGTGCGGGCGCAACTCCCCGGGGACACACGGGGCCTCGTGGTGATCATGTCCGACATCGCGCAGGGCGGCCTGAACCAGGCGGTGATCTCCATCGAGGAGGCACGCGGCTCGCTGGCTCGGGCCCTCGAGGTCCAGCAGCAGCTGCGCGACGGCGGGGCGATCGCGCCGCCCGAGTGACCTTCGCGGCCCGCCGGACCTGCCGCCGACGCTACACTCGTCGGCACCATCCCCTGAGCCGCCCTCCTGGCCGCACGTCCCGCGGCCAGGAGCACCCGGAGGTCCTCGTGCAAATCCGTGTCGTCACCGCGCAGCCCTGGGAGGCCGCCGCCGAGCTGCTGGTCGTGCCCATCGTCGGCGAGCCCGACTTCAGCGCCGAGCTGGGTGAGCTCGATACCCGCACCGGGGGCGAGCTGCGGGCCCTGGCCGCGTTCGGCGAGCTGAAGCCCAAGCGCTACGGGACCGCCCTGGCCGCGCCCGGCAGCCTGCCCGCCAGGCGTGTGCTGGTGGTCTCGGGTGGCGCGGCGGTTGAGTTCGACCGCGAGACCGCTCGCCGGCTCGCCGCCACCGCGATCCGCCGGCTGATCGGCCGGGAGGTGGGGTCCGTCGCCGTCTGGCTCGCCCCCATCGCCGCGGCGCTCGGCGGCGACACTGCGCTGGCCGCGGAGCTGGTCGCGCGCGGCATCGTCGAGGGCGGGTTCGAGCCCAAGACGATCTACCGCGAGGACAGCGACGCCGCGCCGCCGGCCATCGACGAGCTGGTCCTGGTCGCGGGCGAGGGTGCCGCCGCGGACGCCGAGCGCGGCGCCGAGCGTGGCCGGATCATCGGCGAGGGCGCCAACCTGGCCCGCCGCCTGGCCAACCGCTCCGCCAACGACATCAGCCCCCAGGTCCTCGCCGACGAGGCCCGCGCCGTCGCCGAGGCCAACGGGCTCTGGATCGACGTCATCGACGAGCAGCGCGCCGCCGAGCTCGGCATGGGCATGTTCCTCGCCGTGGGGCAGGGGAGCGACAACCCGCCGCGGATGATCGTCATGCGCTCGGGCGACGAGGGTGAGACGGACGCGCTGGGTCGCCGCCTCGCGATGATCGGCAAGGGCGTCTGCTTCGATTCCGGCGGCATCAGCATCAAGCCGGCCGACCGGATGGAAGAGATGAAGATGGACAAGACCGGTGCGTGCACCGTGATCGCGGCCATCGCCACCGCCGCGAAGCTGTCGCCCGGCCTGCCGCTCATGGCCGTCGCCCCGTCAGTCGAGAACATGCCCGGCGGCCACGCGAGCCGCCCCGGCGACATCGTCCAGGCCCTCAACGGCAAGTGGGTCGACATCATCAACACCGATGCCGAGGGCCGCCTGATCCTGGGCGACGCGATGACCTACGCCGAGCAGCTGGGCGCGACCCACCTGGTCGATGTCGCGACGCTCACGGGCGCCGTCGGGCGGGCGATCGGCAACCTCGTCACCGGCGTGTTCGCCACCCCGGATCCGTGGTGGGGCGAGGTGGAGGCCGCAGCCGAGCGTGCCGGCGAGCGGTACTGGCGCTTCCCGCTCGTGGCGGACTACATGGCCGAGATGGAGAGCTGGTACGGGGACTTCCAGAACACCGGCACCGCGGACGGCTCGCTCGTCAAGAGCGGCCTGTTCCTGGAGCAGTTCCGGACGGTGCCGTGGGCCCATCTCGACATCGGCGGGACCGCGTACTTCCGCAAGGCCTACCCGTACGCGACGCGCGGCGCCACGGGCGTGACGCACGCGACGCTGGTCGAGCTGGCGCTGGCGGGGGCCCCGAAGGGCTGACCGCCCCGATAGACTCCGGGCGTGCTGACGCCGCTGGTCATCGTGCTCGCGCTCCTGGGGGGCGCCTGGGGGTTCGCCGCCGATCGCATCGCGGCGCGCTGGCCCGTCCACGACGACGGCTCCGTCCGGCGCATCGACTGGCGCACGCCGATCGTGGTGGTGGTGGGAGCGGCGTCCCTGGGCGCACTCACGCTGCGGTTCACGGATCCCGTGCCCGCCGCCGTGTTCGGGGCGTACCTCGTGGCGCTCGTGCTGCTGCTGGCGACGGACCTGGACCAGCGGCTCCTGCCCGATGTCATCACCCTGCCCGCGATCCCGCTGGCGCTCGTGTTCTGCCTGACCGGGCTCAACCCGCTCGTCCCACCGGGCGTGCTGCTGATCGCGACCGCCGTGTCGATCGGGCTGCCGCTGCTCCTGTACCTCGTGTCGATCCCGTTCGGCGCGGGGGCGATCGGGCAGGGCGATCTCAAGCTGCTCGTGTCGGTGGGGCTGATGACCGGGCCGCTGCGCCTGGTCTACGGCGCGATCTACGGGGCGCTGCTCGCCGGTGTCGTGCTGCTCATCCTCCTGGTGCTCCGGCTGATCACCCTCAAGACGTTCGTGCCCTACGGGCCGTTCCTGATCATCGGCGCGATCTGGGCGGTGCTGGTCGTCGCGTAGATCGCGCGGCGGCGACCCCTCAGCGGCGGGTCACGCCAACGGCGCGACCCCACAAGATGGAAACGATTGCCTCGCCGCGACCCTGTGGCCCTGGGCGTCAACACCGTCTACTTCAGCCCGATCTTCGACGCGGGCTCGAACCATGGGTACGACACCCGGGACTACACGAAGATCGACCCGGACTTCGGCACCCAGAAGGACTGGGAGAACCTCGTCAAGCACGCGGGGAGCCGGGGCGGCCGGATCATCCTCGACGGCGTGTTCAACCACCTGTCCTCGGACAGCCCGTTCTTCGACCGCTACCACCACTACGCCACGGTCGGCGCCTGCGAGTCGACCAGCTCGCCGTTCCGGAGCTGGTTCCTGTTCACGGAGGTCGGCCAGGGCAAACGGCACCTGCGCGGGCACGGGCGGCAGCACCAGCGCGTCCTACGCCGGCTGGTTCAACTTCGACTCGATCCCGGTGATCGACAAGGCGGCGACGAACACGGCGGTCTGGCGCTACTTCCTCACCGGCTCCGATGCCATCGCCAAGCGCTGGCTCGAGGCCGGCGCGTCCGGCTGGCGCATGGATGTCGCCGGTGACGCCTCGTTCCCGTCCGGCTACTGGGAGACCTTCCGCGAGGTCGTCAAGGCGACGCGGCCCAACGCGCTGACCATCAGCGAGACGTGGCAGAAGGACTCCACGTTGCTGCGGACGCTCCGCGGCGACCGCTTCGACACGACGATGAACTACCGGCTTCGCGACGCGGTCATCGCATTCCTCGCGCCGGGGGCATTCGACTCGAAGGGCTTCGCCGACAGCGGGCACGTGATCCCCGCCTCCGACTTCCTGGACCGGCGGTCGTCGATCCGGGAGGACGATCCGGACGCTGCCTACTACTCGCTGATGAACCTGCTCGACAGCCACGACACGGAGCGCCTCCTGTGGACGCTCACGCCGGGCGCCGACACCACCGCGGCAAAGGAGGCCGACGCGGCCAATGTCGCGGCCGGCAAGCAGCGGGTGCGCCTCGCGTCGCTGATCCAGTACACCCTCCCGGGCGCGCCGACGGTCTTCGCCGGCGACGAGGTGGGCGTGACCGGCGGCGACGACCCCGACGATCGCCGCACCTACCCGTGGGCCGATCGCGGCGGGCACCCCGACACCGCCCTGTTCGCCCACTACGCCGCGCTCCGCCGGACCCTGCCCGTCCTCACATCCGGGGACTTCCAGGCCCTGCTTGCCGACGATGCCGCCGGCATCGCGGCGTACGGGCGCAAGACCGCCGGCCAGGCCGCGCTCGTCGTGGTCAACCGGGGCGCCGCCGCCGCGACCGTCCCGGTCCCGGTCCCGGTCGCGGGCTACCTCCGCGACGGCGTCGCGTTCTCACGCAGGTACCAGGTCGGCACGGGCGCATCCGCGTCCGCCACGTCCGCCGCCGGCATGGTCACGGTCACGGTGCCCGCCAACGGTGCAGTGCTCCTCACCTCCCGCCTCGTGGACCTCAAGGGTCCCGCCGGGCCTGTCCTCACGCTCGCGTCCGAGGGCGACGGGTCACTGGACGTGGCGTGGGTCGCCGTCCACGGCGCCGCCTCGTACGACGTCTGGGTCAGCCCGGTCACGGGCGGCGGCTACGTGAAGGCCAACGCCTCGCCCGTCGCCGGCACCTCGTTCACCCTCACCGGCCTGCCCAACGGGGCCGCCGCCTTCGTCGTCGTGACGGCGAACGACGCGGCCGGCAACGCCTCCGCGTTCTCGAACGAGGTCGTCGGGCTCCCGCACGACGCGATCGGCTGGTCCAACCTCCGGTGGCCGCCGGCGATGACCCACACGATCAGCACGATCAACCGCACCGACACGGCCTACGGCCAGGTGTGGATCGACGGCGTCACGAGCCAGCCCGGTGCCACCCCGGGGCTGCGTGCCCAGCTGGGCTTCGGGCCCGACGGCTCCGATCCCGACGGCAACGCCGCCTGGTCATGGGTCGACGGCGCGTTCAACACGGACGCCGGCAACAACGACGAATACAAGGCCAGCCTGCTGCCCGAGACGACCGGGTCGTTCGACTACGCCTGGCGCTACTCCACGACGGGTGGCCGGGACTGGGTCTACGCGGACCTCGACGGCTCCGGCAACGGCTACAGCCCCGCGCAGGCCGGTGCCCTCACCGTGAATGGCTCCGGCGACACGACGGCGCCGGCCAGCGGCCCGTGGGACGTGCTGGTCCGCCAGACCGGGACGGACGACACGGACACGGCGGTTGGCGAGGCCGAGACATGGCACTACCGGGTTGTGGCGCTCGACACGTCGTTCAACCGCTCGGACCCGTCGGCGCCGGTCTCCGGGACGGCCGAGCTGCGGACCGTCACGCTCCAGTTCGCCGTGACCGTGCCGGCCACCACGGATGCGACGGGGCGGCAGGTGACCATCGCCGGCTTCCTCGATCGGCTCGACGGCGGGCTGCCGCAGGGGAACTCGGGCGGCGTCGTGCTGACCCGCTCGGACGCGACCCACTGGACCATCACCCTCACCGGCAAGGAGGGCACGCAGCTGGAGTACAAGTACGCGCTCGGCTCATGGGACTCCGTGGAGAAGGACGACGCCTGTGGCGAGATCGGGAACCGCCAGCTGACCCTCGGCTACGGCACGACCGGCGTCCAGGCCGTCAACGACACCGTGCAGAACTGGCGCAACGTGGCCCCCTGCGGGAACTGACGTCTCGCCGCCCGGGCGGGCGACCATGTGCCGCCCGCCCGGCGCGCGAGCCGTCCCGTGACGGGCTGGCAGACGCGCCCGGCGGGGCGCGCGTGGCCGCGGAGAAGGTGCGCGAAGGGCGCGGTTGCCACCCCTTGGTACACTCGGCCTGAACGCCGGTTCAGGTCGTCTCGGGAGTGCCCTCCGGGGCGGCGCCAATCCCGGCGGTCGTCGGTGCCCGTCACGCTCCGCCATCCGGAGGAGCCCGGAGTCCGTCGTCCGCCGCAGATGAGGACGCCAACTCGTTGACCCGTCACTCCGTCGCGCAGCACTTCCCCAGGTCCCGTCGGGGCCACCGGAGCCGTCTCCTCCTCGCGCTCCTCGTCGTTCCCTTCATGTTCGGCGTGATCGCGGCGCCCGCCGTGGCGCCCGCCCCCGCGTTCGGCGACGAGCTGGCCGATGCCAAGGTCCAGCAGAAGGACCTCGAGCGCAAGATCAAGGACCAGAAGGCCCTCGTCGCGAGCATCAACAGCTCCCAGGACGCGCTGGCGGGCCGGATCTCGGCGACCAAGTCCCAGCTCAGCGGCATCGCCGAGGACCTTGGCGCCACGCGCCGCCGCGTCGCCGGCCTCGAGGCCGATGTCGCCGAGGTCCAGGACCAGTACCGGGGCCTGCTGACCGCGGTGAGCGACCTGGACCTCCAGCTCACGCGGATCGAGCTCCAGGAGACCCAGAAGCGGGACCAGCTGCGCGAGCGCAAGGCGGAGCTCGCGGACCGCATCCGGCAGGCCTACGACGCCGAGCGCACGTCCATGCTCGAGACCTTCCTCTCCGGCGCCTCGTTCACGGACATGCTCGCGGCCATGAGCACCCAGCTCGACGCGGCCGAGCAGGATCGGGCGCTCGCCCAGCAGATCGCCCAGGATCGCGAGACGCTGCTCGCCCTCCACAAGACCGTGGCGGAGACGCGGGCCGAGACGGACCTGCTGGGGCAGCAGACCGCGGTCCAGAAGCAGAAGCTGGACAAGCGGATCGAGGAGCTGCACAAGCAGCAGGCTCACCTCAAGACGCTCGAGAAGGCCGCCAAGGTGGCCCTCGCCCGCCAGAAGGCCGCCTACGAGCGACTCGCGTCCGACAAGACCAGGCTGCGCCAGGCCATCACGGCGGCCGCGGCCGCGCGCAAGAAGCTCCAGCGCCGGATCGACAAGATCATCGCTTCGCAGGTCAACAACGGGAACATCCCGTCCCAGTACAACGGCACGCTCTCGTGGCCCATGGGCGGGACCGTGACCCAGGACTTCGGGTGCACGGGCTTCTCGTGGGAGCCGCCCAGCGGAGGCTGCGCTCACTTCCACAGCGGCATCGACATCGTGGCGGCGCAGGGCACGCCCGTGCGCGCCTCGGGCAGCGGCCGCGTCGTCTACTGCGGCTGGAACTACGCCGATGGCGCCGACCCGGCCTGGATCGTGATCATCGCCCACTCCTCCGCGCTGACCACCTGGTACGCCCACATGCAGGCTCGCTGCCCGGCGCCCACCGGGTCGGAGGTCGGACGCGGCCAGGTCATCGGCTACGAGGGCAACACCGGTCACTCGACCGGGGCGCACCTGCACTGGATGGTGCAGTTCAACGGCAGCTTCGCGAACCCGCGCCTGTTCACGTAGGCCCGCACCCTTGCAGTCACCGGGCCGCAACCCTGCGGCAATCCTCCGGTGCTAGGATCGTGACGACTCGCCCGCATGCCCGGAGGGACTGAGCTTGGTGAAGCCGGTGATCGCTGTCATCCTTGCCGGGGGCGAGGGTGAGCGGCTCTCGATCCTGTCCTCGGTGCGCGCGAAGCCCGCGGTGCCGTTTGGCGGCAAGTACCGGATCATCGACTTCACGCTCAGCAACTGCGTGAACTCCGGCGTGGACAACGTCGTGGTGCTGACGCAATACAACCCCCGGTCGCTCAACGACCATATCGGGCTGGGCCGCCCGTGGGACCTGGACCGCACCACCGGTGGCGTCCGGATGCTCCAGCCCTACATCAAGCGCGGGCGCGTGGCGGAGTGGTACGGCGGGACCGCGGACGCGGTGCTCCAGAACTTCAACGTGGTGGAGCGGGGCGGCGACATGGTCCTCGTCCTCGCCGGCGACCACATCTACAAGATGGACTACCAGCCCTTCCTCGCGGCCCATCGCCGCAAGCGGGCCGACGTGACGATCGCCGTCCGCCGGGTTCCGATCGCGGACGCCACCCGGATGGGGGTCCTGGCGATCGACGACCAGGACCGCGTCACCGAGTGGCAGGAGAAGCCCAAGCACCCCAAGAGCGACCTCGCGTCGATGGGCGTCTACGTCTTCTCGAAGCGTGCCCTCCAGCGCTGGCTCACCGACGACCGTCGGGACTTCGGCACCCATGTCATTCCCGCGATGATCGAGGGTGGCGCCCGCGTCTACGGCTACCGCTTCGACGGCTACTGGCAGGACGTGGGGACGATCCAGTCGTTCTGGGAGGCGAACATGGCGCTCCTCGACGACAATCCCGATTTGGACCTCTACGACCGAGAGTGGCTCATCCACACTCGGTCCGAGGAGCGCGCGCCGGCGAAGATCGGCGCCACGGCCCAGGTCCACCGGAGCATGATCTCGCACGGCTGCGTGATCAACGGGACGGTGGTCAACAGCGTGCTCTCGCCGGGCGTCCGGGTGGACGTTGGCGCGGTGGTGCGGGACTCGATCGTGATGTTCGACACGGTGATCCGCACCGGAGCCGTCGTCGACCGGGCCATCCTAGACAAGGAGGTCGTGGTGGGCCAGGGCGCCATCGTGGGCGACGGGCCGGACTTCGACACGCCGAACAAGCAGGAGCCGGGCCGTCTCAACACCGGCATCACGGTCGTGGGCAAGCAGTCCGTGGTGCCGCGCGGGACCCGCCTGGGACGCAACGTGAAGATCGGCGAGCGGGTCCGCTCGACGGACTACGGGGCCCGGACCATTCGCTCCGGTGGCACCGTCGACCGGCGGAAAGCCACGCCGGCCGCCACCCGCCAGGCCAACAAGGAGGTACCACCTGCCGCCATGAGCGCCGCCGCGGACTGACCCGCGGCACGGGTGCAGGGCAGGCGGGGCGGGTCCTTGCGCGGGCGTGCGCCCCCCGCGGAACGGGTTGTCGGCGGGGTCTCGGGTAGACTGCCCGCCATGTCCATCGCCCCCCGGGCATCGGCCGGTGCCCCGGCCGATGTGGAGGCCTGGCTCGCGGAGCTTGGCCTGGCGCCCACCGAGCGCGCCGACCGCGAGACCGTCACGTCGTGGGACCTCGTCCTCGACGGACGCCGCCGCGCCCGGCTCCGGGTGACCATCATCCTCGACCCGTCGCTCGCGCTGATCTGCTGGGCTCACTACGCCCCGCCGATCAACGACGGCTTCCGCAAGAGCTACCGCAAGCTGCTCCGCTGGAACGACGAGCTGCCGTTCGTCAAGTTCTCCGTCGGCGAGGACGAGCGCCCGCTGCTGGTCGCGGAGATCCCCATCGCGACGGCGGGCGTTGACACCCTGGGCCTCGCGCTCGCGCGCCAGCTCGCGGTCGCGGACCGCTACCACGCGGATTCCGTCGAGTGGCTCAAGGCGGGCGGCTGGGCCGTGGATCCCCCGGCCCCGGCGGCGGTGGACGGGCCGGGCGTGTGCCTCGTCGCGCGCTACGCGGCCGAGCTCGCCGAGCTGCTCGCCCCCGTCGAGCCGCTCGGGCGCGCCGAGGGGAGCGCGTGATGGCCGTCCGCGGCCGGAGCCTCCTCGTGGCGCTCGCCGTCGCCCTGGTCCTGGGAGCCCTGGCCCCGGTCATGGGGCCGGCGGGCCCTGCCGCGGCCCGCGGTGCCGCCACGGACCTCACGCTCGTGACGGACGCCGTCTACACCGTCCGGCCGGAGGCCGGGCGCGTGGGCGTCACGGTTGCGATCGTCGCCCGGAACCACACGAAGGAGACCCGGACCCGCAAGTTCTGGTTCGACCACGCGTTCCTCGCCGTCCAGCCCGGGGCCACCAACCCCCGCATCAGCGGGCCCCGGGGAGCCCGGGTCAGGGTGTCGAAGCGGGACGCCAAGGCGACGCTGCTGCGGATCGACTTCGGGTCGCGGCTGTACAGCGGCCGCAGCGCGACCTTCCGGCTGGCGTTCGACCTCCAGGGACAGGGCAAGGCCGCCAGCCCGCAGGTCCGCGTCGGCACCAGCCTCATCACGATCCCGGTGTGGGCCTACGCGTCGACCGGCGCCAAGGGCAGCTCGGTCACCGTGCACATGCCGGCGGGCTGGGACGTGGCGGTGGAATCGGGGTCGTTCGCACGGCGCACCACGGACGGCGCCGGCGCCACGGTCCTCGCCACGGGCGCGCTGGCGAGCCCCCTCTCGTTCTTCGCCTACGTGTCCGCCCAGCAGCCCGCGGTCTACGTGGACCGGCCGGTGACGCTGCCCGTCGGGGACCGGGACGTCGCGCTCCTGCTCCAGGCCTGGGAGGACGATCCCGCGTGGGCGGACCGCACGCAGGCCCTGTTCGGGTCGGCGCTGCCGATCCTGCGCCGCGACATCGGGCTGGCCTGGCCGCTCAGTGCGCCGCTCGTGGTCGTCGAGTCCGTGAGCCGCGATGCGGGCGCGTACGCCGGCACCTTCGATCCCGCCGAGCGGCGGATCGAGGTCGCCTACTGGGCCGGGCCCGGGGTCATGGTCCACCAGGCGGCGCATGCCTGGTTCAACGGCTCGCTGCTCGCGGACCGCTGGGCCAACGAGGGATTCGCGGCGTTCTACAGCCAGCGGGCGGCCGACGAGCTCGAGCTCAAGGTGGCGCCGCCGGGGATGACCGAGGCCGCGGCCGCCGCGGCCGGTCCGCTCAACGCCTGGACCTCGTCCGAGCCGCCGGGTTCCCCGGCCGACGCGTACGGCTACGCGGCCTCGTACGAGCTGGCCACGGCGCTGGCCGGGGAGGTCGGTGTGGACGTGCTGGCCCAGGTCTGGGCCGACGCCGCGGAACGCGTCGGCGCCTATCAGCCCCCGGCCGATCGCGGGGCCGGCGTGGGGGCCGATCAGGCCGCCTCGGACCCGCCCGAGAGCGTCGACGGCCAGCCGGACTGGCGCGGGCTCCTGGATCTGCTCGAGGCGCGCTCGGGCAAGGACCTCGTCCCGCTCTGGCGCACCTGGGTCGTGCGCCCGGCGGACGACCACCTGCTGACGGCCCGGGTCGGCGCCCGAGCCTCGTACGCGCGGACCCTCGCGCTTGCCGACGCCTGGAGGCTGCCGCGGCCGATCCGCGACGCGCTCCGGGCGTGGGACTTCAGCCGGGCCGAGGCGCTCATGGCCGATGCCCGGACCGTGATCGCGCAGCGCAACGCCCTCGCGGGGCTGGCGGCTCGCGACGGCGTCGTCCTGTCCTCGTCCATGCGGACCCTGTTCGAGAGCGGCGCCCTTGCCGAGGCGAGCGCCCTGGCTCAGGGGGAGCGGGACGCCCTGCTCGCGATCGAGGCCGCGGCGGCCGACCGCTCCGCGGACGACGACATCCTGAGCCGGATCGGCATGCTGGGTGAGCATCCCGAGGCGGACCTCGCGGCGGCGCGGACGGCGATCACGACGGGTGACCTCGACGCGTCACGCGCGGCCTCGGACCGGGCCCACCGCGCCTGGACCGTGGCGTGGCAGGAGGGCCGGCGCCGGGCGCTCATCGCCCTCGCCGCGCTCGCGACGATCATCGTCCTGCTGTTCGCCGTCGCGAGCACCGCCTGGCGAGCGCACCGGACGAGGACGTCCGCCGCGGAGCCCGCGCGGGCGGGCGGGGCCGGCGGCGACGGGCACGCGTCGGCCTGAGATCGGACCGGGGGCGATGCCGATCATGCCGATTCCGGGCCTCCGTGCGACGATGGACCCGTCGTCGTTCGAGCCGCGAGGGGTCCCTGTCACAGCCATGCGCCGAGCGCCGGTCGCCCTGATCCTCGCCCTGCTGCTCGCCGTGGCCGCCGGCCTGCTCCCGGCCGTCGCGCCCGCCGTGTCGCTCCCGGCGGCCTTCGCCCCGGCCGTCGCGTTCGCGGCGGACGACATCGAGATCACCACGGCGACCCGCTACGCGGTCGATCCCGAGGCCGGCCGCGTCCGCGTCGTCGTCGACGTCACGGCCGTCAACCGCAAGCCCAACCAGGTGGACGGCGGGACCGTCAAGCGCTACTTCTACGACGGCGTGGACCTCGGGATCCAGCCCGAGGCGCGGAACCTCCGGGCCACCCAGGACGGCGCCGCGACCGGCCTCGACGTCGCCAAGCGCGAGGGCTACCGCCTGGTCACGGTGCGGTTCCGCGCCAACATCTACCTCGGCCAGACCGCCCACGTCCGGCTCGCCTTCGACCTGCCCGGCGGCGAGCCCCGCTCGGCGAGCGACGTCCGAGTGGGATCGGCCTTCGCGACGTTCATGGCCTGGGCCTTTGGCGACAGCGGCACGGTGCGGGTGGAGGTCCCCGCCAGCTTCAGCGTCACGAGCAGCGGATCGACCCTGGAACCCGCACCCGGGAAGGACGGGCTCGCGGTCTACACCGCGGCCACGGACCGGCCGCCGGAGTGGTACGCCTGGGTCAACGCCACCAACGACGACGCCCTCACCCGCGACCGGCTCGCGCTGGGTGGCGGTGACGAGGTCCTGATCCGGGCCTGGCCCGAGGACGCGCCGTGGCGGTCGCACGTGCGCACGATCCTGCGCGACGGCGTGCCTGATCTGGTGGGGCTCATCGGGCTCGACTGGCCGGTCGATGGCGCGCTGACGGTCACCGAGGTGCACACGCCGCTGCTCGAGGGCTACGCGGGCTTCTACGATCCGGCCACGGACCAGATCACGATCAGCGAGGACCTCGACGAGCTCACCATCATCCACGAGGCCTCACACGCGTGGTTCAACCGGTCGCTGTTCACGGAGCGCTGGATCACCGAGGGTCTGGCCGACGAGTACGCCGCGAGGGTCCTGCGCGAGCTGGGCCGCGACTATCCGAACCCGGGCGCCGTCAAGCGCACGTCGGACGTGGCGTTCCCGCTCGAGGTCTGGCCGGCTCCGGCGCCCATCCGCGACGAGACGGCCGACGCGCGCGAGCAGTACGGCTACGACGCGTCGTGGCTGGTGATGCGGAGCATCGTCCGCGCGGTCGGCCTCGACGGGATGCGGGCCGTGTTCGCGGCGGCGGCCGACGGGTCGGTCGCGTACCGCGGGGCCGTGCCGCCCGAGCACACCCGCCTGCCCAACGACTGGCGCAGGTTCCTGGACCTCGCCGACGAGCTGGGCGCGGGGGCCGGGACCGAGGACCTCATCAAGAAGTGGGCCCTCGACGACGCGGCCGCCAAGCTGCTGCCGGCCCGGGCCGCCGCCCGTCGCGCCTACGCGGACCTCGTGAGCGCGGGCCGCGCGTGGACCGCGCCCGTCGTGGTGCGGATGGCCCTCGATCGCTGGGACTTCAACGAGGCGACCGCGACCATCGAGCAGGCGACCGGGGTCCTCGCGTTGCGCGACGCGATCGTCGCCGCAGCCGCGGACGAGGGCCTGACCCCGGACGGCGCCCTCGAGACGGGCTACGAGGCCGCCACGAGCCGCGCGGAGCTCGCGGTGCTCGGCGAGCGGGCCCGGGAGAGCCTCACGGTCCTGGGTGACGTCGCCGCGGCCGCCGACGCCGTCGCGGCGCCGCGGGACTGGCTCGAGGATCTCGGTCTCGAGGGGATCGACCCCGGTGCCGGCGTCGTTGCGGCCCGCGCCGCCTGGGAGGACGGGGACCTCGAGGCGGCGCGCACGGCCGCCGCCGGCGCCGTCGCGCAGGTCGCGGCGGCCCCCGAGGCAGGCCGGACGAAGGCCCTCACCTACGCCGCCGGGGGCACCGTCGTCGTGCTGACGCTGCTGCTCCTGGTGGTCGTGGTCGCCATGCGGCGGCGCGGCTCGGCGGCGCGGCGGGCCCGGGCGGCGGCCGCGGGAGCCGCCCTCTGGCCGGTCCCCGGGGCGGGGAGCCTCACGGACGTGACTCGGCCGTACGCTACACTCCCGCCGGATGGACCTCCGGCCGAGCCTCCCGGCGGGCCGCCATCCGGTGACGAAGGAGCGGACCGATCGTGACCATCCACGCCGTCCCGCCTCGCGGCGGCGCCTGATGGGCCTGCAGCGCATCCGCCCGTCGTACGAGATCCTGTCCGGCGCCACGGCCGACGTCTACTTCGCGCGCGCGAACAGCATCCTCGACCGGTAGGGCCTGGATCCCGTCGTCCTGATGGAGGTCTTCTGCCGCGAGGACTCGGTCCTGTGTGGGATGGGCGAGGCCACCAACCTCATCGGCCACGTGCTCGCGAACGAGCCGGGCGTGGTCGTGGAGGCCCTCGAGGACGGCGACCTCGTCACGCCCAAGGAGGTCGTCCTCCGGATCCAGGCGCGGTACCGTGCGTTCGCCCTGTACGAGACCGCGATGCTGGGCATGCTCTCGCAGTCCACGGGCTGGGCCACGGCGGCCCGCCAGTGCGTCGACGCGGCGGCGCCACAGCCGGTCATCTCGTTCGGGGCGCGCCACGTCCACCCCGACATCACGGACGTCCTGGACTACGCCGCGATCGTGGGCGGCTGCGTCGGCGCCTCGACGCCCGCGGGCGCTCGCCTGGCGGGTCTCAACCCGACCGGCACGATGCCCCACTCGCTGGTCCTGATCTTCGGCGACACGGTGCGGGCCGCGGAGGCCTTCGACCGCGACATGCCCCCGGACGTGCCGCGGATCGTGCTGGTGGACACGTTCAAGGACGAGGCCGAGGAGGCGCTCCGGGTCGCCTACGCGCTGGGCGACAAGCTCTACGGGATCCGCCTCGATACCCCGTCGGAACGCGGCCGCGTCACCGCGGCGCTCGTGACCGAGGTCCGCGCGCGCCTCGACCAGGCCGGGTTCAGCCACGTGACGATCACCGTCTCGGGCGGCCTGACCCCCGAGCGGATCCGGTACTTCCGGGAGTCGGGCGCCCCCGTCGACTCGTTCGCGGTGGGCTCGCACATCTCCGGGGCGACGCCGATCGACTTCACCGGCGACATCAAGGAGATCGACGGCAAGCCGATCGCCAAGCGCGGCCGGATCCCCGGGCGCACCGAGAGCCCGCGGCTCAAGCCGGTCGACCTGGCCGCCTGGCGGGACCTCTAGACCGTTCAGCCCGCCGGTTCAGCCGGCCCGCGCGGGGATCGTGCGACCGAGCCCTGCGAGCGACGCGTCCGCGATCGTGAGCGCCATCGCCACGCCGATCAGCACGATGCCCATCGCCAGCGCGGCGGACAGCCCCAGGATCGCCACGACCGGCGCGCCGCCGATGGACCCGAGCGTCATCGCGATCGCCATCCCGCCGGAGAGCAGCGCGAACGCCGACCCGCGGTCCGCGTCCGTCGAGCGGCGCGACAGCTCCACGGTGATCGGCGTCAGGACGATGCCGCCGCCGGCCCCGCCGAGCAGCCCCGACACGATCAGGAGCGGCGTTGTGAGCGGCAGCAGCAGCATCCCGATCGCCACCATCGTCATCGAGGCGCCCACGAGGATCAGGAGCCGGGACGTGACCCGGTCCACGAGCCAGCCCGTGGGGACCCGCATCGCGAAGATGGCGATGCCGTCGGCGGCGAAGTAGAGCCCGATGTCGGCGCCCGCCTGTTCCGCGCGGATCGGCAGGTAGGCGGTCACGGCGCCCCAGTGCGCGACGTACGTGACGATGATCAGCAGCGGGACCGTCCACGAGCGCCTGAAGGCGATGCCGAACCGGCGGCTGGCCGCGGCCAGCAGCGTGGCGGTTGGCGCGTAGGGGCGGAGGGGCAGCCGTTGGGCAAGCAGGATCCCGATGGCCAGCACCGCGACGACCGCCGTGGCCACGCCCTCCAGCGAGCCGCGGGCCAGGATCGCGAGCGAGACCGGCGGCGCGAGGACCAGGGTGAGGTTCTGCGCGGCCCCCACGATGGACAGCCCGTTCGCGAGACGGGCGGGCTCGACGAGCCGCGGCACCAGCGAGAGCGCCGCCGGCAGCACCAGCGCGATCCCGGCGCCCTGGAGAATCCGGACCAGGACGAACGGGGCGAGGCTGCCGTTGACGTCCACCCCGGGGACGAGGATCACGAGGGTCGCGAGGAGGTATGCGATGCCGCCGAGCGTGAACAGCCGCGTCCCGCCGAAGGCATCCACGAGCCGGCCGCCCGCGAGGGCCGCCGGGATCTGGATGACCGCCGCCACGCCCATGATCAGCCCGATCGAGGCGTCCGCCGCCCCGGCCCGCGCGAGCGCGAGCGGCAGCGACGCCGTGTAGGCATGGAAGCCGGACTGGACGAGGAGCAGCGCGATGGACAGGCGGAGGATGGTCACGGGGGCTCCGGGTCGGGGCCGGAAGTCCCTCGTGGCGGCCCCGGCAGCGACCCATCGTACCGGCGGGATCGCGCCGTTCGTGGCAGCATCGCGCCGTGCCGGATGACCCTGCGGACACCGAGTCCGCCTACGAGCTGCTCCAGCGTGGACACGCCCTGATGCGGCGTCGCCACAACGCGCAGGCCGCCGTCGTGCTCGAGCGCGCCGCGCGCCTGGAGCCCGGCAAGGGGTCCATCCTCGAGGCGCTGGGACGGGCCTGCTTCAACGGCGATCAGCCGGATCGCGCCCGCGAGGCCTTCGAGGCCCTGCTCGAGGTGGATCCGTCCTCGCACTACGGCCACTACGCGCTGGGCCAGAGCCTCAAGCGGCTGGGCCGCCCGCGCGAGGCCTGGACGCATCTGCGCCTCGCCGTGGCGCTGTCCCCGTCGAGCCCGTTGTACCGAAGCGCGCTGGCCCGGCTGGAGCCCCCGGCGCGCAGCGAGGAACCCTGACCCACCGGGCCTGGGACGTGCCCCATCAGCCTGGGGTCGGGGCGATCCAGCGCCGCCACTCGACATCGGTGCGGAACCCGTCGGCCCGGTAGATCGCCAGGGCCCGGGCGTTCTCGCCCTCGACCGAGAGGCTGATCCGCACCGCGCCGCGCCGCCGCAGGTCGTCCACACCCCAGCGGACCAGCTCCCGGCCGAGCCCCCGCCCGCGGGCCTCGCGCCGCACCCCCAGGAGCCTCACCTCGCCCGCGGGCGCGCCGTCGTCGTCCTCGAAGCGGCCCACCCGGCAGAACGCGAGGAGGCGTCCAGGGTCCGCCGCCGAGGCCACCAGCAGGATCGTGGTGGGGTCGAAGCCGGCCTCGGCATGCACCCGTCGGACCTCGTCCAGCCCCAGGACCAGGGGCGCCGGGTGATCCAGGAAGATCTCGTTGACCAGCTCCACGAAGGCCGGCTCGTCGACCCCGGGCTCGACCAACCGCACCGCGAGGTCGTCGCCGAACGCGGGTGGGACAGCGGGTGCCGATGGGTCCCGGCGCAGCAGCCACAGCGAGGGCCGATAGCGAAGGCCACACGCCCGAGCGAAGGCCTCGGCCCCCTCGGCGCGCGGGACCCAGACGCGGAAGTGGGGGAGTCCGGCCCGCGCCGCCAGGACCCGCCCGGCCTCGACGAGCCGTCGCCCGTGGCCTCGGCGCCGGAAGGGCAGATCAACCGTGAGGTCGTCGTGGAGGGGCACCACCCAAGCCCGCCAAGCGGCCATCGTCCTCCGCCACCGCGCAGCGCTGCGGCTCGGCCGCCACGCGGGCCACGGATTCCTCGAGGTACTGCCGATGCACCCCGGGCAGCTCGCCGCGCCCGTGGGCCGCGAGCATCGCGGCGAGGATGGGGTCCTCGTCGCCGGAGCGGAATTGACGGACGCCAGGCGGGAGGTCGGCCTCGGGACGCGGTGCGCCGCCGTCGGGCGGGATGGGCGGCGGCGTGCTCAAGCCTCGCCGTTCCGGGCGAGGCGGTCCACCCAGAGCACGCCCAGGATGGTCTTGGCGTCGCGGATCTCGCCGGCGTCCACCATCGCCAGCGCGTCGGGGATGGAGATGTGGCTGAGCTCCAGGCGCTCGTCCTCGTCGGGCGTGAGGCGGTCGTCGCCGTCCGCCCCGGCGATCCCCGTCGCGAGGTACAGGTGCATCAGCTCCGTGGCGAACCCGGGTGCCGTCCAGAACTCGCTGAGCTTGCGCCAGGTCGTCGCGCGGTGGCCGGTCTCCTCCTCGAGCTCGCGGCGCGCGGCGAGGTCCGGGTCCTCGGTGACCCCGTCGTGGATGTCGAGGGTCCCGGCCGGGATCTCGAGCATCGCCTGCTGGGCCGGGATCCGCCACTGGCGGACCATGAGCAGGCGCCGGTCGGCGTCGAGCGCGATGACCGCGATCGCCCCTGGGTGGCCGACGACGTCGCGCGTGCCACCCGTGCCGTCAGCCCGCTCGATGGTGTCCACGCGGAACTCGAGGTAGCGCCCGCGGTGGATCACCTGCCGCTCCACGACGTGCTCCTCGAGCGGGTCCTCGCCGAACGGCTTCGGGGTGGGGTGGACGGTCCGCGGGTCGGTCATGGAAGCTCCGTGAATCGGGAGCGGCCGATTCGCCCACGAGGGGACGAGCCGGCCGCGGTGCTGCGGTGGGAGGTCCGCCGGTCAGGCGGCGGCGGTCACGAGGTTGCGGAGGAGCGCGTCGCCCGACTCCGAGTCGAACAGGTGGAGCTTCGCGATCGGGAGCTTGAGCGAGACCACGTCGCCGGGGTGGACCCGGTGGCTCGAGTCCACGATGGCCACGACGTCCGCGCCCTCGACCGACACGTGGAGCAGCTCCTCGTTGCCGAGGTACTCCACGACGTCCGCTTTGCCGTCGATGGTCGCGGTGTCGCCGCTCACGTCGCCCAGCTCCAGGTGCTCCGGCCGGAAGCCGACGACGACCCGGTTGCCGGTCCCCGAGAGCGCCTCGCGATATTGCGGGGGGAGCGGGATGTTGATGCCGCCCGCCTGGAGCTCCGTGACGCCCGATCCCGCGGGCACCTCGGCGAAGTTCATCGACGGGCTGCCGATGAAGCCGGCGACGAACCGGTTCTTCGGCCGGTCGTACAGCTCCTGCGGTGTCCCAACCTGCTGGAGCAGGCCCATGCTCATGACCGCGATCCGCTGGCCCATCGTCATGGCCTCGACCTGGTCGTGGGTGACGTAGACCATCGTGGTCCCGAGGCGCTGGTGGAGGCGGGCGATCTCGGCGCGGGTCTGGACGCGCAGCTTGGCGTCGAGGTTGGACAGCGGCTCGTCCATGAGGAACACGGCGGGCTCGCGCACGATCGCGCGGCCGAGGGCGACGCGCTGGCGCTGGCCGCCGGAGAGCTCCTTGGGCTTGCGCTCCAGGAGCTTCTCGAGCTGCAGGATGCCCGCGGCCTCGTTGATCCGCTTGTCGATGTCGACCTTGGGAACCTTGCGCAGCTTGAGGCCGAACGCCAGGTTGTCCTTGACCGACATGTGCGGGTAGAGCGCGTAGCTCTGGAAGACCATCGCGATGTCGCGGTCCTTGGGGGCCACGTCGTTGACGACCTTGTCGCCGATGAGGAGCTGGCCTTCGCTGATCTCCTCTAGGCCCGCGATCATGCGCAGGCTCGTGGTCTTGCCGCAGCCCGACGGGCCGACGAAGACCATGAACTCGCCATCGCCGATCTCGAGGTTGAAATCGGAGACGGCCGTCACGTCCCCGTACCGCTTGGACACGTGATCGAATGTCACGGTGGCCATGAGAAACCTCCATCCCGTCCAGGTCATCGCGGGCTCATGCATCCGGCCGCCGGACAAGCTGGTGGTCTCGGACGAGCCCCATACGAGGTGCTGGCTCGGGTTGCCCCCCATGGTACGAGCCCGAGGTGCCCCACGGCAATCCTTCCGGCGCGGAGGGCGCGGGGGCCGGCACGGCGGTATCGTGACCGGGACGACCCACCCCGCCCACGACCCCGAGGTTCCGATGAGCCAGCACCTCCGCGCCGGCCAGCCTGCCCTCCCGTCCGACCTCGTGGACGTGCCCGCGCTCCTGCGCGCGTACGGCGACATCCGCCCGGACCTCTCCGACCCCACCCAGCGGGTGGCCTTCGGGACGTCCGGCCACCGCGGATCGGCGTTCCGGGGTGCCTTCAACGAGGCGCACATCCTCGCCACGACGGAGGCCATCTGCCGGTACCGCGCGGCGCAGGGCACCACCGGCCCGCTGTTCCTCGCGCGCGACACGCACGCGCTGTCCGAGCCCGCCTGGCGCACGGCGCTCGAGGTGCTCGCGGGGAACGCGGTCGATGTGCGGGTGGACGCCGAGGACGGCTACACGCCGACGCCCTCGCTCTCGCTCGCGATCCTCGTCGCGAACCGCGGCCGGGTCGGGGGGCTTGCAGACGGCATCGTCGTCACCCCGTCGCACAACCCGCCCGATGACGGCGGCTTCAAGTACAACCCGCCCAACGGCGGCCCCGCGGACACGGATGTCACGAGGTGGATCCAGGACGAGGCGAACCGGATCCTCGAGGCCTCGGGCGCCGACGGGCTCGATGGCATCAGGCGCGTGCCCTTCGAGCGGGCGAGGGCGCAGGCGGGCACATACGACTTCCGCGGCGAGTATGTCGCGGACCTGGCGAACGTCATCGACATGGACGCGATCCGGGCCTCCGGGCTGCGCCTGGGCGTCGACCCGCTGGGCGGCGCGGCCGTCGCCTACTGGGGGCTGATCGGCGAGCGCTACGGCCTGGACCTCACGGTCACCAACGAGACCGTCGACGGGCAGTTCGGGTTCATGACCCTCGACTGGGACGGCAAGATCCGCATGGATCCGTCGTCGCCATTCGCGATGGCACGGCTGGTGGAGCTGCGCGACCGGTTCGACCTCGCGATGGGCAATGATGCCGACGCGGACCGCCACGGGATCGTGGTCCCGGGCGCCGGGCTGATGAACCCCAACCACGTCCTGGCGGCGGCCATCTCGTACCTGTTCGGCGGCGGGCGTGCCTGGGGCGACGACGTTGCCGTCGGCAAGACCCTCGTCTCGTCCTCGATCATCGACCGCGTCGTGGCCTCGCTGGGCCGGCGGCTCCTCGAGGTGCCCGTGGGCTTCAAGTGGTTCGTCGCCGGGCTCGTGGACGGGTCGGTGGGCTTCGGCGGCGAGGAGAGCGCCGGGGCCTCGTTCCTGCGCCGGGACGGCACCGTCTGGACCACCGACAAGGACGGGCTCATCGCGTGCCTGCTGGCCGCGGAGCTCACGGCGAAGCTGGGCAGGAACCCGTCCGAGGTCTACGCGGGGCTGACGGAGCGGTTCGGGTCGCCGGCGTACAAGCGCATCGACGCCCCCGCCACGCCTGAGGTCAAGGCTGCGCTGGAACGCCTCTCCCCCGAGGCGGTCACCGCGACCTCGCTCGGCGGCGACCCGATCACCGCGAAGCTCACCAGGGCGCCCGGCAACGGCGCGTCCATCGGCGGGCTCAAGGTCACGACCGAGCAGGCCTGGTTTGCGGCTCGTCCGTCCGGGACGGAGAACGTGACCAAGCTGTACGCCGAGTCGTTCCGCGGCGAGGAGCACCTGGACCGGATCCTGGACGAGGCACGCGCGATCGTCGACGCCGCGGTCTAGGGCTAGGTTGGCCGGACCGGGCCAGCGGCGACGCTGGGGGAGCGGCGCCGCGCTGGCGCCGGGCGGGTTGCGGTCCCTGCCCGGGACCATCCGCGACCAACCGCGACTCGCGCCCGTGTCAGGGCGCCGGACCTGTCGAGGAGCTCGACCCCGGAATCGACCGGAATCGAGCCCAGCTCCGCGACGGCCGTCCCGATTTGACACGGAGGCGAGTCACGCGGCGCCCGCGGCGCCACCACGGACGGCGCGGTCGATGTTCCCGACCGCCCCCGCACGTGGTGCCCCTATCGGCTGGCGTCACCGGGACCTGTTGCCCGCTCCCGTCGCGGCCGTCCGTGGGCGACGATGGACACCGTCACGACGTCCCCAATCCCTCGCCCGCTGGAGCCATCCCGTGCCGGTCTCGCCCTCCGCCCCCTCCACGTGCCTGCAGTGCGGCCTCGTCGCGACCCGTGCGGCAGCCCGGATGTGTCGCCGGTGCGGCCTGCCGTTCGGGGACGCGCCGCCCAGCTCTGCGCGGCTGGCGGAGTGCCCGGTCTGCTACCGCGAGACGGACCCGGACGGCCGCCTGGTGTCGATGGCCAGGCCGGCGCGCCGCCTCGACATCAACGAGCACGTCGCGGAGCACGACCGCTTCCCGGTCGGCGACGACGCGTTCCTCGAGACCCTGCGGGTCAACGAGCGCATCCGCATCGGCCGCTGGTCGGCGCCCTACGACCTCGTCCGGCGCTACCTGGTCACCGGGATCGTGGACGCGGGTCGCAACCGGCTCGCCCTCCACAACGCGATCGTGACGGCGATGACCCAGGTCCAGCGCTGGGGTGCCGGCGCCCAGGTCATGGGTGACCAGGCCGAATGGCGGGACGCCCGCGAGGCGGTCGAGGCGCTGATGGAGCGCTACCACCGGGGAGGCCGGGTGGGGCTCGCCGTCTAGGGCCAGGGCCGGGTCGCGAGGCCAGGGCTCAGAGCCCAATGGGCGGGCCGTCGACGTCCGTCCGACGCAATCGCCGACGACGTCCGCAGGCGGTCAGCGATCGGCGGATCGGGACGCTACGGGTGGGGTCCCGTCGCCATCCCACCCTTCTTCGCGGCCAGCGCACGCTGCACCTCGGGTGCGGTCTTCGTCCCGAACAGCTCGATGGAGCGCATCAGCCGCGCGTGCGGCATCCCGCCGCCGATCATCTGGACCAGGAACCGCTGGTGGGCGAACAGCTCATGCTGCCACAGGATCTTCTCGGCGATCTCGGACGGGCTGCCGACGAAGTTGGCCCCGCGCAGCGCGCGCGACGCCTCGAACGCGCCCCGGTCCATGAGCGCGAAGCCGCGCTCGCGCGCGATGCGGTTCATCATCGTGGCGAGGGGCGGGTACGCCTCGTCCGCGGCCGCCTGGCTCGTGTCCGCGATGTACCCGTGGGAGTTGATCGAGAGCGCCGGCAGCGGGTCGTGGCCGGCCGACCGGGCCGTGCGCCGGAACAGCTCCGCGAACGGCGCGAAGCGCTCGGGCAGCCCGCCGATGATCGCGAGCGCCATCGGCAGCCCCAGCATCCCGGCCCGCACCACGCTCTCGGGCGTGCCGCCCACCGCGATCCAGACCGGCAGCAAGTCCTGCGCCGGGCGAGGGTAGACGCCGCGGCCGTCGATCGCCGCCCGGTGGCCGCCGGTCCACGTGACGACCTCCGCCTCGCGCAGGAGCAGCAGCAGCTCCAGGTGCTCGGCGAACAGGTCGTCGTAGTCGTCGAGGCTGCAGCCGAACAACGGGAACGATTCGATGAACGAGCCGCGGCCGGCCATGATCTCCGCGCGGCCGCCGGAGAGCAGGTCGAGGGTCGCGAACTGCTGGAAGACGCGCACCGGGTCGTCCGAGCTGATCACCGACACGGCGCTCGTGAGGCGGATGCGAGTCGTGCGCTCCGCGGCGGCCGCGAGGACGACCGCCGGCGCGCTGACCGCGAAGTCCGGCCGGTGGTGCTCGCCGACGCCGAAGACGTCGAGACCCACCTGGTCCGCCAGCACGATCTCCTCGATGAGCTCGCGCAGGCGCGCACCCGGGCTCGTCCGGCCGGTCTCGGGGTCGGGCGTCAGGTCACCGAAGGTGTAGAGGCCGAGCTCCATCGTGGCGTGTCAGCCCCGCGGCGCGACCGCGCCGACGGTTCCGGGGCGGGCATCCAGGCTGACGTCGCGGGTCTGAGGCACGCTGGTGGCCTCCGGGTGGAGCAGCGGGGCCAGGTCCAGGGGGACGGCCGATGAAGTATCGAAGGATACCGGCGCCCGGGCCGGACGGACAGGGCCCGCGCAGCTCAGCGGGCGGGTGCCGGTGTCGTCACGCCCCGGTTTCGCCCGCCTCCTCCGGTGGTCGCGTCTCCTGGAGCGTCGTCGGCGCGCCGTGGATGGCCGGGATCTGGCCCAGGCGGCCGGCCTGGTAGTCCTCGAAGGCCGCGATGACCTCCTCGCGGGTGTTCATCACGAAGGGGCCCATCCACGCGACCGGTTCCCGGATGGGCCGGCCGCCCAGCACGAGGATGTCGAGGTTGGGCGAGCGGCTCTCCTGGACGCGGTCCGCCGCGAACGTGAGGGTGTTGCCGGGCCCGAAGACCGCCAGCTGGCCGAGCTGGGCCGGGCGACCCTCGGCTCCCACGGTGCCGCGGCCCGCCAGGACATAGGCGAGGGCGTTGTCGTCGGCCCGCCACGGGAGCTGGATCGTCGCGCCGGGGGCGAGCGTCAGGTGGACCAGGGTCATGGGCGTGTACGTGGAGCCCGGTCCCGCGTGGCCGGCGACCTCACCCGCGATCACGCGGACCAGCGAGCCGCCGTCGTGGGACGAGAGCAGGGCCACCTCGCTCGCGCGGATGTCCTGGTAGCGGGGCGCCGACAGCTTCTGGTCTCGCGGCAGGTTGACCCACAACTGGAAGCCGTGGAACAGGCCGCCCTGGGCGACCAGCCACTCTGGGGGCTTCTCGATGTGCAGGATCCCGGCGCCCGCGGTCATCCACTGCGTGTCGCCGTTGGTGATCACACCGCCGCCGCCGTTGCTGTCGGCGTGCTCGAAGACGCCGTCGAGCATGTAGGTGACGGTCTCGAACCCGCGATGGGGATGCCAGGGCGTGCCCTTGGCCTCGCCGGGCGCGTACTCCACCTCGCCCATCTGGTCGAGATGGATGAACGGGTCGAGGTCCTCCAGGTTGACGCCGGCGAAGGCGCGGCGGACCGGGAAGCCCTCGCCCTCGTAGCCGCTCGGGGCGGTCGTGAGGGCGCGCACCGGGCGCTGGCGCGCGACGACGGGATCGGGGAGGGGGACGCGGGGGAGGATGGAGAGGTCGTCGACGGTGACTGCCGGCATGGGGGACGCTTCCTATGCAATTGTTGCTCAGGCAACTATCGTGACCTGCGGCCGGGTTGTCAAGGATGCTTCCGGCGACGGCGTCGGCCGCTTCCGGCGACGGCGTCGGCCGCTGGCGGCGGCGGTCTTCGCGATTGGAACGCGTCGCTCGGCGGCGCCGCGCTCGCCCCGCCGCTCGATGGCGTGCTCATCGTCGCCCTCGACGCGATCGGAAGGGTCTTCGCCATCAACTCCGGCAGGCTTCCGGGCGATGCCGGGCTGATGCAGGACTTCGCCGGTGTCCGCCCGGTCCGGTGCCCCCGAAGCGAACCGCACGCCGACGCCACCCGCGACGGAGAGCGTCGCCGGGCGGAGCGACCGTCACCCATGCCGGGGATGCGACCTCACGCGCCGGTCCCGGCGCCGTACCCTTGTGCTCGCCCATCCCGTCGCCATCGCCGCCGGAGCCCGCCATCGCCGCCGCCGCCGATCCCCTCAGCCCGGAGATCCTCGCGGACCTGCTCGTCCGCCTGGATGCGTCGCTGCGCGGGTCGGCGAACGCCACCGCGGGCATGCGGGCGCTGTATGCCTCCGATGCCTCGAACTACCGGGTCCTGCCCGCCGCCGTGGTGGCGCCCCGGGATCGCGACGACCTCGCGGCGGTCGTGGCGCTGGCCGCCGGGGCCGGCGTGCCGCTGACCATGCGCGGGGCAGGCACCAGCATCGCGGGCAACGCGATCGGGAGCGGGCTGGTCGTCGACCTCTCGCGGCACCTGGCCGGAATCCTCGCGCTGGATCGGGACGCGCTGACCGCCACGGTGCTCCCGGGCACGGTCCTCGACGACGTCAACCGTGCCGCGGCGGCCCACGGGCTGCGCGTGGGGCCCGACCCGTCCACGCACAGCCGCTGCACGGTCGGGGGGATGATCGGCAACAACGCGTGCGGCGCGCGCTCGGTCCGGTGGGGGACCACGGCCGAGAACACGCTGGGGCTCGAGCTGATCACGGCCGACGGGGCACGGCGGCGCGTCGGGGCGCTGGACCGGTCGGCCGGGACCGCGCCTGCCGTGGGCCCGGTGCTGGATACGCGGATCGCGGGGCTCCTCGAGGCGCATGGCACCACCATCCGCGAGGCGCTGCCTCCCTGGCCGCGGCGGGTGTCGGGGTATGCGCTGGACTGGCTGCTCCCGGAGCGCGGCGGGGACGTGGCCCGCGCGCTCGTCGGCAGCGAGGGGACGTGCGCGGTGGTCTCGGCCGCGACGATCCGGCTCGTCCGGCCGCCGGAGCGGCGCGGGCTCCTCGTGCTCGCCTTTGCCGACGACATCGCCGCCGCAACGGTCGTGCCGGGGCTGCTGCCGGAGTGCCCGTACACCGTGGAGAGCCTGACTGCGGACCTGCTCAGCGGCTGGCGCGACCCCGGCCTCCTGCCCCCCGGCGGCGCGTGGCTGCTCGTGGAGGCCGGCGGCGAGACGGCCGCGGAGCTGCGCGACCACGCGGGACGTCTGGCGCGCGCGGCCGGGACCCGCCTCGGCGCGTCGGACGCGGTGTTCCTGGAGGACGCGGAGGCCCAGGGAGTCCTGTGGCGGGTCCGCGAGGACGGCGCGGGCCGCGCGGCCCGCCTCCCGGACGGATCCCCGGCCTGGCCCGGCTTCGAGGACGGCGTCGTGCCGCCGGAGCACCTCGCCGCGTACCTCGGCGAGCTGCGGGGCCTGCTCCGCGACCAGGGCCTCGCGGGCATCACCTACGGCCACTTTGGCGAGGGCTGCATCCACCTGCGCGTGGGGTTCGGGCTGGACCGTCCCGGCGGCGCGGCACGCCTGGCCGGGTTCATGACGGCGGCGGCGGACCTCGTGACGCGCCACGGCGGATCGCTCTCGGGCGAGCACGGCGACGGCCGCGCCCGGGGCGCGCTGCTCGCGCGCCAGTTCCCGCCCGCCCTGCTCGAGGCGTTCCGCGCCTGGAAGACGGCCTGGGACCCGGGCAACGTCCTCAACCCCGGCATCCTCGTGGATCCGCCGCCCCTCACCGCCGACCTGCGCCGGCCGCGCCCGACGCTCGTCGCGCTGGAGCCGTCGCTCGCCCACGAGGCGGACGACGGCGACCTGCGCCAGGCCGTGGAGCGCTGCATCGGGGTGGGGAAGTGCGTCTCGCGCCAGGCCGGCGCCGCGATGTGCCCCAGCTACCGGGCGACGGGCGAGGAGCGCCACTCGACGCGCGGCCGCGCGCGCCTCCTCCAGGAGATGGCCGCGGGGTCGTTGGCGGGCGACGGCTGGCGGTCGGCGGACGTCCGGGATGCCCTGGACCTCTGCCTGTCCTGCCGGGCGTGCGTCTCGGACTGCCCGACCGGCGTCGACATGGCCGCCTACAAGAGCGAGTTCCTGGACCACCACTACCGGGGCCGCCTCCGTCCCAGGGCGCACTACTCGCTGGGGCGCCTGCCGGCGTGGCTGCGCCTCGTGCGCCGCGTCCCGGCCGGGGTCCGCCTCGCCAACAGCGCCATGGCGTTCTCGCCGACGCGCCGGGCCTTCGGGCTGGTCGCCGGGATCGCCGGGGAGCGCCGCATCCCCCGGATCGCGCCGGCGACCTTCGCCGCCACCGCCGTCCCCGGCACGCCCGTCCCCGTCGCCGGCGGCGCCGCGCGGGGCCGCGTGATCGTGTGGCCGGACACGTTCACGAACCACCTGGCGCCCGAGGTGGGCCACGCGGCGCTGCGGGTCCTCGCCGCGGCCGGGTTCGAGGCGATCGTCCCGGTCTCCACGGTCTGCTGCGGGCTCACGGCGATCACCACCGGGCAGCTCGATCGCGCCCGCGCGGAGCTTCGCAGGACGCTCGCCGTTCCCGAGCTCGCGGGCGAGGAGCCCGTGCTCGTCCTGGAGCCCTCGTGCGCCGCGACCCTCCGCCACGACCTGCGCGAGCTGCTGCCGGGCGACGTCGCCGCGGCGGCGCTGAGCCGGAGGGTCACGACGCTCGCGGAGCTGCTCGACGCCGCGGGCTGGGCGCCGCCGGGGGGTGAGCCGCTCGACGCCCTCGTCCAGCCGCACTGCCACCAGCAGGCCGTGCTGGGGATCGCCGCGGACCGCCGGCTCATGGACGCCGCCGGGATCCGCCCGACGCAGGTCCTCGCCGGGTGCTGCGGGCTCGCGGGCAACTTCGGCGCGGAGGCGGGCCACGAGCGAATCTCGCGTGACGTGGCGGAGCTCGCGCTGCTGCCGGCGCTCCGCGCGACGGGCGAGGGGACCGCCATCCTCGCCGACGGCTTCTCGTGCCGGACCCAGGTCGCGTTCCTCGACGGGCGGCGGGCGCGCCACCTCGCCGAGGTGCTGGCGGATCGTCTACCCGGGAGCTGACGGGCGGTCAGCCTGCGACGGCGAGCGCCTTGAACGCCTCGACCTGACCCTGGATCGCCCGCTCGGTGGGCAGGCGCTCGATGCTCGAAGCGCCGAAGAAGCCGTGCACGCCGGGCATCCGCAGGAGCGCGCTGCCGACCTGGTCCGGCTCGTCGAGCGGGCCACCGTGGCAGAGCACGATGATGTCCCCGCGGACGCTGTGGCCCGCCTCGGCGATCGCCATGACCCTCTCGATGACCTGGTCCAGGGTGAGGGCCGTGCCCGCGCCGATGGTGCCCGCCGTCGTGAGCCCCACGTGGGCCACCAGCTGGTCGGCTCCCGCCCTCGCCATCTCGGCGGCCTGGTCGGGGTCGAAGACGTAGGGCGAGCAGAACAGGTCGAGGTCCGACGCGATGCGGATGGCCTCGACCTCCTTGTCGTAGCCCATGCCAGTGGCCTCGAGGTTCCTGCGGAAGTCGCCGTCGATCAGGCCGACGGTGGGGAAGTTCTGGACGCCGTCGAAGCCCATCGCCTTGAGCTGGCGCAGGAACACGGGCATGAGGCGGAACGGATCGGTCCCGTTGATCCCCGCCAGGACCGGCGTGTCCCGCACGACGGGAAGGACCTCGGACGCCATCTCCACGACGATCCCGTTGGCGTCGCCGTACGCGAGCATCCCGGCCAGCGAGCCTCGGCCGGCCATCCGGTAGCGCCCGGAGTTGTAGATGATCATCAGGTCGGCGCCGCCGGCCTCCGCCATCTTGGCTGAGATGCCGGTGCCCGCGCCGCAGCCGACGATGGGCACGCCTGCGTCGATCTGGGCGCGGAGGCGGCGGGTGACCTCGGCGCGGGCGATGAACGGCATCGTGTGGTCTCCTTCCGGATTGGCTCGGCGTCAGCGTGCGGCGAGCATCGCCAGGAGGCGATCGCTCATCGCGTCGGCGAAGGCCGGGTCGTTGATGTGCAGGTCGAGCTCGACGAGCTCGACCCGGGCGTGGTCGATCGTGGTGCGGATCGCGTCGAACAGCGCGGCATCCGCCTCGGGTGACCAGAACGGCATCCCCTCGGCGTCGATCTGGCTCACGCCGCGCAGCGGGAGGAACAGCGCGACCGGGCCCGTCGCGGCATTGAGCTTCGTCGCGATGACCCGTCCGATCTCGGCAGTCTCCACAGGCGTCGTCCGCATGAGGGTGACCTGGGGGTTGTGCCGATAGAGCGTCCGGTCCCTGAACCTCGGCGGGACCGAGTCGATGGCGCCGAAGTTCGCCATGTCGAGCGCCCCCACGGACACGACCTGCGGGATCCCGGCCCGGGCCGCGGCGCCGAGGCGGTCGGGTCCGGCCGACAGCACCCCGCCGACCACCTCGTCACACCATTCGGTCGTCGTGACATCCGCGACCCCGGCGATGAAGCCATCGGCGATCAGGGCCTCCATGGCGCGACCGCCGCTGCCGGTCGCGTGGAAGACGAGGACCTCGTAGCCCGCCCCTTCGACCGCCTCGCGGATGCGGGTGACGCACGGTGTCGTGACGCCGAACATCGTGGCGGTGACCAGGGACGGGTCCCCGGCCGGCGGGATGTCCTGCTCCACCATCCCGCAGATGGCGCCCGCGGCATTGGCGAGGATCCGCCGGGAGAGCCGGTTGAGGCCCGCGACGTCGACGACGGAGTACATCATCGTGATGTCCTTGACGTCGACGTACTGGCTGACGTCGCCCGAGGCCATGGTCGATACCATGAGCTTGGGCATGCCCACGGGCAGGGCCTTCATCGCGTTGGTTCCGATCGCCGTGCCCCCCGAGCCGCCGAGGCTGATGACGCCGTCGAACCGGCCCTCGGCGAGCAGCTCGAGGGTGACGGCCCGGGCGCCCTCGCACATGACCGCAAGGGCGGTGGCGCGGTCGTGCTCGGCGCGAAGGGCCTCGATGGAGCCGCCGCCCGCGGCCGCGACCCGCTCCGCCCCCACGTCCGGGACGAGCTGCGGCGCCTCGACCCCCGCGTCGACGAGGACGACAGCATGGCCCCGGGCCACGATGAGGTCGCGGATGTACGCGAACTCCGCTCCCTTTGTGTCCAGCGTCCCGATGACGAGGATCGTCCTGGGCATCAGCGCCTCCTCCGGCGTTCAGGATCGACGGGTGCAGCCGCATCCCTGAGCGGGGTCTTCGTCGCGCTAGACTGCACAACGCCCACATCCCCAGGGACCCCGATGACCACAGACGGCTCCATATCGCGCAGCGTGCTCGCGGACCAGGTCAAGGACCGCCTCCTCCAGGACATCCTCTCAGGCCGGTATCCGCCCCACTCGCGGATCGTGGAGACGCGCGTCGCGCGCGAGTGCGGGACGAGCCAGGCCCCGGTCAGGGAGGCGCTGCGCGGCCTCGAGGCGCTCGGCGTCGTCGAGATCCTGCCGTTCCGCGGCGCCCGCGTGCGGCGGCCCTCCACCGCGGAGCTGCTCGATGCGTACGCGGTGCGGGCCGAGCTCGAATGCCTCGGGGCACGGCTCAGCGTCCCCAAGATGACCGACGCCGAGCTCGCCGAGCTCGAGGAGCTCCACGAGTCCATGCAGCGCGCGGCCCGCTCCGGCGACCGGCACGAGGTCGCGGTCCAGGACGCGGCGTTCCACGCCCGATTGCTGCAGCTCGCCGGGAACGCCACCCTGGAGCGCGTCTGGGGCTCGCTGGAACCCTTCTCGCGCACGTACATCACGCTGATCTCGCCGGGGGCGGACGCGCAGTGGACCGCGGACCTGCATCCGACGATCCTGCGGGCCCTGCAGGCACGGGACCCCGACCAGGTCGAGGCCGCGCTCCGACGCCACTTCATGGATGCCTCCGAGCATCTCGCCCGCGGGTGGCAGGAGCAGCCCGCCAACCCTTGACGATGGTCCCCGAGCACGCCCTGTTCAGGCGCTGAGCAGGAGCTCCCGGACCTGCTCAGCGACCCGCATCCCCGAGAGCCCGTAGATGTCGAGCAGCGCGTCGTTGGGGCCGGACTGCACGTAGCAGTCCTGCAGCCCGATGCGATTGACCTTCGTGGGCCGGTGCTCCGAGAGCGCTTCCGCGACGGCGCCGCCAAGACCCCCGATGACCGTTCCCTCCTCGACCGTGATCACGCGCCCGGTCCTGTCCGCGGCGGCGATGATCCCCTCGACGTCGAGCGGCTTGATGGTCGCGACGTGGACCACGTGGGCCGAGATCCCCCAGGCTGCCAGCTGCTCGGCCGCCTCGACGGTGCGCCCCGTCTGGCCGCCCGTCGTGATCAGGGTGACGTCGCCGCCGTCACGGACGATCTCCGCCTTCCCGAACCGGAACGGGTGCGTCGCGTCGAACACACGCAGCTGGGCGTCCCGTCCGAGGCGCACGTAGACCGGCCCCTCGTAGGCGGCCGCCCAGCGCAGGACCGCGGCAGCTTCGACATCGTCGGCGGGGGACACCGTGACCATGCCCGGCATCGCCCGCATGATCGCGTAGTCGTCCACGATGATGTGGCTCATGCCCGTCTGGCCGGTGAACAGCCCGCCGTAGCTGGGCGTGATCTTCACGTTGGCGCCCGTCTGGGCGATGAGGACGCGGACTTGGTCCAGCGGCCGGACGACGGCGAAGGACACGAACGTGCTGATGAACGGGATGAGGCCCATCGTCGCCATGCCGGCTGCCACGCCCATCATGTTCTGCTCGGCGATACCCATCTGCAGGTAGCGGTCCGGATGCGCCTTCTCCACGATGTCGGCGCGGGTGGACGAGCCCACGTCGCCGTCCACGACGTAGATGCGAGGATCTGCCTCGGCGAGGGCGGCGACCGTCTCACCGAAGATCTCGCGCTGCGGACGGCCCATCACGAGGGTCATCGGGCTGCTCCTTCCGGCGCCGGCTCGGGCTCGCCCAGGTCGCGCATCGCGATCGCGTACTCCTCGGGCTTGATGGCGCGGGTGTGCCAGTAGTAGTGGCCCTCCATGTAGGACACCCCCTTGCCTTTCACCGTGTGGGCGATGATCGCGACCGGCCGGCCGTCACCCAGGCGCGCCTGCGCGAGGACGTTGACGATCGCCGCCATGTCGTGGCCATCCACCTCCAGCACGCGCCAGCCGAAGGCCGCCCACTTGCCGGCCATCTCGCCCGGGACCTGCGGCGGGATCCGGCCGTCGGGGCCGTCGCCCGGCCAGCCGTACTGCTGCAGCTTGTTGTGGTCGATGATCGCGATGAGGTTGTCGAGGCGGTAGTGAGGGGCGGCGTTGGCGGCCTCCCAGACCTCGCCCTCCTGGCACTCCCCGTCGCCGAGCATGACGAAGGCGCGGACGTCCCGGCCCGTCAGGCGGGCGCCGAGGGCCATCCCCATGCCGGCCGAGATCCCCATGCCCAGCGAGCCCGTCGACATGTCGAGGCCGGGCAGGCGGGTCATGTCCGGGTGGCCCTGGAGCCTCGAGTTGGCCCCGTCGAAGGTCAGCAGCTCCTCGACCGGGAAGTAGCCACGCAGGGCCATGGCCGCATACAGCCCGATGGACGAGTGGCCCTTGGACAGGACGAAGCGGTCCCGGTCCGGCCAGGCGGGCTCCTCCGGGCGGATCCGGAGCTCCGAGAAGTAGAGCGCGGCGAGCATGTCGGCCGCGGACAGCGGGCCTCCCAGGTGCCCCGCCTTGGCGTGGTAGACGGCCCGCACGAGCTCGACGCGGATCTGGCGGGCCATCTCCCGCAGGTGCTCAAGGTCCACCGGCGCGGGCGCGGGAGCGGCGCCGACCGGGCTCATGAGGCGTCCTTCTGCTCGTACGAGCCGGAGACCACCGGCGGCGAGAACAGGCACAGCAGCTCGAGGGGCTCGGGCCCGTCCGCCTCGGTCGCGTGGACCGTGCCCGGCGAGACGTGGACCACGACGCCCGGCCAGACCTCGGCGACGCCGTCCGGCGTCACGATGCGGCCCCGACCGGCGGCACAGTAGATGGTCTCCTCCTCGGCGGGATGGACATGGCCCTCGGGCTTCGAGCCGGGCGGGTACACCGAGACGCCCAGGGACACCAGCGTCGAGATGCCGTCCTTGGGACCGAAGTACGAGTGCCAGACGCGCCCGGGGAGCTGGACCTTCTCGGCGTCTTCGCGGGCCACGCGCGTGATCATCGGAGCACCTCAACGGCATGACGGGGAGCCGTCAACCTGAATAATCGATTATCGATGTTAGCCGATGCGATGCCTCGGGTCAAGCCGCAACCCGCGCGATGCCGGGCATCCGGGACGTCTCGCCGCACAGGCGCCGCCCCGCATGGAGAGGGGGCCCTCCCGCCGGCGGCGGGAGGGCCCCCTCGGACGTCAGGGGATGGGGGAGACGACTACCACTTGCACTCGTTGGGCGGGTTCTCGGGGTCACAGGTCGCCTTGGTCACGATCTGGTCGAGGATCTCGAGACCCTTCGCGGCGTCGAGGAGCACGGGCTCGCCCGTCGTCCCGTCGGCCTTGAACGGAATGAACGCCGGGGTGACGGCGTTGACGCCGCCGTCCGTGTACAGGCCGGGGCCGGTGACGCCGTCGTAGTCGACGTCCTTGCCGTCGCGGATGAGCTTCAGGCAGTCGGCGTACGTGTAGCACTTCTCGCCGCCGTCGCCGACGGCGAACATGGCCGGAGCCCATGCGCTCGCCTTGTAGGAGCCCGCGGCCTCGACGGCCAGGGCCGTCTGGACCATGAGGTCGTAGGTGGAGAACGCGTACTGGCCCGTCGCGTCGTAGGCCTTGTCCGTCTGGGCATCCCACAGCGGCTGGAAGAAGGCCCATGCCGGGGTGGTCTTGTCGGGGGCGAACGACGGGAAGCCGATCAGCTTCTGCGAGGCGATCGGCGCGGTGCCCAGCGTGCCCATGAACTCGGCCTCGGCCCAGCCGGTCTCACCGATCCAGGTGAGTGACAGGCCAGCCTCCGCGGCACCCTTGATCAGCGCGGCGGATTCGGTCGATCCCGCCTGGACGATGACCGCATCGGGCTTGAGGTCGGCGATCTTCTGGGCCTGGGCCCGATAGGACGGCTGGGTCGGCTGGACGTCGAGGCGTGCCAGCACGTTGAGGCCAAGGATGCCCGCCGCCTTCTCCGCCGCGTTGGCTGCCAGCTGGAAGCCTTCCACCTGCGTGGCGAAGATCACGACGTTGTTGAGGCCCTGCGATGACGCGTACAGGCTCCCGTACGTTCCGAGGGCCTCGTCCAGGCCCTGGGCCCGGAAGATCGGCTCAGCGGCCTTGCCGCCCAGGTTGCCCGGGATGGCGCCGCCGTGGACCGACGGCCCGAGCGGCGAATCATTCTCCTGCCAGTACTCGATCATGTAGTCGCGATAGGTCCGGTACTGGTGGGCGATGCTCACCAGGATCTCGGCCTTGTGCTGCTCGACGCAGATCTTGGCCGCCTGGCCCTCATGGTCATCGCCGATGTCCTCGGAGACCAGCTCCCAGCTGCGGCCGAGCGGCGGGTCGAGGTTGATGACCTCCTCGATCGGGAAGCGAACGTCGTTGGTCAGCGCCTTCCCGTAGGCGGCGAACGCGCCCGTGTAGTACGCGAGCTCGCAGACCACCACGGGCCCGCTCGCGACGGGTTCGCTGCTCGCGGGGGCGGTGGTCGGCGCCGCGCCGGACGCCGCGTCGGACGCCGCGTCGGACGCCGCGCCGGACGCCGCGGGGGTGCTGCTGCATCCTGCGGCGACGAGGGCGAGCACCGTGGTCACGACCAGGGTGCGGCCCCACTTGAACTTGTCGACCGTCATCGATCTCTCCTCCAGTGTCGTCTTCCGAACAATGGCGATGTCAGATCCGGTAGCCCTCCTTGAGCTGCTGGGTTGTCAGCTCCGCGGCGTCCTTGATGGCGTAGGCCTCGCCGAGGCTCAGCACCATCACCCGGTCGGCGACCTGGAGCGCCTTCGTGGCGTTCTGCTCGGCGAGGACGATGGCGACGCCCCGGGTCTCGTGGATCTCCCGGATCTTCTCGAAGAACATGTCGACGTAGAGGGGGGACAGGCCGGCGGTGGGCTCATCGAGCAGGAGCACCGTGGGGTCCTGCATGAGGGCGCGGCCGCAGGCCACCATGCGTGACTCGCCGCCGCTGAGGGTCCCCGCCTTCTGGTCCCTGAGCGCCTGCAGGTCCGGGAACAGCTCGAACACCTCGGCCATCCGCTCATCGCGCGAGCGCGAGCCGATCATGCCTCCGATGGTGAGGTTCTCGAAGACGGTGAGGTCGGCGAACACGCCCTTCTCCTGGGGCACGTAGCCGATCCCCCGGCCGGCCGTCTCGTACGGGCGCAGCGCGGACACGTCCTCGCCCCGGAACCGGATCGCCCCCGCCATGAGCGGGATGAGGCGCGCCAGGGTCGCCAGCAGCGTGGTCTTGCCCGCCCCGTTCGCCCCCAGCACCGCGAAGATCTCGTCCCCGACGGTGAAGTCAAGGCCCTTGAGGACGGTGACCCCGTGGTAGCCGCTGCGCAGGCCCTCGACCTGGAGGGTGCCGGATCCGGGTGTCTCAGACATGACCCTCACCCAGGTACTTCTCGACCACCGTCCGGTGCTCGCGGATCGACTGCGGGTCGCCCCGGAGGACCACGCTCCCCTCGGCCATGAACAGGACCTCGTCGCACAGGTTCCAGATGAGGTTGAGGTCATGCTCCACGATGACCACCGAGGTGCCCGTCGCCGCCAGGCCGCGGACCACCGTCATAACCTTCTCGGTCAGGTCCTCGGGCAGGCCGGCCGTCGGCTCGTCGAGCAGGAGGAACGTCGGGCGCAGGAGCAGGCACCGGATGATGTCCAGGACCTTCTTCTCGCCGGCCGACATCGCGAACGCCGTCGGATCGGTGAACCCGAAGAAGTCCAGGTAGTGCCGGATCTCGTCCTCGTGCTGCCTGAAGACGGTCCGCTCGCTGAAGATCCGCTGCGGCTGCTCGAACCTGGCCTCGGCCACGGCGAGCAGGAGGGAGTCCCAGATGGTGAGCTTGTCGAAGTCCATGATCACCTGGTTGGACTTCACGACCCCGTGGTGCGCCATCCGGTGCGTGGGCAGGTCCGAGAGGACCACCTCGCGTCCCCCCGGCGGGAGGAGGGCGATCCTGCCGTGGTCGAGCTGGGTCGAGTGCATGATGATCCGCATCAGCGTCGTCTTGCCGGCGCCGTTGGGACCGATGAGGCCCTCGATCGGCCTGGTGCCCAGGACGAGGTCGTCGATGTTCACCACGACCCGTCCGGAGAAGCTCTTGGCAACCCCCTGGGCGTGGATCTGGGGACGGGCCACCGCCACGGTGTCCACGGCGTCAGCGACCATGGATCTTCTCCATCAGCTGGTCGCGGCGCATGTCGCCGAGCAGGCCCAACGGCCGGAACAGCAGGACCAGGATCAGGGCCAGCCCGAACGCGGCCTCCCTGAGCACCGGGATCGCCTGCGTGTACCACTCCCGCGGGAGGGGCAGGTAGGACTGGACCACGATGTCGAACAGGCCCACCGTGAGGAGCACGCCCACGACCGCCCCCCAGACGCGGGCCGTGCCGCCCAGCACCAGCCCCACCATGACGGCGAGCGTCACGTTGATGCCGAGGGCGCCGACATCAAGGAACCGCGCCATGACGCCATACATGGCCCCCAGCAACCCCATCCCGGCCGAGGCCACGGCGAACAGCCACAGCTTGGTGCGGAACGTCGACTTCCCGAGGCTGCGGGCCAGCGGCTCGTTGCCGCCCACGGCGATCAGGAGGCGCCCGTAGGGCGAGCGGTGGACCCGCCAGGCGTACAGGAGGATCGCGGCCACGAGGACGGTCATGATCACGAGCCACAGGAGCTCGTTGTCCTTGACCTTGCCGATGTCGTAGGGGAAGCCGAGCCCGCCCATGCCCCGCGCCCCACCGGTGAGGTCGGCCTGGGTCGTTGCCAGGATCTGGACGGCGGTGGCGAAGCCGAGCGTGCCCACCAGCGTGCCGTCCGTGTCCATGTCGGCGATCAGCCAGCCGATGAGGAGCCCGGCCAGCCCCGCGATGAGGGTCGCGGCGGCGGCACAGACGAGGAACTGCCACGGGTCCCCGAACGGCCAGTCGACGCGGGCGTACAGCACGCCGAAGGCGTACATCCCGAGGCCCCAGAACCCGACGACGCCGAAGTTGGCGATGCGAGCGAGGCCCAGTTGGAGGTGGAGGAGCAGGGCGAGGCCGATCACCATCACGACCTCGAAGAGGCCCGTGATCAGGAACGAGTTGAGCCAGTCGAAATTCATCGCTACACCTTCGCCGTCTCGGTGCGCCGCGTGCCGCGTACCTTCAGCACGACGACGAAGGCGACGATCAGGATGAGCTGCGCATAGAGGACCTGGTCGAATTGGAGCGCCATGGCGGCCAGCGCCACGCTCGTGCCCACCCCGACGGCGATGACGCCGCCGAGCCCCCAGCTCCCTCCCACGAGGGCCACCATCAGGATGAGGAGGAACTGGCGCCAGCCGAGCAGCGGCGAGACGGACGATCCCACGCCGTAGAACGCGCCGGCCAGCCCGCCGGCGACGCCGGCGATGAACCAGATCATCACGGTGACGGCGAGGGGCCGGATCCCGCTGACCCGCGCCAGGTCCTCATCGCTGGCCAGGGCCCGGATCTTGAGGCCGTAGCCGGTTCGCTGGATGAACAGGTAGAGCAGCCCGGAGAGCGCCGCGACGCTCGCGACGGCGAGCAGGCGGAACGAGGTCGCGCCGACGCCGAGCACCATGATCGTGTCCGGGGGCGGGACGTTGTAGAACCGCTCCGGGTAGCCGAACACGAACTGCAGGCCGTGCCGCAGGAGGATCGACAACCCGAACGAGATGATGATCAGCTCGAGCCCGCCCACGTTGCGGCGCCTCGCCGGCCGGAAGATGGCGAGGTACGTGGCGACGCTGAGGAGGCCCGCCAGCAGCCCGGTCGGGATCAGGACGGCATAGAAGTTGAGGCCGTACGTGGTGTTGATCCACATCCCGAAGTACGCGCCGAGCGTGATGGTCTCCGAGTAGGCCACGTTGATGAGCCCGGTGAGGCGGTACAGCAGGGCGAAGCCGATCGCGGCGAGGATCAGCGGCGCGTTCTCGGTGAGCCCGATGACGACGGACTGGACGACGAACTCCATCACGCGTCACCGGTGGCGCGCGGGCGGAGGTGATCGCGACGCGTGATCGCGCCGGGTTGCCAGGATCTGACGGCAGCCGTTGACGCCCCTGTGGTCATGCACCCCTCGCGTTGGAGCCGCGGTCCCCCCAAACGGCTCTCGATTGACACTCGCCCAACCTTGATGCCCTCGCATCATCGATAATCGAGGATAGTAGACGGCAGCGACGGGCCAACGCAAGCGCCAATCGACGGGCCAACGCAAGCGCCAATCGACGGGCAATGGGAGAGGGAGGCTGGATGACCCCGCGATCGGGCGAGCTGGTTGACCGGCGGCCGGGCGGCCTGGCCAGGGTCCTGCTGGCAGCGGCTGCCATGGGCACGCTGGGGCCGCTGGCGGGCCTGGCCTATGCGGAGGGCATGGAGCCCGCGACCTTCAGCGCCCTGCGGGCGGCACTCGGGGCAACGATCCTCGGCGTGCTCGTGGTGACCCGGCGCCAGCCGTCGGTCCGGCTGACCCGGCTACCTGCCCGCCAGCGGGTCACGCTCTCGCTCGCGGTCGCCGTCAACGGGCTGACGAACCTCTGCCTGTTCCTGGCCTTCGGGGCGATGGCGGTGGGCCTCGTCATGGCGGTCTACTACTGCTACCCGGTGGTCACGGCGCTGCTTGCCGCGGCCCTCGGCCGGGAGCGGCTGACGCGGTCCCGGGTCATCGCCCTCGCCTGTGCCTGCACGGGCCTGGCGCTGGTGCTCGGGAACGGGCTGGGGCCGGGCACCCACGCCACCGTGGCGGGCGTCGCCCTGGCCGGGACGGCAGCGGCCCTCCATGCGATCTACCTGGTCGCGATCCGTGGCGGCTTCGATGACGTGCCGGCCGTCCAGGCCACCTCGCTGGTCCTACTCGGCGGCCTCGTGATCTCGGGTGCCGCCGCGGTCGTGCTCGAGGGCCCGGACGCGGTGGGGGACTGGGTTGGCGCGCCGATCGTGTGGGCCGCGATCGGGTGTGCCGGGACCCTCGGTGCCCTGCCCAAGGTCTGGGTGCTGGCCGGCGTGCGCCTGATCGGCAGCACCGGCGCCGCCGTGGCGCTGCTGACCGAGCCGATCGTGGCGGTGATCGTCGCCGCGGTCGCCCTGGGCCAGCGGCTGACCGCAGTGGAGGTCGCGGGCGGGGCCACGATCCTGGTGGCCGTCGTGCTCGCGCAGCGGGGACCGATGACGCGGGATCCGCGTCCCGCGGTGGACGCCGGCTGACGCCGTGGTCCACGGCGGTCCGGGTGCGAGATCGACCTTGACGCTGTGCGCCGAGGCGCCCTAGTGTATGGACAATCGATTATCGATCTACGCGCCTGCCGAGGGCCTCTCCCCGGCCTGTCCGGTCGCGCAGACGGGAACCGAGCGCTATTCGCGGTTACCTGGGGACGGCGGCTGCCGCGCCCAGCCAGCGTCAGAGACCGGCGTCCGATCGGTGCCGGGCCACGTACAAGGAGGAAGCAGCGGTGCCCCTCAAGGAAGAGGTCCTGGGCGAGTTCCTCGGCGACGAGTCGTTCCCGGTCGAGTGGATGTCCGAGACCGAGAAGCTGCTGTTCTGGGTCTACGACGACCTGCACTGCCCGAAGCCGCTGAGCCCGATGTACGAGGACATCGGCGGCTGGTGGCTGTCCTGTGACCACATGTTCCGCCGCTTCGGCACGCCGTTCGCATCGGACTGGATCTACAAGAAGATCAACGGCTACCTGTACACGGCGGCCATCCCGGCCGAGGCCGGCGTCGACGTCGCGACCCAGGAGTACAACTACCAGACCCATCCCATCGTCCCCGAGGACAACGAGTACGCCGGCAAGATCGGCCCGTACCTCGGCGCGGTCCTGCCGGTCTACGGCCTCAAGTTCACCGAGTGGTGGCGGACCCGCTTCGTCCCCGAGATGCAGCGGAACTTCGACTACATCGAGGGCATGCTCGATCAGAAGGACCAGATGTCCCTGGCCGAGGTGGCCGTCCTCCTCGAGGACGCCATCGACATGCACGACCGCCACTGGAAGATCCACTGGATGCTGAACTTCGCGCAGCTGTCCGCGACGCTCAACCTCCGGGCGGTCATGGAGAAGACCCACGGCAAGATCGACGAGGTCCTGCTGGGGCGCCTCCAGAACTCGGCCAACGACCGCAACTGGGACAAGATCCGGGCCCTCTGGGAGATGAAGGAGGAGGTCAAGACCGACGCGGAGCTGGCCTCGATCTTCGCCGCCACCACGGCCATCGAGATCGTCCCCGCTCTCAAGGCGAGCGAGCGCGGCCGCCGGTTCATCGACGAGCGGGTGGTCCCGTACCAGAAGGAGTTCGGCTGGCACGCCGTCTGGAGCCACGAGTTCATCTTCCCGAGCTTCCGGGAGGACATGACCCCGGTCGTCCAGCTGGTCCGCGACCAGTACGCGTCCGACTACGACTACCCGACCAAGATCGCCGCGCTGGCGGCGGACATCGAGTCGGCCGCGAAGGACATCCTCGGGGGGCTCGAGGGCGAGGCGCTCGAGGAGATGCGCGCCGCCAACGAGATCAACCTCAAGATGGCGCCGCTCACACCGGACCACCACTTCTACATCGATCAGGGCGCCAACGCCCATGTCCGCCTCGTGCTGATCGCCATCGGCGAGAAGCTGGTCGAGATGGGCGTCCTCGATGCCCCGGCCGACGTGGTCCTGTTCCGCTACAACGAGCTCCGCGCCTTCATCGGCAACCCGACCGGCATGGACGGGCGCGCCATTGCCGCGGCCGCCCGGGCCAAGCGGGCAGAGGCCGAGAAGCTCCAGCCCAAGGACTGGGTCGGCACGGTCACCGCGACGCAGCTCGCCTTCCCGTACCTCAACCTGTGGGGCTTCCCGGACAAGTTCACCCGCTCGCAGGTGAAGGTCCACGGCCAGGTGAGCGGGATCGCCGGTTCGCCCGGCGTCGTCGAGGGTGTGGCGCGCGTCGTCATGTCCGAGGCCCAGTTCGACAGCCTCCAGGAGGGCGAGATCCTGGTCTGCCAGATGACCAACCCGGCCTGGCAGGTGCTCTACGGCAAGATCAGCGCCGTCGTCACCGACGCCGGTGGGACCGTGTCGCACCCCGCCGTGCTCGCCCGCGAGTACGGGATCCCGGCCGTCGTCGGGACCTCGGCCGGCACGTCCACGATCAAGACCGGCGACCGTCTCCGCGTGGACGGGAACGTCGGCGTCGTCACGATCCTGTAGCCCGGGACACGGGCACAGGCCGCAGCTGAAGGACACAGGATGCCTGCCGAGACCCGCATCTCACGCAGCGTCCTCTCCGAGACCGTCAAGGACCGTCTGCTCGAGGCGATCCTTGACGGACGCTACCCGCCCGGGTCGCGGATCATCGAGACGCGGGCGGCGCGCGATTTCGGCACCAGCCAGGCGCCCGTCCGCGAGGCCCTCCGGGACCTCGAGGCACTCGGCGTCGTGGAGATCTCCCCGTTCCGCGGCGCCCGCGTGCGCCATCCGTCGCGCGACGAGCTCCTGGAGGCATACGTGGTGCGCTCCGAGCTCGAGGCGCTGGTCGTCCGCCTGGCCATGCCCCGGCTGACGGCGGAGGACCTGGACCGGCTCGCCACCTATCTCGACCAGATGCACCACGAGGCCGAGGCAGGCGACACGGTGGCCGAGGCCGCCGCCGATGCCGCCTTCCACGGCTACCTCGTGGAGCGGGCCGGCAACGGCACGCTCCGCCGGGTGTGGGGCCAGCTGGAACCGTACTCGCGTACGTACATCACCCTCGCCGTACCCGGGGCGGACCGCCACCGGATCGCGGGCCTCCACACGCCGGTGCTGGATGCCCTCCGGTCCGGGGACACCGAGCTCGCCCAGGTGGCCATCCGCCACCACTTCGACAACGCCAGGACCATGCTCGCCGACCTGTGGCCGGAGCCCGGGCCGGCCACAGGCGACGACAAGACCAACGCCGCCCGCGCGCGCCGCGCGTCGACGGGACCCGTGCCGAGCCTGGCACGAGCCAGCGAAAGGACAGAATGAACGCCAAGCTGCAACTGACGGAGGAGTTCTCCGCGGGCGATGCGCGCCTGCGCGTGGACGTGTACGGCGGCGACCCGCGCGAGCACGTGCTTGACGACCTCACCTTCCTCAACTATCGCCTCGCCGACGTCCGTATCTCCCCCGAAGTCACGCTGGCCGACGCCGACATCGTCTGGAACCAGGACGGTGACAAGGCGGTGTCCTATGACGGCCGGGTCGTGACCTTCACCGGCGACTGGCCGGCCGGTCCCATCCAGAAGGTGATCGTCGCGGTCCTGGCGCTGCGCATGGAGGCCGTCGGCCTGCACCCGTCCCACAGCGCCGCCGTCCACTACCGCGGCAAGACCCTCCTGTTCCTCGGTGGCGAGTCCAACCACGGCAAGAGCATGGGCCTCATCGAGGCCGGGGTCCGGGGCGCCCTCCAGGTCGCGTCGGAGACCACGGTCATCGGCGAGGATGGCCGCGCCGTCATGGGCTCCGTGGACACGTTCCTCGTGAAGCGCACCGAGGGCACGGAGCGCTCGGACAAGGCCGCCCCCAACAAGGGTGTCGAGAAGTTCTGGGGCGCCATGCCGTCCTGGGGCATGTACGAGGGCACCCCCAACATCGACATCGTCATCGTGCCCGCGATCGACGGCAACTTCGACCCGGCCACGAACGCCCTGATCCCGTTCGAGCGCCAGTTCCAGTTCCTGCACTCGCTGCAGAACTACTTCCTGACCAACGAGCTCCTCGCCCCCGGGCACGTCATGCCAATGGTGGACGATGACACCCTCCGCGCGAAGCGGGCGGACTTCGTGAACCGCTTCTGCGAGCGGCCGTTCTTCTTCATCCGCGCGGCGACCCCCCAGGTGCTCCTGGACGAGGTCGACAAGCTCCTCTAGCAGGCACTGGGGCCGGACGCCATGCACTCCTTCGCCTACGCCCGGCCCGCGACCCTGGCCGAGGCGGTCTCCCTCCTCATGGAGGGCGACCGCGAGGCACGCGTGCTCGCGGGCGGCACCGACCTGATCATCCGCCTCCGGGACGGCTCGATGACGCCCGCCGTGGTGGTCGATGTCAAGCGCATCCCGGAGCTCGCGTCGGGGATCCGCCAGGACGGCGCGACCCTGGTCATCGGGGCCACGACCGTCATGACGGACGTAGCGGCCCACCCGCTGGTCCGCCGCCACGCGGCGGCCCTCGCCGACGCGGCCGCAGTGGTGGGCTCGGTGCAGATCCGGAACCGGGCCACGCTGGCCGGCAACCTGTGCAACGCCTCGCCGGCCGCCGACACGGCGCCCGCCCTGCTCGTGCACGGCGCCGTCGTGGTCGCGGCCGGGCCGGACGGGACGCGGCGCGTCCCGGTCGACGAGCTCTTCGTCCGCTCGGGCGTCACGACGCTCCACCGGGGCGAGCTCGTCACGGCCGTGGAGTTGCCGCTGCCCGCCGATCACGTCGCGAGCGCCCACCAGCGACGCACCCGGCGTCGCGGCCACGACCTGGCATCGGTGACCCTGGCGTGCGGCGTGGACTGGTCGGGTACCGTGCGGATCGCCTACGGCAGCGTCGGCCCGCGGCCGCTGCTCCGCGTGGACGCCAGCGGGGTCCTCGCCGACCCGGCCGCGCCCGAGGAGGCGAAGGCGGCCATCTTCGAGACGATGTTCGCGGACGCCAGCCCCTCCGTCCGCTCGATGCGCGCCGGACCCGAGTACCGGCTCGCCATGCTGCGGGTCCTGGGCAGGCGCGCGCTGGCCGCGGCCCTCGGGCGCCTCGCGGCGGGGGAGTAGGGAGATGGTGGACATGCTGCCGATCGAGGTCACCGTCAACGGCACCCGCCGCGTCATCGACGTGGCGCCCAGCCACACCCTGCTCGAGGTCCTGCGCGACGACCTCGCCCTCACCGGCACCAAGGAGTGCTGCCTCGTGGGCGAGTGCGGCGCCTGCACCGTGATCGTCGACGGCCGGAGCGTGGACTCGTGCCTCGTCCTCGCGGTCGAGGCCGACGGGTCCGAGATCCGCACGGTGGAGGGGCTCGCAGCCTCCGACGGCACGCTCTCGACCCTCCAGGCCGCGTTCCTCGACAAGGGCGCCGTCCAGTGCGGCTTCTGCATCCCGGGCCAGCTGATGTCGGCGGAGGTCCTGCTCCACGAGCACCCGCATCCCACCCAGGCCGAGATCGAGGAGGGCATGGCCGGCAACCTGTGCCGCTGCGCCTGCTACGAGCAGATCTTCGACGCGATCCGCGCGACGGCGGAAGGGACGGACCGATGACCGCGACGAAGATCGGCGACTCGCCGGCCCGGGTGGGCGGCCTCGGGCGCGTCACCGGCGCCCAGCAGTACCTCGCGGACATCCGCACCGCGGACGCGCTCCACGCGAAGCTCGTCACGCTCGACTGCGCCCGCGCCCGAATCCTGGGCGTGGACGCCACCGCCGCGCTGGCCCTGCCCGGCGTGCGGCTCGTCATGACGGCGGACGACCTGCCCTCTCCGATGCCCCGGTTCGGGCCCCAGAACCAGGATCGGCCCGTGCTCGCGATGGGCGAGACCAGGTACCACGGCGACCCCGTGGCGCTGGTCGTCGCCGACACGCGCGACCAGGCCGAGGCGGCCGCCCGGCTCGTGCGCATCGAGCACGAGGAGCTTCCGGCCGTGTTCACGGTCGCCGACGCGCTCGCACCCGACGCGCCGCTCGTCCAGGATCCCGCCCTGCGGCCGGGTGACCGCCTGTCCGGCACGAACGTGCTGACCGAGCACCGGGTGGGTTGGGGCGACGTGGACGCCGAGGCGGCCTGGGCGCACGTCGTCGTGGAGGGCCGCTACACCTTCCCCATGGTGACCCACTTCGCGATCGAGCCGCACGCGTTCATGGCGGCGCCCGACGGCGACGGCCTGGCGGTGTGGAGCACGATCCAGCACCCGAACTGGCTCCAGAAGCTGATCGCCGGCCTCGTGGGGATGCCGCTCTCGAAGGTCCGCGTGTACGCGCCGGATCCGGGTGGCGGGTTCGGGGGCAAGCAGCACGCCAAGTACGAGCCCGCGGTCGTCTTCGCGGCGCTCAGGCTGGGGCGACCCGTTCGCCTGGTCCTGACCCTCGAGGAATCGTTCCAGGCCGCCCGGCGGGCCGCGTGCGAGTCACGCGTCCGAACCGGGTTCCACAAGGATGGGCGCATCGCGTTCCAGGACATCGAGGCGGACTACCTGATCGGCGCCTACGCGGACATCGCGGACCGCGTCGTGGGCAAGGGCTCCTACCCGGCGGCCGGGCCGTACAACGTGCCGGCGGTCCGGATCCTCGCCCGCTCGGTCCTGTCACACACCGTTCCGTCGACCGCCTTCCGCGGGTTCGGCAACCCTCAGATCAACTGGGCTGTGGAATCCATCCTGGACGAGGGGGCCCGGGCGCTGGGCATGGACCGCCTCGAGATCCGTCTGCGCAACGTCGCCCGCACGGGCGACCGGTTCATCCCGTTCGACACCCCCTGCGACGGCGACTGGGAGCAGACCGTCCGTCTCGCCGCGGAGCGGATCGGGTGGGGGAGCCCGCTGCCCGAGGGCCGAGGCCGCGGCATCGCGCTGGGAATCAAGTCCGGACCCACGACCGGGCTCTCCTACTCGCTCGTGCGCCTGCTGGGCGATGGCTCCGTCGTCGTCTACGCCGGCACCTCCGACATGGGCCAGGGCGCCCGGACGGTGTTCGCGCAGATCGCGGCCCAGGAGCTGGGCGCCCCCCTGGACTGGGTGACGGTCGTGATGGGCGACACCGCGATCGTGCCCTACGACCAGCAGACCTCGGCCTCCCGGTCCACGGTGCTCATGGGGAACTCGGTCCTGGCGGCATGCCGCGACATCCAGGCGAAGCTGCGGACGATGGCCGCGCGCCTCCACGGGCTGGACGAGGCGGCCGTCACCGTTGACCGGGGCGTCGTCGGGCTGCCGGACGGCATGGAGCTGACCCCGTTCGGGGTGATGAAGCCCGCCTTCGGCAAGCTCGGCGGCGAGATCACCGGCCTCGGCGAGGTCCGCAAGGACGCCGAGCCCGGCCACCCGCTCGGGGGTTCGGCCGCCTTCTTCGAGTTCAACTGCACGGTCATCGAAGCCGAGGTGGACCGGGAGACGGGCGACATCACCATCGACCGGCACGTGACGGTGAGCGACGTGGGCAAGGCCCTCAACCCGCTCCAGGTCCGGATGCAGGACGAGGGCGCGGCGATCATGGGTTTGGGGCACACCCTGATGGAGCAGTACATCTTCGACGAGCGCGGGCGGATCCGAAACCTGGGCGCGATCGACTACCGGATCCCGACCAGCATGGACCTGCCGCTGGACCTCCACAGCGAGACCGTGGAGAACGCCGACGGCCCCGGTCCCTACGGCTCCAAGGGCATGAGCGAGGGGGCGCTGCTGTGCGTCGCCCCCGCCGTCGCCGCCGCCGTGCGCGACGCCACGGGCATCACCATCCGCGATCTCCCGCTCACGCCCGAGCGCGTGTGGCGGGCCATCCACGAGACGGCCGCCGCGGCCGAGGGAGGGGAGGCGACAGCATGAGGTTCGGCACCGAGGTCGGACCGGTCGGCGACATGCCGGCCGAGCAGGTCGTGAAGGCGGCCGGGCTCGTCCGCGAGGGGCGCATGGTGTCGCTCGCGGCGACGCGGTTTCCCGGGATGCCACTGTTCCCGGGCCACCCGCCGTTCCAGGTCCTCAACTACCGGACGCCGCGCGGGATCCGCGCCACCGGCGCCCAGCCGTGGGGTCCGGTCAACGACGCGGGCCTCGGGTACATGGCCGAGTACGTGATGGCGACCAGCCACTCCGGGGCGCACATGGACGCGCTCGCGCACATGACCGTGGGCGACGACATGCACTGGTACGGCGGCGGCAACGCCGACGAGCACCTGACGGACTTCGGACCGGTGCACGGCGACGCAGCCAAGATGCCGCCCTTCTTCACCCGCGGCGTGCTCATCGATGCCCCGACGTTCCGGGGCGTGGACTGCCTGCCCAAGGGCTCGCCGATCGATGCCGCCGAGATGGACGCGATCTGCGCGGCCGAGGGCGTCGAGGTCCGGCCGTGGGACGTGGTCGTGATCCGGACGGGCTACATGGGCCTGTGGCCCGACGCGGAGCGCATGGCCGAGCACAAGACGGCCGGTCCCGACGTCTCGGCGGCGCGCTGGCTGCTGGAGCGTGGCGTCATCGCCGCCGGCTCCGACACCGAGACGTTCGAGGTCCAGCCGGCGCCCGATCCCGGTCCCGAGGGCAACCCGCAGCCCGTGCACACGGCCCTGCTCATCGAGAAGGGCGTCTACATCATGGAGAGCCTCGACCTCGAGGAGCTCGCGCGCCAGCGAATCTACGAGTTCCTGTTCGTCGCCCTCCCCGTCAAGATCCGCGGCGCCACCGGTTCGATGATCGACCCGGTCGCCGTCGTCTAGTCGCCTTGCGTCCCGCCAGGAGACCGCCGATGCCCGCCTTGCCCGAGACCATGGAGGCCCTCGTCGTCCTCGAGCCCAGCGTGCTCGAGATCCAGGAGGTCCCGGTGCCCGTGCCGGGCCCCAACGAGGTGCTCGCAAGGGTCCGCGCCGTGTCCATCTGCGGCACCGACGCCCACCTCATCCGGGGCGACTACCCGGGCTTCTGGCCGCCCGCGTTCCCGTTCATC
>JBBSCF010000015.1:0-72499 GCA_038250545.1 Candidatus Limnocylindrales bacterium | reverse complement strand
TATCGGATACGCATTCGTATCCTAGCGATCGCGGCGGGTCGCCGCAACCCTCCTTCCGCATCACACACCGGGTCCGCGCGCCGCGCCCGACCCGGGGAGGCACCTGATGTTCGAGCGCCTGGGCTCCTGGACCTACCGTTTCCGGTTCGTGATCCTCATCCTGTGGATCATCGGCGCGGCCTTCTTCGGCAAGTTCGCCCCCAGCCTGGCCGGCCAGGGGTCCACGGACCAGACCACCTTCCTGCCCGCCAACGCCCCTTCGGCACAGGCGAAGGCCGCCATCGAGCGCGCGTTCCCCGGCAGCACCTCCACCTCGTCGGTGACCATCACGATGGACCGCCCGTCGGGCCTGACCGTCGCCGACCGTGCGTGGCGCGACGAGTTCACGACCTGGGTCACCAGCGATCAGGCCCCCGCGGAGCTGCGCGCGGCCGCCACCGACACCGCCACCGCCGACTCGCGGCCGGAGCTGGCGGAGCTGTTCCGCGCCCCGGACGGCACGTTCGAGCTGTTCGTCGTGAACCTCAACGTCGCCGACGCGGGCGACGCGGCCGCCGCCGTGGTCAGCCAGCTTCGCGAGCACCTGGCGGCGACCGTGCCGGCCGGGCTCGAAACCCACGTCACGGGCGCCGCCGCCATCAGCTCCGACTACCTCGAGGCGGTCCGCGTCGGCACCGACAGCACGACGACCGTGACGATCCTCCTCGTCCTCCTCGTGCTCCTGGCGATCTACCGGGCGCCGCTCGCCGCGCTCGTCCCCCTGGCCACGATCGGCGTGGCGTATGTCGTGTCCAAGGGCATCCTCGGCTTCATGGCCGCCGCCGGGTTCCAGGTCTCGTCGACCCTGGCGACGTTCCTCGTCGTGATGGTGTTCGGCATCGGCACCGACTACGCGATCTTCCTCATCAGCCGCTACCGCGAGGAGGTCTCGCACGACGGCGACTGGCATGACGCGGCCAAGGTCACCGTCAAGCGCATCGGTGCCGTGATCACCGCGTCCGCCGGCACCGTCATCGTCGGCATGCTGGCCATGGGCGTGGGCGACTTCAAGATGATCGCCAGCATGGGCCCCGGCATCGCGATCGCGGTCGCGGTGACGCTCGTCGCCGCCCTGACGCTGTCGCCGGCCCTCCTGTCGATCTTCGGCCACTACCTGTTCTGGCCGCTCCACACCCGCGAGAAGCCCGAAGGGGAGCCGCGCGGCTTCTTCGCCGGCCTCGCCAACGCGGTCTCCAAGCGCCCGGGCTTCGTGACGGTCGCCCTCCTCGCCCTCCTCGCCCTGCCGATCCTCTACCTGCCGCAGGTCCACTCCAACTTCGACGTCCTCGCGGACCTGCCCAAGACCGCCGACTCGCGGATCGGCTACCAGCAGATCGGCGACCACCTCGGCGAGGACAAGCTCGTGCAGTCCACGGGCCTCATCGCGCTCGGCGGGAGCGGCGACATCCTGGCCCCGGCGCAGCTCGCGAAGCTGCACGACCTGATGGTCGAGCTCCAGGCGGGCGGCGGGATCGCCACGACCACCAGCATCGTCACGCCCGACGGCAACACGACGACGCCCGACGGCTTCCGGCCATCGAAGAACCTCCAGACCATCGCCGACGGCTTCAAGGGCGATGGCGGCTCGTCGCAGGGCACGGACAACGCGAGCCTCCTCGACCCGAAGGTCAAGGACGGGCTCAACCAGGCGCTCGACTACGTGAACGGCCTCAGCGTCGCGTTCCCCGAGGTCGCGGCCGGCACCGCGATGCGCGAGACGCAGGCGGGCGTGGCGCACGCACTCAACATCGTCGACCGCGTCTCGAAGCAGAGCGTCCTCACGACCCAGCTGCGCACGCTGTCGAAGTCGATCACGGACCCGGCCAACGCCGCGTCATCGAGCTCCGGGGGCTCCGGCTCGACGATGATGAGCGACTACCTCGCCGAGCTCGCCGCGGCCTATCCCGAGGTGAAGTCCCTCGACGCGTACAAGGCCGGCGTCAAGGCCGCCAGGACGCTCGAGAAGAACGCGTCCATCACGGCCGCGCTTGACCTGTCTGATGCCTTCGCCCGCCTGGCCGACCACTTCGACGCCCAGCCCGACGCCACCCTCTCCCCGAAGAGCCTGTCCGGGACCACGGCCGCGAAGGAGCTCAAGAAGGAGGCCGAGGACACCTTCAACGCGCTGCCGGACCAGTTCGGCGCGCTGGCAACCGTGTTCACGGCCCGGCCCGACGACTACTTCCTCCCCACCACGCTCACCGGCGCGGACGGCACAAAGATCCAGGACGCGATCGACGCCTTCATCTCGAAGGACCACACCGCGACCCGCTTCTACCTGACCTCCTCGAACGCGCCCTACAGCGGCGACGCGTTCGGGGTCGTCCGGAAGGCGCGCCAGGTCCTGGCCGCGACCGCCCCCTCGTTCGGCACGGGCGCCGAGGGTCACGTCGGCGGCGCGACCGCGCAGTTCGCGGACGTCAACGACACCCTCAACCAGGACTTCCAGAAGGTCGGCCTGATCACGGTGCTGGGCATCCTGATCGTGCTGATCATCCTGCTGCGCGCGGTCGTCGCCCCGCTGTATCTCGTGGGCACGGTCCTCGTGTCCTACGGCTCCACGATCGGCCTGTCCGCCTTCCTGTTCCAGGACATCCTCGGACACCCGGGCATCAGCCCATACCTGCCGCTGATGGTGTTCGTGCTCCTCGTCGCGCTGGGCTCGGACTACAACATCTTCCTCATGCACCGCGTCCGCGAGGAGGCCGAAACACGCCCGATGCGCGACGCGGTCCGGATCGCGTCGGGGTACACGGGCGCCGTGATCACCTCGGCCGGCGTCATCCTGGCGGGCACGTTCGGATCCATGGCCACGGCTCCCCTCACGATCCTGTTCCAGGTGGGCGTCGCCGTCGCGATCGGCGTCCTGATCGACACCTTCCTGGTCCGCTCGATCCTGGTCCCGGCGATCACCTCGCTCGTGGGCGACTGGGCCTGGTGGCCGTCCGGGGCCGCGTTCACCGCGAAGCTCGGCGAGACACCGCTCGTGCCGGCGGGCGCGGGGGCGCTGGCGGGTGGGGTCGCGATGGCCGAGGGCGAGGGTGCGGCCCGGGCCGATGGCGCGGCGCCGGTCGTGCCCGTGGCGGCGCCGGTCGGGCCCGTGGCCGCCCCGGTTGTGGCGCCGCTGGCCGCCCCGGTTGCGGCGCCGTTCGCGGCGCGGACCTCGCGCCGCCGGCTCGCGATGGCGCTGGCGCTGGTCATCCTCGTCCCGGTCACGGTGGCCGGGCTGCTCACCTGGTCGCTCGGGTCGTCGACCGGGAACCTGGGCTCCGTGCGCGCGGCGGTCGTCAACCTCGACCAGGGCGGGTCCGTGCCCGCGGCCGACGGCACCACCGAGACGCTGGCGTTGGGCACCGATCTCGCGACCGCGCTGCAGGCCGGCGCCGACGGTGGCTTCACCTGGATCGCGGCCGACGAGGCCGACGCGCAGGCGGGCCTCACCGACGGACGCTATGCGGCGGTTCTCACGATCCCCACCGACTTCTCGCGCACCGTGGCGGCGATCCGGACGGACACGACCGGCACGGCGCCCAAGGCGACCCTCGGCCTCGCGACCAACGACGGTTCCGGCTACGCGCTGGGCGTCGTCGCCCGCCAGGTCACGAACGCCATCGGCACGACGACGGCGCAGGGCGTGACGGCGTCCTACGTGGACGGCGTGCTGCTCGCGGTGAGCTCCGCGCACGACGCGCTCTCGGGCGCGGCGACCGACGCGACCGCCGTGTCGACCTCCACCAGCAAGCTGGCCGACGCGGCCGCCGGCGCCGGGACCTTCGCCGACCAGCTGGTCAATGGGCTCCAGACGTTCATCGACCAGGCCGGGAGCGCCTCGGCCGGGAGCGCCCAGCTCGTCGACGGCACGCGCAAGCTCGCCGACGGCTCCACGAAGCTCGCGGCAGGTGCGAAGAGCCTCGCGTCCGGTGCGACGGCGTCGGCCAACGGGGCGGCCAAGCTCTCCGACGGCGGGGCGCAGCTCGCGGGCGGCCTCGCGACCCTCGAGACCCAGACGAAGGACCTGCCCGCGCAGACGTCCAGGCTCGCCACCGGGGCCGACGGTTTGGCGACGGGCGCCGCCGGTGTCGCGTCCGGGGCGACGGACCTCGCGGCCGGCCTCGACACCATGGCGACCCAGACGACCGGCCTCGGAACCCAGGGGCAGGCGCTCGTCTCGGGCGCGGCGGATCTCAAGGCCGGGGCGGTGGCGCTCTCGAACGGCGCCGACCAGACGGCGGCGGGGGCGTCGAGCCTGGCATCCGGGGCGAGCCAGCTCTCGAGCGGCGTGTCCGACTACGTCAGCCAGGTGACCGCGCTCGCGGCCGGCTGCGCGGGGATGGGCGGCAGCTCCGCCGTGTGCACCGCGCTGGACGGGCTCGCCGCGGGCGGGACGCCCCTGGCCGCGGCCGCGAGCGACGTCTCCACGGGCGCCGCCGGCGTCAAGGCCGGCACCGCCGACCTCGCGTCGGGCGCCGCGGACCTGCAGACCGGGGCGGGCAAGCTCGCCACGGGCACGGACCAGCTCGCCGGAGGCCTGCCGGCACTGGAGGCTGGGATCGCCCAGTCCTCCTCCGGCGCCACTGCGCTGGCCGCCGGCGCCGACCAGCTCAAGAGCGGCGCGGACCAGCTGGCGGCCGGGACACAGCAGCTGGCGGCCGGCATGCCGGCCCTCTCGAGCGGCATCGCGAAGCTCGCGACCGGCGGCGCGGACCTGGCGTCGGGCGCCAAGGACATGGCAGCGGGCCTCGATACCCTCGCGACCGGGACCTCGGCACTCGCGGCCGGCGCCCAGACGTCCGCGAGTGGCGCGCAGGCGCTCGCCAACGGGACCGCGACGTCGACCGGCGGCATCGCGGACCTCACGACCACGATGCAGACCGCGGTGGACGCCGGCACCATGGTCCAGGCGCAGGCCCAGGGCCTCGCCGACGACGGCACGGCCCTCGCCGAACAGGCGGACGCGCTCGCGAAGCGCCTGGAGGCCTCCGCCTCCGGCACCGCGACCTACCCGGCCGAGACGCGCACGAAGATCGGGGCCCTCGCGGCCGACCCGGTGGGCGTCGAGGCCACCCGCGTCAACGCGGTGACCGGCGCCGAGGGCGGCCTCGCGCCGTTCCTCATGGCGATCGCGGCCTGGCTGGGCGCGCTCGGTGCCTTCCTGGTCCTGCCGGCCGTGTGGCGTCGCGACGATCCCCGCTGGTGGCGCTCCGTGCTCGTCGCGTTCGGCGCGGCGGCGGGCGTCGCCGTGGCCGGCTCGCTCCTGATGGTCCTCGGCCTCCGGTTCCTGCTGGGGATCACCGTGGCGAACCTGCCGGCGCTGCTCGGGTTCGCGGCGCTCGCCGCGCTCGCGTTCACGGCGGTCGTGCAGGCGCTGGTGGCCCTGTTCGGCAACCGCGGGTGGATCGTCGCCCTGCTGGTCCTGGTCCTGGGGATCGCGGCCTCCGGCGTGCCGCTGTCCTCGGCCGCGACGCCGGGGCCGCTCGCGGCGCTGGGCGCGATCGTGCCCCTGACCTATGCGATCGACGCCTTCCGGGGCGCCATCGCGGGCGGCGGCTCCTCACCGGCGCTCGACGCGATCGTGCTGGCGGGCTGGCTCGTGGTGGGGGTCCTCGTGACGCTCGCTGCGGCCGCGGGCGCGGGACGACGCGCGACCGGCGATGCGGCCGAGGCGGGCGACGCAGACGCGGGGTTCGCGACGGCAGGCTAGAAGCCAGGCGATTGGATCAGATCAGGGCTTCGGTGGATCCGGGCTGACCGTCCGAGCGCCAGCAGTCGCACAAAGGCCCTATGTCGACTTGCGCTTTCCAGAGCTGCCGTACTGGCGATAGTAGGGGTGCCAGATGACCCGGTACAGGCGCAGCCAGCGGGGCAGGTTCCGCAGGCCCGGGATGAACGGCAGGAAGAAGACGAGCAGGAGCGTCGTCATCGCGAACCCGATCACGATCAGGTCGCTGTAGTCGAATGCCGCCCGGATCGGTCCTGGCACGCGGTACCACATCGTGAACCACCACAGCCAGGGTTGCCCCGGCCAGTTGCCGATCTGGTTCATGACGCCCCACTGGTCTCCCAGCAGGTTGTAGTACTCACCGACGCTCGCCGAATACTCGCCGTCGGCGACATAGAGCAGCGACTTCGTGTAGTCCGTCGCGTACTGGTTGCCCGGGCCGTTGACCGACTGGGAGTCCAGTGCGCCTGACTGCGCCCCGGCGAGCATCGCCGAGAGCATGGCGGGGATGGGCCCAGCGTCGGTGGCCTGTGTCCCGGCGGGCGACGCCGACGGCGCCGCGGACGCATCGGGCGCCGCGGACGCATCGGGCGCCGCCGTGAACGTGACGGTGGTTCCGTCGATCACGATTGCCGAGTTGCTCGCGGCGTCACCCCACGCGGCCTGCTGGTCCGCGGTCGCGCCATTCCACTGACCGAGCGGCTGCTGCAGGTCCTTGCTGAGCGGCGCCCAGGCTGCCAGCGGCGCGGTGACGAAGTCCTGCGACGCATTGATCGGGATGGTGACCCCGAACCACGCCTGGGGGCTGATCGGCCCGACCGCCTGCGCGTTCTCGGGGTTGTCCGTGTAGGGCGGGCCGTAGGTGGCCGTCCCGGAGGTCCCGGTCAACTCCGCGAGCGTGGTGGCGACGAAGTCGTCCGGCGCGGCCGCGGCCCAGCTCTGGAACGAGATCGCAGCGACCTTCGGCGAGCTGAACACGACAGACAGGCCCGCGGTCAGCAGTGCGACCACCGTGAGGGCGATCAAGCCCTCCTTGATGAGGTCGTAGCCGACGCGGGGACCGCGCCATCCGCGCCGTGCCCGCTCGTTGTCTTCGCGGTAGCTCACGTGGCGCCCTCCGCCTCGGTGAGGTGCTCCGGCAGGGCGTCATACGGCGGTACCACGCCCCGTCTGCGGACCCACAGGATGTGAACGGCAACGATGGCGATGGCGGTCAGCGGCAGCAGCACGACGTGCAGCGTGATCATCTGCCCGACGTTGAGGAGGTTGACGAGGGAGCCGAGGCCGGTCGCGTTGACGGCGTCCTTGCCCTGGGTGGTGACCCACTGGGCCTCGAAGTCCTGGAGAGACGCGTAGCCGGTGAGCGCGGTGACGACGCTGACGAAGAATGCCGTCACGCCCAGCATCCAGGTGAACGCCCGCCGGCCGCGGAAGGCCCCCATGAGGAAGACCGCGACGAAGTGGGCGAACATGAAGAGGAAGAAGAGCTCGACCGCCCAGTAGTGGAGCGAGTCGAAGAATGCCCCGACGCTCGTCCCCGTCCACCACTCCGGCCCGAAGAACGCCAGCGGGATGCCCGTGATGACGAGCATCACCAGCGAGGCGAGGGTGCAGACGCCGGCGACGTAGAACCAGCTCCTGACGTACGTCGGCTCCGAGTCGGGAAGGAGGCGCTGCGGGGGCCAGCCAGCGAGGAACCATCGCCGGGCCCGCCCGTCGAGCGTGTTGCGCAGGGCCGGCGGGAGCTTCTGGGGATCGTCGTCGATGTGGACCGGCTGGTTGCCCCAGCCGCCGGGAGCGGGCTCGGCCATCGCCCTACTCCTCCGATCCCTCGTACCCCGTGTAGTCCACCTCGCGGGCCGGGAACGGCACGATCGCCGCCAGGGCCAGGAGACCCACGAGGACAAGGAACCAGACGAGGTTCGAGACCTGCAGCGTGAACCAGTCGCCGTTCGTGATCACGGCTCCCTGCCCGCACAGGTTGATCAGGCCCGTCGTGTCACACGGGGGAATCGGTGCCATCCACAACCTCCCGATGTCGCGACGGCATCCCTTCAAGGCCGCCTTGACCCGAGAACAGTCCGGCCCCGCAAGGCCACGGATGGACGACCGGAGGCGTGCCGCCAAGTCTTCTTCCACTGGCGTAACAGTGGGAAATTAGTATATCGCACTGTCAGCGTTCAAGTGGTCCCCTGGCGTGACGGTCTGCAAGGGCTGCAGGTCGTCGTGCTGGGCCAAGATGCTCGGGCAGCTCCACGACGTCGGGGACACGACGACCCTCGCCCACGATCTCGAGCTGCTCGCGGGCGCAGGGCTGCTGCCCGGGCCGACGCGGCACCGCGCACCTATGCTCCATGGCGGCATAGAACCCGATGAACCTCCGCGTCATGCGCCGCGGACCAGTTCGAACGGCGTCGGCGGCTCGGCGAGACGCATGATGATCGGAAGGTCGGTGGTGGAGGGGCAACTCCTCTCGCCCCGACCAACTCCTACAGCGTCGCGAGGAACGCCGAGAACCGCTCCAGGCCGTCGCGCAGGACCGGCGTCTCGTTCGCGTAGCCGATGCGCAGGTACCCCTCCGCGCCCATCACGGCGCCCGGGACGAGCAGCACGCCCTCGGTCTCGAGCAGGCGCACGCACAGCTCCTCGGACGGGATCGGGGCGTCGTAGCGGAGCAGCGCCGTCGTCCCGGCAGCGGGCTTCACGTACGAGATGCGCGGCTCCCCCGCCACCCAGGCATCGAAGATCGCGAGGTTCCCGCGCGCGATGCCGCGGTTGCGCTCGAGCAGCGCATCGCGAGCCTCCAGGGCGATCGAGGCGAGCAGGTCGTCCACCATGCCCACGCTGATGACGCTGTAGTCGCGGTGACGGCTGACCGCCCCGAGGACCTCGTGCGGCGCCGTGATCCAGCCCAGGCGCAGGCCCGCGAGCGAGAACGCCTTGCTCATGCTGCCGATGCCGACGGTCCGCTCGTACCGGTCCACGAAGGACGGCGAGGTGCCCGAGCCCGCCTGGTCGATGCCGCGGTACACCTCGTCGGCGAGGATCCAGGCGCCGGCCTCGCGCGCGATCGCCACGATCTCGTCCATCCGTGCGGCGTCGAGCAGCGCGCCCGTGGGGTTGTGCGGGTTGACGACGGCGATCAGCTTCGCGCCGCCGCGCGCGAGCCGGCGGAGCTCGTCCGTGTCGGGCAGCCAGCCGTCCTCCTCGCGGAGACGAAGTGGCCGGACCTCCGCGCCCAGGCTTTCCGGGATCGACGTGTGCTGCTGGTACGTCGGCGTGATCGGGATCACGACGTCGCCGGGCTCCACCAGCGCCTGGTAGGCGAGCGCGTTCGCGCCGATGGCCCCGTGGGCCACGATGACGTCGTCGGCCGAGGCCGTCTCGTACAGGGCGGCGATGGCGGCCCGGAGGCGCACGGAGCCCTCGATGGCCCCGTAGCCCAGGCGCATCGGCAGCAGCTCCGCGGCGAAGGCGGCCTCGTCGACGCCCGCCAGCTCCAGCAGCTCGGCCGTCGTGACCGAGTCCACGCAGGTCTCGGCCAGGTTGTAGCGGCACCGCGTCTCCCACCGGTTCATCCAGATCTCGACGCCGAAGCCCTCGATTCGCATCGGTTCATGATGCGGTACGCAGCACCGGAGCGCGATCCCGGCGCGGGCTCTAGGCTGTCGCGGTCCGGGTCAGCACCAAGGAGCGATCGGCGTGGCGGTCAAGAAGACGAAACGCGCGGGGGCGCAGTCGGTCGGGGACGTGTTCGCGGAGATCGGGCGGGCGCCGCGGCGGCGCATCCCCGACGATGAGATGGATCCCGAGGTCGCCTACCAGATCGTCCACGACCAGCTGATGCTGGACGGCAACGCGCGCCTCAACCTCGCGACGTTCGTGGGGACGTGGCTCGAGCCGCAGGCCCGGCGCCTGATGGACGAGACGTTCGACAAGAACATGATCAACAAGGACGAGTACCCGCAGACGGCCGAGATGGAGATGCGCTGCATCGACATGATCAGCCGCCTCTGGAATGCGCCCGACCCCGACGACGCCCCGGGCTGCTCCACGACGGGCTCGTCCGAGGCGGCGATGCTGGGCGGCCTCGCGTTGAAACGCCGCTGGCAGGACGCGCGACGGGCGGCCGGCAAGCCGATCGACAAGCCCAACATCGTGTTCGGGATCAATGTCCAGGTCTGCTGGGAGAAGTTCGCGCGCTACTGGGACGTGGAGCCGCGCGAGGTCCCGATGGAGGGCGACCGGTTCCACATCGAGCCCGAGCGAGCCGCCGCGCTGTGCGACGAGAACACGATCGGCGTGGTGGGGATCCTCGGGTCCACCTACGACGGGTCCTACGAGCCGATCAAGAAGATCTGCAAGGCGCTCGATGCCCTCCAGGAGCGGACCGGCCTCGCGCGGCCTCGGGCGGGTTCTTCGCGCCATTCCTGGAGCCGGACCTCGAGTGGGACTTCCGCCTGGACCGGGTCGTCTCGATCAACGCGTCGGGCCACAAGTACGGCCTGGTGGCTCCCGGAGTCGGCTGGATCATCTGGCGGTCCGATGAGCACCTCCCGGAGGACCTGATCTTCCAGGTGAACTACCTCGGCGACATCATGCCGACGTTCGCGCTCAACTTCTCCCGGCCCGGCGCCCAGGTGGTGGCGCAGTACTACAACTTCGTGCGGCTCGGCATGGAGGGCTACCGGCGCGTCCAGCAGTACTCGCGCGACGTGGCGCAGGACCTCGCCCGCGAGGTCGAGAAGCTGGGACCGTTCGAGTGCATCACGCGGGGCGAGGACCTGCCGGTGTTCGCGTTCAAGGTCCGCGACGACATCACGAACTTCAACGTGTTCGACGTGTCGGACGCCGTGCGTGAGCGCGGCTGGCAGGTGCCGGCCTACACGTTCCCGGCCAACCGGGAAGACCTCGCGGTCCTGCGGGTGGTCGTGAAGCGCGGGTTCACCCACGACGTGGCCTCGCTGTTCGTCGACGACCTGCGCCGCCAGCTGCCGCGGCTCGAGAAGCAGCCGGCGCCGGTGAAGGACAAAGACTCGAGCACGGGGTTCAAGCACTAGGTGTCGTTCCGCAACTGGGGTTCCGCGGTGGTTCCGCGAAGGTCCAGGTGCCGTGCGGATCCGGGGTCCGTGGCGGATGCGACTCCAGAGAGGGGACGCCGACACCGCGACGTATCCGGCACAGGATTGGAGCCGCGACCACCTCGAGGAGCTCGCCGCCCCAATCGCACATCTGAGGCACGGGCTCTGCACGCTGGTCGCGCATGGCATCCCTGGGTGGATACGGGCCGGGTGCGACGGAGGAAGACTCGCGCCGGTAGGGGACTCCGAACGACCATTAGGCCGCCCGCTGCGCAGGGGGGCAGACGTTGCACTGCCCGGTCGAGGTCGCTCCTCTGGCACCGGTGGCACCCTGACCCGTTGGCAACGGCCCGCGAGGATGAGGTCACAGGTCGCGGAGCAATCTCGGATCAGGGGGCGTGATGGGCTGGGAGGTCGTGAAGGCGCGACGGGGCGGCTACGTGAAGTCGGTCGGGGTCGGGGTGATCGCGTCCAGCTTCGCGCTGACCGCGTGGGCGACGGCAACCGGGCCGAGCGTGTTCCACACCTCCGACGGACTGGCTGAACTCGACGGCCAGTCCGCCGACGCTTGGAGCGCGAGGGTCTGCGGGGCGAGGCCCGCTCCGTCGAGGATCCGCAGGATCAGCGGGAGGCTGGTCTCGCCGTCGTCGACGTAGAGGCGCACGATCCCGTCGGCGTGACCGGCTTCGCGCACGAACGGCTGGGCGGCGAGGAGCTGCGCCACGAGCTCGCCCCTGCCGTCGACGCCGATGGTGACGACGTCGCCCGCGACGGCACGCTTGAGCTCCGTCGCCGTGCCCTCTGCCACGATCCGGCCGCGGTCGATGATCGCGAGCTGGTCGCACAGGGCGTCGGCCTCGTCCAGGTCGTGCGTCGTGAGGAAGACGGTGGTGTCGGCGTCACGCAGGTGCCGGACCTCGTCCCACATCCGGGCGCGGGCCTGGGAGTCGAGGCCCGTCGTGGGCGTGGAGTCCGGGCCGGGTCGCGACCCCGGGTGCCGAGCAGGCCGCCGACCGGCTGGAGATCGAGATCAGCGGCGGCGCGAACCGGGTGACGGTGCGCGAGGCGTAGCCACCGGGCCCGGTCGGCCGGACGGCAGCCTTGCGGTCGTCGGCGGTCGGGTGGTCGCCCTCCCCGGCTCGGGGTTGTGCTGGATGCACAACGGACGGGCCCGCCGGTCTTGCGCCATGCACGGTTCGGCCAGCGCAGGGATGCTGGACCCCGAACCGCAACCCAACGATCACCACCACGGGTCCTGCCCGGGGGTCATCAATTGCGTACGGTTCCGGCCCACCCCCACGAGGGGCGAAGGCGGAGAGCAGCCGTGGCCCAGACCCGTACCCTGTACGAGCCGTCCACCGAGCACGATGCGTGCGGCTTCGGCTTCGTGGTGGACATCGCCGGCCGCCGCTCCCACGCGATCGTCCGCGACGCCCTGACCGTGCTCGTCAACCTCGAGCACCGCGGCGCGACAGGCTCGGAGGCCAACACCGGCGATGGGGCCGGGATCCTGGTCTCCATCCCCCACCGGTTCCTGGGCGCGGTCGCCGCTGACGCGGGCATCGCCCTCCCGGATGCCGGCTACGGCGTGGCCATGGTCTTCCTCCCGCGCGACGAGGCGAGCCGGGCCGGCGCGGCCCAGCGGTTCGAGCACGAGCTCCGCGGCGAGGGCCTCGAGCTCCTCGGCTGGCGCACGGTCCCCACGGACCCGTCCGGCCTCGGCGACTCGGCCCGCACCAGCCAGCCGGTCATCGCCCAGGCGTTCATCGCCCGTCCCGCCGGCCTCACGCCCGGGCAGGACGAGGACCTGGCCTTCGAGCGCCACCTCTACGTCGCCCGCCGGCTCATCGAGAAGACCATCGGCCGCAGCGCCCTCCCCGCCCGAGACCAGTTCTACATTCCCTCGATGTCCTGCCGGACCATCGTCTACAAGGGGATGCTCAACGCCTCCCAGCTCCTGACGTTCTACCCGGACCTGATCGACGAGCGCTTCGAGAGCCCGCTGGGCCTGGTCCACTCGCGCTTCTCGACGAACACGTTCCCGTCCTGGTCGCGCGCGCACCCGTACCGCTACATCAGCCACAACGGCGAGATCAACACGCTGCGCGGCAACGTGAACTGGATATTCGCCCGCCAGTCCACGTTCCGGTCGACGGTCTTCGGCGAGGACCTCAACAAGATCCTGCCGGCCGTGGACGTGGACGGGTCGGACACGACGATCTTCGACAACGTCCTCGAGCTGCTCCACCTGTCGGGCCGGAGCCTGGCCCACGCCATGATGATGATGGTCCCCGAGCCCTGGGGCCGGGACACGGGCATGGACCCGCAGCGTCGCGCCTTCTACGAGTACCACTCGTGCCTGATGGAGCCGTGGGACGGCCCGGCATCCCTCGCCTTCACGGACGGCGTGCGCATCGGCGCGATCCTCGACCGCAATGGCCTCCGGCCCGGGCGCTACTACGTCACCCGGGACGGGCGCGTCGTCATGGCGTCCGAGGCCGGCGTGCTGGACATCCCCGCCGAGGACGTGGTGGCCAAGGGCCGCCTCCAGCCCGGCAGCATGTTCCTCGTGGACACGGAGCAGGGCCGGATCATCCCCGACGCCGAGCTCAAGGCCGCCATCACCGGCGCCCACCCCTATGAGCAGTGGGTCCGCGAGTCGCTGGTGAACCTGGAGGACCTGCCGGATCCCGAGGGGGTCATCGAGCCCGACCACGAATCCGTCCTCCGTCGGCAGGAGGTGTTCGGCTACACCACCGAGGACGTCCGGCTGATCATCGACGCCATGGCGACCACGGGCGCCGATCCCATCGGCTCGATGGGCAACGACGCCCCGCTGGCCGTGCTGTCCGAGCGCCCGCAGCTGCTCTACAACTACTTCAAGCAGCTCTTCGCACAGGTCACCAACCCGCCGGTCGACGCGATCCGCGAGGAGATCATCATGGCCACGGACCGCTCGATCGGGCCGGAGGCCAACCTCCTCGAACCCGGGCCCGATGCCGCGCACCAGGTCGCGCTCCCCTCGCCGGTCATCTCCAACGCGGAGCTCGAGAAGATCCGCGCGCTCGACGGGGGACCCGACAGCCACGGCTTCCGCACGATCACCCTGCCGATCCTGTTCAAGGTGGCCGACAACGGCTCCGGGCTCCGCCGCGCCATCGAGGACCTGCGCCGCCAGGCGTCCGAGGCGATCGCGGAGGGCTACAACCAGGTCATCCTGTCCGACCGCGGCCACGACGAGACCAACGCCCCCATCCCGGCGCTGCTCGCCGTGTCGTCGGTCCACCACCATCTCGTGCGCGCCGGCACCCGCGGCCGGGTGGGCCTGCTGCTGGAGTCCGGCGAGCCCCGCGAGGCGCACCACTTCTGCCTGCTGATCGGCTATGGCGCGTCTGCGATCAACCCGTACCTGGCCTTCGAGACCATCGACGACCAGGTGCGGCTGGGCGTCATCCCCGGCCCCACCGAGGCCGCGGAGCACCGCTACCGCAAGGCCGCGACCAAGGGCGTCATCAAGGCGATCAGCCGGATGGGGATCAGCACGGTCCACAGCTACCACGGCGCCCAGGTGTTCGAGGCCATCGGCCTCAACCGGGACTTCGTGGACGAGTACTTCACCTGGACGCCCACCCGCATCGGCGGCATCGGCATCGAGATCGTGTCCAAGGAGGTGAAGGCCCGCCAGGACCGCGCCTACCCGCCCCGCCGGCCGATCGTCCACACCCAGCTCCCGCCGGGCGGCCAGTACCAGTACCGCGCCGACGGCGAGAACCACCTGTTCAACCCGCTGACCGTCCACACGCTCCAGAAGGCCGTCCGCACGGGTGACTACCCGGCCTTCAAGGACTACAGCTCGCTGGTGGACGACCAGAGCTCGAGGCTCGCGACCCTGCGCGGCCTCCTGGAGCTGCGGCCGGCCCTGCGGCCCGTGCCCATCGAGGAGGTGGAGCCGGTCGAGACGATCGTGCGCCGGTTCAAGACCGGCGCGATGAGCTACGGCTCCATCAGCCAGGAGGCCCACGAGTCGCTCGCGATCGCGATGAACCGCCTCGGCGGCAAGTCCAACACCGGCGAGGGCGGCGAGGACCCGGCGCGCTACGAGCCGATGGAGAACGGGGACAGCAAGAACTCCGCGATCAAGCAGGTCGCGTCCGGGCGCTTCGGCGTGACGAGCGAGTACCTGGTCAACGCCCGCGAGCTCCAGATCAAGATGGCCCAGGGCGCCAAGCCCGGCGAGGGCGGCCAGCTCCCCGGTTCCAAGGTCTACCCGTGGATCGCCAGGACCCGGCACTCCACGCCCGGCGTGGGCCTGATCAGCCCGCCCCCGCACCACGACATCTACTCGATCGAGGACCTCAAGCAGCTCATCCACGACCTCAAGAACGCGAACCACCACGCGCGGATCAGCGTGAAGCTGGTCGCCGAGGTGGGCGTGGGCACCGTGGCGGCGGGCGTCGCCAAGGCGCATGCCGACGTGATCCTGATCTCGGGTCACGACGGTGGGACGGGCGCGTCGCCGCTCACCTCCATCAAGCACGCGGGCATCCCGTGGGAGCTGGGCCTCGCCGAGGCCCACCAGGTCCTGCTGATGAACGACCTGCGCAGCCGCGTGGTGGTCGAGGTGGACGGCCAGCTCAAGACCGGCCGCGACGTGGTCGTGGGCGCCCTGCTCGGCGCCGAGGAGTTCGGCTTCGCGACCGCGCCGCTCGTGGCCCTGGGCTGCGTGATGATGCGCGCCTGCCACCTCAACACCTGCCCGGTGGGCGTCGCGACCCAGGATCCCGAGCTGCGCAAGCGGTTCGCGGGCGACCCGCAGCATGTCGTCAACTTCATGCGCTTCATCGCCCAGGAGGTGCGGGAGCACATGGCGCGCCTGGGCTTCCGGACGATGGACGAGATGATCGGGCGGAGCGACCGCCTCGAGATGCGCCCGGCGCTGGACCACTGGAAGGCGCGCGGCCTGGACTTCTCCCGGATCCTCGCCCTGCCCGACGTCCCCGGCACCTACGAGGGTCGGGCGACCAAGATCCAGCTCCACCGCGTGGAGGAGTCGCTCGACGCAACGACGCTGCTCGACCTGTGCGCCCCGGCCCTCACCGAGGGCCTGCCGGTCCACGCCTCGCTGCCGATCCGGAACGTCAACCGTGCCGTGGGGACCATGCTCGGCTCCGAGGTCACGCGCCACTGGGGCTCAGCCGGGCTGCCCGATGACACCATCAGCCTGCACTTCACCGGGTCCGCCGGGCAGAGCTTCGGGGCGTTCATCCCGCGCGGCCTGACGCTGCGCCTCGAGGGCGACACCAACGACTACGTCGGCAAGGGCCTGTCCGGCGGGCGCCTGGTCATCGCGCCGCCCGTTGGGTCGCCGTTCGTCGCCCACGAGAACGTGATCGCCGGCAACGTGGCCCTCTACGGTGCCACCGGTGGCGAGGCGTTCATCCGGGGCGTGGCAGGCGAGCGGTTCGCGGTCCGCAACTCCGGGGCGACCGCGGTCGTGGAGGGGGTGGGCGACCACGGCTGCGAGTACATGACGGGCGGGCGTGTCCTCGTCCTCGGCCGGACCGGCCGCAACTTCGCGGCGGGGATGTCCGGCGGGGTGGCGTGGGTCCACGACGCGGACGGCGACTTCGCCTCCCGCTGCAACCCGGAGCTGGTGAGCCTGGAGCCGCTGATCGCGGATCCCGAGGACAGGACGCTCGTCCGCGAGCTGCTCGAGCGCCACCGCGACCTCACCGGGTCCGAGCGCGCCGCCGAGCTCCTGGCGGACTGGCCGGCCGCCGCGGCCCGGTTCGTGCGGGTCATCCCCAACGACTACCGGCGCGTGCTCGAGGCACAGGCCCGGATGCGCGCGCTGGGCCTCAGCGTCGAGGATGCCGAGATGGCCGCCTTCGAGGAGAACGCGCGGGACCTCGCGCGGGTGGGCGGCTCCTGATGGGCAACCCCACGGGCTTCATCCAGATCGCGCGCCGCAACCAGCCGGGGCGGCCACCGCTCGAGCGCATCAGGGACTGGAGCGAGGCCCACCCGCACCTGTCCGAGGACGAGCTGGCCGACCAGGGCGCCCGTTGCATGGACTGCGGCATCCCCTACTGCCACACCGGCGTCCTGATCTCCGGGATGGCGTCCGGCTGCCCGATCAACAACCTGATCCCGGAGTGGAACGACCTCGTCTACCGGGGCCAGTGGCGCGAGGCGTCGCTCCGGCTCCACCGGACCAACAACTTCCCCGAGTTCACCGGGCGCGTCTGCCCGGCGCCCTGCGAGGGGTCGTGCACGGTGGGCCTCAACGGCGACCCCGTCGCGATCAAGACCATCGAGCAGGAGATCGCCGACCGCGCGTGGGACGAGGGCTGGATCGTCCCGACGCCCCCGCTGCGGCGCAGCGGCAAGACCGTCGCGGTCATCGGGTCCGGGCCGGCGGGGCTCACCGCCGCGGACCAGCTCAACAGCTTCGGCCACCTGGTCACCGTGTTCGAACGGGCCGGGCGCATCGGCGGGCTCCTCATGTACGGCATCCCGAACATGAAGCTGGACAAGGACGTCGTGGGCCGCCGGACCGCGCTCATGGAGGCCAAGGGCGTCACGTTCCGGACGGGCGTCACCATCGGCGCGGACGTCACGACCGACGAGCTGCTCGCGACCTACGACGCCGTGGTCATCGCGACGGGCTCCACCGTGGCGCGCGACCTCGCGGTCCCCGGGCGCGAGCTGGGCGGGATCCACCTCGCGATGAGCTTCCTGCGGGGCAACACGCGCCGCCTCCTGGACGGCGGCGCGGACGCCGAGGCGCCCATCGACGCGGCCGGCCGGGACGTCGTGGTCATCGGCGGCGGGGACACGGGCACGGACTGCGTGGGCACGGCGATCCGGCAGGGCGCGAGGAGCGTCCGGCAGCTGGAGCTGCTGGCCCGACCGCCGGACCGGCGCGCCCCGGGCAACCCGTGGCCCGAGTGGCCCAAGGTCTACAAGATGGACTACGGCCAGGAGGAGGCCGCGGCGCTGTGGGGCGAGGACCCGCGCCGCTACTCCACCACCACCCGCCGGTTCATCGGCCGCAACGAGCATGTCGCCGGCGTGGAGATCGCGGACGTCAGCTGGCAGTCGGGACCGGATGGGCGAGTGGCGATGCGCGAGGTCCCGGGCACGACCCAGACCATCCCCGCGGACCTCGTGCTGCTGGCGCTGGGCTTCACCGGCCCGGAGTCCGCCCTGCCGCGGGCCTTCGAGTGCGAGCTGGACCCGCGCGGCAACGTGCGGACCGGTGACGACCGGATGACGACGGTGCCCGGCGTGTTCGCGGCGGGCGACTGCGTGCGCGGCCAGTCGCTGGTCGTGTGGGCCATCAAGGAGGGCCGCGCGGCCGCCGAGGGCGTGGACCGGTACCTCGCGCGGGTCGTCTAGAGCCGGGCGCCAGGCGACACCGCCGAGGCGGGCGCCGAGGCGCCCTGGGGTTAGTTGCCGCTGCCGGTCAGGCCCCGCCGGTCCACCGCGAAGGGCGCCAGGCGGGCCCCCAGGAGCATCAGCTCCCGGTCCAGGAGCGCGTCCAGGTCGCGCAACCGCTCCTCGGCGCCGGCGGCCTCCAGGAGCGCCTGCTTGCGATCCGGCTCCACCTGCACGATGCCGGTCAGCAGGAACGAGAGCGCCGACGGGTCATCCGGGATGCGCAGGGCCACGCGGGCCGCCTCCGGGTCGTCCACGGGCACAGGCTCGGCGTCGGACTCCACGAACGGCATCCCGTCCGCATCGCGGAACGAGGATGCGGCATCGCCGGCGTCGGCTTCGTCATCGTCCTCGACCTCGGTCTCGACCTCCATCTGGACGTCGATCGGCTCGACGCTCTCGCCGTCACGCGGCTGGAGCAGGCGGAGGTAGTCCACGAACCGGCGCGTCACCCGTCCGGCCAGCGTCTCGATCTCCGCCTCATCGGCGTCGGCCGGCTCGTCCGGGTACGGGTCCACCTCGGCGACCAGGTACGGCGCCACGTCCGTGAGCACCTCGCGGACGAGGAACCGCGAGGTTCCCACGGCGAGCACGTCCCAGCGGCCGTCCGCGTACCGGTTCGCCTCGCGGATCTCGGCGAACGTCCCAACCCCGGCGATTGCCAGCTCCTGGGTCCCCCCGTCGCGTGGCGCCACCTCGCTGCCCTCGCGGATCAGCACGACGCCGAAGGGCTCGGTCGCGTCCAGGCAGCGCTGGACCATGTGGCGGTACCGCTCCTCGAAGACGTGGAGCGGCAGGGCGATGCCTGGCGCGAGGACGATGTGCAGGGGGAAGAGCGGGATCTGCATGGGGCCTGCGGGTCCGGGGCGGGGGCACGCGGCGCGGCCGGACCCCCGGCTGCCGCGGCGCCAGCCTACGTCACCGGCGGCGATCCGGCACGGGACGGCGCTGCGCGGGCGGCAGGCGGCCGCCACCGCTGAAGAACGAGACGCCGGGACCGGCTCAGGCCCCGAGCTGCGACCCGAACGCGAGGCCGCCCCGCGCGCCGTCGATGCCCACGGCGCGCGGGGCGGCAAACAGGGCCTCGAAGGCCGCAGCGGTCATCGGCGCGGCCAGCAGGTACCCCTGGCCAAGGCCGCAGCCGAGGCCGCGGATCGCATCGAGCTGCTCCTGCCGCTCGATGCCCTCGGCAACCACGCGCAGGCCAAGCGTCTCGCCCAGGTTGACGACGATCCCTGCCAGTCGCCGGTCGTCCTCGCGGTCGAGGTGCTCCACGAACTCGGGCGCGATCTTGAGGATGTCCACCGGCAGACGTCCCAGCGCGCCGAGCGACGAATGGCCGGTCCCGAAGTCGTCGATGGCGACCCAGGCCCCCAGGGCGCGCAGGTCGCGCAGGTTGGCGACGGTCTGCTGGGCGTCCGCGAGGAGCGCGCCTTCCGTGACCTCCAGGATCAGGGCCCCGATGGGCAGGCCAGCGGCGGCCACCGTCGACTGCACCGTCCGCACGAGCGTATGATCGGCCACCTGACGGGGCGAGAGGTTGACCGAGAGGCCGAGGGCCGGCTCCAGGCTCCGGCGCCAGGCCGCGACCTGGAGACACGCGGTGCGCAGGATCCAGTCGCCCAGCGGACGGATCAGCCCCGTCTGCTCGGCGAGCAGGACGACGGACGCCGGCGGCATCGTGCCGCGCTCGGGATGGACCCACCGGAGCAACGCCTCCACGGCGGTCGCGCGCCCGGTCGCGAGGTCGACGATCGGCTGGTACGCGAGCGAGAAGGCCCCCTGCTCGATCGCGGAGCGGAGGTCGGCCTCGAGGCGCATGCGGTCCACCACGTCGACGCGCATCTCGTCGGCGAAGACACAGACCTGGCTCTTGCCCATGGCCTTGGCGCGGTACATCGCGATGTCGGCGTCCGCGAGGACCTGTGCCGTCTCGGCGCCGGGGCGCACGATCGCGATCCCGATGCTGCCGCGAGTCACGACCGCCGCGTCGGCGACCTGGAAGGGCTCGCGGAGGCTCTCGAGCAGTCGCTCGGCGATGCTGACCGCGCCCGCCTCGTCGACGTGCAGCAGGATCCCGAACTCGTCGCCGCCCATGCGTGACGCGTGGTCGTTGCCGCGCAGGTGCCCGCGGATGCGCCCGGCGACCACGACCAGCAGCGCGTCGCCCGCAGCGTGGCCGAGCGTGTCGTTGATCCCCTTGAAGTCGTCGAGGTCCATGAACAGGACGGAGACGGGGCCACCACGCCCGCCGGCCAGGGCGGTATCCAGATGACCCATGAACGCGCGCCGGTTGGCGAGCCCCGTCAGGGAGTCATGCGATGCCCGGAAGCTGAGCTCCTCCTCCAGCGAGCGCCGGGTGGCAATGTCGTGCGCCAGGGCGCGGACCACGAGGGCCAGGCGGATGAGCACCAGGCCCGAGAGGAGCCCGGAGCCGAGCGCCAGGAGCGCGACGTCCATGCGGTCCCCGGGGTCGTGGAGCAACACCATGACCGGGCCCGCGAACATGGCGAACGCCATGAACGTGAGGCGGGTCCCGCTGAGCCACGCGATGCGAACCGGATGCGGCACGGCGACGACCCGCATCGTGGGCAGGAGCGCCGCGACCCCGATGGTCGTATACGAGGCCAGCCAGACGAGGTCCAGCAGGCCGCCATCGGTGGCGGTGCCCGCTGCAATCTGGAATGCGTACAGGACGTCCGCGCCGAACTGGAGCAGCAGGCCGCAGACCAGCAGCCCGAACGCCGAGCCACGCGGCCCGGGCGTCGTCAGCATGCCGATGGCGACGCCGATGATCACGAGGTCACCCAGCGGATACGCGGCCCCGATCGCGAGCGCGATCGAGTCGCCCTCGCCCTGGAGGACCGGGCGGACCATCACGACCCAGCCCACGAGGGCAACGGCCAGGGCGAGGATCGTGGCATCGAGCAGGCCGGACCGGTCACCACCGCGCACCCGCACGGCGATCACGCGCAGGAACGCCAGCATGATGGTCGGGTAGCCCAGCAGGTAGGCAACATCGGCGATCGACGGGAACGGCGTCACGCCCAACACGTCGAGGATCATCCAGATGCCGTCCCCGGCCGCGAACAGCAGGATCCCCACCGCGAGCAGGGACCAGGCGCCGGGGTGGGCGGGGCGGTGGAGGCGGACGCCCGCGAGGACGGCGATCCCGGAGGCGGCGCCGAGGAGGCTGTAGACCAGGTCTCGGGCGAACTGGTCCAGGCCCGGCACCGAGTACACCGCGGCAAGGAACGCGGCCAGCACGAGGAACACCAGCGCCGGGCGCGTGTCCGCACGGCGCGCCGGATGATAGAGGGACGTGAGGCTGGGCAACGAAGGTGCGCTCGTATAGCGTGCCGCTCCCCCGGTCACAACAGCGTTGTCGGATCGCGGGATCCTGTCGATCACCCGATCGGGGGATGGACCCCCGGACCGGCCGCCGTGGAGCCGTGCCCCGCGGGGTGGCGGACCACGGGTCGCCCGAGCCTGCGGCGCGGCAACCGCATGGGCTGCCGGGCGCGGACGCACGGACGCCGCCGGGGTCCCGGCGGCGTCGACCCGCATGAAGGAGAGGGCGCCCCGTGGGCGCGGGGGGATCGGTGGCGGGTCAGTGCGAGCAGGAACGCGGCGTGCCGGCGTCCTCGCCCGTCCGGAAGCTGGAGCCGCAGCCGCAGCCCGAGACGGCGTTGGGGTTGTTCACCGTGAAGCCCGCGCCCATGAGCGTATCGACGTAGTCGATCTGCGAGCCCTTGATGAGCGGCACGCTGTTGACGTCGATGTAGACGCGGACACCGTTGGCCGAGAGGACGCTGTCGTCCGCGGTGGGCTGGTCCTCGAGCATCATGCCGTAGCGGTAGCCGGAGCAGCCGCCGGAGTAGACGTACACGCGCAGGCCGATCTCAGGGCTCGCCTCCTCCTTGGTCAGCTCCGCGAGCCTGGAAGCGGCGGCGTCGGTGAGCGAGACGATCGTCGGCGTGGCGTCGATCATGGGGACGGTCTCCTTCGGGGGGCGCTGGCTCCGCACCGACCCGGGTGCGCGAACTGGCGCGATCCTACGCACCGCAACGGATTTCGTCCAGCGCCCACGACGAAACTGCCTGGTCCGGGATCGCTCGGCATCGCGCTGGAACCAGGCCGGCCCGGACGGCGTCCGTTGTGGGCCGCGGCGCCGCCGCGTCGTCATGACCGAGGATCGAGACCGTGCGGATGCGTCCCAGCGACCGGCCCGAGCCGGGCGCGCCCCTGTCCAACCGGCACCCCCAGCGCGACAGCGAGAGGCGCGTCCACACACCGCGGCTCAAGCAGGCGCTCACCCCCGCCGTGCTCGCGACGGCCGTCGGCCTGGTCGCAGTCGCGTGCGGCGCACCGGCGGGCACGCCCACCGCCCTGCCGTCCGCCGCCCCGTCGGAGGCGCCCCCGGCAGCGGCCTCCGGCCTGCTGATCGAGGTGACGACCGAGGGCGGGTTCATCAACCCGGCCGCGAACATCGGGGCGCTCCCGGCGCTCGTGGTGGACACGGACGGCCGGATCTACACCCCGGCCCTCGACGCTCCCCCAGCCCTGGCCCCCGCCGTCACGGTGCGCGACATGGGACCCGCGGGTGCGGCGGCGATCGTCGCCGTGATCCGCTCGGCCGGCCTCGACGCCGAAGGCTCGGGCGGCATCGCGGCGGACACAGGCACCACGGTGTTCACGGTGGACCTGGGTGGGTCCGAGATCGTCAGCCGCTTCGCGTCCGGCGGTCCGGGTGCGATCGGTGGTCCCGGCGGCCCCGGCGGACCGGCGGTGAGCCCGGATCCGGCGGCGCCTGGGGCCGCAGCGTTCGACCTGCTGGCGCGCCTCGCCGATCCGGCCGTCGCCTGGGCCGGCTCGACCGGTTCGCCCGTGCCGTACGTGCCCGTCGGCTACCGGATCTCCGTCGCCCCGTCCGCCGAGACCGGCGCCACGACGCTGCCCTGGCCCCAGGCCGAGGCCCCGGAGCGCTTCGGCTCGCCGGCGGTGGTGGACCTCGAGGTGGATGGGCTGCGATCCGGGATCGTCCTCGCCGCCGACGCCGGGCCCCTGGCACCGATCCTGGCGGCAGCGCCCGGCACGCTGGTCACGTCGGGCGCCCAGGCGTGGACCATCAGGATCCGGCCCCTCTACCCATACGAGCTGGGCTCATAGCGCCGCTCAGCCCTCGACGCGCTCCACGATCGTCGCGATCCCCTGTCCAACGCCGATGCACATCGCCGCCAGCCCGTACCGGCCGCCGGTGCGCTCCAGCTCGTGGACCAGCATCGTGACCAGGCGTGCGCCGGACGCGCCGAGCGGATGGCCCAGCGCGATGGCCCCGCCGTTGGGGTTCACGCGGGCCGGGTCCAGGCCCAGCTCGTCCATGCAGGCCACCGACTGGCTGGCGAACGCCTCGTTGAGCTCCACGAGGTCCAGGTCCGCCGCCGTGAGGCCCGCCCGTTCCAGGGCCTTGCGCACGGCGGGCACGGGCCCGATGCCCATGACGTCCGGGTGCACGCCCGCGACCGCGGTGGCGATCACGCGCGCCATGGGCCGGAGCCCGAGCGCCCTCGCCCGGTCCGCCTCGGCCAGCAGGAGCGCCGACGCGCCGTCGTTGATCCCGGAGCTGTTGCCGGCCGTCACGGAACCGCCGGCCGCGAAGGCTGGCCGGAGCGCCGCGAGCGCCTCGGCCGTGCTGTCCGCGCGGGGATGCTCGTCGCGGTCCACGGCGGTGATCGCGCCCTTCCGGCCGGCGACCTGCACCGGCACCAGCTGCCCGGCGAACCGCCCCTCCTCGATGGCGGCGATCGCGCGGCGCTGGCTCTCGAGCGCGAACGCGTCCTGGCGCTCGCGCGAGACCGTGTACCGGTCCGCCACCCGCTCCGCCGTCTCGCCCAGGGAGATGGGCGGATAGGCCTCCTGCATACGCGGGTTCACGAACCGCCAGCCGAGCGTCGTGTCCTCCATCGTCCGCGACCCGCGGTCGTAGGCCGACTCCGCCTTGAGCAGCACGTAGGGGGCGCGGGTCATGGATTCCACGCCGCCCGCGATGAACACGTCGCCATCGCCCGCGCCGATCGCATGGCTCGCGGTGTTGATCGCCTGGAGGCCGGACCCGCACAGCCGGTTCACGGTCTGACCGGCCACCTCCACCGGCAGGCCGGCCAGGAGGGCCGCCATCCGGGCGACGTTGCGGTTGTCCTCACCCGCCTGGTTGGCGCATCCGAGTACCACGTCCTCGATGACGGCGGGGTCGACACCCGTACGGTCCACGATCGCGCGCAGGACGATGGCGGCCAGGTCATCGGCGCGCACCGATGCCAGGGCGCCCCCGTAGCGCCCGATGGGCGTGCGGACGGCATCGACGATGACGGTCTGACGGAAGGATCTGTCCATGGTTCGGGTCATGTGGCCGATTGTAGAAGGACGGACGCCGTGGGCTACACTCCAAGCGGGACCGCCAGCCCGGGGGCCATGGCGATCCCGCGGATTTGGGCGCCCGTGTCCGCGGGCACCGCGTGGGTTCCGTGTGCCCGCTGCCGCGCCCATCCGGGCCCCCGTAGGCCGCCCGCGCGCGCCGCGCGGCAGAACCGGGAGCCCGGAGCCATGGGCCAGGCACGACGGCAGGAACGACGCACGGCGTCGCGTGCCGCCCTGCTCGGGCTCGCATCGGTGCTGGTGGCCTTGCTCGTGGCCTGCGGCAGCCCGGGCGGACCGACCCCGGGTGACGCCGCGGCGCCCTCGATCGCGGTTCCCGTCCCGGGCCAGGCGACGGCCGAGATCGGCTTCGAGGCCCCCGGGATGGACGGCGGCGTGCCCTTCGTGGAGTACCGGTCCGTGCGCATCCCGTCGGAGGCGCGGGCGGGCTACGACGCCGATCTCCGGAGGGCCGGGTTCAGCGTGGTCGACACGCGCGCGGGCTGGACGACCTACGACCGTGGCGACGTGACCCTGTGGGTCTCCGTGTCGGAGGCCGGGCCCCCGACGACGATCATCGTGCGCTACGCGAAGCGCGACGCGCGGGCGACCCTGCGGCCGGTGACCGCCGGCGGGAGCCCCGCTGCGGGCGCGACCGCGGTGCCTGCAGGCTCGCCGGCACCGACGGCGATCGTGACCGCCGGCAACCCGGCCACCCCCGAGCCCGCCACGCGACCCGGCGGGCCGTTCGCCACGCCGCCGGGCCAGGGCAACCGGCCGTCCGCGAAGCCCGCCGTCAGGCCCACGCCGAAGCCCGCCGTCAGGCCCACGCCGAAGCCGACCAAGGAGCCCAAGCCCACGCCGAAGCCCACCAAGGAGCCCAGGCCCACCAAGGAGCCGACCGCCCCGCCCGGCAACAGCGGCGGGAAGGGGAACAACCCGTGACCGAGCCCACACGCCTGCTGCTCGCGGAGGACGACGTCCGGCTCGTCGGGTTCCTCGAGGAGCGCCTCCGCCGGGACGGCTACAGCGTCACCGTGGCCACCAGGGGTGCCGACGCCCTGGCCGCGATCGACCGCCGATGGCCGGACCTGGTCGTCCTGGACCTGATGCTGCCGGACATGCGCGGGGAGCAGGTTGCCGCCCAGATCAAGCGGCGGGCAGACCTCCCCATCATCGTCCTCTCGGCCGTCTCAGAGGTATCCGCGAAGACGACGATGATCCAGGAGTTCGCCGAGGACTACCTCACCAAGCCGTTCCATTACCCGGAGCTGCGGGCGCGGATCGAGCGCATCCTCCGGCGCCTCGAGGACCGGATCCCCGTCGAGGAGGTTGAGGTCGCCGATGGCCTGTCGCTCGTCCTCCGGCGGCGCGAGGCGATCGTGGACGGCACGGTCCTCAAGCTGACACCCATCGAGACCCGTGTCCTCGCCACGCTGTCGGCGACGCCCGGCAAGGCCGTCACGACGGACCAGCTCCTGAGCCGGGTCTGGGCCGACGCCGACGGCGCCGACCCCGTCTACGTGTGGGTCACGATCCGGCGGCTCCGCCAGAAGCTGGAGCCGGATCCGTCGCATCCCCGCTTCCTCCACACGGTCCGCGGCGGCGGCTACCGGCTCGGCGCGGCGCCCCCGGACCAGCCGGCATGACCCGGGCGCGCCGCCTGCGGATCGGTCCGGCGCTCCCCTATCACCGCCTCGCGGCGATCTCGCTGATCCTGGCCGCCACGATGCCGGCGGCACTCCTCGGGATCCTGGTGTACGACCGGGTGGAGCAGTCCCTCTCCGACGATGCGATCGCCCGGACGGACCGCGCCGTGAGCGCGGCCGCGACCGAGGTGGAGCAGTCCTGGCGGGAGCTGGACGACCTCGTCCGCAGCTATGCCGAGTGGAACGCCTTCGCCGCCCAGGTGGAGAAGGGCGACCTCGAGTCGGTGCGGCTGAACGTGCTGGAGTTCCTCGTCGAGCAGGGCTCGGTGGACGGTGGCCTGGTGGTGGCCCCGAACGGCGCGGTACGCGCGGGATCGGACGCTCTCGCCACCGCCCTGCAGACCGAGGACGGCCGGTTCGGGCCGAGCCCGCGGTTCCTCAGCGTGGACGGTCAGGTCTACCTCGTCGACGACGACGCGATCCGTGGCGCCGGGGCCACGGAGCTCGGGCGCCTGGTCCTCGCCCGAAAGCTCGACGCACGGTTCGTGACCGACATCGCTGGCTACACAGGGTTCTCGGTGGCCGTGCTGGCGGACGACGGGACCACCGCCGTGACCACGGATGCCGTCGTGACCGATGGCGTCATCGCGGGGTCCGACGGGAGCACCGGCATCGTCCGTTCCGGCGACCTCGCCGGACGGCGGGTGCCGCTCGGGGACGGTTCGACCGGGGAGCAGCTCGTCGTCGCGACCCGCGTCTCCGCGCTTCAGGCGACGGCCGGGACCCTGCCGATCCTGATCCCGGTCCTGGTCGCGCTGACGGGCGTCGTCGCGACCATGCTCGCGATGCTGCTGTCCGCGATCCTTCGACGGCGCCTGGGCGTCGTCCATGACGGGCTCATCGCCGTCGCCGATGGCCGCGTGCCGCCCGCGGCTATCGCGGCCGGCGGCGACGACATCGCGCGACTGGCCGCGGGTCTCGACCGGCTGGTGCGGACCCTGGACCGCCGGGAGAACACGCTGCGGGCGTGCCTGGCCGCCGCGACCGCCGTCCCCATCCACGTCACCCCGGCCGAGGCCGCGCGCCGGCTGGCCGCGGCGAGCGTCGAGATCTTCGGGGTCGCCTGGTGCGAGGTGGTGACGGCCGACGGGACCGTGATCGGCCGGGCTGGCGATCCGTCGGGCGACCAACCGGGGTCCGGGAGCGCCACGGCCGAGGGCTCCGTCGTCGAGGCCATCCTGGGCCTCGGCACGGACCAGCGGCGCCTCGAGGCGGGGACCGTGCCGGGCGCCGCCTGGACCGATGGCGATCAGGCCGGGCTCGAGGTGATGGCGCTGCTCGTGGGGTCCGTGCTCACCGAGGTCGAGGCGTTCGGGCGGGCGATGGGCCGGGCGGACCGGCTCGACCGGCTCAACCGGCTCCAGCGCGAGTTCCTGCGCAGCATCAGCCACAATCTGCGCGCCCCGCTGGCGACGATCGAGCTCGCCGCGTCCGACCTCGTCGACCTCGGCAACGATCCGTACGTCACGGCCCGCGCGGAGGCGATCCGGATCGAGGAGCAACGGCTGGCCCGGCTGGTCAACCAGGTCCTGCTGCTGTCGCGGATGGAGACCGGGACCCTGTCCCTCGAGGGCGAGCCGGTCGCCCTGCCACCCCTGGTGCGCCGGGTGGTGACCGAGCTGGCGCTCACCGACCGCGTCGAGGTCATCGACCGCGCGATGGGGACCATCGCCTTCACGGATCCGGCCGCGACCGAGCAGATCGCGTGGATCCTGCTCGACAACGCGGCCCGCTACGCGGGCGACGGCCCGATCCGGGTCGAGATCCTCGCGGCAGGCGACCGGGCGGACCCGGCCATCATCCTCGCGGTGGAAGACGAGGGGCCGGGCGTGCCGCAGGAGGACCGGCGACGGATCTTCGGGCGGTTCGTCCGAGGCGGCGCCGGACAGGCGGGCGACGGAACCGGCCTCGGGCTCAGCGTGGCGCGCGGCCTGGCACGCTCCCTGGGCGGGGACGTGACCTACCGATCCGGCGCCGCCGGGGCGCGGTTCGAGGTGCGGCTGCCCGCGGGCGGCGGCCTCGACGACCTCGAGGAGGCGGAGCGGACCGACGGGGCCGTGAGCCCGCATCGCAGGGCCGTGGAGCCCGGCGCCGTGAGCCCCGGGCGCGGGGCGCCGCGGGAGCGCGCGTCGGCCTGACCGGGACCCCGCTGCCGGGCACGGCTACCCGGGGGCGCCGATCGCGCCGGGGGAGACGGAGGCCGGCTGGTGGAAGATCCGGTACACGATCGGCGGCAGCGCCTCGGACACCAGCTTCGACGTCACGACCTGGCAGGTCACGATCCGCGGCAACCCGGTCCACCTCGTCTGCCCTGACGCGGCCGGCGGGCGGGCACGGCGGGCGGGCACGGCGCGCCCGACGCCCGACCCTAGCGGCCCCGCCAGACCGGCGTGCGCTTCTCAATGAACGCGACCATGCCCTCGCGCTGGTCCTCGGTCTCGAACAGGTCCTCGAAACGGCCGCGCTCGAAGCGGAGGCCGTGGCCCAGGGCGTGCTCCTGCGCGGCCACCACCGACGCCTTGGCGGCCTGCACCGCGAGCGGCGGCATCGCGCTGATCCTCCCGGCAAGCTCCAGCGCGCGGTCCACCGTCTCGGGCGCGGGCACCACCATCGTGACCAGGCCCATCGCCTCCGCCTCCCCCGCGCCGATCCGGCGGCCGGTGAGGATCAGCTCCATCGCGCGCGCTTTGCCGATCGCCCGGGCGAGGCGCTGTGTGCCGCCCGCGCCCGGGATGACGCCGATCTTGATCTCCGGCTGACCGAACTGGGCGTTGTCCCCGGCCACGATCATGTCGCAGGCCATCGCGAGCTCGCAGCCGCCACCGAGCGCGAAGCCCCGGACCGCGGCGATGACCGGGGTCCGCAGCTGCCCGATGCCGTCCAGCGCGGCGAACGGATCCGCCTCCCGCAGGGTCTGGGGCGATTCGCCGGCCAGCTCCCGGATGTCGGCGCCGGCGGCGAAGGCGCGGTCCCCGGCACCGGTGATCACGATCGCGCGGCAAGCCGGATCCTCGTCCAGGACCGCGAGCAGGTTGCCGAGCTCCGCCACGAGCCCGAACGAGAGCGCGTTGAGGGCCTCCGGGCGATCGAGCGTGAGGAGCGCGACGGCAGCGAGCTGGCCGTCTCCGGCCGGGAAGGCGAGCCGCACCAGCGGGCGTCCCTCGTCGGGCGCCCCGGCGTCCTGGTCGATCATGGCGTCAGCCCTCCGGCGACTCGGGTTTGCCGACGACCTGCGAGGTCGTCGCGCGCTCGATGCGCAGGTACCGCCTGCGGTGGTAGAGGAGCGGGGGGGCCGTGGGCTCGTCGAGCGCGAGCCCCAGCACGGCACCCACGTAGAGATAGTGATCGCCCACCTCGAACCGGTCCGTGACCTCGCACTCCATGGCGGCGATGGCACCCACCAGGAGCGGCACGCCGGTCTGCCCGGGCCGCCAGGCCGCGCCGCAGAACGCGTCCCGATTGGGCGTGACATTGGCGCCGGCGAAGCAGTCGCTGAGCCACTGCTGGTCCTCGGCCAGGATGTTGACGGCATAGCGGCGCGAGGCGTCGATGGCCGGGACGATGAACCGTCGGCGGTCCAGCGCGATCATCACCGTCGCCGGATCGAGGCTGACGGAGGTGAGCGCGTTGACCGTGATCCCGGCCGGCTGATCCCCGTCGAGGGCGGTCACCACGGTGACCCCGGTCGCGAACTGGCCCATCACGGTGCGGAAGTCGGCGATCGAGACGTTCACGCGTGGAAGCATACGCGGGAGCCCCGGCACCATCCCATGACCGCCGGGGATGGCCCTGAACCACGTGGGAGTCATGCGGGCGGGCGGCCTGCAGAGCTCACCGTCAGGATCGACGATTCCGCACCTGAGCGCTGCACCAGGGCCCCTCGCCTGACACGCAGTCGAGTCACGATGTGCGCACGACAGCCCCCGCGACCTGAAACGTCCCGGGGGGCCCGCGCGTCGGAGGACCCGTGACCACCCGCCAGCCGGCCGATCGTCCGCCCACCGTCGCCCTCGCGGCGCGGTAGCGGACCGGCGGTGCCGGGCCATCAGCCCCTCCCGCACCGGCGCGCCGCGCACTACCATCGGCGCCATGAGCACCGAGACGACTCCCACACCGGCCACCCGTATCGAGCGGGACTCCATGGGCGAGATGGAGGTCCCCGCCGACGCCCTCTACGGCGCCTCCACCCAGCGCGCCGTGCTCAACTTCCCCATCTCCGGGCAGCGCATGCCGCACCGCTTCCTGCGGGCGCTCGCGCTCGTCAAGCTGGCCGCGGCCGAGACGAACCAGGGTCTCGGGCTGCTCGACGCCGCGAAGGCGCAGGCGATCGCGGCCGCCGCGCGCGAGGTCGCCGAGGGCGGCTACGACGAGCACTTTCCCATCGACGTCTACCAGACGGGCTCGGGCACGAGCACGAACACGAACATGAACGAGGTCATCGGCCACCTCGCGTCGGCGAGGCTGGGCGGGGCGAAGGTCCACCCCAACGACGACGTCAACAAGTGCCAGTCATCGAACGACACCGTGCCGACCGCGCTCCAGCTCTCGGGCGCCATCGCCATCGAGGAGGAGCTGATCCCGGCCCTCATCGAGCTCCAGCGCGCGCTCGCCGCGAAGGCCGACGAGTTCTGGGGCGTCGTCAAGACCGGCCGCACCCACCTCCAGGACGCGACGCCGATCCGCCTGGGCCAGGAGTTCGCGGGCTACGCGGGCCAGGTCGAGGAGGCGATCCGCCGGGCCCAGGCCGCTCGCGACGAACTGCTCACCGTGCCGCTGGGCGGCACCGCGGTCGGGACCGGGATCAACGCCCACCCGGAGTACGCGGCGCGCGCCTGCGGCCACCTCTCCGAGCTGACCGGCCTCCTCGTCCGCGAGGCGCCGAACCACTTCCACGCCCAGGCGACCCTTGACGCGGTGATCGCCGCGCACGGCGGCCTGCGCGCGATCGCGCTGGGGCTCTGGAAGATCGCGTCCGACATCCGGTTCATGGGCATGGGCCCGCGGGCCGGCCTCGCCGAGCTGGCGCTGCCGGAGACGCAGCCGGGCTCCTCGATCATGCCCGGCAAGGTGAACCCGGTCATCGTCGAAAGCCTCACGATGGTCGTCGCGCGCGTCATCGGCAACGACGCCACCGTCGCCTTCGGCCAGACGGGCTCGTTCCTCGAGCTCAACGTCATGATGCCGGTGACCTCACAGGCGCTCCTGGAGTCCATCACGCTGCTCGCGGCGTCCGCGCGCAACTTCCGCGTGAAGCTGGTCGAGGGCCTCACGGCCACGGAGCGCGGCCCGCAGCTCGTGGAGCAGGGGCTGATGCTGGCGACCGCGCTGGCGCCCGAGATCGGCTACGACGCGGCGGCCGCGATGGCCAAGGAGGGGCTCAAGACCGGGCGCACGATCCGGGAGATGGCGCTCGAGAAGGGCATCGCGCCGGAGAAGCTGGACGAGCTGCTCGATCCGCTCAAGATGACCGAGCCGGGCCTTGGCGGGGGCTGACCCCTACTGCGCGGTGATCGTCCCGGTCATGTTGGGATGCACCACGCACATGAACGGGTAGACGCCGGGGGCGAGCGCCGGCAGCGCGATCTGCAACCGCTGCGGACCCGTGATGATCTCGCTCTTGACGATGACGTTGCCGTTCGCGTCGGACACCTGGATGTCGTGCGGGATGCCCTGGTCCCGGTTGTCGAGGACGAGCGTCAGCGGCACGTTCGCCGGGACCGTGACGACCTGCGGCTGGAACTCGAGGTTCTGGGCCGTCACCACCACGCCGGGGCCCTCAGTCACGCCGCCGACGGGCGTCGGGTCGACCCCGGTGGCGACGGCGCCGGACGGGGCCGCGACCGGCGGGGGTGTCGACAGGCCGCTTCCGCCGCAGCCGCCGAGGGCCGCCGAGGCGGCCAGGGCGACGACGAGCGTGGTTCGATGGACGGTCCGCATGCCATCAGGGTTCGGCGCGAGGCCCGGTCTCGTCAAGTGCCCCGTCCTGTTCGGCGCCCCGGGCGCCTCGCCGGAAGCGGGGACCGTCGCCGGAACCCGGGGCCCGCGTCACCGTCCGCCCGTTACAATCCGCGCCATGTCCGCCAGCCGCGCCTGGGACCGCACCGGGTCCCTCCCCGTCCCCGCCACCGGTCCCGTCCGCCCGGAGGTTGCCGCCCTGCGCGCCGAGCTCCCGTCGGTCGCGGACCTGTTCACCTTCATGCGCGACGCCGAGCTCCGGTTCCGCACGCTGCGCATGGGCATCGAGGAGCGCAGTGGAACGGCGCGCGGCGAGGAGCTCGCGATCATCGACGTCACCCTCGAGCACCCCGGCAGGGCGCTCGTCCTCACGTCGTTCGGCGGGGGCGACCTCGGTGACCACGAGCTGTGGCTGACCGACGGGACCACGGTCCGGACCTATGTCTCGAGCCGCAAGGTGGGCACCAGGCGCCCGGTGCGCCCGGTCGTGCGCGGGACGGACGGCAAGGACCTCCCCGGCACGTCGCGCGTCTACCGCTCCGTCACGCCGCTCCAGATGGAGACGCTGCCGGAGCTGTTCATCCATCCGGCGGGGTACTGCCAGAACGTCCTCGGGACGGGGATCTGCCGCGTGACCGGGACGACGATGGTGGCCGGGCGCGAGGCCGTCGTCCTGGAGTGCGAGCACCCGCGGACCGTCGAGGTCGCCGCGGACCGCCCGGACTTCGCGGTCCGGATCGCCGTGGACCGCCTCGACGGCGTGATCCTGCGCCTCGAGGAGTCGATCGGCGGCCGGGTGACCCGCGACGCGACCGTGACCAGCTACCAGCCGGACGCCGCGCTGCTGCCGGACACGTTCGAGTTCACGTTCCCCTCGGACACGACCTTCATCTACTAGAGGTCAGGCGGCGCGCGACGCTCGGGCGCCGGTGCGGCTAGTCTGTCGGGGCGCACATGCCCGCCGGCCGAGCCGGCCGATCCCGCGAGGAGCACGACCGTGAACCAGGAGCCGGACGCCGGCGGCGCCGTCAAGCCCGCCCGCAGCGATACCCCAGACGCCAAGGCGACGAAGAAGGTCGCCGCCCTGGCGACCAGGCTCGCGGAGACGCACGTCGAGGACGACCAGGACAAGGCCGGTGTCGTGACGGGCCCGCAGATCGACCCGGGTCCCCGGCGCGTGGCGATCGGCGTCGACGTGGGCGGCAGCGGCATCAAGGTGGCCGCGGTAGACCTCGACACGGGCAAGCTGCTCTCGCCACGCCACCGCGTGCCCACGCCCCAGCCGTCGGCGCCCGCGGCGGTCATCGCGTCCATCGCGCGGATGATCAAGAAGATCACCACCGAGGTGGTCCTGGCCCCCGAGGTTCCGGTCGGCGTGGGCTTTCCGGCGGTCATCATCGACGGCATCACCAAGAGCGCGGCCAACGTCGACCCGGGTTGGGTCGACTTCGACGCCGACGGCGCCATGGAGCGTGTCCTGGGTCGGCCCGTCCACCTCGTCAACGACGCGGACGCCGCGGGCGTCGCGGAGATGCGGTTCGGCGCGGGCGTGGGGCATCGCGGGACGGTGCTCCTGATCACGCTCGGCACGGGCACCGGCTCGGCGCTGTTCTACAACGGGACGCTCGTCCCCAACCTTGAGCTGGGCCACATGGAGATCCGTGGCCGGGACGCCGAGCGCCGCTCGGCCGCCGCCGCCCGCCTCCGGCGCGGGATCAGCTGGAAGGCGTGGGCGCAGGACCTCGACGAGCACCTCCTGGCCATCGAGCGGCTGTTCTCGCCCCGGCTGTTCATCATCGGCGGGGGCGTGTCCAAGCGCTCCGAGCGGTTCATCCCGCGCCTGACGGTGCGCGCGGCGGTCGTGCCCGCGCGGCTCCTCAACGACGCCGGGATCGTGGGCGCGGCGATGGCGGCCGCCGAGACGGAGTCGCTCAAGGCGGCCGGCTGAGACCCGGCCGACGGACCAGGCCGCGGCACGCGACGAGCCGCGACGCCGCAGCGACCGGGCCCGCGGTTGACCCCCGCCTGGACCCCCGCCGGCCCTACGCCCGGGCCCGCAGCGCCGCGAGCGCCTCGGTGCTGCCCGAGGTGATCAGGTTCTCGCCCACGCGCAGCGCGCGGCCCTCGGGCGGGTTCGCCTCGTAGGCCCCGTCGGGCTGCAGGATCGCCAGCGTCACCACGCCGTCGGCGCGCAGGGCGCCCACGGTCACGCCCAGGAGCGGGCTCTCCGCGTTGACTTCAACCTCCTCGAGCGAGAACGACAGGTTGCCGTGCGAGAGCGCGGCGTCGATGAAGTCCGCGACACGCGGCCGGATCGCGAGCTCGGCCGCCCGCCGCCCGGCCATGGTGTACGGGGAGACGATCCGGTTCGCGCCGGCCTGCCGGAGCTTGGCCTCCGCGCCGGGAGCGCTGGCGCGGGCGACGATGAACAGCTCCGGGTTGATCGCCCGCGCCGAGAGCGTCACGTAGACGTTGTTGGCGTCCGAGTCGATCGCGGTGATCAGGCCCCGCGCCCGCTCGATGCCGGCCGCCCGCAGGGTCGCGTCGTCGGTGGCGTCGCCCATCACCACGAGGTGCCCGTCCGCCGCCGCCCGCTCGAGCGACGGCGCGTTGATGTCGATGACGACGAACCGCTGCCCGGTATGGACAAGCTCGTGGATCGCGGTCGAGCCGACCCGTCCGTACCCGCAGACGATGTAGTGGTCGCCCAGGACCTCGACGGCCTCCCGCATCCGCTTTGCCTCCCGCCGGCCGCTCGCGGCCTCGCTGATGATCGTCTCGGCGACGATGCCGATGGACCCGAAGATGATCCCCACGCCGGCGACGGCGAGGAGCATCGTCCACAGCCGCTCCGGGAAGTCCACGATCGCACGGACCTCGTGGAAGCCCACGGTCGTGAGTGTGATCACCGTCATGTAGACGGCGTCCTCGACCGGCCACCGGAACAGGACGACATAGCCGGCCGCGCCGATGATCGTGATCGCGAGGACGACGAGGATCCAGGTCCGGACGTGGCGGCCCCGGATCACCTCGTGCGTCGCGTGGACCATCCGCTCGAGGGGCGCCGAGTGTGCGCGGGATGTGCCGACCGACTGCATGGGCTGATCGTAGCGACTGGGCCACCTCGATAATGGCCGCAATGCCGACCCTGCCCGACGTCACCTTCGCCCTGACCCCGGAGCTCCGGTTCATCCTGGATCTCGGGGTCGCGGTCGCCCTCGCGCTGGCCGGCGGGGCCGTCGCGGTCCGCCTCCGCCAGCCCCCGATCGTGGGCTACATCGTCGCCGGGGTGATCATCGGGCCGTTCACGCCGGGGTTCGTGGGCGACGCCCAAGAGATCGGACAGCTCGCTGAGCTCGGGGTGGTGCTCCTCCTGTTCGCCCTGGGCGTGGAGTTCTCGCTCCAGGAGCTGCGCCGGGTCTGGCGGATCGCGGTCCCGGGCGCGGTCGCGCAGATCGTCATCACCGCGGTCGCGGGCACCGCGGTGGCGGTCCCGCTGGGCCTGGGCCCGGTGGAGGCAGCGGTCATCGGGTCCGCGATCGCCATCAGCTCCACCCTGGTCGTGCTCAAGATGCTCGTAGAGCGGGGCGAGCTGGACAGTCTCCATGGCCGCGCGGCCATCGGCTGGATGGTGGTCCAGGACCTGGCCACGATCCTGATGATGGCCCTGCTCGAGCCGTTGGCCGGCGACGGCTCCCTGCTCCCGGTCGCCTTCGCGCTCCTGCGCACCGCGGCGTTCCTGGCCCTGGCCTTCTTCGTGGGCGCGCGGGTCCTGCCGTGGCTGTTCGGGACCGTGAGCCGCCTCGGGTCGCCAGAGCTGTTCCTGCTCTCGGTGTTCGCCACGGCGCTCCTGGCGGCGTTCCTCTCGAGTGCCGTGTTCGGCCTCTCGCTGGCCCTGGGCGCGTTCGTCGCGGGGATCATCGTCTCGGAGTCCGACCTCTCGCACCAGGCCGCAGGCGAGATCATCCCGTTCCGCGACCTGTTCGCGGTCCTGTTCTTCGTGTCGGTCGGGATGCTGCTGGACCCGTCCGCGATCCTGCGCGACTGGCCCGCCCTGCTCGCGCTCCTCGCCGTCGCGATGCTGGTCAAGGCCGGCGCCGCCTCGATCCTGGGCCGCGTCCTGGGCCTGCCGCTGCGCAGCGCCGTCCTGCTGGGGGCGAGCATCGGCCAGGTCGGCGAGTTCAGCTTCCTGCTCGCTGAGCAGGCGCTGGGCGTGCACCTCATCGACGCGCGTGGCTACAACCTCGTCCTCGCCACGGCCGTCCTGTCGATCATCCTCACGCCGGCCCTCGTGCGCGCGGGTGCCGGGCTCGCGACCCGCGTCGAGCGTCGCGGCGCGCCGGCGATGGAGCCGCCCGTGGCCGGGCACGCGCCCACGCTCCGCGGCGAGCTGGGCCTCCCGCCCGACGGCGAGCGGCTGGCGGTGGTGGTCCTGGGCAGCGGCCGCGTCGGGCGGGTCGTGATCCGCGCGGTCCGCGCCCGCGGGTTCCGGTGCGTCGTGGTTGACCGCGACCAGCGGGCCCTCGACGAGGCCGCGGGGCTGGGTGCCGCCACGCTGTTCGGCGACGCCGCGAGCCGCGCGATCCTGGCCCGGGCCGGCCTCGAGAAGGCCCGGCTCCTCGTCGTCGCCATCGGCGACCCGCTGTCCGCGAGGCTCGCGGTCGAGCGGGCACGGGCACTGAACCCGCGCCTGACCATCGTGGCGCGTGCCCGGGGTCGGAAGGAGGTCGCCTCGATGCGCGGGCTCGGCGTCGCGCGCCTGGCGGACCCCGAGGTCGAGGCGGCCCTGGAGCTCGCGCGCGCCGCGCTCGCCCGCATGGGCGTCTCAGGGCCGGAGCAGACGGCGATCACAACCGGCCTGCGGCGGCGAACGTACGGCGACCTGGCCGCTGCGGACAGCCCGCTGGGCAGGGGCACGGGCGCGGGCGGGCGTGGCGACGGGGGCGAAGGCGGCGCGGGTGCGGGCGGTCCCCGGCCCGGCTAGAAGGACTCGCTCCCGCGGAAGGCCGGCGGCGGCGTGACGCCCGGGTGCCGCGTCTCCACCCAGTCCCGCAGCGCGAAGTAGCTCGTCTTGAAGGCGACCTCGTCCCACGGGATGGCGTCGGGGGCGAACGCCCGGACCTCGAGCGCCTCGGGGGTCTCGCGCAGCTCCCCGCCGACGATCTGCGCCTCGAACACGAGGGTCACGACGGCCGCCTCCAGCCGCGAGTAGAGGCCGACCAGCTCGCCGGGCTGGACCAGCAGGCCCGTCTCCTCGAGCGTCTCGCGGATCGCGGCCTCGGACACCGTCTCGTCCACCTCGAGGAAGCCGCCGGGCTGCGCCCAGGAGCCGTAACCGGGCTCGATGCCGCGGCGCAGGAGGACGGCTTCGCCCGCCTCCGTGACCGGGATCGTGGTGACGACCAGCCGCGGGTTGACGTAGGCGACGAACCCGCAGGCCGGGCAGGCGAGGCGCTCGCGCTGCTCGGTGGGCGGCACGCCGGCGACCAGCTCGGTCCCGCAGCGGGCGCAGTAGTTGAGCGACTGGAGGACCCAGCGCGGGGCCCCGCGGCCGGACGCCACGTCGGTCGAGCGGCCGTCTGGCCCGCGGCCCAGCGCCGCCATCGCGCGCCGCTCGTCGTCGTCCAGGGGCCGCTCGACCATGTCAGGCACCGAGGACCAGCACGACCGCCCCGATGACCAGGGCGAAGAGCACGGCGACCGGGATCAGCCAGGCCAGGCGGAACAGCCCGCGGCCGCGGTCGACCGGCATCCACGCCCACGCCGACCGCCAGATCCGCAGGGCGGCGTCCGCCGTCGTTACCAGGAGCAGCGGCGCCGCGAGCAGGACGCACAGCTTGACGATGGGGCTCCCGAACCCGGCCCCGAGCTCCAGGGCCGTGATCCCGACGGCGCCCAGGGCCAGGGCCGGCGCCGAGACCAGGACGAAGTGCTTCTGGAGCGGGGTGGGCTTCGTCTCGGGGACGCTGCGCGGCGGGAGGCCGCGGAGGCTCGGCGGCAGCGCCGCATCTCCGGCCATCGCCGGCCGCGCCGGCACCACCGGCACCGCCTGGCGGTCCAGCACGGGCATGCCCGCTTCCCAGCGCTCGTCGTCCATCGACCCGAGTCTATCCGCCCGGGCGGCCGGGGCGATACGCTGGGACCCCGTGGACCGCCTCCTGACCCTCCAGCGCGTTGCCCATGCCTCGCCCGTGGCGCTGGCGGCGCTCGTGCTCGCGAACCTCGTGCCGCTGGCCGGCGTGCTGTTCCTCGGCTGGAGCCTGCCGACCCTGGTCGCCATCTACTGGGCGGAGAACGGCGTCGTGGGGATCTTCGCCGTCGGCCGAATGCTCACCGCGGGCAACGCCGGGCCCTTCGCGCTCGCGACGACCCCGGGCTCGGCGACCGTCCCCGCGCCCTCAGAGCGCTACGCGGGCGTGGTGCCACCCGGTCCGCCGCCGCCGCCCGGACCCTCCGCAGCGTTGCGGCCGATCGTGAACCCAGCGATCGCCAAGGCGATCATGGTCCCGTTCTTCTGCGTCCACTACGGCATGTTCTGGTTCGTGCACGGGGTGTTCGTCTGGGCCGCCCTGCCGATGCTGTTCGCGGGCGCGGGCGACCCGTCGGCCGCGATGGGCCCCGACCCGGGTGTCGTGCTGGTCGCGTCGCTGTTCATGGTCGCGAGCCATGGCGTGAGCTTCGTCGTCAACTGGATCCTGGGCGGCGAGTCGCGCGCGTCCAGCGCCGTGGCGGAGATGCAGGCGCCGTACGCGCGGGTGGTGATCCTCCACCTGACGATCATCGTCGGGGCGTTCGCGGTGGCGTTCATCGGGGCGCCGATCGGCGCGCTCGTCGTGATGGTGGTCCTCAAGACCGGCGTGGACCTGGCGGCACACCTCGGCGAGCGGGCGCGGGCGGCGCGCCGAATGGCACCAGTGTCGCTGCCCGGGGCCATGGGCGCCGTCACGGCGTAGACCCGGTGCGGGGGCCGACCCGCGCTACCGGGTCCACCCGTTCATGGCGATGGAGCCCGGTGCGCCGGGCGACGACAGGCATCCCGGCACGTCGCCGCCGGGCCCGGGCGCGGCGACGACCCGGCCGGCGTCGGCCGGCAGCACGAACGCGATCGTCGTCGGCAGCGCCGCCTCCGCGGCCCCGCAGTAGTCGGCCGCCGAGACCTCGGTCCCGATCACGGCGCCCGGGTCCAGCAGGAATGGCTCCGCACCGGGGTCCACGTGCGGCAGCCCGCCCTCGCCGACCGCCGCGGAGTCGATCAGGATGACGCCGCGCGCGTCCACCAGCTGCACCCCGGGCGTGCCCTGGACCACGCACGCGATCGGGGACTCGTTGACCAGCCGCACGGAGGCGATCTGGTGGCCCGCCGCGCCCTCCCAGCCCGTCACCGTCGCCGCGAGCTGGGTCGCGAGGCAGAGCGCGGCCGGCGCCGGCGTGGGCGCCACCGTGGGGCTCGGCGCGACGGAGGCGACGGCCGTCGCGGCGGCGGTCGGTGTCGGGGACGCCGTGGGGGCGGGTGGCGCGGAGACGGTGGCGGAGACGGCGGGGCTTGGCGGAGGCGTGGGACCCGGCGCCTGAGCGGCGCAGCCGATGAGCGCGACGGGGAGCAGGAGACCGAGCAGGTGGTGGCGCATGGGGATCCTTCCGGCGGATGATGCGTGTGAGGCGTGCGAAGCATGGCGCACGCCGGCGTTGTGTGCCCGCAGGCATCGTCCGCCCTCAGGCCGGGCGGCACGGCCGGTGGGCAGGGGCCCAGCGGCACGGGGAGCACGGGGCCGGTGCGCGGGGGCCGGTGCGCGGGGGCGCCGGGCCTGCAAACGCGGGGGCGCGGGGCCGGGCGCGGGGGCGGAAGAGGCCGGTCCGCGGGGGCAGCCGCCCACCGGGTCAACGGTTCGGCCGGCGAACGATCCCCCCGGTGGGCAGCACGTTCGTCCGGTACCGGCCATCCCCGGCGAACCAACGCTCCGCGCAGCGGCTGGAACGTCTGGTGCCCAAACCGTTGCGCCGCTGGGCGGCGGAGGGCCGGGCCCGAGCGCGGTGGCACGGGGCCCGGTGGCGGCCGACCTGGCGCCGGAAGGACCCAGCGGCGGCAGGGCCAGGGGCCGGTCAGCCCGGGAGCGGCTCCGCGTTGGACTCGTCGCCCAGCACGGACTCGGTCTGCGCCGCCCGGTACGCGTCGAGCCGCGCGGCGAGCGCGTCGTCAGCCAGCGCCAGGATCGCGACGGCCAGGAGCGCGGCGTTGTCCGCGTTGCCGATCGCGACTGTCGCGACCGGGATCCCGCGCGGCATCTGCACGATCGAGAGCAGGGAGTCCAGGCCGCCCAGGTGCTGGGTGGGGATCGGCACACCGATGACGGGCAGCGACGTCTTCGCGGCGAGCATCCCCGGCAGGTGCGCGGCCCCACCCGCGCCCGCGACGATGACCCGGATCCCGCGCTCCCGCGCGGTCTCGGCGTAGCGGAACAGGTGGTCCGGCGTGCGGTGGGCAGACACGACCCGCAGCTCGCAGGGGACCCCCAGGGCGTCGAGGACCGCGACCGCCCTCTCGAGCACCGGGAAGTCGGACCGGCTGCCGCCCACGATGCCGACGCGCGGCCCCGAACCCGTCTCGCCCACCCTGCTCATGCCTCCCAGCGCAGCGCCGCCCGGGCCGCCCGGGCCCGCCCGAGCGCCTCGTCCGCGTCGGTCCCGACGACCGTCACGTGGCCCATCTTGCGCCGCTCGAACACCCGGCGCTTGCCGTAGACGTGGACGTGGGCGCCCGGGTCGGCGAGCGCGCCCTCCACCCCGGCCAACCGCGCGTCGCGGTCGGGGCCCGTGCCCAGCAGGTTGACCATCGCGGTCACGCCGTGGGGCGCCGCGGACCCCAGCGGCAGACCCAGGATCGCCCGCAGGTGCTGCTCGAACTGCGAGGTGGCCGCCCCCTCGATCGACCAGTGCCCGGAGTTGTGCACCCGGGGCGCCAGCTCGTTGATCATCAGCCCCCCGCCCCGGAGCTGGAACAGCTCCACGGTGAGGACGCCGACGAGATCGAGCCCGCGGGCGACGCTGTCGGCGATCTCGATGGCGTCGTTCGCCACGACCGGGTGGACCGGCGCCGGGGCCACGCTCTCGACCAGGATCCCGGCGTCGTGCACGTTGCGCGAGGGCGGGAAGGCGAGGGTCCGCCCGGTGCGGTCGCGCGCGCACACCACCGAGAGCTCGGCCTCGAAGTCGATCTCCCGCTCCAGCAGCAGGGGTCGGCCGTCCGTGCCGCCGAGGGCGGTGACCGCATCCGCGACCTCGCCGCGTGCCGTGATCCGGACCTGAGACCGCCCGTCGTAGCCACCCAGCGGGAGCTTGAGCCGGCAGGGGTAGCCCAGCGCCTCGGCGGCGGACTCGGCCTCCGCGATGCCGCGGACCTCCCGCCACGGGGCGGCATGCTCGCCGATGGACCGGATGAAGCGCCGCTCCGCCAAGCGGTCCTGGGTCGCGCGCAGCGCGGCCAGCCCGGGGCGCAGCGGCGCGATCGCCCCGGCGGCGGCGGCCGCCTCGAGGCCCACGTGCTCCAACTCGTAGGTCATGACGTCGGAGAGCGCCGCGAGCCGCCGGCCGGCCTCCACGTTGTCGTAGCGGCCCACGATGATCTCGTCGGCGACCGCAGCGGTGGGGCAGGCAGGGTCCGGGTCCAGGGCGATCAGCCGGTACCCCATCGCGCGGGCCGCGAAGCCCAGCATGCGGCCCAGCTGGCCGCCGCCCATGATGCCGATCGTCGCGCCGGGGGCGAGCGGCTCGGGGGCGTCCGCGGGACCGCGCCGGATCCCCAGCCGGTACAGCGCGTCCACGACGAACCCGCCCTTGTGCGCGGTGTACATCAGGTTCGCGTCCCCATCGGGCGCCGCCGCGACGATCTCCCGCTTCGCGGCCGCGTAGGCGTCGCGCAGGGCCGGGTCGGCGCGCAGGGCGTCGCGGAAGGCGATCAGCTCGCGGAGCTCCCCACGGGCCGGCGGCACGACGTGGCAATGGACGCGGAACGGGGTGCCGCCATGCACGACGTTCCCGGTGAGCATCGGCCGCGTGGGCGGGAACGGCGCGAGACCGCCCTGCGGCCCGAAGCCCAGCGAGCACAGCGCGTCCACGATGAGCGGGATCTCGTCGGGGTCCGCCTCGATCCCGAGATCCACGACGTTCTTGCCGGCGAGACCCGGGACGGCCGACGACCCGACATGCTCGACCACGGTTCCGGGTCGCACGGACGAGACCAGCCGGGCCAGCTCGCGGGCCACCTCGGCCGTGCGCGGGTCCCACGAGTGGAACGCCGAGGGCTGGCGCTCGTACGGGCGGATGGGCAGGTCCGACATCGCGGGCAAGTGTAGGGGACCCCGCGTTCCGCCCGGCCGGTCCCGCGGAACGCTTCGGCCCGTCGCGCCGCCGTGATGCCACGCCCACCTGCGGGGCGCTGGCCCGGCAACGCGGCGCCCCGGGCGGCTATCCTCGCGTCATGCTGCACGGTGGACCCGGCCCCTATGGCGTCGCGACGCCGCGGATCCTCATCGTCGACGATGACCCCAACCTGCTGGTGATCCTCGCCGAGCAGCTGCGGGCCGACGGCTACGATGTCCAGACCGCCCGCGATGGCGAGGAGGCACTCCGCCGCCTGGGCCACGCGTGGCCCGATCTCCTCGTCATCGACATGCTGATGCCCCGCATGGACGGCATCACGCTCGCCCGCGAGGTCAAGGCCCGCGCCGACCTCCCGATCATCGTCCTGTCGGCCATCGACACGGCGGACTCCAAGGCCGACCTCCTCGACGAGGTGGCCGAGGACTACATCACCAAGCCCTACCACTACCCGGAGCTCCGCGCCCGCATCCAGCGTGTGCTGCGCCGGCTCGGTGACCGCGTCCCCCGCCAGCGCCTGGAGCTGGGCCCCAAGCTCGCCCTCGAGCTGCACCGCCGTGTCGCGGAGGTCGACGGCGTCACGGTGTCGCTCACGCCAACCGAGTCGCGCCTGCTCTACGCACTCGCGGCCAACCTCGGGCAGACCGTCACCACGGACACCCTCCTGGCCCGCGGCTGGGCCGACACGGAGGATGCCGACCCGAGCTACGTGTGGGTCACGATGCGCCGCCTGCGCCAGAAGGTGGAGGTCGATCCAAGCAATCCGGCCCACCTGCTCACCGTCCGCGGGATCGGCTACCGCCTCGTCTCGGCCGGCACGCCCGCGCCGTGACGGCATGGCCCGTGATCCCGTGATCGACCCCGGCCGAGGCCCCGATCCCGCCCGCCCGGCCTACCGCGCCACCGGGCCGGGCTTCCGGACGCGCCTGACGCTGGGCCTCATCCTGGCCGCGGTGATCCCCGTCGCGGGGTTCGGCCTCGTGGTGCTGCTGCTCGCCCGCATGGAGCCCGCGACCAACGACGCGCTCGTCCGCGCCCTGCTGCTCGCGATCACCGTCTCGGTCGTGCTGGGCGTGCTCCTTGCGGCGCTCCTGTCCTCGAGCCTCGCCGGTGCCCTGCGCGCGCTCATCCGGTCCGTGGAAGGCGTCTCCGCCGGCGACGGCTCCGCCGGCGTGGAGCTGCCGGGCGACGACGAGATCAGCCGCCTGGCCGAGAGCCAGAACCGGCTCGCCCGGGACCTCGCCCGACGCAACACGGAGCTGCGCCGGCTGCTGGACGCGCTCCAGGCGATCAGGCTGGACGAACCGCCGCTCGCGATCGCGCGCCGGGCGGCAGCGGACGCCCGGGCCGCATTCGGCATGATCGACTGCGAGATCCTCCTCGTGGACCCTCGCGAGATCGCGCTCGAGGAGTCCGTGCCGGGTGAGCCGGTGCCCGTGCGCGCGGCGCTCGGCGTGGCCGACGGCGCGATCGGCCTGGTCACGGGTCACCTGTCGGCCACCCGGCGCTGGGAGCGCGCCGACCAGGACCTCCTGGAGCTGTTCGCCATCGAGGTCTCGGCCGCGATCCGCAACGCGCAGCTGTACGCGCGGGTCGAGACCCAGAACCGCCGCCTGATGAGCCTGGACGAGGCCAAGGACGACTTCCTGCGGGGCGTCTCGCACAACCTCCAGACCCCGCTGGCCAGCATCCGCGGCTACGCGCAGCAGCTCGCCGCCGAGCGGCCGGACCGGCGCCTCGAGATCATCACCGAGCAGACCGACCGACTGAGCCGGATGGTCCGCCAGCTGCTCACGGTGAGCCGCATCGAATCCGGGGCGCTCCGCTCGCGGCTGGAGGTGTTCGCGGCGGTGCCGCAGGTGCGGCGGGCCTGGGAGGCGCTGGGCGCCGCGGACGTGCCGTTCACCCTGGAGGACCGCTCGGAGGGGTGGCTCGCCCTGGGCGACCGCGACCAGCTGGACCAGGTCCTGTGGGCGCTGCTGGACAACGCCGTGGGCTATGGCGGGCGCACGCCGATCGACGCGGCGGCGACGCTCGATCCGGCCACCAAGGACCTCCTGGTCACGATCACGGACCACGGCCCGGGCGTTCCAGATGAGGATCGAGAGCGGCTGTTCGGGCGGTTCGAGCGCGGAGCCGGCAGACCGTCAGGCGAGGGATCGGGCCTCGGGCTCTACGCCTCCCGTGCGCTCTCCCGCGCGATGGGCGGCGACCTGGAGCTGGACCCGGCAGAGCCCGGCCGAGGCGCCCAGTTCACGATCAGGCTCCCGGCCGAGGCACCCGAGGAGACCTGAGCCGGCGGGAGTAGCCAGAAGGTCAGGGGGCACCGGTACCCGCAGGTCATGGTTCCCAGCCGCACCGAATGCCAGTTTGTACGAGCCCGGGAACCCGGGCCTTCATTGCGGGCTGCCACGCGGTGGCTTCCAAGTGCACCCGCCCGACTCCAATGCCAGGGGAAGATCGATGTCCTCCAGCTCGTCCGGCAGGACACGCGCCGCACGCCCGAGCAGGGCTCGCGCCCTCGCCAGGCTCCGCGCCCGGGGCCAGTCGCTGGTCGAGTTCGCCATCATCCTCCCGATCCTGCTCCTGATCGTGCTGGGCGCCGTTGATCTCGGCCGTGCCTACTTCGCGACCATCAACCTCCAGAACGCGGCCAAGGAGGGCGCCTTCTTTGGGGCCCGGACCCCGGCCTGTGACACCGGCGCCGCGGCGGGCTGTGCCGATCCACGCAACGTGGCCGCGCGGGTCACGACGGAGCTGGACGGGATCACCGCCGACGCCATCACGGCCCGCTGCTATGCCCCGACAACGACCGACTTCAGCGGCAGCGGCAAGAACCTCGCCGACTGCGCCGATGGCGACCTCTACCGGGTGTCGGTGACAGCCACGTTCCGGCTCGCGACCCCGATGATCGGCGCCGTGGTCGGGGACTCGATCCCGTTGCGCACGTCCGCGACGTCCATTGTCATCACGAGCTTCGCCGGGTCGGGCGACCCGCTGACCGTGGACCCGGGCGGAAGCCCCCGGCCCACCCTCGCACCGACCGAGTGCGTGGTCCCCAACTTCTCCCTCGGGCCCACCAAGATCCGCGATGCCTCTGACGTCTGGAAGATCGTGGCCACGTTCACGACCAATGTGACCACGATCGGCCAGAGCAACAAGAACATCGTCTGGCAGAGCCTCCCGGCGGGATATCGGGGCCCGTGCGCAACGACGAGGATCACCGTCAGCGATACGGTCCAGACGACGCCGACGCCGACGCCGACGCCGACACCAACACCCGCGCCGACCGCGACGCCCGTGCCGACCGCGACACCCGCCGTCACGCCGAGTCCCACGGCGACCCCCAGTCCCACGCCGACGCCGACGCCGACGCCCCCGGTGTGCACCGTGCCGCAGATGGTGTTCAAGGACAAGCAGGCGCTCTCGATCACCCAGGCCCAGGCCGCCTGGTCGGCGGCCGGCTTCCGGGCCGAGAACTTCTCGGCCGAGAGGCCACCGTCCAACGACTACGAAGTCGTCGAGCAATCCATCGACGCGGGCAAGATCAAGCCGTGCCTCACGACGACGATCAAGGTGAACAAGTGATGCGCGCGCGGATGCGGCGTGGTCGGGGTCGCGCGCGGGGACAGGCCCTGGTCGAGTTCAGCCTCGTGTTCCCGTTGATGCTGCTCCTGGTCTTCGGCCTCATCGACCTCGGGCGCGTCGTCTACACGAACAACGCCCTCTCCGAAGCGGCCCGCGAGGGCGCGCGCTACGGATCCGTGCAGGCCCGGTCGGCAACGGACATCGCCGGGATCGAGGCCCACACCGTGGGCCAGGTCGCAGGGATCGGCGGCGTCACCGCGACTGCGACCTGCATCCGGCCGGGCGACGTGGTCATGGCATGCGGCCCGAACGACACCCTCGAGGTGGAGGCGAGGGTCCAAGTGTCGATGATCACGCCGATCATCGCCCAGCTGATGTCCACAGCGGGGCTCAACCCCTTCGACCTCCGCTCGACGGCCACCGTGCTCGTCAACAACTGACCAAGACCTATGCGTGAACGGGGTACCACCATGACAGCAAGGGTCCACGCGACGGCGCGGCAAGGCGAGCGAGGGCAGGTGCTCCCGCTCATGGCTGGCGGCCTGATGGTCCTGCTAATCCTCGTCGGCCTGGTCATCGACACGGGTGTCGCCTTCAAGGAGCGTCGCGCGGCCCAGAACATCTCGGACTTCGCGGCCATGGCTGGCACACGGGCGGTCGCCGACGTCTACCTCGATCCCTCGGCCGGAGTCACCGGCGTGACCGTGTACGACGCGATCGACAGGAGCGTCATCAACAACGGATGCGCGAACCCGTGCGCGTGGACCGGTGTCTACACTCGGCCGACCGGCACCGGCACCTGGACCCTGATGGACGCGGTGGTTCGCTCAGGGCTGGTTCCCGTGGGTGCACAGGGTGTGTCGGTGACGACCGACCGCCGACCGGGGACGTACTTCATCCGGCTGATCGGCCAGAACGAGTGGGCTGTGTCCGCCGTCGCGACCGCGATGGCGTCCCGGCTCCCGGATCCTCCGCCGGGGATCCTGCTCCCGATTGGCATCTTCGACGCCGACTATGAGACCGGCCGCGACTACACCTTGACGGCGGGCCAGGAGGGGCCCGGGAACTTCGGCTGGCTCAGCTGGACAGGACCGGTGAACGTGCCCACCCTCAGGACCAGCGTCTGCCATCCGGACAGCCCCGGCTTCTCGTTCCCGTGGTGGTTCGACGGCGCAACCGGCACGATGAACGACACCGTCGTCCGGGGCTGCATCCAGAACTACATCGACAACCAGACAGTGGTCTACGTCCCCATCTGGCGCCAGACGAACGGTCGCGGGGGCAGCAACCTCCAGTACGAGATCACGGGCGTCGCCGCCATGGTGCTGACGGACTTCCCCAATCACTCCATCGATGTCACCGGTCGCTTCGTGGAGTTCTACTCCTACCCCAGCGTGCCCGCGGGATTCGGCACGCCTCCGTGCAGCGCGACGGTGGACCCCAACTGCGACGAGCGGTTCAACTTCATCGGGCTCGTCCAGTAGAGGCAACACCTCGACCCCGCGCCTCGGCGGAGCCCAGCCCGGTCCCTGACCGGCACGCGCCGCCTGTCGCGGTCCCGAACTTGGGGCCGGGCCGGCTCACCCCTCCCGATCGCTTTCAACTCCCAGGCCGACTGGTACGCCGCGTGCTGCGTTCTGCGACCGCGGGCTTGGCAAGATCACGCGTCTCCTGCGCTCCGGACCGGTTCCCCCGAGCGTGAGGCGCTGCGCGCGCTTGTGTGGTGAGCGACCAGCGAGCAGCGCGAGGTGATGCGCGGGCCCCGCCATGGGTGGCGACCTGGAGCTGGAGCCCTCGGAGCCGGGCCGTGGCGCCCGGTTCACCGTCAGACTGCCGGCGGAAGCGCCCGACGAGTCGTACGGAGCGCGTCCCCGCGCATCCCCCAGACGTCCCGGTACTCGGTGCCGAGACGCACCGTTTGACCCGTGCCTGCAAAGAAGCCTGCAAGGTCGGTGGCCCAAGGTTCCGGTTTACAACCACACCGCCAGATATCGCCGGGGGAACGGAGATGTCGTCTACGCGGCCCGTGAGGGCCCGCGGCGTGCGCCTGCCGCTGGCGCGCGCCACCTTCCGCGACCGTCGCACCAGTACGAGCCGAGCTCGAGGCCAGGCACTGGTCGAGCTCGCGCTCGTCACGCCGATCCTGTTGCTCCTCCTGCTCGGCGCAATCGACCTCGGCCGCCTCTTCTATGTGCGCATTACGATCGCGAACTCGGCTCGCGAGGGCGCGCTGATGGCCGCCCAGAACCCGACCTCGTGGTCGGCCGGGGCGGGCTGCTCGTCCTCGAACAAGGTCATGTGCGCGGCCCTGCGTGAGTCGTCTGGCGGCCTGGTCACGGTCGCTCCCTCCGACGTCGCGCTCACCTGCTCGGGCGGGTGCAGCGTCACCTACGGGTCGCGCGCGAAGGTGACCGTGACCGGCCACTTCAGCCTGCTGACGCCACTCATGAGCGTTTTCACCGGGGGGCAGAACGTCACCTTCCAGCAGTCGGCCGAGGCGGACATCATCGTGCTGCCTGCTTCCGGTGCGTTTCCGACGGCGGCCCCGACACCAACACCGACGCCAGCGCCGACACCGACACCAACGCCGACACCGACACCAACCGGGTCGCCCGCCCCGACCCCGTCACCAACGCCCAGCCCCACGCCCGTCCCGACCTGCGCCCCGCCCACGGTCGGATTCACCACGAGCCAGCAGAACAAGAACAAGCCGGTCGTATTCACCAGCTCGTCCACGCCCACCACGGGCGCCTGCGCCATCTCCTACTACCGGTGGGACTACGGCGACGGGACGACCGGGGCTGGCAGTCTGCCCTCCTCCGAGCACGATTACGGGAAGGACAACGAGGGTCGGTCATTCAACGTGACACTCACCATCACCACACCCGGCGGGACCTACTTCCTCATCCTGTCCGTGACGACGCAGTCATGAGCCGGACCGCCAAAGGGAACGCCGAGCGCGGCCAGGCCCTCGTCGAGTTCTCGCTGGCCATCCTGGTCTTCCTGGTGATGCTGGTCGGCATCTTCGACATCGGGCGCGGCATCTACACCTACAACGGTGTCGCAGAGGCGGCCCGTGAGATCGCCCGGATCACCTCGACGCACGTGGGATCGCCAGTGGGGACCAGCACCGAGACGCTCGACCGAATCGCCGTCCAGCGGAACCTGACGCCCAACCTGGCCAGCCCGGCGATCACCTGCGTCGATCTCTACGGCGCCGCAGGAACCTGCCTGTCCGGCAACTACGTGCAGGTCGTCGTCACGGCGGCGTACCGGCCCATCTCCTTCCTTGGACTCCCGCCCTTGACGCTTTCGTCGTCGAGCAGCGTCCAGATCCCATGACCACGGGGGCAGCCATGCACACTCGCTCAACCGTCCGCAAGGAACGCCAGGGAGGCCAGATCCTGGTCCTGTTCGCCCTGGCGGCCGTCGCCATGATCGCCATGGTCGGGCTCGTCCTCGACGGCGGCGATACCTACGCCCAGCGTCGCAGCGAGCAGAACGGCGCGGACGTGGCCGCCCTCGCCGGGGCCAATGCCTACCTGAACCAGGCGGGATCGGTGGGCGCCAGGACCACGGCGGCCCGCACGGCGGCGATCGCGGCCGCCACGCGCAACGGCTACACCGACGGGTCCGCCTCGATGGTCGTGACCGTGAACGTGAGCCTCCTGTCCTCGGGCGCCGAGGTGCGGGTCGATATCACGCAGTCGCACGTCAACGGCTTCGCGCGGGTGGCCGGCTTCAACAGCTGGCCGGTGACCGTGACCGCCTCCGCGGAGACGGGCACGATCGATACCGGCACCGGGGCCGCCCCCTGGATCATGAACATCAACGCGTTCAACGCCGATGGCACGCCCAAGTACTCGTCCGCGAATCCCCTCGCATTCGGCGAGGCGAACGGCGACTACCCCATCAGCGCCGAGGACATCGCCTGGACGGACTTCAACGGGGCCAACAACGTCAACACCGCCGAGGTCAGCGGCATCATCGACGGCAGCAACGTGGTCACATCCACGCTCGACTTCGACCAGTACATCGGCCAACACAACCAGGGCAACCACACGGCGCTGTATGGGGACGTGAACAGCCACCTCGCCGGCAAGGACGTGCCGGTGCCCATCGTCGGTCCGTGTCCCGCCGGTTCCCCGCACGCGGACGGCTGCTTCAAGGGATGGGCCCTGTTCCACGTCGTGTCGGCCGCCGGCGGCAGCAGCAAGACGATCACGGGCTACTTCCTGTCGGACTTCAAGTCCAAGCCCCTCACCGTTGGGGAGTGCACGCCGGCACAGCAGGCCGCGGGCACATGCGGTGTCGTATCGACCAGCCCCTTCGGAGCCTACGTGGTGCGGCTGTCCAACTAGGCCGCCCTCACGCGCGTTCACGAAGGCCGGACGCGGCGCAGGCGACGGAGCTCGGTTCCGTCCCGGCGCCGGGTTCGTCTGTCCCGCCGATACCCCATCGGACCAGCCCCCACAGGACCTTCGCGGGGCAGGACGATCGGATGGAGACCTGTAAGTTGCTGAGTAAGGTGCCGGGCGAATAGTCCTCGGCATCGCCGGCCCACCTGGGCCGTCCTGCAGGGGACTCTCCACGTGACTCACGGCGCACGCCGCCCGGCGCCCGGGCGGGCCATCGGCGACCTGGCGGCGCGGCTGCGCCGCTCGGAGCGTGGCCAGTCCCTGACCGAGCTCGCGCTGGTCCTCCCGATCCTCCTGCTGCTGACGGTGATCGCGCTCGATTTCGGGCGCATCTACCTCGGCTGGATCAACGTCCAGAACATGGCGCGCATCGCAGCCAACTACGCGGCGAACAACCCGACGGCCTGGGGCACGGCCCCCGACACCAGCGTCCAGCTGCGCTACAAGAATCAGGTCATCGAGGACATGGCCGCCACCAACTGCGTGCTGCCCACGTCCGGCGGCAACCCGGTGGTCCCGGCCCCCGCGTTCACGGACTCCAACCTTGACGGCACCACCGGCGGCCTGGGCGACATCGTCAAGGTCCAGATCAGCTGCCGGTTCTCGGTCGCCACGCCGATCATCGCGGGAATCCTGGGCGGCAGCGTCCAGGTGACCGCCGAGTCCAACTTCCCGGTGAAGGCCGGCATGACGACGGTGATTGCCACGGGAGCGGGGGGCAGCGGAGGGGGCGGGATCGCGGCGCCGCCGACCGCGGCGTTCATGGCGGACAACTCGGTCTTCACGGTGCCCGACCCGATCGTCACCTACACGGTCGTCGGGCCCGACACTGCGGTCGACTTCCGGGATGCATCCGGCGGCGGCCCGGCCACCGACTTCCGATGGCGCGTCAGCGACACGCTCGGGACGCAACTGTCAGAGACTGACGGCCAGGACCTCCGGTACCTGTTCCACTGCCCCGCACCCGATGCGGACGGTGGTTGCACCTACCTGGTTGCGTTCCAGGCCAGCAACGCCTATGGCCAGGGCAATGCGTGGATGTACGTGCGGGTGACCGCCCCTCCCAAGGCGGTGGACTTCTTTGCCGATGACACGACGCCCGACATCGGCCAGCTCGTCACCCTCGCCAACACCTCCACGCCGGGTGGCACCGCCTGGGAGTGGTTCCTCAACGGTGTCTCAATCGGCACGGGCCAGACGCTGATGCACGCGTTCAACGTCGTGGGCACCTATACCGTCCGCCTCGTGGTCACCTATCCCACGGAGACCAAGGAACTCACCAGGACCGATTACATCACCGTCAGCGTCCCGTACTGCACGGTCCCCAGCCTGACGAACGTCAAGTTCAACAGCGCGAGCGACATCTGGCGTGGCGCGACGTACAGGTTCACGGGCACCGTGAAGGCGGCCACCGGCGCGCCCAACGGCAACTTCACGATCACGGCGCAGTCGATCGCCGCGGGCAACGGCGCCACGGCGCTCTGCACCAGCGATGTCTACGTGAGCTCGCCATGAACCTGCTGTGGGCCGCCAGGCGCACGCGGGGTCGCCGGCGGTCGGCGGGCCAGTCGCTGGTCGAGTTCGCCCTGGTGTTGCCAGTGTTCATCCTGGTGCTGGTCGGGCTGTTCGACCTCGGGCGAGCCGTGTTCGCCTTCAACACGCTGACGAACGCCGCCCGCGAGGGCGCCCGCCTCGCGATCGTCAACCAGGACATCCCCTCCATCGTCGCCCGGTCCAAGTCCCAGACCCAGATCGTGGAGCTCAACGACCCGAGCGTGACCGTCGCCTTCTACCAGATGCAGGCGGACGGCCGGCCGGATACCACCAAGCCGTGCAACCTCGTGGCCGTGGGCTGCCTCGCCGTCGTGGGCTTCGAGGCGACCTACCAGCCCTTCACGCCGCTCATCGGCAACATCATCTTCGGTTCGGGGGTGACATTCCGCGCCCGATCCGTGCTCAGCGTCGAGTACCGCTGCCCCAACGCCGACTTCACCACCGCCGCCGCCTGTCCCAAGCAGCCATGAGCGAGCGGTCCGCAGCCCGTCCCGAGGTGTCCGTCATGGCTCGAACCGGAGCACGCCCGCGATCGTCCGGCCAGGAGGCCGGCCAGATCATCGTCATCGCCGCGCTCGCGATGCTGGCGATCATCGGCGGCGTGGCGCTCGTGCTCGAGGCCGGCAACGCCTACGCGAACCAGCGCATCGCGCAGAACGCGACCGACGCCGTCGCCCATGCCGGAGCCGGCGTGCTTGCGCAACGGCTGGGCGGCACCGCCAAGGACGACGGCGACGTGGCGGCCGCGATGACCGAGCTCGCCAACGCCAACGGCCTGACCACACAGGTCGGGTACTACACCGACGTGAAGGGTGCGTATGTCGCCGCGACCGGCCTGCCGGCCACGTCCCAGGGCGAGTGGGTCCGGGTGGGGAGCCTCGCCCTCGACATGCCGCCGCCCCCGCGCGCGCAGGGCGTCCGGGTCACGGGCTCCAAGGACGTCGGCACGACCTTCGGGCGCGTCATCGGCATCAGCAGCATCGACGTGTCCGCCGACGCCACAGCGGTGATGGGCCGCCTCACAGGCGGGACGTTCCTGCCGCTGGTCCTGCCGGTGAGCCCATCGGAGTGCAGCAACTCGGGCTTCCTCCAGCCCTTCGACGACCCGACCAAGTCGGCCATGTGGTACATGAGCAACCCCGGCACGAGCCACCCGGACGGCACCGAGTACGTGATCCCGCTGTGCAAGACCGGCGGCGGCTCGTTCATGTTCCTGGACCTGAACTCGAGCCTGGACTGCGGCGAAGAGGTCCTCCATCCGCCGTCCGTCCAGTTCGACATCTTCCCGGTCGAGGTCCCCACCGACACCGGCGCCGACTGCCAGAACAAGGTCGCAGCGGCGATCGACACCGCTGGACTGCAAGGCAAGGTCGTCCTGGTCCCCGTCTGCGACAACGACTGCATCACGGGTAGTGGCAGCAACGCCAGGTACCACGTGGTCCGGATCGCCGCCTTCTACCTCGACTTCATCTCCATGACCAACCCGCCCAACGACAGCCCGTGTGCCCGGGCCACGTCCCTGAAGTACGGCACGCCGCTGGTGCCCTTCGTGTCCGGCAACAGCTCGGACGGGTGCATCGCGGGCTGGTTCGTGCGCTACATCACGTCGGGCCCGGTCGGGTCGCTCGACATCTACAACGGCGAGGCCATCGGGATCCAGCTGATCCGGTAGGGCGCCAACGCACCACCTGAAAGGACCATGTAAGGGGGATCGTAAGGTAACGGGCAGATCATGCCCCGGCGCGGCACCACCGTCCCTGGCGGCCGGCAGATCGGGAGCACCATGGACAAGCGCACCGCTTTCCGGGTTCTGGGGAGGATCCGACACGCGACCACCGGCCGTGCCGGCCGCGGCCAGTCACTCGTGGAGTTTGCGCTCGTCCTCCCGGTCATCCTCCTGGTGCTCGTCCTCGCCATCGACTTCGGGCGAACCTACCTCGGCTACATCAACCTCCAGAACATGGCGCGCATCGCCGCCAACTACGCCGCGAACAACCCGACCGCGGCCTGGGGCTCGCCGACGGATCCGGCGGTCATCGCCTACCGAAACCAGATCATCAACGACGCGCGTGCTACCAACTGCACGCTGCCGGTCGTGTCCGGGGCACCGGTCATTCCCAACCCGGTGTTCGTGGACCACACCGGCAACGGGACGACAAAGGACGTGGGCGACACCGCGACCGTCAGCCTGACGTGCAGCTTCCGGATCCTGACGCCGATCGTCGCCGGGATCGTGGGCACCAATGGCAACCTGCCGGTCAGCGCATCCGCGGAGTTCCCCGTCAAGTCCGGGCTGATCGGCACCGGCGGCACGACCGCGACCGCCCCCACGGCCGCCTTCTTCGGCACCCCGCTCAGCGGTCCCGCCCCGCTCGCCGTGACCTTCACCGACCAGTCCACCGGCAGCGGGCCAATGACTTTCGGCTGGGACTTCAACGGCGACGGCAACATCGACAGCGCCGTCGAGGACCCGACGTACACCTACGCGGCGCCCGGCCAGTACAAGGTGACGCTCATCGTGACCAACAGCGTCGGATCCGACAGCGTGACCCGCAACAACTACGTCACGGTCGGCAACCCGCTGGCGGTGGTCAGCTTCACCGCGATGCCGAGCTCCGGGCCGCGGCCGCTCACCGTCCAGTTCACGGACACGTCATCCAACAGCCCGACCTCGTGGGAGTGGGACTTCAACGACGATGGGGTCCCCGACAGTACCCTCCAGAACCCGCTTCCCTTCACCTACACCGTGGTGGGCACGTACTCGGTGCGCCTGACCGTCGTCAACGCCGGCGGCACCTCGAGCACCCTGGTCTCCGACCTGATCACCGTCACCGTCGGGACGTGCACGGTGCCCAGCTTCGCAGGGGTCCTCTCCGGCAGTGCGCAGGGGATCTGGATGGCCGCGAACTTCACCACGACCGTGGACTTCCAGCAGGGCAACCTGCCCTGGACGATCCAGTCCCAGAACCAGGTGGTGGGCCAGCAGATCCCCTGCAACTCGCCTATCACGGTCAGCAAGAACTGAGCCCGGTGATGCGCTTCCATCGCTCCACCCGCCACCGCGGACGTGGCCAGTCCCTGGTCGAGTTCGCGCTGGTCATCCCGATCTTCCTGCTGATCATGGTCGCAATCTTCGATCTCGGACGCGCCGTGTTCGCCTACAACTCGGTCACCAATGCGGCGCGCGAGGGCGCCAGGTTCGCCGCGGTGAACCAGAGCAGCGCGCTGATCATCCAGCACGCCATCAACCAGACGCAGATTGCCGAGACGGCTGGGCCCAACGTGACCGTCACGTTCCGGAGTTCGACGCCCAACGCGGACTACCGGACCAACGCCGTCTGCACCACCCTCGATCTCGACTGCGTGGCCGTGGTGACCTACCAGACGACGTTCCGGCCGATCACCCCGCTCATCGCCAACATCCTGTTCTCGGGCGGCGTGACCCTGCAGGCCGTGTCCATCCAGGAGCTCGAATACGTGTGCCCGAACGCGACGATCGCGAATGCGGCGAACTGCCCGAAGCAGCCCTGACCATGACCCCCCAGCATCGATCCACCCGCGAGGCTCCCATGCATCGACACCGCTCCCGCGCCCACCGTGGCGAACGCGGCCAGGTCCTGGTCATCGCCGTCCTCGGCCTGATCGCCATGATCTCGGGCGCGGCCCTCATCCTCGAGGGCGGCAACGCCTTCGCACAGCAGCGGGTCTCGCAGAATGCCTCCGACGCGGCGGCTGACGCGGGCGCGGTCGTCCTCGGCGGCAAGCTCGGCGGGGTGGCGACCACCGACGCCATGGTCGCCTCCGCGATCAACCGGGTGGCGACGGCCAACAACCTGACATCGAACTCCGCGTACTACACGAACTTGTCCGGGCAGTACCTCAGTTCCGGGGGCACGGTCGTCGGCAGCGCGGGGGCGGCGGCGCTGGTCGGCGGCGGCACCATCCCGGGCGGCGCGCAGGGCGTCGTGGTCAACGGCACCCGCAGCTTCGGCACCGTCATCGGCAGGGTCGTCGGCTTCAACTCGTTCGACGCCTCCGCCACGGCTACCGCGGTGACTGGGCGACTCGTGGGCGGGACCTTCCTGCCGGTCGTCTTCCCCGTGTCCATCGTGGACTGCGATACCAACGGCAGCCTGGGCAGCGTGCCCGAAAGCATCTGGTCCCTGAGCGCCCCGGGCACACCCCCGGTCGGCCACGAGTACATCGTGCCGTTGTGCAAGACCGGCGGCGGCTCCTTCCAGATCCTGGACCTGGATACCAGCCAGCGCTGCGACGACGAGATCGCGAACCCTCCCCGGATCAGATGGGAGACGCTCCCGGTGGACGTGCCCTCGGACAACGGCAATAACTGCGCCAAGCCGATCACCGAATATGTCAACGCCCACCTGCGCGGCACGACCGTGCTGATCCCGATCTGCGATAACACCGTCGGCGACCCGTGCGGGACCTCGGGCGGCAGCCACGCGACCTACCGGATCACGCGCGTGGCGGCGTTCTACATCGACTACATGTCGGACTCGAACAACAAGAACAATCCCGAGTGCCACGAGTTCGTGGACGGCAGCGGCAACCTGGTCGACGAGATCGCGGGCAACGGCAGCTCGTCCTGCCTGGTGGGCTGGTTCGTGCGCTACATCACGGCCGGCCCGGTGGGCACCGGCACCGTGGGCAACTCGGACGCGATCGGGGTCCAGCTGATCAAGTAAGGCCCGCGGGACGCTCAACGGATCCCGGTGTCGTACGCCAGGTCCAGCGCCGTCTCCGCGCCATCGGCCACCGTGAACGCCTGCGGTGACGGGCCGCTCATGAACCCCTCTGCGGGGCCCGCCTCGAGCGTGTAGGCGCCGGGCGGCAGCGCGATCCGGTAGAAGCCGGACGCGTCGCTGGTGAACCGTGCGACCTCCGAGCCGCCATCGCCCTTGACCACGAGCACGGCCCCGGCCACCAGGCGCGGCTCGCACGCTGGGTCACCGGGGCGCTCAACAGGGCAGGTCGGCCCGCCGGTGACCCGTCCGCCGACGCCGCTCGACGTGGCGGCGGCCCGCATGGCCGCCAGCTGCGCCTCCGGCACCGTCGAGCCGTCCTCCCCGACCCAGGACACGGTGCCACCGGGCGCGACGTGCCACGTCCAGTCGTGGCGGTCGATGCAGCCGGCCGGGCAGTCGCCCCAGCCCACCTCGAAGGTGACCCGGATCCCGTCCCCGGTCGTCGCGGTCTCCCAGAAGGCGGCCTGTCCGATGAGATCGGGGTCGCGGGCCTCGATGCCGTCGAACCAGGGCGCGCGCGCGCGGATGACGGCGACGGCCGCCTCCGGGGTGTCGATGGGCCCGACCGACGGGACCGGCGAGGCGCCCGGGCTGCCGGCGGTCGGGCCGCAGGCGGCCGTGACCAGGGCGAGCAGGAGGAGGGCAGCGAAAAGGGCCCCGCGGATCGGGCGGGCGACGTGGTGGGCGTGCGTCATGGCCGCGAGACGGCGCGGATCGGGGCGGGGTTCCATCGCTCCAGCGTAGGGGTGCCGGGCAAGACGAGCGCGCCGGCGGCGACCCGGAGACAGAAAGAGCGAGCTCGCGGTCCTGCCAGTGCTCCAGGTAAGCCGATCTCCGGTCATCCGGTGCCACGAAGGTCTGCCGGATCGGTGGTCGGCCAGGTCGGAGCGGGCGGTCGGTCTGCTCGTACCACGGGCCGCGAGCCTCGCGTGGCTCTACCATCCCAGACACGGGCTGGGCCACCGAGGGTCCAAGGTCCCGAAACGGGGGGACGTTCCCGGGCAGGCAGGTGGTGCATGAGCGTCGAGGGGCAGGTGCGGCAATCTCGGCCGGTGACCGGGCTGGCGCAGCTGCGTGCCTACCAGCCGTCGTGGCTGCGTGCCGACGCCCTGGCCGGCATCACGGTCACCGCCTACCTCGTGCCGCAGTGTCTCGCCTACTCGGAGCTGGCCGGCGCGAGCCCCGTCACGGGGCTCTGGGTCGCGGTCCTCGCGATGCTGGCCTACGCGCTCCTGGGCACATCGCGCCAGCTCTCCGTGGGCCCCGAGTCCGCGACCGCCGTCATGGTGGCCGCCGCCGTCGGGCCCCTGGCCGCGGGCGACCCGGCGCGGTACCTCGCCCTGTCGACCGGCCTGGCGCTGCTCGTGGGGGCCCTGTGCGTGATCGCCTGGGCCGTGCGCCTGGGGTTCATCGCGGACCTGCTCTCCCAGCCGATCCTGATCGGGTACATGGCGGGCGTCGCGGTGATCATGATCGTGTCCCAGCTGGGCACCATCACGGGGATCCGGCTGTCTGCGCCCGGCCCCGTGGGGCGGATCGTGGAGCTCGCCGGGCGCCTGGACGAGATCCAGCCGCTGACGCTCGCCCTGGGCGGGGGTGTGGCCGCATTCCTGCTGGTCCTGCGGCGGCTCAAGCCCCTGGCGCCCGGGACGCTCATCGCCGTGGTGGGTGCCGGGCTCATCGTCGCCGTGTTCGGCCTCGAGGCCCAGGGGATCGTCGTGGTGGGACACGTCCCGAGCGGCCTGCCCGTGCCCACGCTGCCCGCCATCGGCATCGCGGACGTGACCGCGCTGGTGGGGTCCGCGGCGGCCATCACGTTCGTCGCGTACTCCGACGTCGCGCTGACGGGCCGCGCCTTCGCCGCACGAACGGGCGAGCAGATCGATCCCAACCAGGAGTTCCTCGCCCTCGGCGTGGCGAACGTCGCGTCCGGGCTCACGGGCGGCTACGCGCTCTCCGCGTCCGGCTCGCGCACGGCCATCATCGACGCGATGCGCGCCCACACCCAGGTGGCCGGGCTGGTGTCGGCGGCCGCGATCGTGGTCGTGGTGCTCGCGGTGCCGGGGCTGATCGCCCTCATCCCCCGCGCGGCCCTGGGTGGCGTGGTGATCTACGCGGCCCTGCGGCTCGTGGACCTTGATGGCATCCGGCGCCTGGCCCGCTTCCGCTCGTCCGAGCTCGGGCTCGCCGCCATCGCGGTCGTGGGGGTGATCACGTTCGACGTGCTGGCGGGCATCCTGGTCGCGGTGGGGCTGTCGGTGCTGGAGCTGTTCGCGCGGGTGGCACGGCCGCCCGCCGCGGTCCTGGGCCGCGTGCCCGGGCTGGCCGGCCTGCACAATATCGAGGACTACCCGGACGCGCAGACCATCCCGGGCCTCGTCGTGTTCCGCTACGACGCGCCGCTGTGCTTCGCCAACGCCCAGGACTTCCGCGCCCACGCGCTCCGCGCCGTGGATGCCCAGAGAGAGCCTGTCGAATGGTTCCTGCTCAATGCCGAGGCCATCGTGGAGCTGGACCTGACCGCCGCCGAAGCCCTTGACCAGCTGGTCGAAGATCTCGAGGCGCGGCACGTCGTGTTCGCGATGGCGCGGGTCAAGCAGGACCTCCGCGCCCAGCTGCGGAGCGGCGGCCTGCTGGCGGTCATCGACGAGGAGCGCATCTACCCGACGCTCCCCGTGGCGGTCGAGGCGTTCGAGCGCTGGCGGGAGCGCCGCTGAGGGCGGCCGAACCCGGCCTCGTCATGGCGCCGTGATCAGGGAGCCGGGCACACCGACTGCATCGCCGTACTCGAGCCCTGGCTGGCGGCGAGGGTCGAGCTGGCGGAGAACCAGGCCGTGTAGGTGCCGGCCGCGACGGAGCCGGTGGTCACGCTGATCGGGCTGCCGGTCCCGCTCGTGCTCACCAGCGCCCCGGAGGGCGAGGCGCGCTTGACCGGGTCCGGGCCGCCCGCGAACGGGTTGCCGCTATAGATCGCCAGGCTGCCCTTTCCCCTCGAGGGGAGAGACCACGTGGCCCCCACCGGGCCGCTCGCGGTGGTTGTGATCTGCACCCAGTACCCGTATCCCCTCCCGAGCGCGGGCACCGCGACGGGCGTGGTGCAGGCCACGGGTGCCGGGGTCGGCGTGGGGGTGGGCGCAGGTGTCGGGGTGGGCGTCGGGGTGGGCGCAGGTGTCGGGGTGGGGGTCGGCACAGGCGTCGGAGTCGGCGCCGGGGTCGGGGTGCTGCCGACGAGGGCATTGGCCCCCAGGACATCGAGCCGCCCATACCCGTAGATGTTGTCCGGGCCGATGGTGCCCGTGTCGATGGCGGAGCCCAGCAGGACGGCCACCTGGTCCGACGCGGTCAGGCTTGGGTGGGCGCTCAGGAGCAGCGCCAGGGCGCCGGCGACGTGGGGCGCCGCGAGCGAGGTCCCGGTCGCCAGCTGGTAGAAGCCGTTCAGGTCCGTGGTACGGATCTTGACACCCGGCGCCACGATCTCGGGGTAGACGGCCGACGTCTCGCCGCATGCGGATGGCCCGCGGCTCGACGTCCCGTCGATCGCCCCCGTGGCCTTGACCGAACCCACCGCGAGCGCTTCGGGGTAGTTGGCCGGGCTCACGCTGGTCGAGGTGCCGGGTCCGTAGTTGCCGGCCGCGAAGACCGGGACGATCTCGGCCGCGCGGAGGGCCTGGAGGTCCGGCTGGAACTCGAGGTTGCAGCCGGGCGCCCCGAACGCCCAGGAGTTGTTGACGACCTGGGGCGCATCGGCGGTGGCCGGGTTGCCGTCGGGGTCCAGGACCCACTGGTAGGCGGCGTGGATCGCGGTTGCGGTCGCCGTGCCGCTGTCGCTGAAGATCCTGGCGGCGATGAACGTGGCGCCGGGCGCCACGCCGATCGAGGTGCCGCCCGCGTCGCCACCCACCATCACGCCCATCGTCGCGGTCCCATGGCCGGTCAGATCGGTGGGCGTGGAGGGATGCTGGCCGTAGGGGTCGAACCAGGAGTTGGTGCCTCCCCGCCAGCGGCCGGCGAGGTCGGGGTGGCTGACGTCGACACCCGAATCGAGGTTGGCGACGACGACACCCTGGCCCGTGTAGCCGAGGGCCCACAGCGCTGGGGCGTTGACCATCGCGATGTTCGTCTCGGCCGGGGCGGCCGACGCCGGATTTCCTGCCGGAGACGAGGGCGGGGACATCGCCCCGGCCGGCACGATCGGGATGTCGTCCGGGGTGACGCTCGCCACGTCGGACCGTGCCGCGAGCTCCGCGATGACCGAGGGCGTCGCGGTCACGGACAGGCCGCTGAACACCCAGAACGCGGTGTGACGGGCCACGAGGCCGGCGGCCTCGAGCCTGCGGAGACGCGCCTCCAGCGGCATCTGCGACACGGCAGCCAGCCCTTTGAGGACACCGATGACGGCCGCCTGGCGGGCAGCGCGGCCTGCGCCCCGGACGGAGCGCAGGTCTGCCTGGGCGCGCAGCGTGACGATGACCGTCCGCATGCCGGCCGGGGCCGGCCGGGAGACGGGCGCCGAAGGAGCTGCCTGGACGGGTCGAACGCCCTCGCTGAAGGGACTCCCGACGGCGGCCACGGGCGGGACGGTCGTGGCCAGCAGGGCGAGGCCGATGGCGAGGGCGACGATCCGTCGCATTGTTCAGGCTCCTCTCAGCTCTGGGCGCTGATGGGCGCGAGGCGGACGTCGTTGATCACGACCGACACGGGCGTGCCGGCCTGGATCGCGCCGCCGGGATTGCCATAGAGGATGAAGTAGCTGCCGCCGTCGAGGATCGTGACCTTGTGCCGCATCCCGGTCGGCGCACGGAGGACGGCGCCGCTGGACTCGACGTACAGCGACGGCTCGGTGGTCGCGTCGTGGAGGAGCGCTTCGGCCTTCGCCTGGTCGGTCACGGTGAAGCGCACGTCGATCATGCCGCCCGCGGCGCTGACGGCGACCAGGTTGACCCGGATGCCGTACTGCGCCTCGAGATCGGCGGCGGACACGACCCGGGCGTCGGCCGCGTGGGTCTTGAAGACGTCCGTGGTCGTGGCCGTCCAGGAGATCCCGGCCGCCACGGCGACCGGGAGGACCAGGACGCCGACGATGGCTGCGAGCCAGGTGCGGCGGCGGGGACGGATCCGCCCCGCCCCGGCCGCCGGGGCGGCCGGGTGGAGGGCCGGCTCCCCGGCCGGGGTCGCAGCCGTCGCGGGCTGCGGCTCCGGGCCGGGAAGGGTCTCGTGGTCGAGATTGCCGGTCATGGCGCTACGGTCCGTAGATCGGCGACACCGATCGCTTGGAGGCGAAGGCGTCGAGGTACAGGTTGGTGCTGCTGCCGCCGCTGGTGACCGAACCCAGGCGCACGGCGCTGACCGAGCCGGCGGACGCCGTCAGGGTCTGGGCGAGGGTCCCGTTGACGTACAGCTCGAGCGTGGTGCCCGACTGCCAGACGACCTCGATGACGTTGCTGGCGTTGTTGGTGATGTTGACCCAGGCGGCGTTGGCGGTTGCCCCCACCTGGATCTGCACCTGCGGCTGCGCCCCGTTGCGCTGGTAGCGCACGCGGAACAGCGGGCTGTTGAAGGACCCATTGCTGGTCCCCGCGGATGCCGCGAGGATGTCCTGCCCGGACGACGCATTGTTATTCGGGTTGAAGACGAACCGCGCGTCGTAGGTCCCCGACGCCGGGTTGGCCCCGCTGCCGAAGTTGTACTGGACGTAGTTGGTGTTGTTGCCCTGCGCCCGCAGGCTGCGTGCGCCAACCAGCGCGGGGTTGGTCGTCACGTTCAGGCGGGTGCCGTTGGTAGTGGAGCGGCTGGTCCAGCCCCAGCTGCCGGCACCGGTGTCGAAGCCGTTGGCGAAGATGTCGTCACGGGTGACGACGGTGAGGGTCGTGGTCCAGGTGACCGTGCTCCAGTTGCCCGCGGCGTCACGGATCCGCGCGCCGACCGTATAGGTGCCCGGGTTGAGCGACCCGATGGGAACGGTGGCGCTCGACCCCGTGAACGGCGTGCCGCTCCCGGCGGCCGGCACCGTGGTCCCGAGCCAGAACTCGCCGCCGGCGACGCCGCTGGCGAGACCGGAAACGAGCGGATCCGTGGCGCCGTTGACGGTCAGCGTGACGCTGGGGAGCGCCACGGTGTTGTTCGGCGCGATCGAGATGCCGGTGAACGTGGGCACGGTCCTGTCGATGAGATACGTGATGGACGCCGTCGCGCCCCAGGTGCCCGCGGCGTTCCTGCCGCGAACGAAGATCGTGTGGTTGCCGACGGAGAGCGCGTTGATCGTGGCGAGCGGGATGTCGGCATAGCCGGCCTCGCTCAGGGCGTTGAAGACGCCGTCGGTGGGCGTGAACGGGAAGCCCGTGCCGGAAGCGCCGACCGTGTCGATGAAGCCCTCGCCGGCCGTGATCGTCGCGACAGGGTCGGTGAAGGTCGCCCTGACCCGGACAGAGAGGCTGCTGCTGCTCTGGCCGTAGGAGCCGTTGTTGGCGGCCGGGGTGGCGGACACGTTCGAGGTCGTCGGACCGGTGGCCGTGACGACGGTGAGGGTGATCGTGGCCGGGGCGCCCCAGTTGAGGGCCGCGTCCTGGCTCCGGACGGTCACGGGGTGTGCCCCCGCAGCCAGCCCGGCCGGGATCGTTGCCGTCAGGCTGACGGTGGGCGCGGTGGTGTTGAGGGTCATCGGGACGGCGGTCCCGCCATCGATGGTGTACTCCGCCGCCACGACGTTCGCGTTGCCGGTGGCGGTGTCACTCGCGGATCCGCTCAGCGTGACGGGCACCGACCCGTCCGACGGGTTCGGACTGAGCACGAGCCCGCTCGTGGTCGGTCCGGTCGTGTCGAGGCTGAAGGTCACGGAGCTAAAGGCGCCCCAGTTGCCTGTCGGCGTCGCCCCGTCCTGGCCGCGGACATAGATCGTGTGGCTGCCGCTGGTGAGGGCGCCGAGCGACACGGTGGCGGTGACGGCGGCCGGATCGGACCCGAACGAGCCCGCCATCGGGGTGCCGGTGCCCGTGGTCGTGTCGACGTAGTACTCGGCGGCGCTGACGCCGGATGCGCCCGTCGATGCGTCGGTGACCGATGCCGCGAGGGCGCCGGTCCCGACATCGAGCGTCACGCCGCTCGTGATCGGCCCGACGGTGTCACCCGTCGAGGTGCCGCTGGCGGCCGCGTCGATGAAGGCGAGCATGCCGCCGAAGGGCTGGCCGCCGTTGTTGTTGAGAAGCAGCGCGGCGTCATACAGCGCGTACTTGGTGGACGTCGCGGTGGACGCCGGCACCGAGATCAGGACGTCGGCCGTCTGGCCCGGCGCGACCGTCTCGGCGGTCATGTTGCGGGGATACTGGAGCGGGCTGCCGTCCGCGGCCAGCACGGACTGGCGCAGGCCGAGGACGCCCATCGAGTGGTGACCGATGCCGGCGTTGGCGTAGCGCAGGAGCAGCCGGTTGCCACCGGTGGTGGTGATCGACGGGGCGGCCGAGCTGTAGGCCTGGCCGTTGATCAGCGAGTACTTCGGGGCGAAGTTCCGCAGGTCGAAGGCCGAGGGGTTCGAGCTGGTGTTCAGCTTCGGGTCGATCTCGCCGAGGACGACGAGCGCCTCGTCGTCGAAGGCGGTTGCCGGATTCGCGTACGCCTGGCCCGGCGCGCCGGCGGGTCGCACGACGAGGACGCCGTACAGGCCCATCGCCACCTGGTACTGCGAGCCCGGGATGAGCCCGGCCTCGTAGAGGTAGGTGCCCGAGGCGGACGCGGCGAACGTGTACCCCTTGGTGCCGCCGGCGGCGGCGCCGGTGACGTCCGGAACCATCGCCTGCCCGTCGAACAGGATCGACGTGGTCACCGCGAGGTTGTTGGTCAGGTTGACCGTGACGGTGTCGCCCTGGTTGACCACCAGGACGGGGCCCGGCAGCGTCGGGCTGCCGCCCGACGTCGCGCTGAAGCCCCAGATTGGGGTGGGCGTCGCGCTCCCGGGAAGCGCGACCGTACCGGTCTTCGCCCACAGGTTGCAGGTGACGGTCGCGCCCACGGCCGTGCAGGCCGCGGAGGGGGTGATGGGCCCGGCGGCCGCCGCGGCGGCGGGGAGCAGGAGCGCCCCCAGCAGCAGCGCCGGCCCGAGCACCAGCGAGGAGAGGAGGGTTCGCTTCATCGTTCGATCCGATCTCATGGTCGTTCCCCTACCTCTCATCACGGACAGCTGTTCGGCAGGGGCGGATCGACCCGCGTGTAGGTGATCGGCCCGGTCATGTTCACGCCCCAGGACGTGATCTGGTAGAGCGCGTGGTTGTGGGAGATGATGTAGAACTCCCCGCACTCGTTGAGGGTCGAGACCCCCGGCGGCATCGCCTCCTGGACACCCAGGTACGGGCCGCCGCCGTAGAACATGCCGACGGTGAGGTTCTGCAGGTTGGGCTCGGTGGCCGGGACCGGGTTGGACGGCGAGTAGCCCTCGGCGTCGCGCCAGTCGAACAGCACGTCCCAGGTCTGGCCGGGACCGACGTTGACCACGAACTCGTCGAAGGACTGGTCCTCGCCGGCCGGTCCCTGGAGCGCCGCGCCGTCCCGACCGATGACCTTCCCGTTGTTCCCATGCGGGTGGAACGGGTAGTCCTCGGTGCCGACCGACAGGAAGCGGTCGATGCTCGGGTACGGGTTGTAGGCGGGATTCGAAGGGGCGACGGCGTTGTTGAACGGGTGGATCGCCGCCAGCGAGCCGTAGGGCTGGCTGGGGAGCCACGAGGCGTAGTTGTCGGCGATGGTGTCAGGGAAGCCGCGGCCGTTGATCAGCCAGTAGCGCGGGTGGTAGCTGTTCAGGTTGAACGTCCTGCCCCTGAGGACCGCCGAGTTGAGGTACGGGTCGATCTCCGAGAGGAGGGCCAGGAACTCCGTGCTGGGGTTGAACAGCGAGTCGGCCCGGTCGTAGGCGTAGTGCGCCGGATCGGGATCGGCGCCGCCAGTCGGCACCCCCGCCGGCCGCACGACGAGCGCCCCGAACAGGCCCATCCGGACCTGGATCTGGGGGTTCGAGTACAGCGTGGAGCCGGTCGTGAGCTGGCCACCGCCGCTCTCGTAGAGGAAGGTTCCCGGCTTCGGGGCGACGAAACGGTAGGTGACCGTTCCGCCGTTGGGCTGCGCGGGCTTGGCCAGCGACAGGAGGTTGCCGCTCCCGTCGAACACCGGCTGCGACGGCGCGCCGTCGGCGAGGACGTTCTCCTGGCCCGGGAAGACCAGGGACACCGCCGGGGCGCTCTTCTGCAGGGTGTTCGTGAGGGCGTTGTTCAGGATGATGGTGACCGTGTCACCCTGGTTGACGCAGAGGACGGGGCCCGGGTGCTGGAAGGGCTGCGTGCCCTCCGAGAAGCCCCACATGTTGGCCGTGGTGCCATCGGGGAGGTTGATGTAGCCCCGCTTGACGGTCAGCGTGAACGACGGGTTCGGGCCGCTGTCGGTCGTGCAGACCAGGCCGACCCTGTTGGTCCCGTGCGTTGCCGCCGAGGTCAGCCTGGCCGCCGGCGACGCCAGCAGGGAGCCGAACACGAGGGCGGTCGAGGCCAGCACGGTGACCCAGGCCCGGCCGCGGGGACGGGTGGATCGAAACATCGTCATCACTCCGTTTCTCACTGCCCGTCTCACGCCAGGCCCCAATCGTTGGGGTACTGCTGGGCCGCGAGGCCGCCCGGATAGACGCGGACCTCGGTCCGCTGGCCGCCGCCGCCGCCGAGGTTGTCAACCCGCGCGTACATGCGGTTGTAGAGGACGTAGCTGTCATAGCCCTGGCCGCTGGATCCGGATCCGCCGCTGTAGGCCGGGGCCTGGAAGATGGCGTCGAAGCTCTCGCCGGCGCCAAAGCTCAGGGTGTTGGTCTGGAAGCTCGAGTCGGAACCATCGCGGCCCCGCAGCACGGTCGCGTCGCGCCCCACCGTACGCATCTTGATGCCGGCCAGGGTCATGGAGGCTTCCTTGAAGCCCAGGTTGGCGAAGCGCAGGAGGACGCGCTCGCCCGCGACACAGGTCACCAGCGACGAGATCGGCTGGGCGGCGAGGTCCGGCCGGCCGGCCGGCGCCGCGATCGCGATGCCGTCCGGTCGGGTGAGGTTGAACGGGTCGATCGACCCATTGGGCTCGATCGTGTCCGGCCAGACACGTCCGTTGAGCAGCGCGAAGTCGGCGTGGTAGTCGCTCCACTCCGGGAGCTGGATGTGGGCGTCGGCCCAGTGGGCCTCCGCCCAGACCTCGCTCAGGAACATCGCGAATTCCCGGTCGTAGGCGGTTGAGCGAGGATCGCTCAACCCCACGCCGTCGTTGTAGGCATACCCGAGCGGGGCGCTCGCCGCCCCTCCGTTGAGCCGCGCGACGGGCGCGCCCCCCGAGTTGCCGGTCTTGTTCTGCGCCGGCCGCACGAACACCAGGCCGGTCATGCCCATGTGCACGTGCTCCACGTCCTCCACGTGGCAGTGGTACATGTAGGTGCCCGGGTCTTTGGACACGTAGACGTAGGTGAACGTCTGGCCCTGCGGGATCGAGATCGAGCCCGTGGGCTCGCCGTCGAAGAACGGGATCACGTTCTTGAACCCGTGCCAGTGGACGGTGTGGGCGTCGAACAGGTCCGGGCGCTGGGCCAGGCCCACGTTGGTCAGCTGCACCCGGAAGTCGTCGCCCTCGTCGGCCCAGAAGAGGGGGGCGGAGTGCTGGGCAAGGTTCTTGAGCTGGTACTGCTGGTTGTCGTTGAGCCCGGTCGCGTTGGCGAAGCCGAAGATGTAGGTGGTGCGCCCAGCCGGGGCATAGCTGTCCGGGTGGACCAGGCCTGCCGCCGTGGAGGTGATCGTGGGGGCCGGCGGCAGGGAGATCCAGCCGTCGGTCCCGACGAGCTTGAGGTTGGGCGGCTTGTCCGCCGCGAGGGCGCTGGCCGGCCGGATGATGGTGCCCACCAGCCGGGGGCCGAGGCTCACGGCGGCGGCTGCCGCCGCCGTGAGCCCCCCGTACTTGAGCACCTGGCGCCGGCTCAGCAGCAACCTTCCGTGGTCGCTCATGACGTTCTCTCCCTCGGCGACGGTTGGTTCAGTGGTTCTCGAGAGGCGTCTCACGGCAGGGTTCCGCCGCTGAAGTTGTCGACGCGGGCGTTGCTGGACTGGAGCTGGATGCCGATCCGGCCGGTTCCGGTTGTCCAGGCGTAGGTGCTGGTGGTCGGGATCTGGACGCTGCCGAGGAACGTGCTCGTCGCCCCGGAGGTCTTCCAGACCGAGACGACACCGGTCGTCGACGCAGTGGCCGTGAGGACGTCGCCCGAGGCGAAGGTGGCGGCCCACGTCGCCCGGGTCACGTACGTGCCACCAAGGTTGGTGGCCACGATCACCTGGCCGCCGCTGCCCGTCTGGTAGCGCACCCGGATGAAGTTGGCCGGTGCAGTGGTGGTGCCGCCGTTCGCCTTGAGGATCAGGGCCGAGTTGTTGTTGGAACCGGCCATGGCGAAGGCCGCTCCCTGACTCGTCCCGAACACGGTCGGGTTCCAGATGGCCTGGCCACCGTCATTGGTCTGGTTGGCGAACGCCTGGTTGGCGTTGACTCGGAGGTCCACGTTGGTCCCCGAATTCGCCTGGCTCCAGTTGCCGCCAAGGTTGTTGGCGTTGTTGCGGTTGAAGTTGTCGAGGACCACCAGCGACGGCCGCGGGGTCACGATCGTGTCAGTGTCCGTGGCGCTGTTGTTGCCGGCGACCGGGTCGACCGTGTCGCCCGGCGCCGCCACGGTGGCCGTGTTGGACAGGGTGCCGGTCGGCCCCGAAGCGGTGGCGACGACGGTGAACACCGCGCTCCCCCCCACTGCCAGGTCGACCGTGGTGTTGATGCTGCCGCTGCCGCTGGCCTGGGCGCAGCTGGACGCACCCGTGGAGGCGCAGGTCCAGGTCACGGCGCTCAGAGCGGACGGGATCGAGTCGGTGACGGGCGCGGCCACCACGGCAGCGGGGCCGAGGTCGGTGACGGTGATCACGTAGGTGACTTGCGCGCCCTGGTTGACGGTGGTCACGCCGTCGGTCTTGGTGATCGAGAGATCGGCGCTCGGGGCGGGGATCTCGTCGGCACCGATGTCGAAGCCGCCGAACGCCGGGCGTGTGTCGCCGTCGATGTCGTCGGCTGGTGCCGCGAGGGTCGACGGCGGAGCCTGGTACGGGGGCACCGTCTTGCTCGCCACGCCGCCGTTGAAGGTCGGCGAGGTGTTGTCGAAGATGTGGTAGTCGCCCAGCACGCGGGGCGGGAGGTCGGCCGCGACGAGGATCGCGCCGACGAAGTTCGGGTTGGTCCGCCACGGGGCAAATGAGAGCACCGTGTCGTAGGCGTCGAAGACGTGCGGATCCTGATCGACCTTGTTCGTCGCGCTCGCGACGATGTCGTTGTGGTTCGTCGTCTCCGACTGGAGGATCGAGGAGGTCGGCGCCAGCTGGAACAGGGTCCCCGGGACCCCCATGTCCCAGTGGTTGATCGCGGTGGCATCACCGGCGGCACCGATCCCGGTCACCGTGGTGCTCGCCCGCTGTCCGGCCCGGTTGTCCCAGAAGATGTTGTTGAACAGGAGCGGGTTGCTGAAGGACGGCGACCCGGCGGGCAGCGTGGCCTGGAGCAGTGTGCTGTTGGTGCCGGTGGACAGGCCGGCCGGGGCCGGCTGGCCGTCGCTGGTCACGGCCGTCGCGGTCGTGACGTTGCCCATGACCGTGTTGTTGTAGAACCGGACGTTGGGAGCGTCGTCGATCGCGACGCCGCCGCCCTCGTGCGTCGACACGTTGTTCACGATCATGTTGTTGTAGACGTTCATCGGGAAGTTGCCGGCCATCAGGAACCGGATTCCGCCGCCGTCGTCGTTGGCCAGGTTGGACTGGACGAGGTTGTCGTGGATGGACACGGCGCCCGAGCCCGGCGAGCGGATCGACGGGTCGGCCGGCAGCTCGCCGGCGATCATGACCCCGCCCGCCTCGTCGTAGGACTGGTTGTAGTAGATGCGGTTGTGGTCGATGGAGCCGTTGGGGCTGAGTCCGTAGGCGGTCAGGCCGCCGCCGTACTCGGCGGAGAAGTTGCCGCAGATGTCGTTGCCGGTGACCGCGTAGTTGTCGCTGCCCGCGAAGAGGCCGATGCCGCCGGCGAGGTTCGTTCCGCCGTTGGCGACCACGCGGTTGTTGGCGATGCGAACGCCGTCGTTGTGGTTGCTGGTGTCGGGGGCCGGCAGGTCCGGCGTCCCAATGCGGATCGTGCCGTACGCGCCGCCGTTGTTCTGGATCACGTTGTTCGTGATCTGCAGGTTGTGGGCGTAGGCGTTGGCGAAGATCGCGCCACCCTGGGTGATCAAGCCGCCGGGCGCGCCCGTGGGCCCGCCGCCGATGGCGTTGATGTTGCCGGGGAAGCCCTGCTGGTCGCCGCCGCGGAGGTCGAAGCCGTCGATCGACGGGGCGGTGGTGGCGCTGTACGACGTCGGGAAGGCGTTCCGCCCGGTGCTCGGCACGTAGACCGAGATCACCGCGCCGTCGTAGATGGTCTGGTTGCCGGCCCACGTGAGGGCGTCGATCTTCGTGTACCAGTCGGTGGCCACGGGGCTGTCGCCCGCGAAGGCACCGCCGTCGATGATGGAGCCGCGGACGGCGCCATCAGGGCTGCCCGGGCCGACGCCCTGCAGCTTGACCTTGCTCGCGATGATCAGGTTCTCGTAGTAGGCGCCGCGCGGGTTCTGGCGCGGGTTGGCGCTCACATCGTTCGGGTAGACGACCACCAGCGCGTTCCGCTTGTTGCCGGCCGCGACATAGCTGGCCGCGGTGTCAAGCGCCTTCTGGATCGCGTGGTCCGCGGTCGCGGGGAGTGTCTCGGCGGGCGTGAACCAGCGGTTCGCCGACGCCTTGGCTGCCGTGTAGTTCGCGTTGTCCGTGGGGCCAACCTCGAACAGCTGCGGGTTGTAGGAACCGCCGATCCGGTAGAACGTCAGGCCGTTGACGGTGCTCCGGCCATTGGCCCCGGTCACCTTCAACTGGTTGACGCCCACCAGGCCCGCCGGGACCGTGTAGGTGGCCGGCGTGGTGATCGTGGTGTCGGACCACGTGGCAGTCGGCAGCACGGTCGTGCTTCCACTCGAGGTCGTCAGCGTGAGCTGGCCGGGAGTGTTGCCGAAGCCCTGGCCGCGGATGGTGATCGGCGCCGCCGTCCCGGTCGCGTACGGCCTGTCGATTGCATACAGCTCCGGGGTCGAGGGGACCGCCGTCGGGTCGTTGACCGGGCACGCGACCGCGATGTACGTCTGCTGGCCGGGGACCTGGACCGTCACGCCGACCTGGGTGGGAGCCGTGTCGGCCGGGACGATGATCCCGGGCCACGACTCGAACTCGGCGGCGATGGTCCGGTACTGGGGGTTGTAGTTCAGGTTCAGGCGGCCCGGAACGCCCGGGTCGTTGCCCACGAAGCGGTACACGTTGCCGCAGACCCCCGACGGGGTCGGGCAGCTGATCCGGTCGGTCGACGGCAGGAGCACGTCGAACAGGCCGTTGTAGTCGGTCTCGGCCGTGGTCACGAGACGGTTGGCGAAGTCGTAGATGCCGACCGGGCTGAACGGGATGCCGGCCTTCTCGCCGAAGAGCAGCGACTTCGGGTCCGTGGAGAACGTGAGGTCGTCGTTGTTGAGGGCGAAGAAGCGGCCCGGAAGCGGGACGTCGGTGAAGACGTTGAACATCGGAACGACCGACTTGCCGTCCTGGAGGGTGACGAGCTTGGTGTCGCAGAGCGGCTTCGGCTGGCCCTCGAAGGGCGAGCCGCCGATGTCGACGAAGGTCGGGTTGTCGGTGGGCGTCGAGGGCGCGACCGTGATCGTCGCTGTCCCGAGCCCGGACGGATCGGTGATCACCTGCGCGGGATAGCCGTCAGTGCCGGCTGCCGCGACGTCCACCGTGTGGAGCGCGCCGACGCATGCGGGCGGCGGGACCTGGGGAACGTAGCTGTCCCCGGTCGCGATGTTGATGTCCTCTTCCCGGGTGAAGTTGTAGATGGGCTTGTGCTGCGCATCCACGCTGCTGTTGACGTGGACGAGGTAGTCGTCGGCGGTGAGCGAGGTGAAGGGGACGTCGCCAACGGTGTAGGCGTCGCCGGCCGCGAAGACGTTCGCGGTGCCGCCGGTCAGGACGGCCGCGAGGGTGATCTGTGTCTCGGAATTGACCGCCCCCACCGTGCCGGCCGAGCCGTCGGCCAGGTTCCGGATGGGGTCGCCAACGGCCACGCCGCTCGTGATGAAGGTCGCGGCTGCGTCGTTGAGGACGGTTGCGGAGGGCGTCGCCGATGCGGCGAACACCACGTAAGCGTCGCCGGTCGCGAAGGTGTTGGCGGTGCCGCCGGTGAGGGCGGCCGCGAGGGTGAGCGAATGGGTGGTGCCCGAGGCGACCGTGCCACTCGAGCCGTCGGTCGTGTTTCGGACGATGTCCCCGACCTGGACGCCGGCGGCGGCGAAGTC
>JBBSCF010000014.1:0-80050 GCA_038250545.1 Candidatus Limnocylindrales bacterium | reverse complement strand
GACCGTTGATCCGGCACGCGGCGCAGGGGGCACGCGGCGCAGGGGGCACGCGGCGCAGGGGGCACGCGGCGCAGGGGGCACGCGGCGCAGGGGGCACGCGGCGCAGGGGGCACGCGGCGCACGGGGCCCGCGGCGCAGGGGGCCCCGGGACCCCGCGCGCTCAGCCCAGCAGGATCCGCCGCAGGATCGGGATCGGCGGCGCCCCGTGGGCGATGACCGCCTCGAGGTGCGCGCGCTCGGCGAAGCCCGGGGTGGCCGGGTAGCCGCCCACGACCCGCGGCGCCGGCACCGCGCCCTCGCCCGCCCCGGCCGCGGCCGCGGCGCGCCGCCGGGCCGCGTCCTCGATCTCCCACATCCCGGCCGAGCCCAGGAAGTAGGTGACCAGCTGGGTCGAGGTCAGGCGCGCCCGCTCGTCCTTGGCCAGGGCCTCGGCGCGCTCCTGGAAGGCCCCGTCCACCATGAGCGCGATGGCCACGTCGGAGGTCATGCCCATGGTGTGGATCCGGACGTCGAGGATGGCGTTCACGACGGCGCGCAGGTAGAACTTCCAGTGGACGAGCCACAGGGCCGGGTCGTCGCCGCCGTAGCCCCGGTCCAGCATCACCTGCGTGACGTAGACCGCCCAGCCCTCCGCGAACAGGCCGGACCGGAAGACGCGCCGCGCGAGCGACGAGCCGCGGTTGGCGTACACCATCTGGAGATAGTGACCGGGGACGGCCTCGTGGATGGTCAGCAGCAGGAGTTGGCGGCTGTTCATCTCGCGCAGATAGGACTCGCGCTCCGCGTCGGACCACTCGTCGCGGACGGGGGTGACGGAGAAGAACGTCTTCTGGCCGATGTCGAGCGGCCCGGGCGAGTCCAGCATCGCGCCGCCGAACGAGCGCATGAACCCCGGGGTCCAGTCGATCTCGAGCGGGTCCTCAACGAGCCCGATGACGCCGCGGTCGCGGCAGAACGCCTCGATCCGGCCCAGCTCCTCGCGGCAGAACGCCACCAGCCCATCGGCCTTCGGGTGGTCGGTCGCGATGGCATCGAGCGTGCCGCGGACGAGCGTCCCCTCGTCGCCGGGCACCGCCTCGCCCGGCCGCCAGGCCGGCCAGATCTCGCGGGCGATCCGGACCATCTCCCCGCGGACGGCGGCGAACTCGGCCTCCGCCCGGGCCAGGACGCCGGCTGCGGTGGCGCCCGGATCCTGGAGCGTATGCCGGAGCTTCGCCGTGAACAGCGGCTCGCCGAGCTCCGACGGCCCGTCGACGCTCGGGACCACCTCGTCGGCCAGGTGCGTTGCCATGGCCGTCAGGACCGCGACGGCCTCCTCGACGGCTGCGCGAAGGCGGGGCAGGACCTCGGCGACATCCGGGTCGTCGGGCGCCGCGGCCTCCGCCAGCTCGAGCGCGTCACGGACGAGATCGGCGATGCCGCCGATCCGCTGCGCCGCGACCTCCGCGTGGAGCTTCGCGACGGGCCGCGACGGGTGGCTGCCGATCACGGTCTGGGCCTGCCCGATCAGCCGGGGGATTCCCTCGATGCGGCCCAGGGCCGACGCGAGGCGCACGCCGATCGGCGCGAAGTCGCGCGCGAGCAGCGGATGGAGCCCGCCGCCGATCAGGTAGACCCACAGCAGCGCGCTCCAGGTCTCCTCGCGCAGCTCGGTCTCGCTGAACCGGTAGGCCGCGAGCTCGCCGCGCACGAGGTCCAGGTCGATCCGCTCGTCGGGGGTCAGCGCCGCCGAATCCTGCCGGTCGAGGATGCCCTCCCAGCGGTCGATGAACGCCACCCGTGCCGTGTGGCCGGCCTCGCTCATGTCCGGCCACTGGTCGTCATACCGGTGGTCGCCGATCGCCGTGGCAACGTCCGGCTGGAGCGAGAACAGCTCCTCGAGGAAGGCGGCGACGAGATCGTCGAAGGCGGGCACTTGGGGGTCTCCCGGCGGGTCGCGGTCGCCCGAGGATAGCCCCACCGGAGCGGGGGTGCCCGCTCGCCTGCGCCGGCGCGACCCCGTCCCCGCCACCCCCGCGTACGATCGCGGCATGCCGACCGAGCTGACCATCATCAACGGGCGCGTGTTCGGCGCCGCCGGCGCGGACGCCGTGCGGGTCCGCGACGGCCGGATCGTGGCCGTCGGCCGGGCCGCGGACACCGGCTCGGGCGGCGAGGTGGTCGATGCCCGCGGCGGTCTCGTGCTGGCGGGCTTCGACGACGCGCACCTCCATCTCCGGAGCGGCGCGCGTTCGATGAGCCGGGCGCAGCTCTACCCGCTCCCGACGGTGGAGGCGATCCTGGACGTCGTGCGCGCCCACGCGGACGCGAACCCGGACGCGCCCTGGGTGCTGGGCCGGGGATGGCTGTATGCCCCCTTCCCGGGCGGCATGCCCACCGCCGCGCTGCTCGATGCGATCGTCCCGGACCGCCCGGCGTGGATGGACTGCTACGACGGCCACACGGGCTGGGGCAACAGCGCCGCCATGCGCCTCGCCGGCATCGACCGCACCACGCCGGATCCACCGAACGGGGTCATCGTCCGCGACGCCGACGGCAACCCGACCGGCGCGTTCAAGGAGGACGCCCAGCGCGTCGTCGAGCGCCACCTCCCCGTGCCGACCGAGGACGAGGACCGGGCCTCCGTCCACGGCGCGCTCACCGCGATGCACGCGCTCGGCCTCACGGCCGCCCAGGACGCGTGGCTGGAACCCGAGGAGCTGGCGTTCTGGGAGCAGATCCACGCGGCGGGCGACCTGGAGCTGCGGTTCCGTGGCGCGCTGATCATGGAGCCCGGCCAGACCTTCGCCGAGTGGCGCGACCGGCTGGACGCCTACGAGGCCCAGGCCTTCGCGTTCCGCGGCGGCGACCGGCTCGACGCGGGGATCCTCAAGGGCTTCGTGGACGGCGTCATCGAGGGGCGCACCGCGTCAATGCTGGCGCCCTACGAGGACGACACCGCGAGCGGCCTGCCGGCCTGGGAGCCCGGGACGCTCGACGCCTTCGTCGCCGAGGCGGACCGCCGGGGCTGGCAGATCGAGCTCCACGCGATCGGCGACCGCGGGGTGCGGCTCGCGCTCGACGCGTTCGAGCGTGCGGCCCGCCTCAACGGTCCATGGACCGGGGACCCGCACGGGACCGGTGCGGCGCCCGGGACGCACGTCCGGCGCCACCGCGTCGAGCACATCGAGACGATCGACCCTGCCGACATCGGGCGGTTCGCGTCGCTGGGCGTCGTGGCGTCGATGCAGCCGTACCACGGCGACCCGTCCCCCAACCAGATCGACGTCTGGGCCGGCAACATCGGGCCGGACCGGGCCGGCCGGGCGTGGGCCTGGCGCTCCATCCGCGACGCCGGCGGGACCCTCGCCTTCGGGTCGGACTGGCCGGTCGTCCCGTTCGACCCGTTCATCGCCCTCAACAACGCCGTCAACCGCCAGACGGTCGACGGGCGGCCCGCGGGCGGCTGGCTCCCACGCGAGCGGCTCCCGATCGCGGACGCCCTGGAGGCCTACACGGCGGGGTCCGCGTTCGCCGCGTTCGCCGAGGGCCGGCGGGGACGGATCGCGGTCGGGCTTGACGCCGATCTCGTGATCCTCGATCGGGACCTGCTCGCCGCGGGTCCATCTGCGATCATCGGTACCAGCGTGCGCCTCACCGTCATCGGCGGCCGCATCGTCCATCGCTCGGAGGACCGAACGTGAAGGGTTTCATCCTGTCGATCGCGGCGGGCGCGATCGCGTTCCTGGTGGTGGCCCAGATCCTGCCGCCATCGATGATGGAGCTCAAGGGAGACTTCTTCCCGCCGCAGATCATCGTGGCCCTGGTGGTGGGCGCCGTGAACGCGGTCATCAAGCCGATCGTGAAGATCCTCTCGTTCCCGGTCTCGCTCATGACGCTGGGGCTGTCGGGCTTCGTGATCAACGCCGCGCTGCTGATGGGCGTCGCCTTCGGCATCCAGAACTTCGCGAACATCGACTTCACCGTCGGCGGCTGGCCCATGAGCGGGATCACCGCGGACACCATCGTCGCGGCCGTGGTGGCGTCCGTCCTGCTCTCGGTGGTCTCGACGGTCATCGGGCTCGTCGTCCACGACTGACGACCGGATGAGCGACCCGGGGGTTCCCGGGGACGCGCTGCGGCGCGCCGCCCGGCGCTTCGGGACGCCCGTCGGCGTCACGTCCCTGGCCTCACTCGAGGCTGCGTCGGACGAGGTGGCGGCGGCCTTCCCGGATCCCTGCCTGCGGGCCTACTCGCTCAAGGCCAACGACGTGCCGGCCGTGGTGGCGCGGCTGGCGGCGATGGGCCTCGACGCGAACGTCGTCTCGGCCGGCGAGCTGGCGGTCGCCCGGGCCGCGGGGCTCCCCAACGCGCGGATCACCCTCGAGGGGATCGGCAAGACCACGGCGGACCTGCGTGCGGCCGTCCGCGCCTGTGCCGGTGGCAAGCCCCTCCGCTGGGTCGCCGTCGAGAGCGCGGACGAGCTCGACGCGCTCGCCTCGATGGCGTCGCGGGCGGGGCTGGTCCGCGACGGGCGGCCTGCGCTGGATGTCCTGCTGCGGCTCAACCCCGACGTGCACCCCGAGACCCACGCCGGGCTCGCGGTGGGTCGCGGATCCTCCAAGTTCGGCATGACCGAGACGGAGCTCACGGCGGCCGTGTCCTCGCTCCCGCCGGGCGGTCCGGTCACGCTGCGCGGGATCCACCTCCACGTCGGGTCCCAGCTGGGGGCCGTCGACGCGTGGCGCGACGCGGTCCGCCGCGCGCTCGCCGTCCTCGCCCTTCTGCGGGCCGGACGCCCGGCCTTCGACACCCTCGACGTCGGTGGTGGCTTCCCCGTCGGGGATCCCGGGACCGTTCCCTCGCCGGCGCGGTTCGCGGCGGAGCTGCCGGCACTGCTCGAGGCGATCCCGCCCGACCGGCGTCCGGCACGGATCGCCGTGGAGCCCGGGCGGTTCCTGGTCGCCTCGGCCGGATGGATCGTGGCGTCCGTGCTCCACGTCCGCGAGCGTGGCGAGGAGGAGCGCGTCGTGGTGGTGGACGCCGGGATGACGGAGCTCATCCGCCCGATGCTCTACGACGCGCACCACCCGGTCACGGCGCTCACGTCGCTGGGAAGGGCGGGGGTCGAGGACGCCGGGGCCAAGGCGGGCGGCGGGGCGCTCTCGCCCGCCCGGGTCGACGGGCCGATCTGCGAAAGCACCGACACGTTCGGGCATTACACCCTGCCGCCGCTCCGGCGGGGGGACCTGGTGGCGATCGCCGAGACCGGTGCCTATGGCGCGTCGATGGCATCGACCTACAACGGGCGGCCCGCGGCGACCCAGGTGCTGCTCGAGACGGACGGGTCGCTCACCCTCGGGCGACGCCGGGGGCGCACCCGCCGCTAGCCTCCGAGCGTGGGCTTGGCGCCGCCGTTGGACGCCGGCCTACGGCGATATCTTCATAGAGAGGGTGGGGGGCCACGGTGCCACCAGGTCGATGAGGGCCCACGTCGGGGCCCAGCCGATAGCCGTGATCGCCCGCGGGGCTGCATCACCGCGGCGCGGGGCGGAGCCGCCGGGCGGAGCAACGGACCGGTGGCCGGATGTTTCGGCCGGTCCGAGGCACGTTCGTCCGGCGGCAGTCCTTCCCACCCGACGTCCGTGCCACGCAGCGGCGCGTTCGTTCCGTCACCGAACCGTTGACCCGCCCCACGCCACCAGACCCCGCGCGCGGCGCGCCCGCCGCGCCACGCGGAGGGCCCGATCGCCACCGGGGCCCGGCCGCGCAGGCCCCTCCGCTAGTCTGTGGTCGTCATGAGCCAGCCCCGAGCCCGCTTCGCCGCCCGCCTCGCCGCCCGCCCGCTCCTCGCGGACGGCGGCATGGGCACGCTCCTGTTCTCGCGCGGCATCCCCCAGCGGGCCTGCCTCGACGAGCTGGCGGCCCTCCGCCCGGACCTCGTCGGGACGATCCACCGCGAGTATCTCGACGCCGGCGCGGAGCTGATCGAGACCCTCACGTTCGGGGCCAACCGGCTGCGCCTGGACGCCTTCGGGCTCGCGGGCGAGACGGGACGGCTGAACCGCCGCGCCGCCCAGGTGGCCCGCGAGGCGCGCGACGTCTCGGGGATCGACGCCTGGGTCGGCGGCAGCATCGGCCCGCTGGGCCCGCCAACCCGGGAGCTGCGCCATCCCGACGATGCGACGATCCGCGCCGTCTACCGGGAGCAGATCGACGGGCTCCTCGAGGGCGGCGTGGACCTGCTCGTCATCGAGACCTTCTTCGACCTCCACCACCTCCTGCTCGCGGTCGAGGAGGCGCGTGCCGCCGCCGATGTGCCCGTCATCGCCTCGATGACGTTCGGCGAGGACCTCGTGCTCGCGGACGGGACCACGCCGGCGCAGGCCCTGGCCGCGCTCACCGGGCGCGTAGAGGCGATCGGCGTCAACTGCGGCGTCGGCCCGCTGGCCTGCGTCGACGCGATCGGCCAGCTGGGCCCGGCGGCCGCCGGCGAACCCGCCCGGTCCGTGATGCCCAACGCCGGCCTGCCGCAGCGCCTCGAAGGCCGGTTCGTGTACGCCGCTGAGCCCGCCTACTTCGGGTCGATCGTGCCGCGGCTGCTCGACGCCGGGGCCACGATCATCGGCGGCTGCTGCGGCACGACCCCCGACCACGTGGCGGCGATGCGCCATGCGCTCGATGCCGTCACGACCGCGGACGCGCGCCGCTCGCAGGCCCGGGCCGCCGCCACCGACCGCCCGATCCCGGTCGCCGGCGCAACGCCCCGCCAGGGGTTCGCCGAGGCGCCCACCCCCGACGCGCCCGACGCTCCGACCCGACCCCCGGAGACCCGACTCGCTCGGGCCCTCGCCGAGCGCCGGTTCGTGGTCTCGGTGGAGATCGATCCGCCGCGGAGCATCCGGATCGACCGAACCCTGGAAGCCGCCCGCCTCCTGCGCGACGCCGGCACCGACATCGTCAACGTCAGCGACTCCGCGATGGCCCGCGTGCGGATGGGCGCGATGGCCGTCGCCTTCGGCATCCAGCACGACACGGACGTCGAGTGCGTGGTCCACACCACGACCCGCGATCGGAACCTGATGGCCCTCGAGTCGGAGCTGCTGGGCGCGCACGCGCTGGGCGTCCGCAACATCCTAGCCCTCACGGGCGACCCGCCGCGGGTCGGCGACTACCCCACGGGGACCGGTGTCTGGGACGTCGACTCCATCGGGCTCATCGAGATCCTGGCGCGCCTCAACCGCGGCGAGGACCAGGCAGGCTCGCCCATCGGCCACCTGGCCACGTTCACCATCGCCTGTGCCCTGGATCCCACCGCCCACGACGCCGCGACCGAGTGGGACCGCCTGGAGCGCAAGCTCGCCGCCGGCGCCCACCTCGTGATGACCCAGCCGCTCTACGACGTCCCCCAGGTGGAGGCGATGCTCGCGGAGGCACGCCACCGCTTCGGTCCGCGCGGGTTCCCGGTCCCGGTGCTCCTGGGGGTGCTGCCCCTGGTGAGCAGCCGCCACGCGGAGTTCCTGCACAACGAGGTGCCCGGCATCACGATCCCCGGCGAGGCCCGCCGCCGCATGGCCGACGCCGGCGCCGCGGGCACAGAGGCGGGCATCGAGATGGCCGACGCGCTCCTGGCGGCCGTGGAAGCCGAGGTCGCCGGCACGTACCTGATGCCGAGCTTCGGGCGCTACGAGCAGGCCGCGGAGCTCGTGCGGCGCATCCGGGCCCGCCACCCGGCCGTCGCGACCGCCGAGTCCTGACCCCGCCGGCGCGCGTAGCATGCGCCCATGCGATCCGTCCGCCTCGCGCTCTCCGCCGCCATCGTCGCCCTCGGGCTGGTGCCCGCCATCGCCCTGGCGGCCGGTCCCCCCTACCCCGAACCCGTCAACGGCCAGGCCGTCTACGACACCGCCAACGTCCTCCGGTCGGACACGGAGGCGAAGCTCGAGGCCGCCATCGACACGTTCGAGGTGGACACCGGCGCCGAGATCGTCGTCTACACCCAGCTCGTCCCAGCCGGCGTGACCACGCGCCAGGCCGAGGCGGACGCGATCGCGCTGATGGACCAGTGGGGCGTGGGCCGCGCGGGCGTCAACGACGGCCTCGTGATCCTGTTCGACCTCCACGAGAATGACCCCTGCCACGGCCAGGTGCAGCTCTACGCGGGGCCCGGCTTCCGCGACACGTGGCTGTCCAACGACGACCGCCAGCGGATCTTCGAGAACGACATGCTGCCGCGGCTTCGCGACTGCGACCTCGACGGGGCCGCGCTCATAGGGATGGACAGGATCGCGGGCGTCCCCACCTACCGCGTCATCAATGCCGTCCTGGGCCTGGTGCTCGCGCCGGCGATCCTGCTGCTCGTCATCGGCGGCTCGCTGCTCACCTGGTTCCGGCACGGGCGCGACCCCGTCTACCTCGACGACCCCTCCATCCTCATGCCCGCCCCGCCCCCGGGCCTCACGCCGGCCGCCGGCGCCGCCATCCGCGAGGGCAGCGTCACCCGGCGCGCCCTCACCGCGGCGACCCTGGACCTGGCCGCACGCGGCCGGATCGGGTTCCGGGCCGAGGAGGGCAAGGGCCTCTTTGGCGGCAAGCCCGAGATCGGGATCCACACCGTCGACGCCGCCCCGCCCGACCCCGTCGAGCAGGCCCGCCTCGCGCGCGTCCGGGGCCGGCCGATGGACGACGCGACGAAGCACGTGCTCACCCGCCTGCGCTCGATCGGCGGCGCGGAGGGCTACATCGCACCCGACAGGATCCTCGAGTTCGGCACAGATGTGAGCGCCTTCAACACGCGCCTCGAGGCGCACCTCGTCGCCCGGGGCTGGTACCGCGAGGCGCCGGGCAGGGTGTCCGGGCGGTGGTCAGTGCGCGGGATCCTGGCCTTCGTGGGCGCGATCGTGGCGCTGGTGGCGGGCTTCAACCTGCCCTCGAGCGGCCTGGTGCTGATCGGCGTGGCGCTCATCGTGTCGGCGGTCTGGCTGTTCGGGATCTCGGGCGCCATGCCCACCCGCACCCGGGACGGAGCGGTGGTCCGGGCGATGCTCGAGGCCTACCGGCGCACGCTCGAGCGGACGATGGCGCAGGCGCGATCGATGGGCGAGGTCGTCGCGACCTCCGCGATCCCGCTGATCGAGGACCCCGACGACGCCGTCGTCTGGGGCGTCGCCCTCGGGCTCCAGTCGGAGGTGGAGCACGTCCTGCAGCGGTCCGCCGAGGATCTCGAGACCGGCCGGACGAGCGCCGCCTACATGCCCATGTGGTACTGGAGCGGGGCGTCCGGCGGCGTCGGCGACCGCGGTGGCGGCGGCTGGGCGCCGGGGATGATGAGCTCGTCGCCGATCCCCAACTTCGGCGGGATGATGGCCGCGCTGGGCACCATCGGGAACTCGCCGGCGTCGTCGAGCGACGGCGGCGGGGGCGGGTTCTCGGGCGGCAGCTCCGGTGGGGGCGGGGGCGGCGCCGGCGGCGGCTTCTAGGTCGGGCGCGGCGTGGGCTCCGAGGGGCCTTTCCCGGTACACTCGGGGCCATGGGTGCGACCGACACGATGGAGATCTTCTTCGAGCAGCTGAACGCGGGTGAGATCGACGCCGCGGTCGCGCTGATGGACGAGCGCGTCGAGATGCGCATCCACGTCGGCGACAACTCGCGCATGCTGCGGGGCATCGAGCAGGTCGGCGGCTGGTTCCTGCGCGCCGACAAGGGCCTCAAGATGGTCCCGGGCGACGTGCGGGACATGGGCAACACCTACCAGGCAGACCTGGTCGTGATCCGGCCGGGGGCCCCCAGCCAACACCTCGACGCCCAGTTCCGCGTCGAGGCGGGCAAGATCACCTCGATCAACCTGACGCCCTTCTCGCGGTAGGGCGCCCGCCGGCCTCAGGGCGTCGCCGACTCCTGGCTCTGCACGGTCCCGTCGCCCCCGCCCAGCGTGTTGTCCTGCACGGGCACCGGGATCGTGACCTGGTCGCCAATCTGGATCTTGTTCGGGTTCTTGATCTGCGGGTTGGCGGCCAGGATCTGCTCGACGGTGACGCCGAACCGCTTCGCGATCTTGGACATCGTGTCGCCCTTGGCGACCACGTAGACCTGCGGCGTGGGTGCCGGCGGCTCCGTGGGCGACGGCTCGGCGGTGATCTGCTCACTGGCCGAGGGCGTGGCCGTGGCCCCGGCCGTCCCGCCGTCGTCCTTGCCGAAGCCCAGCAGGCCGGGCCCGAACAGGAAGACGAACAGGGCCGCCACCACGAGGACCAGGCCCCACGTGGCCACCTTGGGCAGGCCGCCCAGCGCGGGGATGCCCATCCGCGTGCGCAGGGAGGGGTAGGCCTCGTAGCGGCGCGGGCGCTCCCAGGCGGGCCCGAAGAGCTCGCTCGGGTCTTGCTGCACGGGGGTGCGCGGGGTGGGCTCGCCATGCCCCGGGGTGCCGCGGTCGCGGGAGCGGACGTCCCCGCGTGACGCGGGCTCGTAGCGGCGCGGAGGCGGGGTCGCGCGCGACGCCGAGCCGGGTCCGGCGACGGCGGCACCCGCGGCACCCGCGGCCCAGTCATCGAGATCGTCGGCCGGCGTGGCGCTCGTCGGGCGCGCCGGCAGCGGCTCGTCGGGATCGGGGCCGGCCAGGCGGTGCGCCGCGCTGCCCGCCAGGCCACGGGCCTCGGCCGGGAATGGATCGGGTGTTGGCGTCGAGGCGGGCACGTGATCACGCGGCGGGGCGTAGCGCTCGTCGTCACGCGGCGGGGCGTAGCGCTCGTCGTCCGGCAGGGGTTCCCCGGCGGCCCCGGCGAGATCCTCGGGATCGGGGCCGTCCTCGCCCGACCACGGGGGCGGCGCGGCCCAGTCACGGTGCGGCGGGCGGCGCGGCGGGATCACCGGCGGCGTCGCGTCGGTGGGGGCCCGGCGGGGCTCGCGGTCGATGGGCGGCACCGGCCGGCTCGCGGGCGGTTCCTCGTGCGCGACATCCTGGCCGGGCGCGGCGGGCCGGGCGGCCGCGGCCTCGCGGCGGGCCCAGTCCTGGAACGTCGGACAGACCGGGAACGCCGAGGACAGGCAGTACGCCTCCTGGTGGGCGAGCGCCCTCGGCGCGGGGCGCGGCTCGGCGAAGCAGCGGTGCCGGTGATCGGGTGCGGTCGCCCGGCCGTCGCGGTCGTCCTCGAACGCCACGAACGGACAGGCCGGTGCGCCCTCGGGGGGGAGCCCTCGCTCACTCATCGGGTCGATCATACCGGCCCGGCGCGGAGCGGTCGCCGCCGCGACACTACCAGGGCGGGACCACCGCCCCGCGACGGGCGAGGTTCACGTTGAGGTATGCGGGATCACCGGAGACCTCGCGCCACTCGCCCAGCCAGTCGGGCAGGGTCACGGCCTCGTCGTCATGCCCCAGCTCCACCTCCACCACGACCAGGCCCGCGGGTACCTCGAACACATCGATCTCGAGGACCTGCGACCCGTGGGGCACGACGTGGCGCGTCTTGCGGACGGGCCTGCGCTCCGGGTCGGCCTCCGCGAGGTGCGCCGCGTACCGGGTCGCGTCGATCCGCTCCTCCGCCTCGTTGAACGCGAAGGCCCGGAGCTGCTCCTTGCGGGTGAGCCGGTGCTCGATGCGGCCGTCCGCGTGCTCGATCAGGCGGACCCGGCGACCGGACGGAGGGTCGGTGAGGTAGACCTGCTCGAACCGGAGCGACACGGCGCCGTGCGCGATCAGCACCTCGGGCGAGGGTGCCTGACGCAGGCGGAACTTGCGCTCGATCTCGACCCCGGTCACCGCGCCGGAGGCCGGCAGGATCTCAGGCATCGGCGTCCGCGCGGGTCGACCGGCCGGTTCGTGCGGAGGCGGAGGTCGTGGGCACCGGCTTGGGCATGAGGCCCGCATCCGGTGCCCCGAACACCACCGTGTTGCCGCTCGAAGCGCCCAGCTCCTGGAGGATCCGCAGCTGGAGGAGGCCCGGGTTGTCCGCCACGGAGCGCCCGGCGTTGGCGAGCGACCGCAGCGCGGCGGTCTCCGCGCGAGCCCGCTCGAGGGCCGCCTCGCCGTCCTTGCGGGCGGCCAGGACCGACGCGTAGGAGCGCTTGAGCTCGCCCGGCAGCATCACGTCACGGACCTCGACCTCCAGGAGCTCCACGCCCAGTGCCGCCAGGCGGCCCGCGGCGGCCTCGCGGATCTCGGGGCCCAGCTCGCGTCGCGCGGCCAGCGTCTCGTCCATGGTCCGGCGCGTGACGGCGTCGCGCAGGGCCAGCTGGAGCAGCAGGTAGAGGGTCCGCTGCCAGGCGGAGTCGCGCGTCAGCGCCGCGACCGGGTCACCCACCTCGTACCGGGCCACGAGGCTGATCTTGGCCGCCACGCCGTCGGCCGTGAGGACCTCCTGGCCCTCGACCGGCAGCATCGTCGGCCGCACGTCCAGCGGCCAGATCTCGGACAGCGGCCCGAACGTCACGTGCACCCCGGGCTCCACGAGCCCGGTGAGGCGGCCGCGGCTGAAACGCAGGCCCCGCTCGTAGTCGTGGATCGTGACCACCCGAACCTCGCGGACGACCACGATGATCACCACGGCCGCGATCAGCAGCAGCACGACCGGCAGGACGTATTCCACGTGCGACTCCCCCACCCGTTGGTTGGGCTCGCCGGGCCGGATCACGGGCCGGACGGCGGAGGGCCCGAAGCCCTGCAGGGCCGCCGACTCGCTGCGTCACCGCCGATCCGGCGCCGGACGAGCGTTCAGTTGCAGGAATCGAACCTGCCTGACCACAGCGCCCCGACCGATGGCGGCACCGGGACCGGCGATGCCGAACCCGGCCGCACTGACGCGGCGCCCGACGATCCTACGCGCGCGAGGGGTCCCGGGACAAGGTCGGGCGGACCATCGTCGCCGGCCCGCCCGGCCCGCCCGGCCCGCCACGCGCCCCTCAACCCGCCTGAGGGCAGCGTCAACCCGGCCGTCGGGCCCTCGACCGAGCGCCCCACGGCCGTCGACCCGGCCGCCATGAAGCTGCGGAGCCGACCGGGCGACACGGTCCGCTCCGGGCGTGCGCCCTGGGCCTGGGCCGTCCACGACCGGCGTCGTCTCGTCCCAGCCATGGTGTTTGCGGCGGCCCTCCTGGCGCTCGCGAGCACGGCCTGCGTGCCGTCCGTGCAGGCACCCGCGACCCCGTGTCCCGACCTTGCCGGCTGGCCCCCGGCGGGTCTTCCCACGCCGCCGTTGTCGGTCGCCGTCGTGCACCCACCCGGCGGAGCCGTCAAGGTGCGCTACCGGGTCTGGACCCCGCTCGACTGCGGGGCGTCGCCGTCGTTCAGCTTGGATGACGGGGCCGTGATCCCGCCGGGCAAGCTCGTCGAGTGGTCGGGCGACGACCCGGTGCCGGTGGCGGGTCCCGTGCTCGGGGGCGTCGAGGTCTGGACCCATCCCTGCGACGAGGCCTGTCCCGATCCGCCCGACTTCTTCATCTCGTTCGAGCGGGCGCCGCCCCGCTGACGGACCGGCGGCGGCGCGTTCGAGGACCTCCGTCCACCTCGGCCGACGATGCGCGACGGACTTGCCCGCGAGGGCCCGAGGCGGTGCGTTTGACAGTCCCGGCGCCCGCCCGGACACTTCCAGAGCCGGGCCACCGCACGGCCCCCCAACGCGGCATCCCCCGCCGCCCTCACTGCCCGGAGGTCGCACCAGATGTCCATCCTCACCCGAATCCTCGCCCCGAAGGCCGTCGCGCATGCGCACTGCGACCTGCCCTGCGGCGTGTACGACCCGGAGCAGGCCCGCATCGAGGCTGAGTCCTGCTACCGCATCGTCGAGAAGTACGCAGCCAACGAGGACCCCACCTTCCGCACCCGCGCCATCACAATCAAGGAGCGCCAGGCGGACCTGGTGAAGCACCACCTCGACGTGCTCTGGCACGACTACTTCAAGCCGGAGCACCTCGCGACCGTGCCGAACCTCCACGACCTGTTCTGGAGCGCGAACAAGCAGGTCAGCAAGGTCAAGGCCTCGGTCGACATCGCGGATGCCAAGAAGCTGCTCGAGCTCATCGACGAGGTCGACGCGGCCTGGAAGGCGACCGGCGGCGAGGGCAAGACCCGCGTGGCCGGCCGCCCCGGCTGATCCGCGCGTCCATGCGCAACCCCGAGGCCCCGTCGCAGGACGGGGCCTCGTCGCGTCAGGGGACCCGGCGCGTCGTCCGCGGCGATTCGCGGCCCGGCGCCGGCTTCCGGGGCGCCCTCGGGATCCGTGGGCTTTGGCGCGTCACCGTGGCCGACGGGTCGATGACCCCCGCGGTCCTCCCCGGCGACTGGCTCCTCGTGGACCCCACCGTGCGCCGCTGGCCGCGCCGCGGATCCATCGTCGTATTCCGGGAGCCGTTCACGGACCTCCTCGCGATCAAGCGTGTGGCCGCGCGCCCCGGCGACTGGGTCCCGTTCGCCGACGGCTGGCTCCAGCTGGGTGACGACGAGGCGTGGCTCGTGGGCGACGCCACCGATACGGGGCTCGCCGCCGCCGGCCACGGAACCGCCAATGACTCGCGCCGCTACGGCCCGGTGGCGGTCGAGGCGCTCCTGGGCCGTGCGTGGTTCCGGTACGGCCCGGCGCGGCGCATCGGGCGTCCGGCCGCCGCACCCGCTGACCTGCTCGCGCGCGGCCGCGGCGGGTCGATCCCGGTCCCCTCGCCCATCGGGCTCCCGGGGACGCGCGACCCGGGCTGACCGGCGGAACGCGGGGTCGCCGCGGCGCTCGCGTCCCCCTACCATCCGGCGATGGACGATCTGCGCTCCGCCCTCACGGGCTTCGACCCCGACGCTCCCCTCCCCGCGGCCCCCGAGCCCTGGGACTCCCTCCCGATGCCCGCCCTGCGCGACGGACCACCCTGGGCGATGGCCGAGATGATCGCCGCGGAACCCGCCCTGGGGGCGCGGATCGTGGGGCGGCTGGTGGCGGACGGGTCCGCCGCGGCGCTGGCCGGGGCTGTGCGCGCGGCGGGCGAGGCCGGCGAGCCGGTCGTCGTCACGGGGTGCGGGACCTCCGAGCATGCCGCCATGGCCACGGCCGCGATCCTGCGCGACGGCTGGCGCGCCGCTCGGTTCACGGGCCGGGGACCGGTGAGCGTCCAGGCGTTCGAGCTGGCACAGGACCCGCCATCGGCAGGCCTCGTCATCGGCATCAGCCACGAGGGCGGCACGGCCGCGACGATCGCCGCGCTCGAGGCGGCCCGAGCGGGCGGGGCGCGGACGGCGCTCGTGACGGCCTCGGCCGGGTCACCCGCGGCGTCGGCGGCCGACATCGTGCTGGCCACGGTGGAGATGGATCGCAGCTGGTGCCACACGGTCGGGTATGTCTCGCCCATCGTTGCTGCCACCGCCGTCACCGGGATCCTGGCCGGTGGGACGCCCAGCCCGGGTCGCCCGCAGGCCCGGCTGGCCGACGGCATCGAGGCGGCCCACGTCGCGGGGCCGGACGGATCGCGCCCCGACGCGCGGATCGGGGCCGCGATCGCGGCGGCGCGCCACCTGCTCGTGGTCGCGTCGGGCGTGGACCGCGTCACGGCCCGGGAGCTCACGCTCAAGGTGGAGGAGGCCTCCTACGTGCCGTCCGCGATGCGCGACCTCGAGACCTTCCTCCACGGTCATCTGCCGGCGACCGGGCCCGACGCGGCGCTCCTGCTCGTGCTCCTCGAGCGCGGCGGGCTCGAGGCGAGGGCGGCGCGCGCCCGCCAGGCGCTGGCCGCTGCCGCCGCGACGGGCATGGCGTGCGGCGCGATCCTGGGCGCGGACGCGGCCGCGCTGGTCCCGGCCGCCCTCACGCCCGCCGGCCGCATCGTGGTGCCGGAGAACGCCTCGATGCCCAACGGCCCGGCGGCGCTGCTGGGCGCGGCGGGACCGCTCCAGCTCGTGACCCTCGAAGTCGCGCTCGCCCGGGGCACGAACCCGGACCCGATCCGCCGGGACGACCCCGTCTACCTGCGCGCCGCCGAGGCCGCGGACGCGACGGAGGCCTGACCCGCCGCCGATCCCGGGCCCGACCGCCCGTACCCACGTGGGGGTGCGAACCGGGTACGTCGTGCGGGCGCGTGTGCACCAACCGGGGTTTGCGGGCGCGGCCGTGCGGGCGATCGCCGCGTCCTACCCCTGCGTGGGTACGGTGGAGCGGGGGCCGCGGGAGCCCCCGCCGCCGAGCCGCCGACGAGCCCCCCGCGGATCAGCCCCCGATCAGCACCTCGCCGGCGAGGTCGATCATGTCCAGGTCCCGGGCGAGGAAGTCCTGCAGCATCAGCCGCTCCACACCGATGGCCTCGAACCGGCGGACCACGTCGCGCGCCTGGTCGGGCGTGCCCAGGACCCAGCGGGGGCGCCGGGCGGCGAGCCACGCCTCGGAGTCGTCGTCGGCGCCGCCGAAGACGGCCAGGAGGTCCTGCTCACGGCGCCTGACCTCGGCCTCGTCGCGCCCGATCAGGACCCCCGCCATCACGGAGTGGACGAGCGTGGCCGGCTCGCGCCCGGCGGCTCGCAGCGCCGCGTCGAGCTCGACGTACTTCGCCGCCGCCCCATCCGGGCTGGTCGAGGAGAGGTTGAACTCGTCCGCGTAGCGGGCGGCGATCCGGTACGACCGCGGCGTCCCCGTCCCGCCGACGAGGATGTTCGGGCGCCCGCCGTCCCGACCCGGGAGCACCCCCGGCCGCGGCCGGAACAGCGCGTCCTCGACCGCGAAGTGGCGCCCGGTGAAGCTCCACCCATCCGGCGCCTCCCAGAGCCCGTGGAGGATCTCGAGGGTCTCCTCCAGCATCTCCGCGCGCTCGCCGATCTCGGGGAACGGGAAGCCGTGGCGCCGGTGCTCGTCCGCGTGCCAGCCTGCGCCCAGCCCCACCTCCACGCGGCCGCCGCTCAGCTCGTCGGCCGTGAGGACCACCTTGGCCAGGTTGCCGGGGCTGCGGAACGTGACCGGGGACACGAGCACCCCCAGCCCGATGCGCGTGGTGTCGCGCGCCAGGCCGGCGACCACGGTCCAGGCGTCCGTCGTGTGACCGCCGGAGTCACCGGGGAAGCTCTCGTAGTGGTCGGAGCGGAACAGGGTCTCGAACCCTGCCGCCTCGGCGTGGCGTGCGACGGCCAGCTGCTCGTCGTAGGTGAGCCCCATCTGCGGCTCGATCATGAGGGCGAAGCGCACGCCGGTTCCTCCGTGCGGAATGGACTGTTCGGGTTGACAGAATAGTTCGAGTGTCGTAAATACTTCGCTTCATGCGAACCACTGCCACACCCACCGACGGCGACGCCCGCCTGACCGCGGCGGAGGACACCATCACCGGCATCGGCCGGGCGCTGGGCTCGCTGCGCTGCGCGGGCTCGCAGCGAATGGTGCGGCTCGGGATCAGCATGACCCATTTTCACGTGCTCACGCTGCTGCGCCACCACGACGCGATGCCGATGGGCCGGCTGGCGGACATCCTGGACGTTTCGATGTCCAGCGCCACCGGGATCATCGACCGCATGGAGGAGCGCGGCCTCGTGGAGCGGGTGCGGGTCCCCGATGACCGTCGCGTCGTCCTGGTCCGGCCCACCGGGGCGGGCCTCGACCTCGTCGACGAGGCGGAGCTGGTCAAGAGCGACATCATGCGGGCGGCCCTCGTCCGGCTGTCCATCGAGCAGCTCGAGCGCCTCACGGCCGCCATGGCGGACCTCGGGGCCGCCCTCGAGACGGAGCTCGCCAGCGCCCCCGATCGCTACGCCGCCTCCCACCATTGCGACCACGCCGGCTCCTGACGAAAGGAATCCTCTTGGAACCCATGCCCGCCGCACACGACGCGGCCCCCACGCACGGCTTCGGCGCCATGAACCTGTCCCAGCGCGCGAAGATGGAGATCCTCTTCGCGATCATGCTGGGGCTGTTCCTGGGTGCCCTCGACCAGACCATCGTGGCCGTGGCCCTGCCCACGATCGTCACCCAGCTCGGCGGCCAGGAGCTGCTGACCTGGACGATCACGATCTACCTGCTCACGTCCACGATCACCGTCCCGTTCTACGGCAAGCTCTCCGACCTGTACGGACGCAAGCCGCTGCTGATGATCGGCATCGTGCTGTTCCTGGTCGGGTCCGCGCTCTCGGGCCTGTCGCAGAACATGACCCAGCTGATCCTGTTCCGGGGCATCCAGGGCCTCGGCGCCGGCGCCCTGTTTCCGATCAGCCTCGCGGTCATCGGCGACCTGTTCACCCCGGCCGAGCGCGGCAAGTACCAGGGCCTGTTCGGGGCCGTGTTCGGCCTGTCCTCCATCATCGGCCCGCTCCTCGGCGGCTTCCTGACCGAGCACGCGAGCTGGCACTGGATCTTCTACGTCAACATCCCGATCGGCATCGTGGCCCTGGCCGTCATCTGGCGGCTCCTGCCGACCGTCAAGCGCCCCGACGCCTCGCGCAACCTGGACCTGCTCGGCGCGGGCGTGTTCATCGTCGCGGTCGGCTCGCTCCTCATCGGCCTCACCAACAAGCAGTCCAACGACTGGAACACCTTCGAGGTCGGCGGCCTGATCCTGATCGGCCTCGCCGTCGGCGCCGTGTTCGTCCTGATCGAATCCCGCGCCAAGGAGCCCATCGTCCCGCTCAACCTGTGGAAGGACCGGACGTACGCGTCGTCGATCGTCGCAACGTTCCTGATCAGCTTCGGGTTCTTCGGGGCCGCGGTCTTCCTGCCCCAGTGGTTCCAGTTCGTCCAGGGCGCCACGCCCACGAACTCCGGCCTCTACTCGCTGGCGCTCCTCGCCGGCCTGATCATCAGCTCGGTGCTGTCCGGGTACCTCGTGTCGCGGACGGGCAGGTACAAGACCATCATCCTGAGCGGTCTCGCCGTCATGGCCGTCGGGCTGGTGCTCATGTCCCAGATCCGAGCCGACACGCAGCTGCCGATCCTGTGGGTCTGGATGTTCATCACCGGCCTGGGGATCGGGCCCACGCTGTCGGTGTTCACGATCGTCGTCCAGAACGCCGTCCCGATGCGGGCGCTGGGCGTCGCCACCTCCAACCTGACGTTCTTCCGCCAGATCGGCGGCTCCGTGGGCCTGGCCCTGATGGGCACGATCTTCGCCAACCGGCTCACCGAGGAGCTGCCGAAGCAGCTCGCCACGGCCGGCGTCCCGCAGTCGATGGTCGACCAGTTCGTCTCGGGTGGCGGCAACGCCACCGGCCTGATCCGCGTGGGCGGCGACCTGGGCGCCTCGATCCTCGCCGGCGTCCCGGCGGCCTTCCGCTCGGCCGTCGAGCCGCTGATCCCCAACATCGTGCTGGGGATCCAGGAGTCGTTCAGCCTCGCGATCGCGGCGGTGTTCCTCATCGGCGCGGGGACCACCGTCGCCGCGTTCGTCGCGTCGGTCTTCATGCGCCAGATCCCGCTCCGGACGTCGTTCGAAGCCAAGGCCGCCTCGCCTGCCGTCGGCGCGGAGGCGGCGGTCGGGGCCGAGGTGTTCGACGAGGTCATCGACGACGTGATCCCCTCGCTCACGGCCGCCGACTGATCCTCCCGCATCCCTCCGGCCCATCCCGGCCCGGCACCCCCATCGGGCGCCGGGCCGTTCCATGTCCCGCGATACCATCCGCCCGTGACCGACCTCCTGCCGTTCGCCCCCGAGCTCATGGCCCCGGGCGCCGCCGGCGCCCCGTACTGGGCCGCGCTCCCGGTGGCGGACCTTCCGGCGGGCGCGCTGCGCCGCGTCACCTTCGGGGATCTCGACGTCCTGCTCGCGCACACCGCGTTCGGGATCTGCGCCGTGGACGACCGCTGCCCGCACATGGCGGCCCCGCTCTCGATCGGGACCCTCGACGGCTGCGTCGTCGCCTGCCCGCTCCACGCCGGCCGGTTCGACCTCGCGACCGGCGACGCGGTCCAGATGCCGACGACGGGTGGCCTGCGGCCCGACGGGACCTACGAGCCGGTGTGGACCCCGCCCGGGCGCGAGCCCAAGGAGGACCCGCCGGGCATCAAGACGGAGGCGCGGCGCCTGACCCGGATCCGGCGGTTCCGCTACTACCCGGTGCGGATCGCCGGAGACTCCATCGAGGTCGCGATCCCGGCCTGATGCTTCATGGGCGACTTCACATCTGGGGCTCACCCGGGGACAGGGGTGGCCGGGTGAGAGTGATGGGGCACCCGGCGGTCGAGGATCGACCGCTCGGGGCCGCGCTCCTGGCGGACCGCCGCCGCTGACCACTCGCCACAACCTGCCGCGGGTCTCCTCCCCCGCGGTCGCGGATCCCGCCGCCGGTCCGGGCCCCCACGGCCGGCACCGCTCCATCGACGGCGCGCCCCACACGTGGCGCGCCGTCTCCCTGTCCGGCGCCTAGCGGTTGCGCTCCGCGACCAGCACGCTGCCCAGCACAATCGCCGCGCCGACCGTCTGGACCGGGCTGAACGCCTCGCCCAGGACCGCCCACGCGATGGCGGTCGCGAAGATCGGCTCGGTCATCCCCACCACGGATGCCTGGGATGCCCGAAGGTGCTGCATCGAGAGCACCACGAGCGAGAACGGCAGGACGGTGCCGAGCACGACCATCCAGGCCGCCAGCCCGACCGCGGGGACGGCGGGGCCGGACGCCCCGAAGAGGCGGAGCGTGCCCGCCAGGTCCTCGACCGGGAACGTCCACCACGGGGCCACGATCGCCCAGAACAGCGCGGCGGCGCCCATGCCCCACATCGTGAGCGAGACGGCGTCACGCGGGCCGGGACGCTGGACCTGCATGTCGGCCGTCACGTAGTAGACCGCCAGCGCGAGCGCCGCCCCCACCGCGAACGCCACGCCGACCAGGTCGAGCGTCAGGCCCTGCCAGACCTCCGCCACGATGCCCAGGCCCACCAGCGCAGCCACGAGCGCGATCCACACCGCGGGCTTCGTGGCGTGCCCAAGACCGAAGCGGAACCAGAGCGCGATCATCAGCGGCGCCGTGAACTCGATGAGCAGCGCGACGCCGATGGGCAGGCGCTCGATGGCCGCGAAGTACAGGTACTGCGTCATCGCGATGCCCAGCACGCCGTAGACGAGCAGCAGCGGGATCTCCGACCGGCGGAGGCGCAGGGCGGAGCGCTTCGTCAGCGCCACGAAGCCCAGCAGGATCACGAAGGCGAGGGTGGCGCGGAGCTGCGAGAGGCGCGTCGCCTCGAGCCCACCGAGGAGGAGCGTCTTGGCGACCGTCCCGTTGAGCGCGAACAGCAGCGCCGCGAACAGATACAGGGCGTACCCGGTCGCCGGGCGGCGGGACGGTGCGGGCGCGACGCCGGGCAGCGGCTCAGCGAGGTCGGTCACGGCACCAGGCCGTTCGCCTGCTCGTACGCGGTGATGAGGGCGACGGCCTCGGCGGGGTCGTCGGTGACGTGGAGCAGGTCCAGATCCCCCCGGGCGATCGCGCCGGCGGGAAGCTGGACGTCGCGCATCCAGGCGAGGAGCCCGTCCCAGTAGGCGTGTCCCATCAGGACGATCGGGAAGTTGCGGATCTTGCCCGTCTGGATGAGCGTGAGGGACTCGAACAGCTCGTCCAGCGTCCCGAACCCGCCGGGCAGGATCACGAAGGCGTCGGCGTACTTGACGAACATCACCTTGCGCGCGAAGAAGTAGTGGAACTCGACCGAGAGGTCCACGTATGGGTTGAGGTGCTGCTCGTGCGGCAGCTCGATGTTGCAGCCGATGGACAGCCCACCCTGCTCGTGGGCGCCCCTGTTGGCGGCCTCCATGGAGCCCGGGCCGCCGCCGGTGATGACCGCGAAGCCCGCCTTCGCAAGCTCCGCGCCAACCTGCCGGGCCAGCTCGTAGCCCTCGCTGTCGACGGGGGTCCGCGCGGAGCCGAAGACCGCGCACGCCCGCCCCACGCCGGCGAGCGCCTCGAAGCCCTCCACGAATTCCGAGAGGATCCGGAGCGCACGCCAGGTGTCCGTCTCGAGGAACTCCGGCCGGCCCCGCTGGGCCGCGAGCAGCTTCTCGTCCTCGGTGCGCCCGCTGACGCCCAGCCGCTGGCTGGTCTCCGGGCGCATGGACACGCGTCCATGGCGCATCGTGCGGGGCGAGACCGGACGGGCGGGATCGTGATCGCTCATGCGCGCAGGATGCCACCTCGCGCGCCTGCGGGGGAGCCGGCCCGGCGGCGCAGGGGTTCCCGTCGCAATCGGCCCGGGTCCGGCGTCACAGTGCCCGGCCGGCACGAAGCCGACAGCGCATCCTGGGAGACCACCATGCAGCGTCCCACGGCGGCGGGTCGGATCCCGCGTCGGTTCAGCGTCGTCCTGGCGATTGCGCTCGCCGCCACGGCCACCTCGGGATGCGACAACGCTGTCGTCACGCCGGCGCCCGGGAGCCCCGCGGCGTCGGGCCAGGCCGCCTCGATCGCGCCCACGGCCTCGCCGCTGACCGCGACGCCGGCTCCCACACCAACCGTGGAGCCCTCCGCGACACCTGCCCACGTCGTGACCCCGGCGGACCTGGCCGCCCTGGCTCCCGGCGCGCTGGCCGAGACCGTGACCGACAGCCTGCGGGTCCGCTCGCAGCCGCGGGTCGCCGCCGACTCCATCATGCACACGCCCACCCTGCCCGCGGGCACGCCCCTCATCGTGATCGGCGGGCCGGTGGAGGCATCCGGGTACACCTGGGTCGAGGTGTCGCCGGTCGGCATCACGCTCAACGGGAACGTCGACGCGGGCTGGGTGGCGGTCGCCGACCACGACGGCACGGCATGGGTCCTGCCGGCGACGGACCCGACCCCCGGGTACACGCTGGCGTCCGCCCAGGCGGCGCGCGCCGCGCCGGTGCTCGCGGACGCGAAGGCGGCCGCGGTCGCCCAGAACGCGTTCGGCATCGCCTTGTACCGGCGCATGCTCCGCGACCCGTCGCTCGGCCTGTCCGGCAAGGGCGTCGTGATGTCCCCGTACAGCATCGTCACGGCCCTCGCGATGGCGCGCGCCGGCGCCGGGAGCAAGACCGCCACCGAGATGGATGCCGTCCTGCGCGTGCCCGGCTGGGGCCGTCTGGGGCGCGATCTGTCGTCGCTCGACCAGCGCCTCGCGTCGCGGGACGCGGCCTGGAAGGACTACCAGGACGGACAGCACTGGCTGACATTGCGCACGGCCGACATGACGTTCGGCCAGCAGGGCTACCCCATCGCGCCCGCCTACCTCGCGCGGCTCGCGCAGGCCTTCGGGGCCGGGTTCAGCACCGTCGACTTCGCGAACGACGTGAGCGGCGCCCTCGAGGCGATCAACGGCTGGGTGAAGCGCGAGACCGTGGGCCGGATCCCGGCGCTGCTCCACCCGGAGGACCTGCCGGCCGCGACGCGCCTCGTCCTGGTCAACGCGATCTACCTCAAGGCCGAGTGGGCGCTGCCCTTCGACCCGGAGAACACCGCGAGCCGCGACTTCACGACGGCGGCCGGCACGACGGTCAAGGTGCCCACCATGAGCCAGCTCGGCGGCCAGGACATCGTGATCGCGAAGGGCGATGGCTGGCGCGCGACGGACCTCGCCTACCAGGGCGCCGGCAACAGCCATCCGCTCTCAATGACCCTCATCCTGCCCGATTCCATGGCGACCTTCGAGAAGGGCCTCAGCCCCGCCCTCCTGGCACGGGTCGACACCGCGCTGGGGGCGGAGCACCGCCGGATCGCGAAGGCGACCTACCCGGCGGGCGACACGGAAGCCTGCGGCACCTACCCCTACGAGACGCAGGTGTTCCTGCCGACGTTCGGCGTTGAGACCCGGGCGAGCCTCAAGGAGTCGCTCAAGGCCCTCGGCATGGTTCGCGCGTTCGACTCGCTCAGCGCCGACTTCACGGGCATGACGACGTCGAAGGATGCGCTCTACATCGGCGCCGTGATCCACCAGGCCAACATCGATGTCGACGAGGCGGGGACCACGGCGGCGGCCGCGACCGCCATCGGGATGGACGTCGGCGGCTGTCTCGGCCCGTCCCCGCTGACCACGAAGACGCTCCGGTTCGACCGGCCATTCGTGTACCTGGTGCGGGACGTCCAGACGGGCGCGATCCTGTTCATGGGCCGCGTCATGGACCCAAGCGGGCGCGGCTGACAGGGTCGCCGGGCCAGGTCCGGATTCGGCTGGACCCGGTCCGGATTCGGCCGGCCCCGTTTCGCCCCGCCTGCCCCGGCTTCGCCCGCACCAGCCGGCTAGCGGGGCTTCGCCAGCCAGGCCCTCCAGGTCTCCTCGGCCTTGCCGGCGGTGACCTGCTCGCCGTAGCGGACGAGCGGCAGGCGCATCAGCGTCACGTCCGCGAGCAGGCGGGCCGCGATTCCGGCCGTGTCGGTCGTGAGGTGCGCGAGCCCCTGCTCCCGGTAGCCGCGGCTCTCCGTGTCGAGGAGGGCCGAGGCACCCAGCCGGTCCGTGAAGCGCCGGAGCTCGCCCGGGGCGATCGGCTTCTTGCGCAGGTCCACGAAGTGCACCACGATCCGCCGCTCGCGGAAGAACCGGAGCGCGGCCCGCGTCGCGTTGTTGTCCTCCAGGCCGAAGACCTGGATGTTGGGCATCTTCTTGGTCGGCACCTTGCCGAGCGGGGCCGGCATCCTGTCAGGCCTCCATCGGTTCGCAGGCGATCACGGGGTAGAAGCGAGCGGGGTACCGGGTCGCCATCGGAGCGCAGGGTAGCGCGCGGCCCGCGTACCATGGGCGGTCAGGAGGTTCCGCCTTGACGATCTGGTTCACCGTGCAGCTCGACGACCGCCCCGGGGCGCTGGCGCAGGTCGCCAACGCGCTCGCCGAGCGCGGCGTCAACATCACCGGCATCGTGGGCGTCGCCGAGGACACCGACGGGGCCCTGATGCTCACCACCAGCGACGCCGCGGCCACGCGCGACGCGTTCACGGCGCTGGGCATCGCCTTCGAGGAGCACGACCCCACGGGCGGCGAGACGACGCTCTCGATCAGCGACGTCATGGCCGGCGGACGCGGCTGAGCGACCGCCCGATGCCGCGCCGCACCCCGCAGCCGCTGCCGACCGCCGTCGCGGTCCGCCTCGAGGTCGTCGACGACCCGCGCGCGATCGCCGCCATCGCGGGCGCCGTCGGCGGCGCGGGCGGACACGTCCGGACGCTGTCCACGGTCCGCCGCGCCGGGCGGTCCGGCGTGGAGCCCGCGGCGCCGTCGAGCGTCGAGATCGAGCTGGAGGTCGAGGACGCGGAGGAGCACCTGCTCGTGGCGGCGCTCGAGCCCCTCCCCGAGGTCGTCGCGATCCACATGACCCGCCCGTTGGGCAAGGTCTTCGGCAAGCGCATCATCGTCGTGGGCGGCGGCGCGCAGGTCGCGCAGGTCGCGCTGGGCGCCGTGACGGAGGCCGACCGCCACAACCTGCGGGGCGAGCGCATCTCGGTCGACACCATCCCGCTCGTGGGCGAGGACAACATCGCCTACGCCGTGCGGGCCGTCGCGGACCTCCCGCGCGCGCGGATGCTGGTCCTGGCCGGGTCGATCATGGGCGGCGACATCAGCCGCGCCGCCGACGAGCTGCGCGCCGTGGGCATCCCGATCATCGCGCTCAACATGGTCGGCTCCATCACGGATCACGTCGACCTCGTCGTGAGCGACCCGGTCCAGGCCGGCACGATGGCCGTGATGGCGATCGCGGACACGGCGACCTTCGATCTCGCGAAGCAGCGTGGCCGCCGGTACTGAGCCTTCTGAGGGGGGATCCGTGGCCACCACCATCCGCCTGGCCGGTCTTGCCCTCACGCTCGCCATGGTCATGGGGGCATGCGGCGGGCCCTCCCTGTCGCCCACCGCGGGCACGCGCGCAGCGCCGTCCCCGTGACACGCCCGCCGGCGGCCGTTGCGGTGGCCGTGGCCGTGTTGCTCGGGCTCGGCGCCTGCGCCGGGGCCTCGCCGGGCCGGGTCAACCCAAGCGTCACGGCCATCCCGCCCGACCGGGTCATCACGCCCGCGCCGTCGGTCACGCCCACCCCGTCCCCCACCCCGCTCCCCGAAGCAGATGCCGCCGCCGACGCCGTGAAGGCGTACGCGAGCCTGGTCGCGAAGGGCAGCCTCACCTACCGCGTCACCGGCACGGCCACCGACTACGGGGGCGACGGCATCGTCAAGGTCAGGATGACCCTGGACGTCGCGGGTCCGGACTTCGGGGGCACGGTGACCCTCGACAAGACGACCCTCCGCATCGCGTACCTCCATGGCGACGGGTTCGTCCGGCTCGTGGACAACCGCTGGGTGTCGTTTCCGGTCCAGGTCTCGGCGTTCGCGGACCTCGCCCACCCGTGGGGCTACATGTGCTGGCTCAATGACCTGCGTTACACCGGTCACGCGACGGAGCCGGCCGACGCCTTCGCCTACGAGTGCACCGGCGGCTGGACCTACCAGACGCCGCGGATGCGGACGTACGGCCTGATTGCCCGCGTCGACCGCCTGCAGCTCGTGCTGGCGCGGGACGGGACGCGCATCTCGATGCGGGTCGAGGGCGAGTACCCAGAGTACCAGGGCCTGGCGGCCGGGTTCAGGGCGGACCTCGCGTTCAGCGGCGTCGGCAAGCCGGTTAAGATCAAGGGGCCGTAGCAAGGGGTCCCATGCGCATCGCCACCTGGAATGTCAACTCGCTCAAGGCCCGCCAGGAGGCCGTCGAGAAGTGGCTCGCACGCGCCGAGCCGGACGTGCTGCTGATCCAGGAGACCAAGCTCTCCGACGCCGACGCGCCCGAGATGCCGATGCGCATGCTGGGCTACGAGATGGCCCACCACGGGGAGGGCCGCTGGAACGGCGTGGCGATCCTGTCCCGGGTGGGCATCGCCGACGTGGTCACGAACTTCGGTGACGGGCCGGTGCGGGATTCGTCCGCGGGTTCCCCGGTCGCCGTGTCGGAGGACGACTTCAACCCGTTCGACGAGGCGCGGATGGTCTCCGCCGTGTGTGGCGGGGTCCGGGTCGCGTCGCTGTACGCGCCGAACGGCCGGGTCGTGGGCTCGCCGTTCTACGAGGGCAAGCTGCGCTGGTTCGAGCGGTTGTCGCGCTGGCTGGCCGAGACGCAGTCCCCGTCCGAGCCGCTCGTGCTCGGCGGCGACTACAACGTGACCCCGGCCGACATCGATGTCTGGAGCCCGGCGAAGGCGCACGGCGGCACCCACGTGTCCGAGCCGGAGCGCGAGGCGCTCGCCCGGCTGCGCGCGTGGGGGCTCGTGGACACCTACCGGTCGCTCCAGCCCGAGCCCGGCCGCTTCTCCTGGTGGGACTACCGGGCCGGCATGTTCCACAAGAACGAGGGGATGCGGATCGACCTGCTGTACGCCACGGAACCCGTCGCGGCGCGCGTGGTCTGGGCCGAGATCGACCGCGAGGCGCGCAAGGGTCCGCCGACGCCATCCGACCATGCGCCGGTCGTCATCGACCTCGACGAGCCGGGGCTCGCGTTCGATGCGGGCTGGGAGGGCGCGCTGGGTCGGATCGCGGCGAGGTCGCGGCCCCGAGGGTAGGCCCGCGGGCGGGACAGGGTCCGGGTCCGGCGATCCACGTGTGCCTGTGCGGCATCAGCGGTTGCCAACCCGGTTTCGGGCGATTTCTCGTCTACCCCGGCATGGCAGGGTAACCACCGATTGACCGTGCAGAATCCGTGAGGCATGGTTGACCTGCCGATCAACCTGATTCGGAATCAGCGAGGCTGGACCTTGGGCACCGGAGTTCGCGTATTGATCCTGGCGACCTCGGCCACGATCCTCGCCGTGACCGCGGTCGCCGTGGCCTACCTGACGGTGACCATCGAGTTGGTCATGCCGACGCGAAGCGGAATGGCCTGTTATCACGCCGTACCTACCTGTCCGCCCTTCTCGTCGGCGCCGATCCGAGTTCTCGAGCCCAACTGGGTCACCGGCATCGGGATCTCGATCGTTGTCGCTGCCCTGGCGGTCGGCATCGCCTGCTTTGCCTTCGCCAAGCTGGCTCGCCACCGGGAGCCGTCGGGCGGTGGCGTCGGGCAACGGCCGGACTCATGAACCTCAGAACGCGGTGTTCGACGTTTGGCGGCGGACACGGCGTGGCGACAGATCGGACAGCCGATCGCCTTGGGCGCTCTCGACTTGGGTGACGCCACGGCACGGCTCGAGCGGGACGATGAGGTCGGGCACGAGCCGGGTTGTACGGGGAGCCGCTTGGCTGCCACTTGCCGCGCGCCGACGATCCACGTGCGGATACGCGGCGGAACCACCGCTCGGAGCTCGTGCCCCGGAACGGCGGTTCTGCCGGCGAGCTCCTCGAGGTGGTCCGGCCAGCGATCCCGTGGTGGACAGGCAGCCGGGTAGAGCGACTTCAGCGCTGTCGGCGACGGCCGGGCTTCAGGCGGGCAGCGGCATCCGCGTAGTCCGCGTAGGCCGGCGGCCGTCGCCGGGAACCCAGCGTGGTGGGGCGCAGCCAGGCCGCCGAGCGGCTCGCCGGGTCGCACGTGGCGATCGTCCAGCCGAACGGGGCGGGCGCGGCCGGGTTGTCGATCCAGGTCAGCAGCCGCTCGATGGGTGACGGGAACGCTCGTGTAAGGAGACCACGGTTGTCCGCAAGCCGTTCGGCCAACCTGGCGCTGTCGAGCAGGGTCGCCAGGACGACGACACGCGTCGGGCTCCAGCCGAGCCGGTTCGCGGCGACCCGCGCCTCGCGCTCGTAGAAGGCGAGGCTGCGCTGGAAGGCACCGACGTCCGGGAGATCGCCCTTGGTCTCGTTGACGATCAGGGCCCGATCCGCCGGTCGGAAGGCAATGAGGTCGATCCAGCCGCGCACCGACCCCGCCCCGACCTCCACCTCGAGCGCCGACAGGAACTCACGCCGAGCCAGCTGACCGGCGACGAACCCGTTGATCCGCGCGTGGACCGGCTCCCGCTGGCGCCGCCGGTCCCCGAGATGGCGTCCCTCGACCTGGAGCTCGGAGCGCATGCCGAGTGCGTCGAGCACACGCTCCACCAGGAGGACGTCGAGCACCTCGGCCACGCCATGCTCCATCCGGCTGATGGCGGCCTGCGAGGACCGCGACCGCTGCGCAAGCTCGCCCTGCGTCCAGCCGACGAGCTCGCGTGCGTCCCGCACCAGCTCCCCGAGCCGGATGGCGAGCGAGCGGCTTCCGAGCGGGACGACGAAGTCGGGCATGGGCAGGTTCTACTCCGACAGGCCCATCGGTCACTTGCCGCGCGCCGACGATCCACGTGGGGATGCCAGTCCGGACCACCGCTCGGAGCTCGTGCCCCGGAACGGCGATCCTGCCGGCGAGTTCCCCGGGATGGTCCGGCTTGGTATCCGGTGGTGGATGCGCGGCGGCGCGAGGCCCGCGGCAGCGCGAGGCCCGCGGCTACCGCCCGCCCAGCGCCGCCACGACCCGCCTCAGCGCAGCCCGTCCGGGCTGAGGGTCGCCACCAGGATGGCCTTGATCGTGTGCATCCGGTTCTCGGCCTGGTCGAACACGATCGATCCCGGCGACTCGAAGACCTCGTCGGTGACCTCCATCGCCGTCAGGCCGTGGCGGTCGAACATCTTCCGCCCGACATCGGTCTCGAGGTCGTGGAACGCGGGCAGGCAGTGCATGAACTTCGTGTCGGGCTTGCCGGTCGCGGCCATCATCGCGGCGTCCACCTGGTACGGGCGGAGCAGCGCGACGCGCTCGTCCCAGACCGCCTCGGGCTCGCCCATCGAGACCCAGACATCCGTGTAGATGACATCGGCGCCGCGCACGCCCTCGGCGATGTCCTCGGTGACCGTGATCCGCGCCCCGCTCGCCGCCGCGTGCTCCTCCGCCCAGGCGAGGAAGTCCTCGCGCGGCCAGACGGCGCGCGGCGCGACGATCCGCAGGTCGAGGCCCATGGTGGCGCAGCCGATGAGGATCTCGTCGCCCATGTTGCTGTGCGCGTCGCCGACGTACGCGAGCGTGACCTGGCCAAGGGGCTTCGCGACGTGCTCGCGGATCGTGAGGAAGTCCGCCAGGACCTGCGTGGGGTGGTCCTCGTCGGTGAGGCCGTTGTAGACGGGCACACCGGACCAGGTCGCGAGCGCCTCCACGTCGGACTGGCGGAAGCCGCGGAACTCGATCGCGTCGTAGACGCGGCCGAGGACCCGCGCCGTGTCCTTCACGGACTCCTTCTTGCCGACGTGGCTGCCCGACGGGCCGAGGTAGGTCACGTGGGCGCCCTGGTCGTAGGCGGCCACCTCGAACCCGATCCGGGTCCGGGTGCTGTCCTTTTCGAAGATCAGCGCGATGTTGCGGCCGGCGAGGCGCCGGATCTCGCGTCCCTCGCGCTTCTCGCGTTTGAGGCTGGTGGAGAGCTGGAGGAGCGCCTCGATCTCGCTCGCGGTGTAGTCGCGGAGGGTGAGGAAGGAACGCCCGAACAGGTCGGCGCCGAGGTCGAGGGCCATTGCCGGACTCCGCGGTGAGGTGGCGCAGCAACGGATCGGGGCCCGGACGCGCCGTGCCGGCATCCGGGTCGAGGTCCTGCGAGGGTGCACGCCGCGTCGGGGACCTGTCATGGTTCATCCGGCCCCTTCCGGGCGGGCGGGACGGAATGGCGCGACCTAGATCGTCTCGGGCTCCGGGGCCAGGAGCCCGGCCCGCACGCGGCGCAGCGCCACCGCGCCGATGGCGCTGGTCACGGCGATCGCCACCGGGAACGCCACGGCCACGCCGAGCGGCACGACCAGCGTCCGGATCACGACGTGGAAGGCCACGGTCCCGAACAGGCCCACGAGGAGCCCGCGCAGCACCCCCAGCCCCGCGGCGGGACCCCCGCGGACGTGCTCGAACACGGCGAGGACCGACACGTAGGCCGGGAACGTTGCGACGATCCCCGACGCCACCGGGCCCAGGCTGGGGGCGAGGGTCGTGAGGCCGACCACGAGCGTCGTGCCCACGGCGATCCGCGTGGGCAGGTCCCAGGCCGGATGCTCGCGCGGCGCGGCCGGCCCGTCCGGCGCCGGGAGGAGCTGGATCACGCCGGCGATGGCCGCCACCACGATCGCCGCCAGGACGGCGAACGGCGCCCCGGTGACCGGCTGGACGGCGACGGCGACCGCCACGTACCCCAGCGACGCGAACGCCAGCCCGGTGGCGGCGCCGCGGCGGCTCCCCACCAGGTAGCCCGCCGTGTACCCGCAGATCCCGAGCAGCCCGAGGACCGTGCCGACCGTCGCGTCGGCGGCGAACGACGGACCCTGCTCCACGGCGAGGAAGAACAGCACCGGTCCGGACGTGAGCGGCAGCGACACGATCCAGCCGCCGATCGAGGGACCCCAGCGTCGCGCCGCCAGGCTCGCGCCGCCCACGATGAGCGGCGTGAGCAGGAGCTTGACCAGCAGGATCGGCACCCGGCCATGCTATCGGCCGGGACGGCGGCGGAGCTGGAGCCCAGCGAGGCCTGCGCGCGCGGACGCGCGATCGCCCCTGGGTGCGGTGACCCCGGCCGAGGCCCCGTCCGCGGTCCCATTCGCAGCCCGAGCCCGCGGGGCGTCACACCGCGATCGGGGCCGGCGGGGGACGCGCTACAGGTGGATGACCTCGACGGCCTCGGTGATGATCACCGTCGCGCCGCCGTAGGCGACGGACCGCTCCTGCCAGTCGCGCAGACGCCCCGACAGGACGAGCGGCACCTCGATGTCGCGCGCGGTACAGGTGGCGCGCAGCTGGTCGAGGACGCCGGCCACTCCCTCGTCCTCGACGGCCATCACGAGGGTGACGTTGGCCGTCCCCAGGAAGCCGCCCTGCGACGTGAGCCGGGTGAAGCGGTACCCGGCATCGCGGAGCGCGACGCACGCGGCCTCGGCATCGTCGGCCTGGAGGATGACCACCAGCTGCTTCATCAGGCATCCCTCCGCTCCGGCTCGCTGGCGCGGGCCTCCGTCACCCATAGGGTACGCGTCGCGGGGCCGCCGACAGGCGGCCGAAGCGGGCGCGCGCGTCGCCGGCCCGTGCATACACTCGCATGATGTCGCGTCCCGGCGCCGGATCCCCCGTGCCCCCTGGCGTCGCCGTGTCCCGGCTCGCGAGTCTCCGGCGCGGCACGAGCACGTCCGGACGGGTCATCCGCTCGGTCCTCCTCAATCCCTCGCTGCGGCGCGTGCTCATCGCGTTCCTCCTGTTCAACGCGGTGGAGTTCGGCACGTGGATTGCCGTCCTCCTGTACGCGTACGACGCGTCCGGACCGACCATGGTCGGGGTCGTGGCGCTGGCGCAGCTGATGCCGGCGGCGGCCATCGCCCCGGTGGCCTCGTCGATCGCGGACCGCCTGCCGCGCCAGCGCGTCCTGCTCGGCGGCTACGTGCTCCAGGCGATCGCGTTCGGCGCCACCGGGGCCGGCATGCTCGCGGGTGCGCCGCCGCTCCTCGTCTACGCCACGGCCGCGATCGCCGCCACGTCGCTGACGGTGACGCGGCCGGCCCAGGGCTCGCTGCTGCCCAGCCTGGCCCGGACCCCGGAGGAGCTCACCGCCGCCAATGGCCTGGCCGGGACCGTCGAGGGCGCCGGGCTCCTGGTCGGACCGCTGATCGCCGCGGCCATCCTGTCGCTGGCATCGCCGGGGGCGGTGTTCGCGCTGGGCGGGATCGGGTGCGCGGTGGCCGTGCTCCTGACCCTCGGGCTGCCGGTCGACCGGCGCCGGGATTCGGAAGGCCCGGGCGGCGAGCACCAGGACCGCTCACCGAGGGCGCTCGTGTTCGAGGGCCTCAGGACCCTGTCGGCCAACGCCGACACGCGGATCGTGGTGCTGGTCCTGGCGCTGCGCATGCTCGCGTCCGGCGCGACGGATGTCCTGTTCGTGCTCCTCGCCCTGGAGGTCTACCACACGGGTAAGGCCGGGGCCGGGATCCTGGTCGCGGCCATGGGCCTCGGTACCGTCCTGGGTGGCGCCGCCAGCTTCGCGCTCGTCGGCCGGCAGCGGCTGGCCCGTGCGCTGGCGGCCCGCGCACTCGTGTGGGGCCTGGCGATCGTCGCCCTCGGCACGGTCGCGCCCGCGCTGCTGGCGCCCGTCGTGATGGTCGCGGGCGGGGTCGGCTTCGCCGCGGCGGATGTCGCCGGGCGGACCCTCCTCCAGCGCGTCACGCCCGACCACCAGCTGGCCCGCATCCTGGGCGCCCTCGAGGGGATCGGGCTCGCGTTCCTGGCGATCGGCTCCGCGGGGCTGCCGCTCCTCGTGCCCGTGATCGGGATCCACGCGACCCTGATCGTGGTCGGCCTGGTGCTCCCGGGCAGCGTCGCGCTCGCATGGACGCGCTTCCGGGCCATCGACCGGTCGGTCCATGTCCCCGTCCGCGAGCTCGCCCTGCTGCGCCGGAGCGCCGTGTTCGCGTCGCTGCCACCGCCCCAGCTCGAGTCGGTCGCGGGGCGCACCCGCTGGGTCACGCTGGAGGCCGGCAAGGTCCTGATCAGGGAAGGCGATCCGGGCGATCGCTTCTACATCCTCGAATCGGGCAGCTTCCGCGTCACGATCGCGGGGCGCCAGGTCTCGACCGTCGAGGAGCCCGGCGAGGGGATCGGGGAGATCGCGCTCCTGCGGGGCGTTCCGCGGACGGCCACGGTGACGGCCCTCGGCCCGTGCGTCCTGCTCGCTCTCGAGCGTGAGCCCTTCCTCGAGGCCGTCACGGGCCACGACGGGTTCCGGGCCGCCATCGAGCGGGCCGCGGCGGGCCGCGCCATGGGGACGCCCGGGCCCACCTGAGGGCGCCCACCACCCTCACGAGCATCGCCGGGCCGGGATCAGCGCGGCTCGGCGCGCTCCGGCTGCCCGGCCTCCGCGGCCTCCGCGGCCTCGGCCTGCTGCGCCGGGCCCAGCAGCTTCGTCACGAGCCGGCGGTCGCTGGCCGTCTCCGTCCGCCAGCCCCGCACCGTCCGGGAGCCGTCGTTCGCGTAGCGGTCCGCGACCATGATGTCGAACGCATGGACCGAGGCCTCCTGGTTGGAGTACCGGCCGGCCGTCCAGGAGCGGGAACGGGTCCCCTGCTGCTGCAGCTCGACGACGTGGTAGTCCTCGCGGTTGGTGACATCCCAGAACTCGGCGGCCCCGCTGACGTCGATCGTGTCGAGCGTGTCCGCCTCGACGTACAGGTCGCACAGGACCGTGCTCCGGTTCGGGCCGTCCGGCCAGGCCTGGTGCGTGAGGACGTAGTCCGGATGGACCGAGACGATCAGGTTCGGCCACAGGATGTAGTAGTAGATCAGGCCGGCCTCCGCCTCGTCGCGGGCGTAGAGGAGCGGGCGGCCGTCGCGCGTGCCGCTGATCGACATCGTCTCGCAGCCCTCGGCGAAGGGCATCCAGCCGCCCTTCCACGGGCCCTCGGCGAGGAAGTCCTCGCCCAGGTCATAGGGCGTGAGGCGGTTGAGCATCTTGTGGACCGGCGGGCAGTGGTAGCACTCGCTGTAGTTCTCGGCCACGATCTTCCAGTTCGCCCCGACGTCGTAGCTGAGCCGGGTCGCGCGGCGGAGCGTGGACAGGTCGCGGCCCATGCCGGCGTGGTGGTCCGACCAGTCGCCGAGGGCTTCACCCAGCGGCGGGGTCACCGTCTCGTCGGCGAAGCACAGGAATACGAAGCCGCCCCAGGTCTCGCAGCGGATCGGGGTCAACCCGTAGGTCTCGAAGCTGAAGTCCTCGAGGTCCTCGGTGTGCTTGGCCCGGACGAGGCGCCCGTCGAGGTCGTAGATCCAGGCGTGGTAGACGCACTGGAAGCGGACCGCCTTGCCGCACTCACGCTCCTCCACCGCGGTGCCCCGGTGGCGGCACACGTTGTAGAAGGCGCGGATCACGCCGTCGCGGCCGCGGACGATGATCACGTTCTCGCCGAGGATGTCGCGCAGGATGAAGGACGTCGCCTCGGGGACCTCCTCCGCGCGCCCCACGGCGATCCAGTCGCGGAAGAAGATCTCCTCGCGCTCCCACTCCCAGATCGCCTGGTCGTGGTAGGCGCGGGCGGGCAGGAGCGTCGCCCTGCGGAACGGATCACGGATGCGGGCGATCTCCTCGGGCGTGACCGGAGCGGGCGTGCGGGGCGAGGCGGGGACGCGGCTGGTCAAGGGTTCCTTCTCCTGCGGAGACAGGCCGATCGTAGCGGAGGTGCGGCCCGCCGGGTGGGCGACGAGCCGGGTACCCTGCTGGTGCTCCCGAGGGTGGCGCAACCACTCCGGGCCCGGCACCCATGGAGCACCGCGCTACCCCAGCGGCACCGTCTGGTGCCACGCGGGCACCTCGACCGGGAGCCCGAGCGCGGCGACCTTGGGCGCCAGCGCCTCCTGCGCGGGCGGGTCGCCGTGAACCAGGTAGACACGCGACGGCACGCCCGGATCCCCGGGCCGCCGGCCCTTGATGAACCCGCCGAGCCACGCGAGGAGCTCCGGCTCGTCGCTGTGCGCGGAGAACCCGTCCACGGACCGGATCGCGGCCCGGACCGGCATCTCCCTCCCGTTGATGCGGGCATGCTCGGCGCCGCGCATCAGGTGGCCGCCCAGCGTGCCCTCGCCCTGGTAGCCCACGAACATGATCGTCGCCTTCGGGTCGTCCAGGAGCCGCTCCGCGTGGCCGACCGACCGCCCGCCGGTGAGCATCCCGTTGGACGCGATGATGATGTAGGGCGGGTTCGCCCTGGCGATGCGCTCCGATTCCTGGACGTTCTGCACGACGTGCTGCCCCGGGTAGTCCAGCGGCGCGTGGTGCTCACGCAGGAGCTTGGCGGTCTCCTCGTCGTAGGCCTCGGGATGGGCGCGGTAGATGTCCGAGGCCGCCTTCGCCATCGGCGAGTCCAGGTAGAGCGGCATCTGCGGGACCCGGCCCGCCTCCACGAGCCGGCTCAGCTCCCAGACCATCTCCTGGGTGCGCCCGATCGCGAACGACGGGATCAGGAGCACGCCCTTCCTGCGCGCCGTCTCGCCGACGACCTCGGCCAGCTTCGCGATCGACGCCTCGGCGGCCTCGTGCTCGCGCCCGCCATACGTGGACTCGCACAGGACGACATCGGCCTCCGACAGCGCGCTGGGATCGCGCAGGATCGGCGTCCCCGGGCGGCCCAGGTCACCCGAGAACACGACGATGGTGTCGCGCCCGGCGCCTGGGGCGGTGAGCCGCATGCGGACGATCGACGAGCCCAGGATGTGCCCGGCATCGACCAGCGTGACGTGGATGCCCTGGGCCACCTCGTGCTCGGACCCGTACGGGATCGTCAGCAGCAGCGGCAGGGTGGCCCCGGCGTCATCCTCCGTGTAGAGCGGGTCGTCGAGACCCAGCTCCACGATAGGGCCTGCGGCACGGAGCAGGTCCTCGGGGTCGGGGCCGCCGGGGCTCCCGGCGCCCGCCGCCGCCAGCTCCACGACCTCCTCGAAGGCCTTCTCGGCGCGGGCCTCCTGCTGTGCGGCACGCTCCGGGTTGCGGCGCTCGCGTCGAGCGGAGCGCTTGGCGAACTCCTCCTGGAGCCGCGACGAGTCCAGCAGGACGAGGCGGGCCAGCTCCGCCGTGGCGGCCGTGCAGATGATCCGGCCGCGGAACCCCTCGCGGACGAGGAGCGGCAGCAGCCCGCAGTGGTCGAGGTGGGCGTGCGTCAGCACCACCGCGTCCAGCGTCGCCGGGTCCACGCCGAGCGGCACCCGGTTGCGCATCGACTCGTCGGGGCCTCCCTGGAACATGCCGCAGTCCACGAGGACCCGCGCCCGACCCGTGTCGACGAGATGGCGGGAGCCGGTCACGGTCCGGGCGCCGCCGAGGAATGTGAGCTCCATCGGTGGATCGTGACATACGCGGGCACCCGGCGGGGGCGCCCCGTGCGAGCATGGGGACGTGACACCCGGGGACCGCCTGCAGGCGCTGGAGCGCGCGTACCTCGTCGCCCGTGACGCGCGCGACCGGCTCGACGTGGCGCGGGCCCGTGGCGAGCCGGCCGATGTCGCGGCGCTCGAGACCCGCGCCCTCGAGACCTCGACCGATGTCCACGCCCGCCTGAAGGCGTTCGACGCCGCGTCCCGCGACGGGCTCGGCGATGAGGACCGGCGTGCCCTGGACCTCATCCAGTCCGGCATGGACGGCGCCGATGCCTACCACCTCCCCGTACCCCAGGCGATGCCCGAGGGCGCCTGCGACGACCCGGCCGGCTGGCGCGACGCGCTCGCCCACGGAGCCGACGCCCTGGAGGCTCGCCTGGAGGCGTGCTATGCGGCACGGGCCGAGGCCATCGCCGTGGACGATGGGGTCATCACCCGACTCCAGCTGCTGGCCCGCCTCGGGACGGAGCCGGACCCGGACCGCCGCCGGGCCCTGTTCCTCGCGCTCGAGCCCCTGTGGCGGGTCATGGCGGGCGATGACGGTGATGCCTCGCCCTACCGTGCCCTCGTCCGGGCGGCGGCGCCGGCCTCGCGGGCGGGGACGTCGTCGATCGCCCGCAACGCGGCGGCCCTCGACGTGACGCGCGACGCCGTCGAGACGTGGGCCCTCACGACCCTGGCCGCCTGGCGGGCCGCCGTCGTCGAGCCGGCGAGGGCCGCCGGCGAGCCCCCGGTGGAGCCGTGGCACTGGTGGTGGCACGCCGGGGCCGCCGCCCGGATCTTCGGGCCCATCCCCCTGGCCGAGGTCGAGGCGATCAACCGCGAGGTCCACGCGTCGCTCGGCGCCGACCTCGACGAGCTCCACGTCAACTTCGACATCCGGCCGCGCCCGGGCCGCCTGCCGGTTCCGGTGGCGTTCACGACGTTCGGCGCCCGGCCGCACCGGCGCGAGGACGGGACCTGGGACCCCGGCGAGCCCCTGGTCATGGCGTCCTGCACGGAGGGCGGCTTCTCCGAGCTGTGTGAGCTCATCCACGAGACGGGGCACGCGATCCACCTCGCCGGCATCCGGACACGCCCCGCCTTCGCCGACTGGCCGGAGTCCGACGCGTTGACCGAGGCGCTGGCCGAGCTCGTCGCGGGCGACACCGCCGAGCCCGCCTGGCAGCGCCGGTGGCTCGCCGGCAGGCCCGAGGTGCCCGACGCGCTGGCCGTGCGCAGCCACCACGCCGCCACGGCCCTCGATGCCGCCTGGGCCCTGTTCGAGATCCGCCTGCTGGCGAACCCGGGCCGCAACGTGGACGAGGTCTGGACCGAGCTCACGTCGACCTGGCTCGGCATCGCCCCGCATCCCGAGCTGTCGTGGTGGGCCATGCGGGGCCAGCTCATCCAGGAGCCCGGGTACATGGCCAACTACGCGATCGGCGCGGTGCTCGCGGCCGCCCTCCGGGCCGCCATCCGCGAGACGCGCGGCGACTGGATCGACGGCGACCCCGGCTGGTACGGCTGGGTCCGTGACCGGATCCTCCGCTACGGGCGGGAGCGGGCCCCGGGCGAGGTCGTGCGCCGCGTCCTGGGGCGCCCGCCGACGGCGGACGCGCTCCTCTCCGAGATCGCCCGGGCGGCGCGGGTTCGCTGATCCGCGTCGGTCGCGGACGCCCGTGCCGGTACCATCCGCCGGGTGTCCGCGCCCGCCCCGTCCCGCTGGTCTCCTGGCGTCGTCCTGCCCCGCCTCCCGGGCCTCCTCGTGGGCCTGGTCACGTTCGGGCTGGGGATCGGCCTGATGGCGGAGGCCGGCCTGGGCCTCGGGCCCTGGGAGGTCTTCCACCAGGGCATCGCGCGGCTCAGCGGCCTCCAGCTGGGCACCGTCAGCATCCTCGTGGGCATCCCGGTGCTGGCCGCGTGGTACCCGCTGGGCGAGCGTCCCGGCGTCGGGACGATCATCAACATCGCGCTGATCGGCACCTCGACCAACGTGGCCATGACGCTCATCCCCGCGGCGGACGGGCTCCCGGCACAGCTCGCGATGATGGTCGCCGGCGTCGTGACGATCGCCATCGGGTCGGGGCTCTACCTCGCCGCCGACCTGGGGCCCGGCCCGCGCGACGGGCTCATGACCGGCCTGCACATGCGGTTCGGCTGGTCGATCCGCCGGGCGCGGACGGCGATCGAGCTCACCGTGCTCGCGGCAGGGTTCCTCGGGGGCGGGACGGTCGGCCTCGGGACGGTCGTGTTCGCGCTCGGGATCGGCCCGCTGGTCCAGGTGACGCTGCGGCTCTTCGACCGGGAAGGCCGCGTCTCGAGGCGCCGGCGCGCCGTCCTGGAGGCGCGCGGGGTCCTCGGGGAGTGAGCCCGGTCTCCCGGGCGGCGGGTCAGGTAGCCGGGCTGATCAGCAGCGCGTCGATCGCCACGGCAGCGAACAGCAGCGTCAGGTAGCTGATCGAGTACTTGTACAGCCGGATCGCCTGCGCGAGCGAGCCCTCGGGCGACGTGGCCTGGCGCCACAGCGTGTACGAGCGCCAGAGGAACACGGCACCCAGCCCCACCGCGGCGACCAGGTAGATCCAGCCCATCGCCGCCGCCGGCCAGAAGATCAGGCTGATCGCGACCAGCAGGATCGTGTACAGCGCGATCTGGCGCGCGGTCTCCGGCACGCCCTTGACGACCGGCAGCATCGGCACGCTGGCCGCCTCGTAATCCTTGCGGATGCGCAGGGCGAGGGCCCAGAAGTGCGGCGGCGTCCAGTAGAAGACGAGGGCGAACAGGAACAGGGCCGGGATCTCGATGCGCCCGGTGACCGCGGCCCAGCCGATGACCGGCGGCAGCGCGCCCGCGGCCCCGCCGATCACGATGTTCTGGGGCGTCGTCCGCTTGAGGATGATCGTGTAGACGACCACGTAGAACGCGATGGCGAGCAGGGTGAGGAACGCCGACACGAGGTTCACGTAGAACGCCATCAGCGCGATCGAGATGATCCCCAGCACGATCCCGAACACCAGCGCGTTCTCAGGGGTGACATCGTGGGCGGGCAGCGGACGGCGACGGGTCCGGGTCATGAGCAGGTCGATGTCGCGGTCCAGGTACTGGTTGATCGCGTTCGCGGACCCCGCGGCGAGGGACCCGCCGACCATCGTCCAGAAGGCCAGGCGCAGCCACTCGCCCAGGTTCATGCCCGGGAGGTCGCGCGTGGCGAGGACCATGGCGGGGATCGTGGTGATGAGCAGCAGCTCGATGATCCGGGGCTTCGTGAGGGCGATGTAGGCACGGACGGTGGCGCTGCGGCTCACCGGGGCGCTGCGGCTCACCGGGGCGCCGGCGACCGCGGGGGCCTCCTCCGCGGGTGCTGCGTCCGACCTCGCGTCGTCGGCCCCGGTCCCGCCACCGCGCGTGACCCCGCCGCGCCTGGCCGCCATCGCGGGACCACCGTCCGGGCCCGCCGTGCGTGCCTCGTAGTACGCGGTCGCCGCGAGCGCCACGGACAGCGCCCAGAGCAGCGCGCTCAGCGCGACGTGGAGGGTCTGCGTCCAGTCGGCGAGCCGGGTGAAGACCTGCAGGCCGCCGATCACGACCTGGACGGGGTAGACGATGCCCATGGCGCAGGCGAGCGCGAAGACCGTGGGTCGGTGGCGCTGCGTCCGCCACGCGACGAACGCCGTCGCCCACACGATCACGAGCACGAAGGCCGCCACGTACCGGTGCAGGATGTGCGCCTCGTACAGGCCCCGGACCTGCTGGTCCATGCCCGCCTGCAGCGGGAGGAGCGTGCCGTTCATGAGCGGCCAGTCGGGGAACACGAGGCCCGCGTCCCGGGCCGTGACGTTCGAACCGAACAGGAGCAGGGCGAACATGACCGCGGCGGTCAGGACGGCGAGCAGCGTGAAGCGCTGCGAGGCGCCGCGGGCGGGGAGGCGCGCCGGGTAGAAGGCGCGGACGGTGACGAACACGAGGAGTCCCAGGAGCGACATCGCGGCCGCGAGATGGGCGGTCACGGAGTCGCCCGAGTTGTTGAGGCGCACGGTCTCGCGGCCCAGCCACGCCTGGAAGCCCACCAGCACCACGGCGACCAGGCTCGGCCACAGGATGGACCGGCGGTCGCGGTGGTCCTTCCACGCGAAGAAGGCCACGCCCAGGATCAGGAAGCCGATCACGGCCGCGATCGTCCGGTGGATCCACTCCCACCAGGCCTTGGAGTCGTCGAGGGGCGGGAGCAGCTGCCCGTAGCACAACGGCCAGTCCGGGCACCCCATGCCCGAGCCCGTGGCGCGCACGATGACGCCCACGGTCACGAGGAGGACCGTCGCGATGACCGTTGCGACGGCGAGCTTCTGGAAGCGGGTCACGGGTGGTGCGGTCGTCCTCGAGGGGTGCGCGGCGCGGCGGCGCGCGGAGGCGGGCGGAGGGCAGGGCCACATTCTACCCACGCACGGCCGCGCGCGATCCCGAGGGTCTCAGGCCGCCCCGACCCGTCCCGGCGCGTCCGGGGCGATCGGGCTACGCTCATCCCATGCGCCGCCCGCGAACCGTCCCCGCCGCCCGCCTGGCAGCCCTCGCGATCGCCGCGGGCCTCGCGCTCGGCGCGTGCACCAGCGGAGGCTCGGGCAACTCCGGCCCGGCCGGCTGGACGGCGCCGCCCTCCGCGGCCGCGTCCGGCGAGGCGCCGGCGTCGAGCTCGGCCGGTCCTCAGAGCCCGTCCGTCGTCCCCGTCCTGATCGGGCAGCAGGAGAAGGGCCCGGCGCGCTTCGTCTTCTCGTTCCTCGACTCGGCCGGCAACCTGCCCGTGGCGTCCCCGGACCGGACCGCGCAGGTCGCGTTCATGGCACCTGGCTCCACGCAGCCCGGTACGGCCGTACCCGCCACGTTCGTGTGGGCCATCGAGGGCTCGCGCGGCGAGTACATCGCCCGCACCGAGTTCCCGGAGGCCGGCGCCTGGAAGGCCATCTTCATCACCCAGGCCCCGGGCAGCCCGCAGGAGGCCATCGGCGTCTCGTTCGACGTCCAGGAGAGCCTGCCCACGGTCGACATCGGCGCGAAGGCGCCCGCATCGGTGACCCCCACGGCGTCCGATGTCGGCGGAGACCTCAAGAAGATCAGCACCGACCTCAACCCGGACCCGTCGTTCTATCGGATGTCGGTCGCGGAGGCCGTGGCGCAGGGCAAGCCGTTCGTCCTGATCTTCGCCACGCCGGCCTTCTGTCAGAGCGCCCAGTGCGGCCCGACGCTGGACCACCTCAAGAAGGCCGCCGCGAGCGCGCCTGACGACATCGAGTTCATCAACGTCGAGCCCTACCAGATGACCTGGACCGAGGGTCGCCTCCAGCCGGTCCTCGACGCGAACAACCAGCTGCAGCCGGTGACCGCGGTCGACGAGTGGGGCATCCTGTCGGAGCCGTGGATCTTCGCGGTGGACGGCCAGGGCATCGTGCGCGGCTCGTTCGAGGGCATCGCCACGGACCAGGAGCTCCAGGACATCTTCAAGGCGATCTCCGGGACCTAGCCTTCGCTCCGGGGCGCTCCCTGGGATGGGCCGGCGACCGCTACTCGCCGTCCTCCAGGCGGTAGACCACGTGGACCCCGCCGGAATCGCGGAAGAAGACCCGCACGGCCGACGACGATGCCATGTGCTCGGCGAGGTGGCCGGGCGGAAACTGCGCGCCGTTCTCCAGGTCGCCGATGGTGAAGGCGACCTCGGTGCCGTCGTCCAGCCGCAGGGTGAAGCCCCCGACCTTGCCGAGGCCCGCAGAGTCGATCCCGAGGAGCCGCCCGATGACGGGCGAAGTCAGGGTCGCCGGGCGGCCGCTCTCGGCGGGGACGAGCGACGCGGTCCCGAGGGTGCCGAGCGTGGGGGGAGCGCCGCCGCATGCCACGAGGAGCAGGGCCAGCACGGCGGCGGCACCGAGGACGGGGCGCGGGCGGCGGCGATCCCCGTCGGGTCTCACGCGGGCGTCAGCCCCGTGCCACCGGCTCCGGGCTTGATCGCGGGCTCGCCGGCCGCGCAGCGCGGGCAGGTGTCGGGGCCCGGCTCGTAGGTCGGCAGCTCCAGGTTCCACAGCGCGCGCAGCGGGTAATAGCGGCCGGTGGTCGGCGAGGTCAGCGTCTGCATCCCGCCGGAACGGTCCACGAGCACGACGCACTCGATGATCTCGCCACCCAGTGCCTCGACCGCGGGGATCATCGCCAGCAGCGAGCCGCCGGTCGTCAGGATGTCGTCCACGAGCAGGACCTTCTCGCCCTTCTCGATCGAGAAGCCGCGACGGAACTCGCGCCGGGGGCCGGCGTCGGACGCGACCTCTTCGGCGAAGATCGCGCGCGTGCCGAGCTGGCGTCCCGTCTCGAATGCGAGGATGACGCCGCCGGTCGTGGGTCCTGCGACCAGGTCGACCGACGCCGTGCCGTCCTTGCGCGTGTGCAACCCCGCGAAGAAGGCGCACAGCTCGCTGGTCGCGGCCGGGTCCTGGAGCACCTGGAACTTCTCGAGGTAGGCGTCGGAGTGGCGCCCGCTCTTGAGCGTGAAGTGCCCCTCGCGCAGCGCGCCGCTCGATCGGAACAGGGCCTCGGTGCGGGCCGCGATGGCGCGCCGGGCGGTGTCGGAGAGGGTGCGTCGGAGGGTGGTCATCGCGGCGGATTCTAGCCGTGACCGGGGTCCGGGGCACCGCCGGGTCTCGCGGGCGCCGCCTCGGCGCATCGGCGCCCGGGGCCGACGGCCGCCGGGACCCTGCCGGCCGCCAGGCGAAGGACCCGGGACCCTGCCGGCCGCCAGGCGAAGGACCCGGGACCCCACCGGCCGCCAGGCGGCCCAGGCAGGGTCTGCGAGCGTCGGTCTGCTCGCTGATGGCGAGCGGGAGGCGGGAGACGCGCCGAGAGTCGCCCCGTCCGGCCGCTGATGGCGAGCAGGACAGCGGCCGCGAGCGGTGCTTGGGCCGCCGGGCGGCCAGGCCCGGGCCTGAGTGACGCCGGGCGGCCAGGCCCGGGCCTGAGTGACGCCGGGCGGCCAGGCCCGGGCCTGAGTGACGCCGGGCGGCCAGGCCCGGGCCTGAGTGACGCCGAGCCGGGGGCCTCTATGCCGTGAGCGCCCCCAGGAGCGCGTCCCAGCCCGCGAGGTACACGTCCACGTCCACGTCCTGCGCAGGCACCGGGCAGACCGGTCCCGCACCCACGATCGCCTCCCACACGCCGCGGTTCGCCAGCCAGACCCGGATGAGCCGGGTGAGGAGCTCGTCCGCGCAGGCGCGGCCTTCGGCGCCGGAGCGGATGGGCGTGGGCTGGAACGTGTAGCCCGAGCGCGGCCCGAGGTGGTGGATGTGCCACGGGAGGCCGTGCCCTTCCACCGAGGCGCGCATCCCGGCCGCGAGTCGCTCGCCCTGGCGCTGCGTGTGCGCGTAGGCCTCGGGCGTGAGGATCTCGGTCAGGACCGCGCGGGCCGCGGCCATCGCGAGCGCGTTGCCGAAGATCGTGCCGCCGGTCGCGACGAGGTTGGACCGCTCGCCGTCCGGGCTCTTGCGCTGCTTCATCACGTCTGCGACGGCCTCGGTCATGCCCCACGCCCCGAACGGCAGGCCGCCGGCGATCGACTTGCCCATCGTGACGATGTCGGGCTCGAGGTCCCAGCGGCGGGTGAGCCCGCCCGCACCAACGACCTGCGTGTGCGTCTCGTCGATCGCGAGCACCGACGGGCGCAGGCGGGACGTTCAGGGTACGCCGCGGATCCTCCGTCATGGCGCGGAGCATAGGCGCGCGACGATACGGAGGCCCGGCCGTCGACGGCTCCCGGGTCCGCCTCGCCCCTCGCCCCCAACCGGACTCCGGGGCGGGAAGACCGCGCAGCCGGACGAAGGAACCGGACTCCGGGGCGGGAACCACCGTCGACTCGGGTCCGCACCTGGTCGCGATCCCGGCTCCGGGCGGGAACCACCGTTCCGCAGCGGGTCTTTCGAGCCCCGGAGTCCGGCCCGGGTTCCGCTTCAGGGGAGAACGAGCCTGAGGACGTCGCCGAGGCTATAGCGCGCCTGGATGGTCCACTCGATCCGGGCGTCCGAGCAGTTGACCGCGGATGCCCCTGGTTCGGCGCACGCTCCATATTCCACGTATCGCCCAAGGAAAGGACCCACCACCGATGAGGCCACCTCACCGATGCCGGATGCAGCGGCAATGCGGACAGCGATCTGCGGCGCGTCGGGAGGGAGCAGCCCGTCAACGGCTCCACGGTCGGAAAGGACGACCTCGTCAAGCGCGCACGCGTTGCCAGGGGACGCGTCCGTGGGACACGGAGGATGCCCGCCGACACGGGTGAGGACGCCCGACACCGCGGTCAGCCGGAACGGATCCGTGTCGAGCAGCTGTCGCCGGTAGAAGGCCTCCTGGATCGTGAGGGGTGCGTCGAGGTCGCCAATGAGACGCCCAAGCAGGCGGACCGTCCCGTCCCGCGGCTGCACCACGAGCGTGCCCGTGACCGTTTCGATGGTGGCCACGGTCCCCGAGGACCCGAGGCCGGCGAGCGGCCCATCCCACGTCAGAACCAGGCCCGGGGCTCCATCGACCGTGAACCGCAAGCACTCGACGCCATAGCCGCAGTCGCCGGCCATGCGGGCGGTCCCGTGTACCTCGATGATCCGCCCGTCGAGCGACCGGTCCTCCAGCGCCGTCAGCAGCTCGCCGGCGCTGAGCGACCCGGCCGGCGGCGAGACCGGTTCTGCCGCCGACGACGCCGAGACGACGTCCACGAACTGCTCGACGACCTCGTACGGCACGACCGGCCCTGTGGACGCGCGGCTGGCGCGCACGAGGAACGGGCCGCGAAGCTCCGCGGGTGCATCGCCAAGCCCCAGGGTGGCGGCAACTTCGACCTCGACGCCGATCGACCCGTAGAGCACGGTGCCGTCCGAAAGGGGCTCGGTGGCCGTGAGCCAGGGCCGCGAGCCGGGGCAGACCGTCGATGCCCCTGTGCTTGGGCACGATCCCGTCGCGCGCGCCCCGATCAACCAACCGCCCACGACTGCGATGTCCCCGGTGGGCAGCGCCAGGCTCCCCGACGCGAGGGCCGCGATGTCGACCGGGCGATCAACACCCCCGTCCGCGATCCAGCCGATGAAGCCGACAGCGGTGCCGGTGACCCGGAGCGCGATCGGGCCGGCGGCGGGGTGGCGCGCGATCGCGGCGCCGGCCTCGTCGACCGTGAGGTCGCCCTTGTCGATGAACAGGTCCGTGACGCCATCGAGCTGCAGGAAGACGCAATCGCCCGCCCCAACGAGGCATCGGCCATAGACGAGGTGCAGGTGCCCGTCCACCACGACGACCCTTCCGTCGAGCTCCTCGTTCCGCAGCGCCCGGAGGAGCTCGATCTCCCGCATGTAGTCCGCCGAGCTGGTGGGCACCGGGGTGGCCTGCTGGTCGACGTGCTGCACCTCGCCGTCCAGGGTCGCGACGACGCCATACGGCGCATAGGATCCGCCGAACTGCACCACGCGCGTCACGAGGAAGTGGCCGGGCATGACCTCCATGTCGCCATCCAGGCCGAACGACGACGGGAAGGACACGTCGATCCCAGGCACGCCGGCGGTCCACGTGCCACCGATGAACGGGGGGGTGTCCGTCAGCCGCGGCCAGGGCCCGTGACAGGAAGGAATGAGGGACCCCTGACAGCCGACTTCCCCGTGTGCGGGCGCGAGCCAGCCGGTGACGAGGGCGAGCTCGAAGCGATCGAGGCCCGAGGCGCTCACGGCGAGCTCACTCGGGGCGAGAACGCCATCCGCCCCGTCCGCGACCCAGCCGAGGAAGGACAGGCTGCGGCCCACGACGCGCAGCGCGAGCGGCGCATCGGTGCCCACGCGCGACGCGATTGCGTCCGATGTGATTGCCGACGCGTATTCGAACGGCACGCCGTCGAGGCCCTCGACGTGGGTGCCGAAGCAGTCCTCCGGCACCGGCGATGGACACGGCATGGGATCCAGGACGAGGAAGGAACGGACGATGACGACCCCCCCGTCGAGCCCGCCCGACGTCAACCCGGCCCGTAGCTCAGCCGGCGTGAGGATGGCGATGGGCGACGAAGCGGTGGTCGGGCCGGTGGTCGGGCTCACGGTCGCGGTCCCGCCCGCGCCCGCGCTGGGGCTCGCGTTCGTGTCCGGCCCGGTGGGCCCGACGCTGAGCCTGCCGCCCAGCACCGCGACCGCGAGGACTGCTGCCACGCCCAGGACCGCGAGCCGCCACGGGACCTGCGAGCCGCGCCGCCGGAGCCCCGGCCCATCGAGCCGCACCGGCTGCACCCCGAACGCCCGCCCGCCACGCTCCCCCGTCGCCGGATCCGCGATCCGGGCTCGAACGCCCGCCAGCACCTCGCGCGCATCGGCCGGCGTCACCCGGTCCGCCCGCGTCCCGAGCATCGCGGCGAACTCCTCATCGGAAGGCATCGGCGCCCCGGTCACCGCGGCTCCTCCCGGGCCAGCGCCCGCTCCAGAGAACGACGAGCCCCGAACAACCGTGACTTCGCCGTGCCCACCGGGACCTCCAGCACGGCGGCGATCTCTGACACGGCCCGCCCGTCGAGGTGGTGGAGCACCAGGATCGTCCGCTCGTCCACGGACAGCCGGTCGAACGCCCGCTCGAGAGACCGCCGCTCCACGACGCCGCCGGCGAGGTCCGGGGAACGCGGCGCGGCGTCGTCCGCCACCAGCTCGGTCGAGACCTCACGGACCCGCGCCCGCCCCACGCGACGCAGCCCGCGCCGGCAGCGGTTGACGAGGATGCGTGTCAGCCAGGCATCGAACACCGCGGGATCCCGCAGCGCCCCGAGCCCTCGCCACGCCGCCACCAGCGCGTCCTGCACGGCGTCGCGCGCGTCCGCCTCGTTGCCCGTGATCGCCATCGCCGTCCGGAGCATGCGCCCGACCCGTGCCTCCACCAGGGAGTCGAAGGCGGAGGCGTCACCGGACCGGGCCCGTTCGAGCACACCCGGGTCCACGTCTGCCTCCATACCCCTCCTGTGAGGACAAGAGTCCCGCGACCCGCCCGGGGTTCACACGAGCTTCAGCGGGTGGCGACGATCACAACGATGACGATCCACAGGACGGTCGCCAGCGACTGCACGATCCAGAAGCTTCGGTGCAGCGTCTTGTGGCGCATCCCGAAGAAGATGAGCCACGCCCCGCCGAACCCGCCGGTGAGGTTGAGCAGGAACAGCGTCTTCTCCGGCACCCGCCGCCCGTGCCGCCGCGCCTGCGTCTTGTCCCACGCGTAGGCGACGGCCGTCGCAAGGTTGATGACCAGCAGCCAGGCCAGCAGGACCTGGAGCAAGGGGCTCACCGCGCGTACTCCGCGCCGCGCGAGGACGAGGGCGACGGCTTCGCCGGCTGCGCCGTCCCCACCAGCCCCGCGACGTCAGCCAGGCCGCGGGCACGACAGGCATCGGCCAGCTCGTCCGCCAGACGCACGGGGAGCATCGGGTCGGCGAGCGCGGCGACGCCGATCCCCACCGCCACGGCCCCCACCGCCAGCATGTCCAGCACGTCATCCAGCGTCGCGATGCCGCCGATGCCGATGACGGGCACCGAGACGGCCTGGGCCACCTCGTAGACCACGCGCAGCGCGATCGGCCGCAGCGCCGGGCCGCACACGCCGCCGTAGCCTGAGCCCAGGGCCGGACCGCGGCGGTCCGCCGCGACCGCGAGCCCGGGCAGCGTGTTGATGGCGCTGATCGCGTCGGCGCCGGCCTCCTCGCAGGCCCGCGCGATCGCGCGGACGTCGGCTGCGGCGGCGGTGAGCTTGGCGATGAGCGGAAGGTCGCAGGCTCGCCGCACGGCCGAGACGGCGTTGGCGGCCGTCTGCGGGTCCAGCCCGAACGCGTTGCCCCGCGGGCCGTTGGGGCACGAGAGGTTGAGCTCCACGCCGGCGATCCCGGGCACGCCCTCGAGCCGCCGGGCGCCCTCGGCCAGCTCGCTCGTGGACTCGCCGCACAGGTTGAGGATCACGGGCACCGGCCAGCGGGCCCACGCCGTCGCGTACCGCTCCAGCACCTGCTCCAGGCCCGGGTTCTGCAGGCCGACACCCAGGAGCAGGCCGGCCGGGACCTCCGCCATCCTCGGGGCCGGGTGACCGCCGCGGGGCTTGAGGCTGGTCCCCCGCGTGACGATGGCGCCCAGGCGCTCGATATCGACGAGGCCGGCCACGTCGACGCCGTAGCCGAACGGCCCCGAGGCAACGATGACCGGGTTCGCGAGGACCAGCCCGCCGCCCAGGTCCACCTCCATGCTCACCGGGCGGCCGCCGATGGCGTCGAGTGCGGGCTCGACCTGGGCCGGCGCGCGGGACGCGGCGGCCGGGACGATGGACGGGGCCCGCGACACGGGCCGGATCGCGGGCTTGATCCGGCGGACGGTCGGCTGGCGCTTCGTGCTGATCCCCGGGACGGCCCGGCGCTTGGGCTTCACTCGGGGCCCCAGTCCAGCTCGTTGGCCGCGAAGACCGGGCCCTCGCGGCAGGCCCGCTGGGTGGCCCCCGACGAGCCCATGATCGCGCAGGCCTGGCAGGTGCCGGCGGCGCACGCAACCGTCTGCTCGACGGCGACCTGGAGGAAGCTCTTGCGCCGGGCCTCCGGGGACCCCGGCGCGATCGGGCGGCCGCCGCCACGCTTGCGGCCGAGCGTCGCGACCCCCAGGCGCCCCCGCCTTCCGGCGGCCAGGCGGGCGACCGCGCCCAGCAGCCGGGTCGGGCCGGAGGCGAACGACTGGTCCGCCCAGCCCTCGTACTCGGTCACGACGTCCGCGATCGAGCCCCGGTGGCCCAGCGAGCCGTCGGCCGTCGCCACCACGTACTCCACCTCGTCGGGCAGGAGGCTGGTCGGGTAGACCTGCGAGGCCGTCGCGGCGCCGTAGAGCAGCACCACGGACCGGGCGTCGCGGACGGCCTCGTCGATCAGGAGCCGGAGCGCGGCGATCGCCGGCCCCTCGGCCACGAGCAGGAGGTGGCGGGACCGCGTGTCCACCTCGAACGGGCGACCGAGCGGGCCCGCGATGTCCGCGCGGTCGCCGGGTCGGAGCGAGCGCGCCCATGCGCCGGCCGCGGCCGTGCCGCCGCCAACCTGGATCGTGAGGGTGCCGCTGGCCGGGTCGGCGGTCGCGATGGGATACGGGCGGCGCAGCGGGAGGCCGCCCGCCTCGGTCGTGCGGATGTGGACGTACTGGCCGGCACGCGCCCCCGAGACGATCGCGGGGGCGTGCCAAGACTGCAGCCAGGTGCCGGCCAGGATCTCCCGGCTCTCGATGAGCTCGGCACCGGTGAGGCGCATGGGCGCGGGTGGGCCTCGCCGGCCGGTGCGCGGCGCGCGCTAGGGTCGGGGACCGTTCTCCGGGCCGTCGGACTCGATCTCGGCCTCGGTCTCGGGCTCGTCGTCGTCGCCGTCCTCGTCCTCACCCTCGGCCTCGTCCTCACCCTCGGCCTCGGCGTCGACGTCCGGGGCGACCGACGGGAACGCCTCGGCCAGCGCGTCGGCCAGGTCACCGAAGACGTCCGTGGGGTCGTAGAACTCCACGATGTCCTCGGGCTCGGTCAGCTCGCGCCACTCGCCATCGGCGCCCTCGTTGTCCTCGGGGAGGACCTCGGCGCGGAAGCGGCCCGTGCTGGTGAGCACCAGGCGCTCGTCCTCGTCGTCCACGATGATCAGGTCGCCGAGGATGCTCGACAGGCGTGCCGTTGCGTCCTGGAACTGGTCGATGAGACGGGCCTCGCTCGCCTGGCTGCGCTCCTGGAAGTCCAGGGCCAGGTTGTACAGCGCGAGTGCCGCGGACTCGTCGTCGTCGGCGTCCGGCACGACGGGCTGGCCGGCGGCCCATTCGTCGGCGGCGGAGGCGTAGGCGGCATCGGCGCCCAGCGAGAACGTGTCCTCGGGCGGCACGCCGGCGGTGTCGAGGAGCTCGTCGGCTGCGGTGGGCTGCGGCTCGCCGCCCGCAGCCTCGCGTGCGGCCTCGGCGAACGCGGCATAGACCTCGCCCGGGTTGTAGAGCTCCACGAGCTCCGACGCCGTCTCCACGATCTCCGTCTCGGAGACCCACTCGCCGGTGTCGGGATCCTCGAAGCGGCTGCGCACGCGGAACGTGCCGTCGGGGGCCACGGAGAGGTAGTCCGGGTCCTCGTCGATGAGGGTCAGGCCGCCGAGGTCGGCGATCCGGTCCTTGTTCCGGTCCAGGAACTTGGCCAGCTGCTCCGTCGCCTGCACGAGGAAGTCGGTCCGCTCGCTGGCGGCGTCGCTGGCGAGCTCCCCGAGCATCGAGTTGCGGCTCACGTCCATGCGATCGCCTCCTTCAGCCGTGGTACTCGAGGTCCGGTCCGAGCCGCTCCCGGAGGAACATCGAGTGATGTCGTTCGAAGATCCATTCGCCCGCCCGGTGCCCCAGGGCCCGGGTCGCCTCGTCGGCTTCGAGCTTGTCCAGGGTCCCGTAGTCCGGGAGGTCCAGCATGATGACGTTGTCGAAGTCCCAGCCGTGGGCCACGTTGTACCAGCCCACGAACTTGATCCCGAACTTCTCCTCGTACTCCTTCAACTGGCGCGGGAAGATCGTCTTCATGAAGAACTTGAAGAACGGATCGCGGCCGCGCCGGACGGAGAAGTAGGTCGCGAGGATGGGCACGGGACGAGGTGTCTCCTGTGAGGCCTGGCTCGAGCGCGTCTATTCTCGCACGCCCGGGTCACCCGGCTCGCCCGGGTTCGGGGCGGGCGCCGTGGCCGGCGTGTCGTCCTCCAGCTCGCCCACGGTGGGTGTCTGGGCGGCCAGCGGCACCCGGCGTCCCTCACGCTTGTCGGCCGCGACGAGGCGGAGCAGAAAGATGACCGTCTGCCCGGCGAACAGCAGCAGGATCAGGGTCAGGAACAGCAGCACGATGCTGATGATCGGGCTCCAGCTCCAGGCGACGGTCAGTGGCGTCGCCACGAGCAGGACGACCAGCAGCACCACCTGGAAGCGGAAACAACCCAGGCCCGGGCCACGCTCCGAATCGAGGGGCTCGCCCTTGTAGTCGACAGGGCGAACAGGACCGGGGCGTTCGGGGGAAGTCATCGCCACCACTGTACCGCCGGTCGGGGCGGCAGCGCCCGGCGCGGACGGCTCCCAACCACGAGCCAACGCCACGCCGTCGGACCGCGGCGGCCCGGTTGGAGGCCACGGTGCGGAGTCCGGGAGCCTAGACGGGACGGCGCGGCAACCGGAGGATCGCCACTCCCGAACTGGGGAGATGGAGGTCCACCTCGCGCCCGACCCGCGTCCCGGTGAGCATCTCGAGGCCGGGCCCCGGGGGGGAGATCGTCCGCTCGGACGTCGCGTGGTTCACGAAAAACAGGTACTCGGCAGCATCCCCAACGCGCCGGGACACCTCGACACCGGGGGGAACCTCCGCGACGGGCGCGACCCCCGCCGTCCTCCAGACATCTTCGAGCAGCCCTGCCATGCCGATCTCGTCCAGCACGCAGCCGAGATACCACGCTTCGCCCCGTCCGACCGCGTGTCGGGTGATCGCCGGCCACCCTTCGAGCTCGCCGTCCGCATACGACGCGACGGCGGTCGCCCCATCGAGGTCCAGCGCGTCCCGCCAGATCCGTGCCCTTGCCGTCCGGCCCGACGCGAACCGGACGCCCACATCGCCATCCTGGATCGGCCACACCTCCTCCCAGTGGACGCCGATGAGGTCGCGGAGCAGCCCGGGGTAGTGGCCATCGCGCACGTGGTGGTCGGGATCCACTACCCCGCTGTAGGGCCCGACGACGAGGACGCCGCCGTCTTCAACGAAGCGGCCGAGCCCGCGGGCGGCTCCCGGGTCCACGAGGAACAGGTTCGGGGCGACGACGAGCCGGTAGGCCGAGAGGTCCTCACCCGGGCCGCGGATGTCCACGGCCAGGTTCGCCGCGTGAAGCGGTCGATACCAGCCGAGCACCTGGTCGCGGTAGCGCAACCGGTCGCTGGGGTGGCCGACCGTGTCGAGCGCCCACCAGCTCTCCCAATCGACGATGAGTGCGGCCTCCGCGGGCACGCGCGACCCGGTCACCTCGGCGAGCAGGCGCAGCTCACCGCCCAGGGCCACCGTGGCGCGCCACCCGCGCGTTGCCGTCCCGCCCACCGGGAGCAGCACACTGTGGAACGCTTCTGGGCCGCCCCGGGAGCCGCGCCACTGGAAGAACATGATCCCGTCCGCCCCCCGGCCGACAGCCGCGAGGCTGAGGGCCCGCATCTGCTCCGGGCGCTTCGGCATGTTGACCGGCCGCCAGTCCACGGCGCTCCGGGCCTGCTCCATCAGGAGCCACGGCCGGCCGTCGCCCAGCGAACGCATCAGGTCGTGGTTCAGCGCGGCCTCCGCGATGCTCGCCGGGTCGGCGGGATCCGGGTAGAGATCCACCGAGACGAGATCGAGCGATGCCGCCCAGCTGCGGTGGTCGATGCCGTCGTTGAGCCGCATGAAGTTCGTCGTAACGGGGAGGTCGGGCGTCATCCGGGCGAGGATGGCCCGCTCATTCTCATAGCAGGCGAGAAGGGCGTCCGACGAGAAACGGCGCCAGTCGACCAGGAGGGCGGGATTGAGCGGGGCGGGCGCCTCACGTGGCGGCATGACCTCGGCCCAGTCCCCGAGGCGGCCGCTCCAGACATCCGTCGTCCACGCCTCGTTGAGCGCGTCGAGGGTCAGATGCCGGCGACGCAGCCAGGCCCGGAAGTCGGCCGCCGAGACATCGCAGAAGCACTGCTGGACGTGGTCCCCGTACTCGTTGCCGATGTGCCACATGACGACTGCCGGATGCGTCCGGTACCGGGTCGCCAGCTGCTCCACAAGGACGGCGGCCGCGTCGCGGAAGGCGGGAGAGCTCGGGCAGATGTGCTGCCGGCTCCCGATGCCGAGCCGCGTGCCGCCGGCATTCACCGGCAGAGACTCCGGGTGGAGGAGGGAGAACCATGGAGGCGGCGACGCCGTGGCGGTGGCGAGGTCGACGGCGATGTCGTTCGACGCAAGGAGGTCGAGGACGCGGTCGAGCCAGCCGAAATCCCACGTGTCTGGCCGTGGCTGCAGGCGCGCCCAGGCGAACACCCCGACCGTCACCAGGTTCACGCCGGCCTCACCCATGAGGCGGACGTCCTCGAGCCAGGTGGTCTCCGGCCACTGCTCCGGGTTGTAGTCGCTCCCGAACGCGATGCCGTCTGGTCGCGCGGGCCAGCGGCGGCGGCCGGGTCTGGGTCTGGTCGTCATCCCTCTCCCATCGCTCCGTCACGATGCCCGGTCAACACCGTTCCCGGGTCGGACGACCCGGGAACGGTTCCAGCATGCCTCGCCGCGACGCACCGCCGCCCGAAGCGCCGCCCGTTTCGATCCGTTGGCCAGAAGGGCGTCGAGCGCGACGCGAGACATGACGATGACGAATGCCGGCAGAGCCGCCCGAGTGCTCGGGCTCCGTCCCGGTCCCGCGAGAGCCCGGTCCTCAAGGCGTTGCCACAGGTGCGCGACCCCCGCGGGCGACGGAGACAAAGAGGTCAGTGGCTCACCGAATGCCTCGAACGTGGTCACCCCCACGACGCGCCCCCGGCAGACGTCGAGGACGAGGCCGATCTCGAGGCCGGCCTCGCTCGTCACGGCGATTCCGAGAGTCGCCGCCTCCGGAAGGTTGGCGACAAAGCGCTGGATCCCTTCATATGTCCAGCCGCGCCAGTCGGGCGCACGTGCGGGCATCGTGACGTAGCCGTCGCTGTCGTCCCACAGCAGGTGGTACGTCAGGCGATAGTAGGCGTCGATGGTCATCTCACGGTTCGAGGGATCCTGGGCCAGGCGCCCGACCTCGGTGAGGTGCCGGCGATCGATGACATGGACGCGGTCCCACTCCCCCAGACTGTACAGATCCCTCGCGACGCTGCGCGGATCGAGCACGTCTGGGATCGCGAGGTCGCGCCGAACGCCGGTCCGTGTGTCAACGACGCGAAGGGGCCGACCGGCCGCGTGGAGCACGTATAGCCCGTGTTCCCCGGGCTCACCGGCACGGAAGAACGTCGATGGATGGATGAGCGGCGTGACGTTCCGCCACGTCGTGGGATCCAGGTCCGTGACGAGCCAGCCTGCGTCGATCATGGCTCGACCCGCCAGGCTCTGACCGTCCGGGCCGGGACGTCGACCGTCCACGGGGCCGGGACAGTTGCTCCCCCGCCCCGGGGCCAGGCCGGCACGAGCCGCGTCGCGTCGCTGATGGCGATCGTCGCCCGCAGGGCAGCAGGCGTAGGGTTCGCTGCGAAGAGCATGCCGAGTGGCCCGTCCCGGTGCAGCACCAGGTCGAGCATCGGCTCGTCACACGTGACCGACTGCCGGTCTGCGTCGCCCGGGGATGTCGTCGCGACCGTGCCCGCAGCCGCGATCGAATCCTGCACCCACGTGATCTGGCCCGCTCCGACGCGCGCGGTCCCGGGCCCATCCAGGCGATGGGCGAGCACGAGGCACGGCAGGAACGCCGGGTCCATCGTCGGGATCGCCGGACCGACCACGAGGTGGCCGCCATCCTCGATCCAGCCGAGCAGTCGCGCCTGATCGACCGGGTCCATGAAGCCGAGCGACTGCAAGACTATCACGCGATACCGGTCAAGCCTGTCCCGTCCGAGGTGCGTGTCGGCGATGTCGTGATCGATGCGCAGCCTGCCGAGCTCGACGAGCACACTGCCCAGCCACGACGCCGGATCTCCGACGTCGGCCTCGCGCCTGAGGTCCCACTCCAGGCCCAGGTCGGCGTCCACCGATCGGAGCGCGGCCGGCAGCCCGAGCAGGTCGACATGCGCATCGTGGAGCGTCGTGAGCGCGGCCGAGAGGCGGCACACGTCGTAGTTGAGGAGGGCGAGGACGTCCGGACGGCGCTCGAAACGCCAGAACTCGTGCTCGCGGAGAAACGCTGCCACTTCTCGCCACAGCCTGGCGAACTCCGGCCGCAGGGTCCCGTCGCGCCGGATCGGACTGGCGGTCCACCGTTCGCGTTCGACGAGCATGTAGAGGTTGAACGCCCGAATCCCGTGCATGATCGCGGAGAGCGCGGTCAACTCCTCCTCGCCGGGTGTCGGGATGACCGGATGGTGGGCCCAGCGGCCCGCCCCCAACTCCGGCACGAACGGCAAGCGGGTCGCGCCCGACAGGAATCTCGCCTGGGTGACGATGTCGCGGTATTCCGCTGGGCTCCGGTACTGGTTCATCCCGACCCAGTCGACTTCGGGGTCGGCCTCGAGCCGCGCGAGGTCGAGCGGCGTCCGCCACGAGTCCGAGACGTCGTGGAAGATCACGACGTCTGCGAGCCCCCGCTCGCGAAGCATCCTCGCGACCCGGGAGACCGCCGATCTCACCTGGGCCTCCTTGTATGCGAGCCAGTCCACGTGCCGAGCGACGTCGCGGCGGGCGACGATGCGGCAGTCGCGCGGGGGCTCGATCGATTCGAGCGAGGCGTAAGCCTGCCCGTGCGCCGTGACGACGGCCTCGAGTGAGCCGTGACGCGCGAGCAGGAAGTCCCGGTACCGGGCCAGTGAGTCGTCGGCGTAGTCGGTCGCGTACGGTTCGTCCCAGAACACGTATGAGGTTTCGTTGTCGGATTGCACGGCGATGATCGGGCCGGTCGGCGCGACATGCCGGGCGAGCACCGGGCAGACGGCGTCGAACCAACCCGCGATCTCGGTGTAGTACGCCTCGCTTGCGTAAGAAGGGACAGGGAATTGGTGCGGTGGCTGGAACCCCCGCGCCAGGCTGAAATGCGGCGTGCCCACCGCGGTCCGCGCCTGGACGCGCGGGTCGAGGAGAACCCGCTCAGGAAAGCCGAAATCCGTCAGCTCGGCGTCGATCAGCGGCCCGGGGCGCGCCAGGACATGCAAGCCCCGCGCATGGCAGAGATCGAGGAACGCGTCGAGGTCCTTCCGCGCGTCGATCTCGCCCCAGTCGAATGACCCCGGCGCAATCTCGTGGATCCCCCACGGAACGTACGTCTCGACCACCTCGAAGCCGAGATCCTGCACCGCGTCGAGCACGCGCTCCCAGGCGTCCCGATCCAGGCGCCAGTACTGGGCGGCGCCGGCATAGACGGGCACGAGGCAACCGTCCACGAGCAACCCCTGCTCCGTGACCCTAACGCTCAACGTGCATCCCTCATCGGGTACGAATCCGCGGCCGAGCGGCCGCGGCGCGGCTGGCCTGACGCGGTAGGAGCGCCGATCGGACTCGACTGCCCTATCACTTCACCGCTCCGCCAAGCAGCCCCGAGATGAACTCGCGCTGGAATCGAAGGAACACGATCATGATCGGGACGGTCGCCAGGAACGAGCCGAGCATCAGCCCCGAGTAGTCGACGTGGGTCTGGCCGACGAGGGTATTGAGCGCGACCGGCACGGTGTACTGGTCCTCGCTGTTGAGCACCAGCAGGGGCCAGATGAACGCGTTCCACTGGCTCACGAACGTGTAGATGACGAGCGCCGCGATCTGCGGTCCCACGACCGGCACGACGAGCCCGTAGAAGATGCGGAGCTCGCTGGCGCCGTCGATCCGCCCCGACTCGATGATCTCGTCCGGGAAGCTGAGGAATGCCTGCCGCATCAGGAAGATCCCGAAGGCGCTCGCGACAAACGGCAGGATGACGGCCTGGTAGCTGTCCATCCAGCCGAGGGCGGCCATCATCTGGAAGAGCGGGACCAGCGTCACCTGGTACGGGATGATCATCGAGCCCAGGATCAGGCCGAGCAGCAAGCCGCGGCCACGAAAGCGCTGCTTCGCAAGGCCGTAGCCACACATCGCGCTGACGGTCGAGCTGAGGGCCGTGTAGATCGTGGCAATCGCGATCGAGTTGAACATGACCCGGCCCAGCCCGATCTCCTCCTGGAGCCGCTGGACGTTCGTCCACAGCTCGCCGCCCGGGAGCAGCGGCGGCGGGGTATGGAACAGGTCGGCCGTTGGCTGGGTCGCGGCGACTGCCATCCAGTAGAACGGGAACAGGCTGATCACCGCGCCGACGATCAGGGCGGCGTACAAGCCGAAGCGCACGAGCCGCGAGCGAACATCATCACGGTGTGCGGCGCGGGTTTCGCCGGACCCCGGGTCCGGAGTCGCGGAGCGCCGGCGTGTGGCCGCCATCAGTCCTCCCTCCCGACGACACGGAACTGCAGGAAGGAGATGGCGCCAATGATGATCACCAGGAACCACGCGATGGCGGACGCGTAGTTGAAGTCGAGCCCGCGGAAGGCGACCTTGTAGAGATAGAGCACGGGCGTGAGCGTCGCGTTGGCCGGCCCGCCCCGGGTGAGGATGTAGTTCTCGTCGAAGAGCTGGAACGTCCCGATCGTCGACATGATGAGAGTGAAGAGGATCACCGGGCGGAGGAGCGGGATCGTGATCCGGCGAAACGTCGCCCACGCCCCGGCGCCGTCGATCGCGGCAGCCTCGTATGTCTCGTGCGGGATGCCCTGCAGGCCGGCGAGCAGGATTACCATGTTGTAGCCCGTCCAGCGCCACGTGATCGACGCCATCAGCGTCACCCGCGCCCAGAACGGGTCGTTCAGCCCGTCGACCGGGGCGATGCCGATCGCCCCGAGGGCCTGGTTGACAACGCCCGAATCGGTTCGCAGAAGCACGCGGAAGACGATCGAGTAGGCAACGAGGGTGGTGACCGCGGGCAGGAAATAGATGAGCCGGTAGGTCCCGCGGAATCGCAGCCAGCTTCGGGCGAGGACGACCGCGAGCAGCAGTGCGGTCCCGATCATGATCGGAACCTGGATGATCAGGATGATGAAGGCGTTCTCGAGCGAGGTCAGCACTAGCGGATCGTTCGCCAGCCGCTCGTACTGGGCGAGGCCCGCCCACTCGGTCTGTCCGCCCACGCGGACCTGGAAGCTCTGGATCAGGCTCGAGACGAGCGGCCAGGCGAAGAAGATGGCGAAGAGGATAACCGCGGGCCCCACGAATCCTGCCGCGGACAACGGGGACGTGCGGCGCCGGGCGAATCCCCGGGGGCCACCTCCGGTGCCGACTTCGGGAGCGACGAGTGCCTGACCGCTCGCCATCGACTTACGGAGCGATTGGGCGCTTGGTCGCGTTGCTGAGGGCCTTCGCAGCCTCGTCGAGCGCCGCCTTGACGTCCTCGCCCTTCAGGAGGATCGCGGCCTGCGTGTTTGCCATCTGGTCCGAGGCCCGTGAGTTGTCAGAGGTATAGGTGATCGTTGGGATCTCCTTCGTCAGGGGCCCGAACACGGTGTAGATCGCGTCGCCGTCGAAGTAGGGCTGAGGTGCCTGGAGGTACGGGTCGTCGTAGGCCGGCAGGAAGGCAGGGAAGGCACCGGCCGTCTTCATCATGAGGATCTGTTCCGTGGTATTCGCCAGGCAGAACTCCGTGAAGGCCCAGGCGAGATCCTGGTTCTTGGACGTCGACGGGATCGCGAGCGTGGATCCGCCGCTGTTCGACGTCCGGATGCCGCCGGCGTCGAAGGCCGGCAGCGGGATGACGCCGAACTTCCCAGACAGCTCGGGCATCTCCGACGTGAGGGTGCCCACGAGCCAGACGCCAGTCGGCCAGGTCGCCGACTTGCCATCCTTGAGGGCGCTCACGCGACCGTCCCAGCCCTGTGCGTTGTACACGAGGCCCTTGTCGCTCAGCGTCTTGAGGAGGTCCATCACCCGGGTCGACTCCGGGCCCGCGACGTTGATGGCGCCGTCGGACGTGAAGTAGCCGGTGCCGAGCTGCTGGAGCAGCAGATCGTAGATGGCCGTGCCGCTGATGTCCATGGCCAGGATCGCCTTGCCGGTCTTCGCCTTCACGGTCTCGCCGGCCGCTATGAAGTCATCCCAGGTCTTGATCGAATCGGCGTTGACGCCGGCAGCCTCGAAGATGTCGCGGCGGTAGAAGACCGCGGCGGTCCCCGAGTCCCAAGGAAGGCTCAGCAGCCGTCCGTTGGCGTCGCTTGAGGCGACCCATTTCGAGGGGTCGAACTGGTCCTTGTACTTGGCTGCGCGGGGCGCAAGGTCGACGAACCCGTCGGGGAATGCGCCGATGTAGGCGCCCATGTGATCGGTCTCGACGGTGACGACATCGGGCAGCCCGGAGCCGGACTGCAGGCCGACCGAGATCTTGTCGTACGCGTTGTCATAGCCCACGTCGGTCACATCGACCTTGACATCCGGGTTCGCCGCCGTGAAGTCGCCGGCACACGCAGTCAGCATCTGGGCGGCGATGTCCCACGACCAGACCGTGATCGACCCCGAGAGGGCCGGGGTGGCGGACGGAGCGGCTGACGCGGACGGGGCCGTCGAGGGCGCCTCGGACGGAGCGGGCGTCGGGCTCACCGTGCCGCCGCAGGCGCCGACCAGGAGGGTCAGCACAACGGCCGCCGCCGTCCGACCCGTGAACCGTGCTCGAGCCATCATTCGAGGTCCTCCAAGGAGCCGGTGAGGCCGGGCGCGCGAGGAGCCGCGTCACTTTCGGCTTCGAAGGTACTTATTTTCGATGATCTCCGGTCGCGATGTCAAGTGAAGATCAGCGGCGCGTTGGCGGCGGCACGCTCAGGCCGCCGGACAGCGCGAAAGTTCACGCGAGATCGACCTGGAGCCCACGGCCCCGCAGGGCTGCCAGCGCCGCTGGATCTGCCGACGTGTCCGTGATCAGAAGGTCGACCTCGTCGATGCCATAGAGGTGGACCAGGCTGACCTCGCCCACCTTCGAGCCGTCGGCCACCACGACGCCGCGGCGCGCGGCCCGCAGCATCAGGCGCTTGATCTCGGCGTCGGCAACGCTCGTGTTCGTGACCCCGGCCTCGGCCTCGATGCCGTCACAGCCGATGAACGCGAGGTGGGCGTGGATCTGGTCGAGGATCACCGTTCCGAGCGGGTTCACGAGCGAGTGCTGGGTCGGGCGCAGGGTCCCGCCTGTGACGATGACGGTGACGTGCGGGATCGCCGGCTCGAGCTCGAGGGCGATGCGCAAGCCGTTGGTGAACACGTGGACGTCACGCAGCTCGGACCTCGCCGCGATCGCCCGCGCGACCGCCGCCGTCGTGCTTCCGGCGTCGAGGATCAGCGTCTGTCCGCTCTCGACCAGTTCCGCCGCCGCCCGCCCGATCAACTCCTTCTCCGCGGCGAGCGCGTCGGCCGACTGCTCGAAGGAAGCCTCCCTCGTCACGGTTGTGCGGTGGATCGCCCCGCCCCGGATGCGCCGCACCTTGCCCTCCTCGGACAGCGCCTCGAGATCGGTGCGGATCGTGACCTCCGACACCCCGAAGGTGGCGCTCAGGTCGGCCACGGAGACGAACTCCCGCCGGCGAACCGTGTCGAACACGCGCTGGCGGCGGACGGACGCGGGAACGGCGGCGCTCTCGTCGCCGGGCTGCTCGCCCATGGCCTCGCTTCCTCCCTGGCAACGTCACGGCGCGGAACGGCGCAATCTTGCGGTTTGCCGCGCCGGTTGCTTTCGAAACCGTAACTCATTATCATCGCCCGGCGCCAGCGGGACAGGCCCGGTCGCGCTCACCACGAGCCCAACGGCACGATCGAGGCGAGATCATGGACGACGTCCAGCGGCGAGTCCACCCGTACATCCCCAACGCCATCCCAACGGTCCGGGCTCGGATGCTCGAGGCCGTTGGGGCAGGGAGCGTCGAGGACTTCTATGGCGACGTCCCGGAGTCGATCCGGCTCCGGCGCCCGCTGGACCTGCCATCTCCGCTCCGGTCGGAGGTTGAGCTCGTCCGGCACGTCGAGGGGCTGCTCAACCGCAACATATCGACACGGGAGGCGCTGAGCTTCCTCGGGGCCGGCTGCTACCAGCACCACGTCCCCGCCGTCTGCGATGAGGTCGGCTCACGCAGTGAGTTCCTCACGGCATATGCCGGGGAGCCGTACGAGGATCACGGCCGCTTCCAGGCGCTGTTCGAGTACGAGTCGATGATGGGCGAGCTGCTGGACCGCGACGTCGTCAACGTCCCGACCTCTGACGGCTTCCAGGCGGCCGGCACGGCGATCCGCATGGCGGCCCGACTCACGGGCCGGCGCCGGGCGCTCGTGGCCGCTTCGGTGTCGGCGGACAAGCGCTCCAAGGTCGTGGACTACGTCCGCCCGGACGTGGCCGTGGAACTCGTCCCGTTCGATCCGTCGACCGGCACCCTGGACCTCACCGCCCTCGAAGCTGCCCTCGGCGACGACGTGGCCTGCGTATTCGTAGAGAACCCCACATTCCTCGGGACGGTCGAGGTGGGCGGCCCGGCCATCGTGTGGCTGGCACATCGGGCGGGCGCCCTCGCGGTGGTCTCGGTCGATCCGTCGACGCTGGGCGTCCTGGCGCCGCCCGCCTCCTGGGGCGCGGACCTCGACTGTGGCGACATCCAGCCGCTTGGCATCCACCAGCAGTACGGCGGCGGCCACGGCGGCTTCATCGCGAGCGCCGATGATCCGGCTGTCGTCATGGAGTACCCCTCGCGGTTGTTCGGCATCGCGCCCACGGCGGTCGCCGGTGAGTACGGGTTCGGTGACGTCGCCTACGAGCGCACCTCATTCGCCGTCCGCGAGGAGGGCAAGGAGTGGGTCGGCACGGCCGCCGCTCTCTGGGGAATCACCGCGGGCGTCTACCTCGCCCTCATGGGCCCCCAGGGCATGCGCGAGCTGGGCGAGGTGATGATGGCCAACACGCGCTATGCCATGACCCGACTGGCGACGTTGCCCGGGGTCAGCGTCCCATTCGCGAAGGTGCCCCACGTCAAGGAATTCGTGCTCGACGTGACGAGGACCGGCCGCACGGTCGCCGAGCTCGCGTCCGCGCTCCTCGCTCGGGACATCTTCCTTGGCTACGACCTCTCGCGGGAGCAGCCGGCGCTGGGCCAGGCGGCGCTCCTGGCCGTCACCGAGGTGCATACGAAGGACGACATCGATCGGCTGGTCGCCGAGCTTGCGGAGGAGCTCTCATGAGCGCTGGGCTTCCGATCAGCCCGAAGCCGTCGCCCCGCCGCTTCCACCAGGCTTCGTGGGACGAGCCCGTGATCTTCGAGCAGTCGGTACCTGGCGCGCGCGGGGTCCTGCCCCCGCTCGCGGAACCAGGCATCACGGCCCTCGTCGGCAGCCCAGCCTCGGAGCTCCCTGAGGGCATCGGGCGCGCGTCCCTGCCGGCGCTGCCGGAGCTCAGCCAGCTCCACGTGCTGCGCCACTACCTGCGCCTCTCGCAGGAGACCCTGGGGGTCGACCTGAACATCGACGTCGGGCAGGGCACCTGCACGATGAAGTACTCGCCCAAGGTCAACGATCAGCTCGTCCGCAGCCCGAAGGTCGCCGACACGCACCCTGCGCAGGACCCTGCAACGGTGCAGGGCACGCTCGAGATGCTTTGGCGGCTGGAGCGGATGCTGGCCGAGATCTCCGGCATGGACCGCATCAGCCTGCAGCCCGCATCGGGTTCAGCTGCGATCTGGACGAACGTCGCGATGATCCGCGCCTGTCACGAGGCACGGGGCGAGGGCGCCCAGCGGGACGAGGTGATCACCACCATCTTCAGCCACCCCTCCAACGCGGCGGCGGCGAAGGTCGCGGGCTACAAGGTCGTCACCCTCTACCCGGACGCCGACGGATACCCCGACCTCGAGGCATTGCGAGCCGCCGTCTCTGAGCGGACCGCAGCGCTGCTGATCGCCAATCCCGAGGACACCGGGATCTTCAATCCGCGCATCGAGGCGTTCGTGCGCGCCGTGCACGAGGCCGGCGGCTTGTGCTCGTACGACCAGGCGAACGCGAACGGCATCCTTGGGATCACGCGCGCCCGCGACGCCGGCTTCGACGTCTGCCACTTCAACATGCACAAGACGTTCTCCACGCCGCACGCCTGCGGCGGCCCTGGCGCGGGCGCGGTCGGCGTGTCCGCAGCGCTCGCCCCGTTCCTGCCCCGGCCGACCATCGAGCGTGCGGGCGACCGCTACCTGCTGGACGACGACCGGCCGCAGTCCATCGGCAAGGTTCGTCCCTGGTACGGCGTGACCGCGAACCTGCTGCGGGCGTACGCGTGGGTGATGAGCCTTGGTGCGGACGGGCTCCGCGAGGTAGCGGAGACTGCGGTCCTCAACAACAACTACCTGATGCACAAGGTGCTGGAGATCCGAGGCGTCTCGGCACCTTACGCGACGGGGCGGCGCCGCATTGAGCAGGTCCGCTACTCGTGGGAGGCGCTGGCAGCGGACACGGGCGTCCATTCGGAGGACATCGGGTATCGGGCGGCCGACTTCGGCGCCCACTACTGGACGAGCCACCACCCGTACGTCGTGCCGGAACCGATGACGCTCGAGCCGACGGAGTCGTACTCGATGGGCGACCTCGACGAGTACGCGGCAATCCTCGCCGCGATCGCCCGGGAGGCGCACGAGGCTCCGGAGACGCTGCTCTCGGCGCCCCATCGGAGCACCATCCACCGCATCGACCACAGCCCGCTCGACGACCCCGGGCAGTGGGCGATCACCTGGCGTGCCTACCGCCGGAAGCACCTCGACGGGGCGCCGCGCGGGGATGCCTGACTCGAGCACCGAGCCACGCGCCGCGCGGGTCCCCGTGAACCGGCCACGGCTGGGGATGCTCGTCAACCCCATCGCGGGGATGGGTGGTGCCGTGGGCCTCAAGGGAACCGATGGCGCGGCGGTCCTCGCGGAGGCTGTTGAGCGCGGCGCGGTCGCCCAGGCGGCCGAGCGCGCGGCACTGGCGCTGCGGGCGTTCGTCGCCCTTCGGGGCACCGCGGACACGGAGGTGCTGACGGCTCCCGGCGTGATGGGGGCCGACAGCGCGAGGGCTGCGCACGTCCCGGCCCTGGCCCTGGGCAGTCTCGGTGTCGCGCCGACCACCGCGGCCGACACCCGACGGCTGGCCTGCGCGCTCGTCGACGCTGGGATCGACCTGCTGCTGTTCGCGGGCGGGGACGGCACGGCGCGGGACGTTGTCGAGGCGCTCACGGGCCGGGTGACGCCCGTGATGGGAATCCCGGCCGGCGTGAAGGTGCAGTCGTCCGTCTTCGCCAGGGGCCCCGCGGCGGCCGGACGCGCTGCGGCCATCTTCCTCACGGCTCCCGCGTCACAGCGCCGAACCGGGCCACGCGAGGTCCTCGATCTCGACGAGGCGGCCTACCGCCGCGGCGAGATCGCGCCCCGCCTGTTCGGGGAGCTGCTGGTGCCGATCGACGAGCGCCGCCTGCAGGCCCGCAAGGAACCCAGCCCGCGGTCGGAGGTGGCCGCGGCAGCCGGCGCCGCGGCCGGCGTCGCGCGGCGGCTGGCCGCCGGCGGCCGCTGCATCCTCGGGCCGGGCTCAACGGTCCGCGCTGTGGCCGATCGGCTGGGCATCGCCAAGACACTGGTGGGCGTCGACGTCGTTGACGTCGCGCCGTGCGATGGCGTGGCGGCACGCCCTGATGGCGCGGGCGATCCGACCGTGTGCGCGACGATGGTTGTCGCGGACGCCACCTCGGCGCAGCTGGACCTGGTCGCCGCCGGCAACCCGGTCACGCTCGTCGTCACGCCGATCGGCGGTCAGGGGTTCATTCTCGGGCGTGGCAACCAGCAGCTGTCGCCAAGCCTGCTGCGCGCGATCCTGGCATGCGGAGGCCGCGAGGCCCTCGTCGTCGTCGCGACACCCGCGAAGATCGCCTCCCTCCACGGACGGCCGCTGCTCGTGGACTGTGGCGACGCCGAGCTGGACGCCGAGCTGGCGGGTCACATCACCATCATCACGGGCGCCGAGGAGCGCACCATCTACCGGGTGGAACCGGCCTGAGCAAGACATGCGGCCGGACGTGCCGCGCATGCAGGAGGGACGAGCATGGGTGCAGCCGAGGGCAAGCGGGCGATCATCACGGGCGCTGCGTCGGGCATCGGGCGCGCGACCGCCGAGCTGCTCGCGTCCGAGGGCGCACGGGTCGTCCTGGTCGACGTGGATGCGGCGGGAGGCGAGGCGGTTGCCGCGGCAATCCGCGCCGGCGGCGGTCGGGCGACGTTCGTCCGAGCTGACGTGACATCGTCCGCTGACTGCCTCGCTGCCGTGCGGGTCGCCGTCGAGAAGTATGGCGGTCTCGACATCCTGTGCAACAACGCGGGAATCATCAGGCGCGCCGACGTGGTCGAGACGACTGAGGAGGAATGGGCTCGCGTGATGGCCGTCAACGTCTCGTCGGTGTTCCTGATGGCCAAGCACGCCGTGCCGGTGATGGCCGCCGGTGGCGGCGGCGCCATCGTCAACACCGGATCAGGCTGGGGGCTCAAGGGCGGCGCACGCGCCATCAGCTACTGTGCCTCGAAGGGGGCGGTGGTCAACATGACCCGCGCCATGGCGATCGACCACGGCCCGCAAGGGATCCGGGTGAACTGCGTCTGTCCGGGGGACACCGACACGGGCATGCTGCGCGAGGAGGCGCGTCAGCTCGGCGAAACGGAGGCGGCATTTCTCGCGGAGGCGGCCGATCGACCGCTGGCCCGGATCGGGAGCCCCGCGGACATCGCTCGCGCGATGCTCTACCTGACCACCGAGGCATCAAGCTGGGTCACGGGCACGACGCTGGTCGTCGACGGTGGCGGGCTGGCCTGACGCAGCCCGATCCAGGCACGCCGACCCGGATCCTTGGGGCGGCCGCGAGCCCGCCGCCATGTGGCAGGCCGCCCTATCATTCGCGGCGATGGACGATCCGCTCGCCGCGTTCCGCTGGCACCCCGAGCCCGAGCTCATCGGCATCCGCGACGCCGCCGCCTCGCGCGCCGCCCTCGAGCGCGCCGGCGAAGCAACATGGCGCGCCTCCCTGGACTGGCTCTACGACGAGGCCATGGTCCACGCGATGGGCGTGCCTACCGGGTACGCGGAGCTGCGGCAGCTGTACTTCGGCGAGGCCGGCCGCCCAGGTCCGGCGCCGATTGACGCGACGCCCCTCCAGGGCATCCTCGACGAGTTCACGGCCCGCATCGCCCCCCACACGCTCAATTCGTATCACCCCCGCGCCCTGTCGTACTTCACGCCGCCGCCCCTGGTCGCCTCGATCGCCGGTGAGGTCCTCGCCCAATGGACCAACCAGGGACTGGACATCTGGCACGCCGGTCCCGGCGGCGCCTTCGTGGAGGAGGAGGTCGTGCGCTGGCTGTGCGACCTCGTGGGCTACGGCGAGGGCAGCTTCGGGCTGTGCACGTCCGGCGGGGTCATGGCGAACTTCATCGCGATGGCCCTGGTCCGCGATGTCCACCTGCGCGCGATCCGCGGCGGCGCGCGGCCCCCGCGCGGGGCGGGCCTGGAGAACGTCCGGGTCTACACCGGCGACCAGACGCACTTCTCCATCGCCCGGGCCCTGGACGAGCTGGGCTTCCCGCCCGAGACCCTCGTGATCCTGCCGGCCGATGACCGGTACCGGCTCCACGCGGCACCTGTCGCCGACGCGATCGCGCGTGACCGCGCGGCCGGCCGGATCCCCGTCGCGATCTGCGCGGTCGCCGGGTCGACCAACACCGGTTCCGTGGACCTCGTGGGGGAGCTGGCGGCCCTGGCGCGAACCGAGGGGCTGTGGTTCCACGTAGACGCAGCGTACGGCGGGGCGGCCCGCCTCTCCGCGCGCGACGCCGGCCGTGTCCCGGGCCTCGAGCTCGCCGACAGCGTCACGGTGGACCCGCACAAGTGGTTCTTCCAGGCGTACGACCTGGGCGCGCTCGTCGTCCGCGACGGCGACCACCTCCGCCAGACCTTCGACCGCTCGCCGGAGTACTACCGCGGCGGCGAGCTCCCCTCGGGCGACCCGGCCGGCGAGGGCGACGCCTCGCACGAGGATGCCCACGCGGGCCAGCTCAACTTCTACAAGCTCGGGTTCGAGGGCACCCGCCGCTTCCGCGCGCTCAAGCTCTGGGCCAGCTGGAAGCACCTCGGCACGAGCGGGCTGGGCCGGCTCATAGAGATGAACGACGACATCGCGGCGTACCTGGCGGCCCGCTGCGCCGAGGCGGACGACCTGGAGGCCGTCCCCGCCGAGCCGGAGCTGTCCGTCGTCTGCTTCCGGCACCTGCCGGGCGGGGCGGCGGCGGCCGCGGCCATGGAACCCGCGGCGCTCGATGCCCATCAGGATCGGCTGGCGGCCGCGCTCGAGGCCTCCGGCGACGGCTGGCTCTCCACCACGACCCTCGCCGGGCGCACGTTCCTGCGCGCGGGCGTCGTCAACTACCTCACCACCGAGGCGGACATCGACCGGATCCTGGACGACCTCCGCCGGTTGGCCGAGGGCTGAGCCCGGTCACGGGGCGACAGCCCCGTGACCTCAGGGGCGCCTCATGGCGCCCGGCCGCTAGCCCTTGTCGGGATCCGGCTCGGCCTTGCCGGGCTCGACGGACTCCTGGCCGCGGGCGAAGTCGCCTGGGACCGCGGTCGGCTCGGGCGGCTGCTGCTCGTGGTCCACCCCGAAATCTCCACGGGGCTGGACGACCGCCTGACGGGCCTTCTCCTCCATCCCTGCCGCGAAGTCGCCGCGGAGCTCACCCGTGGTCACCTCGACCGGCGACTGGCCTTCCGCGAAATCGCCGACAGGGATCGGCTTGGTCTTCGTCTCAAGATCCTTGCTGTCTGTCATGAGACACCTTCCTTCTACCCCAATTCTACCTCCATCTCGAGCAGCCCCCCCGTTCCGGGCGGGGGTGGGTCGGAGGCGTGACTCCCAAGGATCCGGGAGCCGGTCGCCAGGACCTCCCGGTCCCGATCGACGGTGAGCCCCAGCGCGAGGTCTGGATCATCGACGTCGCGGGTGCCGTGACCCAGCTGGGTCAACCGTCGGTGCGACGCACAAGGGTCACCTTTGGAACCGACGATGCCGTGTCCCAGCCCTGCACCAGGACGGCGGTATGCCTACGCACGGGACCGAGTCGGCGGGCGCCGGGGACGCACGTTCTCGCCGGTCGATCAGCCCGCGCTGTACGCCACCCGCCCGGCGGCGAGCGTCAACCGCACGACGCCGCGCAGCTCGCGACCCATCAGCGGCGAGTTCTTCCCCTTCGAGCGCAGCGAGGCCGGCGTCACGGTCCAGGTCGCGGCCCGGTCCACCACCACGAGGTCCGCCGGCTCACCCTCGCGGAGGCCCGGGACGATCCCCTGCCGCTCCCCCAGGATCCGCGCCGGGCCGGTGGTCAGCGCCTCGACCGCCCGCGCGAGCGGCACCCGCCCGGCGTCCACGGCCGCGAGCAGGATCGGCAGCGCGGTCTCGATCCCGCTGATCCCGTTGATCGCCCACCCGAACTCGACGTGCTTGTCCACCTCGGTGTGGGGTGCGTGATCCGTGGCGAGGGCATCGGCCGTCCCGTCCGCGAGCGCGGCGAGGCAGGCGGCGGCATCGACCGGCGAGCGCAGCGGCGGGTTGACGCGGAGCGACGTGTCGAAGGGTGCCGCGACCAGGGCGCCGTCCGTCCACGGATCGCGCGCGGCCCCGGCGTCGTCGAGCGCCTCCCAGGCCCAGCGGCGCGACCCGGCGATCCACTCGTCCGTGAGCGCCACGTGGTGGGGCGTCACGTCACTGGTCACCGGCAGGCCCGCGGCCTTCGCGGCACGGACGTGGGCGATCGACGCGGCCGTCGACACGTGTGTCAGGTGAAGGCGCGCGCCGGGGACATCGGCGACGACGTCGGCCAGGATCGCGATCGCCCGCGCCACGGCCCCGGCCTCGCCCGCGATCGGCCAGCCCTTGAGCCCGAGCACGCTCGCGACGTACCCCTCGGAGGCCTCGGCACCCTTCGTGAGCGACGGGTCCTCCGGGTGGTCGATGACCGGCAGGCCCAGGGCCCCCGCGTAGGCGAGGGCGTTGCGCAGCAGCGGGGCCGAATGGACCGGCGCCCCGTCATCGGAGAATCCCGCGACACCGGCGTCGGCCAGCTCGCCCATCGGCGCGAGGGTCTCGCCCCCACGGCCGACCGTGACAGCGCCGTGGACCAGGACGCGGACCGGCGAGCCTGAGGCCAGCGCGGCCGCGCGAACCCGGGCGACCACGCCCGGCTCGTCGATGGCGGGCGTGGTGTTGGGCATGACCGCGACGGTCGTGAAGCCGCCGTGGGCCGCGGCCGCCTGGCCGCTGGCGACCGTCTCGGCGTCCTCGTTGCCGGGCTCCCGGAAGTGCGCGTGGAGGTCGACCAGGCCCGGCAGGATGAGCGTCCCGCTCGGATCGATGCCGGCCGCGTCATCACCGCTGAGCCACGTCACGCGCTCGACGAGCCCGTCGCGGATCACCACTTCGGCGGCACCCTCGCGGCCCGCGGCGGGATCCACCGCCCAGCCGCGCAGGACCTGGTCGGGGGCGAGCTCGCTCACGCGTTCCCTCCGTCGTGCTGCGCGTCGGCGTTGTGCTTGGCGCCCGCCAGCAGGTACAGCAGCGCCATGCGCACCGCCACGCCGTTGGTGACCTGCGCGGTGATCACCGACCGCGGGTCGATCGCGACGTCCGCCGCAATCTCGACCCCCTCGTTCATCGGGCCCGGGTGCATGACCACGACATCGGGGTTGGCGGCGCGCAGCCGCTCCTGCGTGAGCCCGTAGCGTGCCGCGTACTCGCGCAGCGACGGGAGCAGCCCCGACGCCATGCGCTCCTTCTGGATCCGCAGCGCCATGACCACGTCCGCGCCCTTGAGCGCGGCGTCGACATCGGACGTCACGGTGAACCGCCGGCCGGCGGCGCCCCGGGCGGCCCAGGCCTCGAACCCGCGCAGGAGCGTCGACGGGCCGCACAGCCACAGGTCGGCGCCCATCGCCGTCAGCGTCCAGATGTTGGAGCGCGCCACGCGGGAGTGGAGCGCGTCGCCGAGGATCACGACCTTGCGACCCTCGAGCGAGCCGCCGGGCAGCCGCGAGCGCAGCGTGTACAGGTCAAGCAGCGCCTGGCTCGGGTGCGCGTGCCGGCCGTCGCCGCCGTTGAGCACCGACCCCCCGAAGACCTCGGCGGCGAGGTAGGGCGCCCCCGACACCGGGTGGCGCATCACGAGCATGTCGGCGCCCAATGCCTCGATCGTGCGCACCGTGTCCACCAGGCTCTCACCCTTGGACACGGACGAGCTGGCGGCGGCGATGTTGACGACGTCGCACGAGAGGTTCTTGGCCGCGACCTCGAAGCTGACGCGGGTCCGCGTGGAGGCCTCGTAGAACAGGATCGTGACGTTGGTGCCGCGCAGGGCCGGCACCTTGGGGATGGGGCGGGCCAGGACCTCGCGCATCGCGTCGGCCGTGCCCATGACGAGCTCGAGCTCGGCTCGGGTCAGCGCGTCCACGTCGAGGAGGTGGCGATGGCGCCACGCGACGGGCTGGGTCTGCGGCGGCGCGTCCACCGCCGGCACGTCGGCGGGAACGGCGCTCACGGGACTCGAGGACGCCGCGCCCTCGCGGTCGGCCTCGGCGGTCACGGCCTCGGGCTCCCTGCTGCCTCGGCGACGGGCAGCCGCTCGATCTCCACGGCGTCCTCCCCGTCGGTCTCCTCGAGGGTCACCTTGACGATCTCCTCGCGTGACGTCGGGACGTTCTTGCCGACGTGGTCGGCGCGGATAGGCAGCTCGCGGTGGCCACGGTCCACCAAGACCGCGAGGCGGATCGCCTGGGGTCGCCCGAAGTCGATCAGCGCGTCCATCGCGGCGCGGATGGTCCGGCCCGTGTAGAGGACGTCGTCCACCAGCACGACCGTGCGGCCGTTGAGGTCGAACGGGATCGCGGTCCCCTTGACGACGGGCTGCTGGGCGACAAGCGAGAGGTCGTCGCGGTAGAAGGTGATGTCCAGCGCGCCGACCGGGACGACGGCCCCCTCGTGCTCGCGGATCGCCTCGGCGATGCGGTGCGCCAGCGGCACGCCGCGACGCTGGATGCCGACCAGCACGAGGCCTTCTGTGCCCGCCTGCTTCTCAACAATCTCGTGGGAGATGCGGATCGTCGCGCGGCGGACGTCCTCGCCGGCCATGATCCGACGGCCGCTCATGCCTGGCACCTTCGGCGTCGCACGGGGCTCGCTCCTCCTTCCCGGCCTCACGGGGCCTCCCGGCCTCACGGGACCGGCGCAGAAATCGGCACCAGTCTAGCGCGCTTGGGGGCCGCCCGGCGGGGCTCCAGGTGTCGCGGCCCGCGGGCGTCAGTAGAGGGAGATGGTGACCTTGGTCGTGCCCGACCAGGAGCCGCAGCCGCAGATCCGGAAGAAGTCGGGACGGTTCATGTCGACGATCCGGCCGGTGCCGGCCTTGGGCCCGTAGTCCGTGACGGTCCGCTCCAGACAGCCGCCGGCGCCGCAGATGCGGATCACCGTCCCGCGCGGCAGGCGCATCGCGGTGGTCCCGTTGTCGTAGAACGAGGCGTAGCCGGTCATCGTCGACTTCGGCGCCTTCCAGGCGGATCCGGCCCGGGCGACCGGTTGGCCCACGACCGGGCGTGCTGCGGGCGCGGAGGGGGCGTTGCCGGTCTCGACATACAGCTCATCCGTCGGCGGAGGCGTGGCGTCGGCGGGGGCGTCGCCGGACACGCCCCAGGCCCGGAGGGCGGGGGCACCAGCGGGAACGGTCACCGAGGTGAAGGAGGCGGACTGCGGGTCCTGTGCCGCGGACGTCGTGTGGGAACCCGCGGGAACCGGCAGTCCGACGAGCGCGAGCGCGGCGATGAGCGCCGCCATCGCGAGCACAGATCTGCGTCGCATGAACCACCGGACCATAGCCGATCCCGGCCGATCGTGCGGTTGCGGGATCGGTCCGCTGCCGTCCTGTTCCGGTGTCGGCGGCCCTCGCCTCAGCGGATGACGGTGGCCCCACCCTCGCCCGGGAGCTCCACGCGACCGACCGAGGCGCCGTCCCAGGCCACGACCCAGAGGGATCGCCCGCCGCCGGAGCCGGGCCCCTGATAGACGAGACGGCCGTCCTTGAGCGAGAAACCGGCGAATGCCGGCACATCATCGAGGATCGGTGCGTCCAGCACGGCGTGGCCCGTGTCCGGGTCGACAGAGTAGAGGCTGAGATGCCCGGGACCGGACGGGTCGCCGCCGGCCGTCCAGAGCCCCATCACGCTGCCGTCCTCGTTCCAGGCGACCTCCCACGCCGAGAGCGGGCCCTTCGCGAGCACCTGCTCCTTGCCGGTAGTCTCGGGCCAGGCGCCGAGCACGAGGCGGCCCTTGTCCGGGACCCATGTCAGGTCATCGTCCGCGAGGTCCACGGAGCCATCCCACCACGCGGCGTGCGCGCCGTCAGGAGCGACGGCGGGCAGCCAGACCGCATGCCCAGGCTCGTCGCTGACCGCCCCGGTGCGGGCATCGACCGCGAGCGTGAGGGGCGCCCCGTCCACGACCCGGCTCACCAGGAGCTCGTTGCCGTTCCACCCCGCGAACACCGAGCGATGGTCCGTGGTGACGGCGGCAGCGCGCGGCTCGGTGGTGTTCCACACGTAGACGTCGGGACCGAGCGAGCCGTCGGCCGGGCGGGCGGTGAAGGCGAAGCGTGAGCCGTCGTCGTTGTAGGCCGCGATCCCGCCGACGACGATCACGTCGCTCGCGATCTGGATGGCGTCGCCGCCGTCCGGGGCCGGCGTCACGACGACCGATGGCGTTGGCGTCGGCGTGGGCTCGGGCGAGGGGGACGGTGTTTCCGCCGGCGCTTCCGACGGCGTCGCGGCCGGGCTGGCGTCGGGATCCTGGCTGGGAGCATCGGTCGGAGTGGCCGCCGGAGTGGCCGACGGCGTCGCGTCCGGACCGGACGTGGCCGACACGGGCGTCGCGATGGGCAATGCGGTCGGGTCGGCGCTCGTGACAGGCTCCGGGGTCGCCGTGGCGATCGGCGTCACCGTGGGCAGGGCGGTCGGGACCGCCGTTGCGCCGCCATTGCGGCCGGACTTGACCGGTACGACGTAGATTCCGTTTGAGCCGGCCGCGCCACGCTGGACGACCACGAGGTGGTCTTTCGTGGGCGAGATGATGGCGCCGACGCTGTTGCTGCCTGCGATGCGCGCGAGCTCCGTCGCCTGGAACGACGGCGCCGTCTGGCAGCGGTCGGCGACCAGCGGGCAGACCTTGTCGACCACGCCGGTCTGAACCTGGTAGGAGCCGTCGGCGCCGCGCGTGAGCACGGCGACGTCGCCCGGGGACAGGGCGATGGGTGTCGCCGCTGGCGCCGACGAGCCGCCGGACTGGGGAACCACCGGTGCGCCGTTGAGGAGCCCGGAGCCCACCACGATCGCGATGACGGCGAGACCCGCGAGCGGCGCGAGCGAGATCGCCGGGAACCCCAGGATCCGCCGACCGCGCGCGGACCAGCGGCCTGCGCCCTGCTCGGCGTCGATGGCGGCCGCCGTGCGGGCCCAGAGGTCGCGCGGCGGCATCGGCGGGGCGTCGCGAAGGACGCCGAACAGCGCCCGGTCCGCGTCATAGGCGGACGCGGCGGCGGCACATTCGGCGCAGGTCACCAGGTGTGCGTCGAGCCATGCGGCATCCGCGGCCTCGAGCGGCTCGTCGATGCGGATGGCGGCAAGCTCGCGGGCGCGGGCGTGACCGGCATCCCGGCCGAAGGCGGGGCTCACAGCCGGGGCTCCCCGCGCCGGGAGGCGTCGCGGGCCGCGTCCCGGGCGGCCTCCGCCTCGGCGGCGGCGAGCTTCTCACTTGCGAGGGCCTGGCGCAGGCTCTCGCGGGCACGGGTCAGGAGCGCGCGGGCGGCGACGTGCGAGACGCCGAGGGCCGCGGCCAGCTCGAGTCCCGTGAGGTCGTGGAGCTCGGCGAGCAGCAGTGCCGCGCGCTGGCGCTCCGGGATCCTCTCGAGCGCCCGCTGGAGCTCACCGGACAGGCGCAGGTCCATGACGAGGTGCTCGGCGGAGGGAGCGGTGCTTCGGGCCTCACCCACGAGGGGCACGAAGCGCACGATGCGCTTGCGGCGCAGGTCATCGAGCGCCACGCGGTGCGCGATCTGGTACAGCCAGGCGCGGGCGTTCTCGGGCTTCTGGAGCGAGTCGTAGGCCCGGTAGGCCTTGACGAAGGCGTCCTGCGTGAGGTCCGCCGCGAGATCCGGATCCCGGAGCATCCGCACCAGGTACGCGTAGATCTCGTTCTGGTGCCGGGTGAACAGGTCCTCGACGAAGCGGTACGCCTCGTCCCGGTCCCAGGCGGCGCTCACGGACAGACCGGCGGACAGGAACCGCTGCTGCTCGAACTCGATGGAATCTGCGACCACGCGTGCTCCGGTGCTGGGGATCGGTTGTCCCCCCCAATCCAGAGCCGTGTGCTCCAGGCCCTATTGACGCCGCGCTCCGTCACGCTGTGACGGCCTCCTCCCCCATGTTGCTCACCGGCGCGGATGCTCCGGGGGAACCCCCGCATCGGGACCGCTCCGCAACTCGTCCACGGCGTCCTCCGGGGACACCGGGTTGACGGGCAGGCCCGTGCCGAGCTCCAGGCCCGCAATCTCGCGCAACCGGGGATGGATCTCCCAGTGCCAGTGGTAGGTAGCGTCCACGACTTCCCTGAGAGGCGCCGAGTGGAGCACCAGGTTGTAGGGCGGCCCGTCGAGGCTCGACGCCAGCTCGCCCAGGACGTGGCGCAGCGCCTCGGCGGCCGCGGCGATGTCCCGGTCCGTCGCCCGCGCGAAGTCGGCATCGTGCTGACGGGGAACGACCCAGACCTCGAACGGCGAGCGGCTCGCGTAGGGCGCGAACGCGACCGCGTGGTCGTCGGCGTAGAGCAGCCGCTCCGGGCGGCGGACCTCGTCGCGCACGAGCCGGCAATAGGGGCACTCGCCCTCGCGGATCAGGAACCGTGCCGCGCCACCCAGCTCCTCCGCGACCCGGTGCGGGATCTGCGGCAGGTCGTACAGGTCGAAGCACAGGTGGTTCGTCCGGGCGCCCGCCTGCGCGCCCCAGTTCTGGACCACCTGGAGGTGCTGCGTCCGGTCGGCGGCCCGGCTCGTGAGGATCTCGTCGCGGCAGCGCCGGAGCATGTCCTCGATGATCCCGGAGCCGACCGCATGCAGCGGCCGGTGCTCCCCCGGCGGCGCGACGACCGTGCGCCACGAGCCCGCCGCACGGGCGTCGGCGATCGTGACCTGGGCGACGGAGGCGACACGCGCGCGGGCCTCCTCCTCCGTCCCGGCGACGGTGAACGCAAAGTCCTTGAGGGTCCGGACACGGATTCCTTCGCCGGCCGGGAGACGGCAGTTGAAGCAGTCCCCGCGATCCTCGACCTGGCCCGCTGGCAGCGCGAACCGCTCGCGGGCGAACGTGCGATCCACGACCGTCGCCACCCACCAGCCGGTGATCGCGTCCTTGCGCAGCTCGAACAGGCCCTGGCTCACGGGCGGTTCCCCGAGCCCGTCACGCCGGCACCGACGCGGCCGCCGGATCCGGGGCGAGCGCAGCCAGGGCGTCGAGCGTGGCCCGCTCCGCCGCGGGGTCCGCGTCCGGCGGCAGCGCGCCCTCGACCGGGACGACCAGGGCCGCCGCAAAGGCTCGGGCGAAGACCGCCGCGGCCGCCGCGACACGCTCGGTCGAGGGCCGCTCGTCCCGGCGACCGGCCTCACGGGCGATCGACGTGGACTCGAGGCCGGGCATGCCGCACGGGTCGATGAGGTCGAAGTCCGCGAGGTCCGGGTCCACGTTGAGCGCGATGCCGTGGTAGCTGGTCCCGCGCTCGATGCGGATCCCGAGCGCGCCGATCTTGCGCGGGAGCGCGCCATCGGGGTCCACCCAGCAGCCCGGATGGCCGTCGCGCCGGTTCGCGACCACGCCGAACGCAGCGCACGTCGCGACCAGGGCGGCCTCGAGCGCGCGCACGAAGGGGCGCAACAGCAGCTCGCGATCCGCGAGCTTCACGATGGGGTAGGCAACGAGCTGGCCCGGGCCGTGGTACGTCACCTCGCCGCCTCGCTCGACGCGCAGGAGCTCGATGCCGCGCGCTGCCAGCAGCGCCGGGGGCGCGAGGACATGCGATTCGTCCGCGCCACGCCCCAGGGTGAGGACGGCGGGGTGCTCCAGCAGCAGGAGCTGGTCGGGTATTCGGTCCGCGGCGCGCGCCCGCGCGACGGCCTTCTGGAGGGTCCACGCGTCGCGGTAGCCGATTCGGCCGAGCCAGTGCGCGGTGATCGGGGGCGTGGACGAGCGCTCGGACCGGACCGCGGGCTCAAGCTGCGTGGCGTCCATCGCCACGGACGATAGCAGGGCGGGCTCACCGTGCCAGCGCCGGCCCGCTCGCCCCGCGCGACGGGCGCGCACGCGCGCCGCCGGACCCGCCATCCTGCACGCATGGAGACGGCAGACCCGCCCGGCAACCCGGCGTTTCCCCATCTGTTCGCGCCCATCACCATCGGCTCCGCGGTGATCCACAACCGGATCCTCTCGTCGGGCCACGACACGGTGATGGCCGAGAACGGGCTGGTCACCCACCGCCTCGCGCCCGAGGAAGCGCCGCACACGGGGCAGGCGGCGGGTGCGACCTCGGCTGATACGCTGGTGGCAGCCCGCCGTTCGTAGCCACGGATGACGGGTGAGGACCCGGGAGCGACGGAACCGCGCCCGGGTCCGCCTGATTCAGCGGGACCGCGAGGAGGCGATAGCGATGGCCGACGGCGTGCTGGAGATGCGGCTCGTGGTGACCGCGCCCGACTACGACGAGGCGTTGCGGTTCTACCGCAACGTGCTGGGTCTGCGGGAGATCGGGGCGTTCGATGACGGGGCGGGACGAGTCTCGATCCTGGACGCCGGGCGTGCGACGCTGGAGCTCTCGGACGTGCCCCCACGCGGAGCACATCGACCGGCTCGAGGTGGGGCGGCGGGTCGCGGGGCAGGTCCGGGTCGCCTTCCAGGTCCCCGATGCCGGCGAGGCGACCGACCGGCTGGTGGCGGCCGGGGCGACGCTGGTCGCGGCACCGGTGGCGACGCCGTGGCGGTCGCTCAACGCGCGGCTCGAGGCGCCGGCGGGGCTCCAGCTGACGCTGTTCCAGGAGCTTGCGCCCGAGCTGGGGTAGGTCGCCGGGGCGCCGCCGCGGAACCTGTCCAACCTAGCCGCGCGCCGCGTACCAGGCGATCGGCAGCAGGCGGCCCGGGTGGTGGTCAGCCTCGAACCGGGTCAGCTCCGGCATCAGCTTGTGCGCCCCGCCATGGTTCGAGAACCAGGGCGGCTTGGGCCAGGCGCGGAACGGGCCCCGGATCACGCACTTCTCGACGCGCTCGAACATCAGCGGGTTGTGCACGAACCCGACCCCGCTGCCGATGTCGTGGCGCGGGTTGCCCGGGTACGCGCCCCACGGCGTGATCCCGATCCCGTAGCCCGCAGCGGACCAGTGGTTGAGCGACACGGTCCCGTAGCGCAGGTCCTCGATCGCCCGCTCCAGCGCCGGGCGCACCTCGGGGTCGCGGGCCGTCCGCGGGTCAACGATGAGCGTCGCGTTCAACGTCCCCCACAGGTGGTCGTTGGCGAAGGCTGTCGCCCGCTTGAGGAAGGTCGCGGCGTCGGTGGCGTCGATCGGTGTCTCCGCGGTCACGCTGCAGAACGCCTCGACCCGGTAGCAGGGGTCGCCGGCGGCGTCGGGCGAGACGCCGGGGATCAGCATCCACGGCAGGTGCCCGTCGCCCGGGTCGCCGAACAGCTCGGCCTCTGGGTGGACCTCGCGAAACGCGTTGAACCGAGCGGACGCACCGGGGTAGAACGCGAGCCGCGTCGGCAGCTCCTGGAGCCGGCGCCGGATCCGGTCCAGCAGGGCCGCGCGCTGGGGCCATCCGGCCGCCGTCACGATGACCCGCGACGTCGTGCAGTTGAAGCCCGCGTTGTTGGTGAGCATCGTCGTGATGTTCTCGGCGTGGTAGTCGAGCTCCGTGCCGGACCAGCGACCGGGCACCACGATGATCGGCGTCAGGTTGCCAAGCTCCGCGGTGAACGGCTTGTCCAGGACCGGCTCGTCGCGCCGCTTGCGGTCCGCGCCGTCCGGGCCGCTGCCGAACACGATCGCGTCGTAGGTCCGGTCGCTGCCCGTGATGTGGAGCGTGTCCACGCCCGGGTGGTTCGCGAGGTGACCACCCACGAGCGCGTCGCCGTGGACGATCCGCAGCACGCCCTCGCGCACGAGCGGCGCCAGCGCCCGGGCCTGCACCCCCGAGAGGTGCGCCATGACCGGGTGCAGCTTGAGCACGACGACCTGCTGCTCGACGAACAGCTTGTGGATGACGTCGAGCGGGCCGATGGAGGACGCGTTGCCCGCGCCGAGCACGAGCGCGACGCGGCCGGCGGGCGGGGTGCGCCACGCGGTCGCCATCGTCGAGGGCAGCTCCTCGAGCCTCAACGACGGGTCCATCCACACGTCGGCGTGCATCCGCAGGTACGCGAGGCGGTCGAGGAGGTCGTGCGGCATGACGCGCGCCGCGACCCTTCCGTTGGGGAGGACGCGCGCGCCGCCCGGGATCCGCGGCGAGCCGGTCCGGATGATCGCGGCGATGGCGTCGCGCTGGAGCCGGACGCCGCGCAGGAACACGTACGGCCCGACGATCGTCTCCTCGGCCGCGTCCTTGCCCTTCGGGTCAACGCCTTCGTGGAGGGACCCGAGACGCGTCCACTCCCCGATGAGCGGGAGTGTCGCGACCATCACCTCGTCGAGCAGCGCGAGCTTGCGCTCAGGGCTGGTGCGCACCCACCCATCGGCCGTGGCGCGCAGGTCCGCGACGGCGGCGTCGCAGCCGGCGATGGACGCGTCGTCCGGAACGGGCAGGCGCGGGACGAACGGCGCCGGGTCTGCGGCGACGCGGAAGGCGGGGGTCGTGGCGCGGGTCGTCATGCTGCCGGCGATGATGCCCGGAACCGGCGGAGGTGGCGACCGCGGGGCGGCCGATGGTGGTCGATGGGCCGCCCCGTGCGGTAGCCTGCACCGCGTGACCCACGAGTACACGCTCCTGGTCGGCGCCACCGTGCTGCCGGGCGGCGACGCGCCGGCGTGCGAGGCACTGGCCTGGGCGGCCGGCACGATCCTCGCGCTGGGCTCCGAGGCGGACGTCAGGGCGATGTCGCGCGGCGACTCCCACGTCATGGCGCTGCCGGGGCGGTTCATCGTGCCGCTCGACGGGGTGCTGGAGGTGGGTGCCGCGGCCGACCTGGCGGTGCTCGACAGGGATCCGAGGCTCGCCGATGGCGGCGGGCCCGCGACAATCGTTGCGGTGGTTCGCGGCGGTCACGTCGTGGACGCGGGTCCGGAGGTTCCTGCGGGAGCATGACCCGACCCATGGGCTGCTCCGCGTAGCTGTTGACGCTGGAACGTCACCGGACGGCAGTAACCGAGTCGGGTTCACTGCACCAACAGCGCTTGACAGCCGATCCGGCTCCCCGAACATGTGGGTCTCGCGCGCCGCCGAGGACGCAGGCTCGCGGGTGATGCCTCCGGTGGGCGATCGAACACGGTTGGCAGGAGGGGGTCGGTGACGGAGTGCCGGGTCGAAT
>JBBSCF010000013.1:0-82342 GCA_038250545.1 Candidatus Limnocylindrales bacterium | reverse complement strand
GCGGACCGGATCATATGATCCGGTCCGCGGCCGGGTCCTTCGAGTAGCGCCCGGTGTTGCGGTGCGCGATGCGGGTCGCCAGTTCCTGGAACGCCACGTAGGCGAGCCCGTGGAGCGTGTCCGGCGTGTCGTGGTCGTAGCCCTTCTGGACCTGCGCCATCCGGCCCCGCTCGAGGAGCGTCGGGTCGAAGTTCCGCGTCACCACGAGGTAGTCGCGCAGCACGATCGCGTGCCGGCCCTCCTCGGCGGTCCAGCGGCCCACCCAGTTGAGCCACGCGCCTTCGCCCTTGCCGAACATCCCGTGGATGAGCCGGTGGTAGCTCGGCAGGTTGTCCTCGGTCAGCAGGCCGACCTCGAACGCTGTCTGGGCGACGCCCGTCAGCCGCGGCTGGTCCGGGGTCCAGGGGGTCCTTGTCGAAGTCACGGCCCAGGCGGTATGGGATGTAGTCGTGGGGGAACCACTCCTGGGTCACCTTGAGGTGACGGTCCAGCAGGCGCCCGGCCTCGGGCTCCAGCTCCTCGAGCAGGCGCCGGTCGAGGGCGGGGACCTCCAGGGCGGGGGCCCGCGCGGCGGCGACGGCTGCGCTCTCGTTGGCCCCGGGGACGGGCTGGTCGGACATCGGGATCACCAGGACGAGGGTGGTGGTCGGGACGCGGGCCCCTCGAACCCGGTCCGCGCGGGGTACGCGATCGCGCGCGACCCCCCGATGCCGGGTCGGTGCGGGAGTGCAGCAACCGCGCTTGGCAACCGCGCCACCCAGTGTGTGAAACCTGTTGGTGATAAGCCGCCGGATCCCGAATGACCGCTTGACATTCGATCGAAACCCATCATCATTCGATCGATGAACACGCTCGTGCGACGGCTTCTCCGCGCCACCCTTGTCGTCCTCCTGGTCGGAACCGTGCTCGCACAGGGACTCGTGCCCGTGGCCGCGTCCGAGGCAGGGACGAACTTCCCGGAAGTCGCGTACCTCGTCGTCCCGTACTCGGTGGCCGCCATCCTCTTCATCGCATGCGGTCAGGTGGCGCTGCTCGTCGTCTGGCGGCTGCTATCCATGGTCGCTGATGGGGTCATCTTCACCCGTCGCGGCCTGCGCTGGGTCGACGTCATCACGGTCTGCGCAGCGGTCGCCACGCTTCTGAGCGCAGGCGTCCTGATCCACATGCTCGGCTTCGTCCCCGGCGGCGGGCCAATGATCTACTACCTGGCCGCCTGCGTCGCCGGCGGGCTGGCATTCGTGCTCCTCATGGTCGTCATGCGAGGCCTGCTCGAGTCGGCGATCGCCGACCGCACCGAGCTCGACGGGGTGATCTGATGGCCCTCATCGTCGAGCTCGACGTCATGCTCGCCCGACGCAAGATGTCCGTGGGCGACTTCGCCAACGCCGTCGGCATCACCCCGGCGAACGTCGCCGTCTTGAAGAACGGGCGCGCGCGAGCCGTCCGGTTCGCCACCCTGGACTCGATCTGCCGGGTGCTCGACTGCCAGCCGGGTGACATCCTCCGGTGGACCGCCGACCCGCCCGCCTAGCGGGAGCGCGTTCTCCGGACCGCGTCTGGGCGGCGCCCAGCGAGCCGGCGCAGCTCGCGACGTGGTGGTCGGGCAACCCCGGGCTCGAGATCCGGGCCGGCGCCCAGGGCTGGTTCACCTGGGAGGGCATGGGCCGGTTCGGCTGCCGGTTCGAGGCCGTCGAGCCGCCGCACGACCTGTGCTGGCGCTGGGGGTCGTGAACGACGTGCGGGTCGTGGACGCCGACCCCGACAAGGTGCTCCGGACCGAGTGGGTGGTCACGCCCCGCGACGACGGCGGCACGGACCCGTCGCCGTTCGAGAGCGGTTCTTCGGGCCCGACGACTTCGCCATGAACGACGGCGGCTGGGACGGCGATGTCGTGCCGGCCCTCCCGCGGCTCCTCGGGGAGAGGTGAGCGGGCGCCGCACCGGGCGCCGCACCGGGCGCCGCACCGGGCCCGCGCCGGACCCCCGACGCACCCGTCAGAGCCAGCGGCCCAGGACCGTGACCGGTGTCAGCTCGTAGCCGAGGGCCTCGTAGAAGCCCACGACCGCTTCGTTGGTGTCGCGCACCATCAACTGGACCTTCACGACGCCGCGGGCGCGAAGCCAGTCCTCGGCGGCGGCCATCATCTCGCGCCCCAGGCCGCGGCCCAGCTGGTCGGCCGCCACGGCGAGGTAGTAGACCCAGCCCCGGTGACCATCGTCGCCCAGCATCGCGGTCGCGACCACCGTCGCGTCATCAAGGCCGACGAGCACCGTGGACGTCAAGCCCGCAAGCGCGCGCTCCAAGTCCTCTGACGGGTCGTTCCAGGGGCGCGTCAGACCGGCGGCCTGCCACAGGGCGGTCACGGCGTCGCGGTCGGCGGGTTCAGCGGATCGAATCTGCATGACGCCATGGTGCGTCGAATCTCGCCCCTTGACACAGTAGTTAGCAGTCACTAACATCCGAGCCATGCCGCGCCTCCCCAACCACCTCGCCACCCATGTCGCCAGCCACGGCCCCCGCCTGACCGCCGACGAGCGGCGCGCGGAGGTCATCGAGGCGGCGGTCACGGCGTTCGCGTCGGGCGGCCTGGCCGGCACCTCCACGGAGGCCATCGCCCGCCTCGCCGGTGTCAGCCAGCCGTACCTGTTCCGGCTGTTCGGCACCAAGCGCGAGCTGTTCATCGCCGCCGTCGGACGGGCCTTCGACCGCATCGCCGAGACCTTCACCGTGGCCGCCACGGCGCCGGCCCCGGACGCCGCCGAGCAGGGGATCAGCCCGGTCCTGCTGTCGATCGCCCGGTCCTACCACCAGCTGCTGCGGGATCCGTCGCTGCTCCGCCTCCAGCTCCACAGCTTCGCCGCGTGCGACGACCCCGACGTCAGGGTCTACGTCCGCGGTCGCTACGCCGGCCTCGTCCGGCTGGTCGCCGAGCTCTCGGGGACGCCGGCGGAGCTCCTCCGCGACTTCTTCGCGGAGGGGATGCTGCTCAACGTCGCCGCGGCGATGGAGCTCTCTGACTCCGAGGTCGCCTGGCAGCGGATCTGCGAAGGAGGGCCGGCCTGACCGAAGCGCTCCCGACCCCCTTTTTTGCCCACTCCATGTAGTGACTACTAACTCTCTTCGTCCCGAAAGGGGGAGCCATGCCCCCGCGAAGCTCCCGCAACCTCGCCCTGGCCACGTTCGCGATCACCTCGATCGCCCTGTTCATGGTCTCGCTCGACAACCTCGTCGTGACCACCGCGCTCCCGGTCATCAAGGCGAGCCTGGGCGCCACGCCGTCCCAGCTCGAGTGGACCGTCAACGCCTACACCCTCACGTTCGCCGTCCTGCTCACGGGCGCCGCCCTCGGCGACCGGTTCGGGCGCAAGCGTGTGTTCACCGCCGGCGTCGCGCTGTTCACGGCCGGCTCCGCCTTCGCCGCCCTCGCGCCCACGGGCGACATGCTCGTGCTCGCCCGCGCGATCCAGGGGGTCGGTCCCCTGGACGGCCATGCCGATCATCGTGGCGCCGATCGCGGGCGTCCTCTCGGACCGTGTCGGTGGCCGTCCCCTCCTGGTCGCCGGCATGGCGCTCATGGCGCTGGGCCTCGGCTGGATCGCCGCCATCGCCACGCCGAGCGTCGAGTACCTCCGCATGGTCCCCGCGTTCGTCCTGGCCGGCACCGGCATGAGCATGTTCTTCGCGCCGACCGCCAACCTCGTGCTGTCGGCCGTCCACGCGGACGAGGAGGGCCGCGCGTCCGGCGCCAACAACACGATCCGCGAGATCGGCGGTGTGTTCGGGGTGGCGGTGCTGGCGTCGGTCTTCGCGGCGAAGGGCGGGTACGCCTCGCCGCAGACCTTCGTGGACGGCATGGTCCCGGCGGTCTGGCTGGGCGCGGCGGCTGTGACAGTTGCCGCGGTCGCGGCGCTCGCCGTCCCGGGCCGGCGGCTCCTCGCCGGGGTCCACCTGCCGGAGGTGCCGGCGATGCCCGAGCTCCGGGCCACGAATCCCCGGCCGCAGCCGATCCGCGTCCGCGCGGACGACTGATCCGCGTTCCTCCGCCCCGCCAGCGTTCCGCGGCGGCTCCCGGTTCCGTGCCGGGAGCCGCCGGCGGGCGGGTCGGAGATCCGGCGCTTGGGCCCGTTCGACCCCCGTCGCGGCCGGTGCTAGGATTCGCATCCCGAACAGCGGTTCGGTCCTGTGGGGATGCGTGGTTTCGACAGGGCTTGGCTGCCTGGGAACGCGAGCCGAGGTGCCGTCAGGCCTCGTTAAACAGGCGGCAAAACGAAGTAACTGCCAACAAGCAGCCTGCTCTCGCCCTCGCCGCTTAGGCGGTAAGGTGAGCATGGAAGCGGCCTCCCCTTCGCGGGCCGTGGAAGTGTCACTCAGCGAAGGTGCAACCCCGCAGAGGTCACGTACGCGGGAGCCAAGCCCGATCTAGGGACACGTGGATGGACCGGACGGGAGCCTGCCGATGGGCGCCCGACCAGTTGACGAAAATCATCGGACACGCTCGTAGTGGTTTCAGGCGAAGGGTTCTGGACGGGGAGTTCAACTCTCCCCCATCTCCACCAACACTCCCGGTTGAGGCGGGCTTCAGCCTGCCGCGCGTCCCTCGAGCGGACGACGCGACCCCCGGGCAAGCCCCCGATCCCGGCACCGGGCCCCAGCTGACGTCTCCGGCCAACCAGCCAACGTTCCGTGATGCCGGCGCGGGGAGTGGTATATTGGGCACATGCCCAATATTGATCGGGCGGCCGTCGGGCAGGGTCGCGGCCGCGCAACCCGCCTCAAGATCACCACCGCGGCGGCGGAGCTGGTCGCCGAGCTGGGCTGGGACGCGGTGACGACGCGCGCGGTCGCGGCCCGGGCGGGCGTCAACCAGGCGCTGATCCACTACCACTTCGAATCGATGGATGCGCTCCTGCGCGAGGCGGTCGTGGCCGCGCTGGAGGAGACCATGGCGGAGGCCGCCGGGCCCCTCGCGCATGGGTCGCTCGCCGAGGCCCTCACCGGCACCGTGGCGGCGATCGAGCACATCGACCCTCGGTCGCCGGCCGCCATCCTCCTCGCCGAGTCGCTCGTCCGCGCGGTGCGTGACCCGCGCCTCGCGGAGCCGATCGTCGCCGGTCTCCGCGAGTTCCGGCGCATGCTCGCCGATCGCGTCGCGCGCGCCGTGGCGGACGGCGATGCCCCGGCGGACCTGCCGCCGGCGGCCTTCAGCACCTTCCTGGCGGCGAGCCTCGACGGGCTGCTGCTCCACCGGATCGTGGACCCGGACCTCGACGTCGCCGGCGCCCTCGACATCCTCCTTCGTCTCGTCGTCGTTCCAGCGCCCGCTCGGCCAGGAGGCCCGTCATGACCCAGGAAACCGCCCGGACCAGTCCACTCGACACCCCAGGGGCGGCACCGACCGGGGTGGAGCCGGGGCGCGACGGGGCGGCCGTCCGGCTGGAGGGCGTGACCCTGACCTTCGGCGAGGGCGATGTCGCGGTGCACGCGCTCCGCGGTCTCGACCTCGAGATCGAGGCCGGCCAGTTCGTGGTGGTCCTCGGACCGAGCGGGTCGGGGAAGACGACGCTGATGAACGTGGTGGGCGGGATCGAGTCGCCCACGTCCGGGCGGGTGATCGTCGGCGGCCGGGATCTGGTCGGCATGGACGACCGGGCCCTCACGACCTACCGCCGCGAGGAGGTGGGCTTCATCTTCCAGTTCTTCAACCTCGTGCCGACGCTCACCGCGGGCGAGAACGTGGCCCTCGTCGCGGAGCTCGTCGGGGCCGGCGAAGCGGAGGCACAGGTCGCGCTCGACGCGGTCGGGCTGGGGGACCGGGTCGACCACTTCCCGAGCGCGCTGTCGGGCGGCGAGCAGCAGCGGGTCGCCATCGCCCGGGCGATCGTCAAGTCGCCCGCGATCCTCCTGTGTGACGAGCCCACCGGCTCGCTGGACCTGGACACGGGCCGCGTGGTGCTGGGCGTGATCCACCGGCTCGCCCGGACCGGCGGGCGCACGGTCCTGCTGGTCACCCACAACTCGGCGATCGCGGCCATGGCGGACCGCGTGCTGCGGCTCCGGTCGGGTCGCATCGTGGACGACACCCTCCAGCCCGCGCCCGTGCGCCCCGAGGCGGTGACCTGGTGAGCGTCCTGCGCCGCTCGACGGTCCGCGAGCTCCGGGCGCGCCGGGGCCCGTTCCTGGCCGTGGTCGTCACCGTGGTCCTCGGCGTGGCCCTGTTCGGGGCGTCGTACGACGCGTTTCTCAACCTCACGGCCTCGTACGAGCAGCTGTACACGGAGACGCACTTCGCCGCCGTCACCGCCGTGGGCGGCCAGCCGGCGACGATCGCGGGGGCCATTGCCGGCGCCCCGGGCGTCGTCGCCACCGCGACCCGGTCCGTCGCGGACACGCCGATCCGCGTCGGCGACCATCAGCTCCTCGGACGGGCGATCGGGCTGCCCGCGGACGGCGGGCCCGCGGCGGTCGATGACGTCCTCGCGCTCCAGGGCAGCCGGCTGGACGCCACCGTCCCGAACGGCGTGCTGGTCGAGCAGCACATGGCCCACCACTTCCACCTCGTCCCCGGCAGCACGATCGAGATCTTCGATGGCACGGCCTGGCAGCCGCTCCGCGTGCTCGGGGTGGTCTTCTCGCCCGAGTACATCTGGCCGGCCCGGAGCCGCCAGGAGGTGTTCGTCCTGCCCGACGACTTTGGCGTGATCTTCGCGCCCGAGCCGCTCGTCGCCGGCCTGGCGCCGGGATCCGTCCACGGCGAGGCCCTCGCATGGCTCGGTCCGGACGCCACCACGGCCGCGACCGATTCGACCTTGGCCGCCATGCGCAGCGCGGGCGCGCTGGACGTGATGACGAAGGCGGAGCAGCCGTCCAACGCCGCGCTCCAGGAGGATGTGAGCGGGTTCGGCGAGCTGTCGCTGGCCTTCCCGGCGATGTTCCTCGGGGCGGCCGCGTTCGCGACGTTCGTCCTGCTGGGCCGGATGATCGCGTCGCACCAGGCGATCATCGGGACGCTCCGGGCCAACGGGTCCACCCGGCGGTCGATCATCGCCCACTACACGGGCTTCGGGCTCGCGGTGGGGCTGGTGGGATCGATCATCGGCGCACTCCTGGGTGCCCTGCTGGCGGGGATCATCAGCACCCTCTACACGGGCGCCATCGGGATCCCCAGCCGGGTGACGGACATCCGCCCGACCACCGTGCTCGCCGGGCTCGCGATCGGGATCCTGGCGTCGGTCCTCGCGGCGTTCATCCCCGCGCGGCACGCGGCGACGATCGGACCGGCGGCGGCGATGCGGGGCATCGGCCCCGGCGGCACCGGCGGGGAGAGTCTCCTCGAGCGCCTCGTGCCACCGCTCAGGCGTCTGCCCGTCCGCTGGCGCGCCGCCCTGCGCGGCATCGGGCGCCACCCGCGGCGGAGCCTCGCCACGATCGGCGGCGTGGTCATGGCCGCGACGCTCATCCTCGCGTCGTGGGGGATGATCGACACGGTCCAGGTCCTGGTGCACCGCCAGTTCGTCGACGTCCAGCGCCAGGATGCGACGGTCTATCCGACCACCCCACTGACCGACGCCGGGCTGGCCCCGATCCGGGCGGTCGAGGGCGTCGCCGCGGTCGAGCCGGCGGCCGCGTGGAGCGCATCCATCGCGTCGGACAGCGGGTCGTACCTCACCCAGGTGACCGCGTTCCAGCCGGCGACCACGATGCACGGCTTCTACGACGCGGGTGGCGCGGAGATCGCGCTGCCCGACCGGGGCGTGCTGCTGGGGGTCGCTCTCCGCGATCGGCTGGGCGTCGCCGTGGGCGACACGGTGCGCCTGGCCCTCGCGACGCAACCGGAGGGCGGATCCGCCGCGGGGGCCCCGATCGCAACCCCGTCGGTGGACGCGGTGGTCGCCGGGTTCGTCGAGGAGCCCCTCGGCACGCCGGCCTACGCGTCCCTCCCGTACCTGGCCGAGGTCCTCGGCCCGGCGATGGCGCCGCGGCTGGAGAACGTCGCCCTGGTCCGGTTCGAGCCCGGCGCGGAGGCGGCCGTGGTCCTGCCCCGGCTGCGCGCCCTCGACGGGATCGCGGCCGTGATCGACAGCCGCGGCCTGTACGACGTCGCGAACCAGTTCCTGGGCCTGTTCAACGTGTTCATCGGCGTGATGCTGGTCCTCGGTGGTGTCCTCGCGTTCGCGCTGATCTACAACACGCTCGTCGCCAACATCTCCGAGCGGGCGACCGAGTTTGCGGTGCTGCGCACGCTCGGGATGCCGAGTTCCACGATCTCGCGCCTGATCACCGTGGAGAACATGCTGCTGACGGCGATCGGCCTGGTTCCGGGCCTCGTGATCGGCTACGCCGTGTCCGCGGTGTTCATGGCCTCCTTCTCGTCGGACATGTTCCGGTTCGACCTGGAGATCCGGCCGACCACGCTGCTGTTCACGGCGGTCGCGATCCTCGTGACGGGCCTGCTGTCGCAGGTGCCCGCTCTGCGGGCGATCCGGAACCTGGAGCTCGGGCGGATCGTCCGCGAGCGGGCGTCCTGAGCGCCGACCCGGACGTCGGACGCGGTCGCCCGCTCGATGCGCATCAGCAGCAGCCGTCGCCGTCGCAGCAGCCACCGGACGAAGCCAGCGGCAGCTCGCCCTTCGCGGAGATGAACGGAGCCGGTGTCGGTGCCCGGGTCGGCGCCTCGGCCGAGACCGGCTTGGTCGCCTTGACGATCGCGCCCACCATCCCGTCGGTCACGTCGTGGGTGCGCGTCAGGCTGATGTCGACGAGCCCCACCGCCTCGAGCCCGGCCCGGAACTCCGAGAACGAGAGGGCGCCCGCGATGCAGCCGGCATACGACCCGCGGTCGGCCCGCTCGGCGGCGGTGAGGCGGTCCTCCGCCACGATGTCCGTGACGCCCATGCGCCCGCCCGGCCTGAGCACGCGCGCGATCTCGCGGAACACCGCCGACTTGTCGGCCGCGAGGTTGATGACGCAATTGCTGATGACGACATCCACGGCGTTGGCCGGCAGCGGGATCGCCTCGATGTGGCCCTTGAGGAACTCCACGTTCGTGGCGCCCGCCTCGGCGGCGTTGCGCTGGGCCAGGGCCAGCATCTCATCGGTCATGTCGAGGCCGATGGCGCGCACGGTGGGCACGACGCGCCTGGCGGACAGGAGGACATCGATGCCGCCGCCGGACCCGAGGTCGAGCACGCGCTCGCCCTCGTGCAGCTCCGCGACGGCTATCGGGTTGCCGCAGCCGAGCGACGCGAGCACCGCGGCATCCGGCAGCTCCGCCCGCTCCAGGGCGGAGTAGAGGCTCGCGCCGATGGCCTCGGGCTCTTCGGTGGAGCAGCAGGCTCCCTCGCTCGCCTTGGCGGCCGCCGCCGCGTAGTGCTCGCGGACAGCCTCGTGGATGGTCTCGGTGGTCATGGCGGCTCCTTGGTCAGCAGGCTGCGGACGTCCCGCGGAAGGCGGCGACGAGACGCTTGAAGAGCGATGGGTTGCAGCAGGCGCGAACGCGGCTGGCGAGACGGGCGAGGGCGTCCTCGCGGATCTCTGCCTCCCGCTCGCGCTGGATGAGGGCGACGAAGTCGGGCGTGGGGTGCATGGTGCTCCTTCCTGGCGGCTCCGTCCTGGGTAGCGCCGCCCGTGGCTGCGGTATTCATACTTGACGATATCGATGTCTGTCAATACCGTTGGGGGATGAGGCGACTCGTCGATCCGGATGCGCTCCTGTTCCAGGGTGCGGCCGACCCCACCCGTCTCGCAATCCTGCGGCAGCTCGCCGGTGGCGACGCCACCTGCGCGTGTGACTTCACCGCGTGTTGCGAGGTCGCGCAGCCCACGGTGAGCCACCACCTCAAGGTCCTCCGCGAGTCGGGCTGGGTCACCTCCGAGCGGCGCGCCTCGAACGTCTACTACCGGCTCCGACCGGAGGCTGTGGCGCGATTCCGGTCCCTCGCGGGCGAGCTCGCGCCCGCCATCGGCCGCCCGGTCGCGCGATCCCTGCCGGTGCAGCAGCCGCGGCCCTGACGCCCACGCCCCTGCCCGGCCACCGACGAGGCTCGGCCGCCGGGCGCGATCGGCCGCCACACCCGATCATGGTCCCGATGACGATGCCTTCTCCGCTCGAGCCCTGGCCCTGCCCGAGGTGTGGCGCGGAGCGCGCCGCCGAGGACGACTTCTGCGGCCGCTGTGGTGCGCGGCGCGCGAGCGGATCGCCCGTGGCGTCCCTCCCCGTGGCCGCGCCCGGCGCACCCGCCGCCTCGGGCAGCTTCCCGGTCGTCCGGACCCTGATCCTCAACGGGTTCATCGTGGTCGCCGTCGTCGTGGCCATCCTCCTCGGCAGCCGGGACGGCGGGCCCACCACCATCGCGTTCGAGCCCGCGACCTGGCACTGTGACGGCACCGAGCGCGCCTGGATCGCCACCATCCCCGCGCGGGCGGCCGACCTCCGGCTGGACTGGATGACCGGCGGCCCGGCCGGCGAGGTGAGGGCGACCATGTCAACGACCCGCGCCGCCCTGGAGGCGTACCTCCAGGCCGATGGCTCCTTCCGGGTCACGACGACGGCGATCGACGCGGCCGCCGCCCCGGAATGCGCCCTCGAGCCGGGCACGTACACCCTCGCGGTCCGCGACGCGGGCTCGGGCTCGCTGGTCGCCTCCGGCCGGGTCGACCTCGGCCCGTAGCGCGGGGTCAGTCGAGCGGGACCAGCGCCAGGAACTTGCCGTCGCGACCCGGGTACCGGCCCTCGGGACGCCGCCAGGGCAGGTAGTTGCGCTTCATCTCGGCCGCGTTCTGGTAGGCGCCGGGCTTGTCCGAGGGGCCCCAGATCCGCGATACCCGCGGGTACCACGGGTCGATGATGTAGGCGCCGGCGACCTTCGCGTTCTTGAACAGGCGCGGGTCGGCGTCCGCGCGGTAGCCGGTCATCACCCAGGCATGCGCCCCGCGCCAGGCGAGCAGGATCACGGCATGGCCGGTCCGGGAGACGGCCTTCGCCGAGTCCTGGAGCGCCTGCGCCCGTGTGTCGAAGATGCGCAGCTCGTAGTCCACCTTGCCCAGCTCCCGGAGCGTCGCGGCCATGCCCAGCGGACCCGCGCCGCCGTTGCGGCTGTCCGCGCGCGTGGTCAGCTTCGCCTCGAGATTCCGGATCTGTCCCTGGCGGGCCTTGGTGGTGCGCACCCGGCTGGCGGGGCCGTTGACGTTGAGCGCGATCTGGACGGCCGAGGCCGCGCACCACGTGTTCTTGAGCTCGCTGACGAAGACGGACGCCGGCTTGGGCTCGATCTTCACGTCCACCGGCTTGCGCTCGGGCTTGGGCGTGGGGGTCGGAGACGGGTCGGCAGAGGGCGACGCGGAGGGGGACGCGGATCCCGAGGCGCCGGCCGCGGCTGGCGAGGACGAGGCGGCGATCGCGACCGGCGAGGTCGGGGAGGGCGTGAGGGCGGCGCTGGTGACGGCGCCGGCGAGGTTCCAGGTCACGAGACCGATGACCAGCGCCCCGACGACGAACGCCACCAGGCCGAGGTCCTGGCGCATGGCCGGGTCTCCGCCGCGCGATCGGCGAGGCGGGGGCGGCTCATACACGACCGAGGGTTCGACGACGTCGTGGGGCACGTAGCCGCCGCGGACGCCACCGGGCGGCCGCCGGTTGGGGACCGGCAGATCCGCCCGCGGATCGCGGTCGTTCATGCGTGTGGGCCCGCCATGGGCCGGACCTCGGTCACGTTCCCCCCTCCCAGGGTTTCGCACCGCCTGGGGACGGAGCGTCGCGTGCCAGTTGCCGTGTGTGGCGCCCGAAGGAGACGCGAGCGGCACCCCGCGTGTGGCGTTCGGGCCACACCCCCGACGAATCGCCGGCCGAAACGGTTCCCGCGGCACGCTGAACTAGTTGCGCAAGTACGCAACAAGTCGTAGGGTTACGCCATGACCGCCCTCGATCCGGACCTCGAACGCTACCGGCTCCACGCCGAGCTGTGCAAGGTGCTCACCGACCCCAAGCGCCTCGCGCTCCTCGACGCGCTGCGGTCGGACGACCGCTCGGTCGGTGAGCTGGCAGACGCCATCGGCGCGACGCTCGCGAACACGAGCCAGCACCTCGCCGTGATGCGCACCGCGCGGCTCGTCGAGGGCCACCGCGATGGGACCACCATCCGCTACCGCATCGCGGAGCCCGCCATCACGGCCGCCTGCGACATCGTCGGGGGCATCGTGGCGCGGCGGCTCGCGCGCCGCGTGCCCGGACCCGCGGCGTCCGGCATGCGCCTCACCCCGGCCGGCTGAGGGAACCCCAATGCCCGCCTCCTGCCCCCTCCTCGCGATCCTCGACCGGCGCCTGCTGGCCTGGACCGCGCTGTGGTCCGTCGTCTCCCTGCTCGCGTTCGGCCTGGTGACCGCCATCATCCCGAACCCGGTCTTCGCCCGGCAGATCCCCCCCGAGCCATTCGCCATCGGCGTGTGGCTGGCGTCGGCGCCGCTGATGGGCCTCGTCATGGCGACCTACAGCGTCCCCCCGCGGCCGTCGCCCATCACCGTGATCCCGCTGACCCCGACGGAGGCGGCCGTGGCCGAACGCCGCTCGACGACCGTCGGCAGCCTCGCGGGTTTCGGCGCCTTCCTCGCCATCGGCTGCCCCGTCTGCAACAAGATCGCGCTGGTGCTCCTCGGCACGAGCGGGGCGCTCTCGGTCTACGCGCCGATCCAGCCGTTCATCGGCGCCGTCTCGCTGCTGCTGCTGATCGGCACGGCCGCGTGGCGTCTCCGCCTGCGGGCCACCGGGGGCGCCTGCCCGGCCTGAGCAAGGGCCAAGAGCCCGCCCGCCTCCAGGGCGACCTTCGCTGGCGCGGGGCGTACGCTTGCGCCTCGAACAGGAGGTCGAGCGTGGCACAGCCCCTTCGCGTCGTGGTCATCGGACCCGGCTTCATCGCCCAGCGACACCTCGAGGTCCTCAGCCGGGAGCCGGGCGTGGAGCTGGTGGGCATCCTCGGCCGGCGCGCGGGCCACGCGGAGGGGGACGCGGCCCACTTCGGCGGCAGGCCCTACCACGACCTCGACCCGATGCTCGACGCGGAGCGGCCGGACGCGGCATGGATCTGCGTGCCACCCGACCAGCACGGAGCGTTGGAGCTGGCCCTCGTCGAGCGCGGGATCCACCTGTTCGTCGAGAAGCCGCTCGCCGCGGACCTTGAGACGCCGCTGCGGGTCGCCGGGGCGATCCGGGCCCGGGGGCTCGTGGCGGGCGTCGGCTACCACTGGCGCGCGATGGACACCCTGCGCGAGGTGGAAGACGTCATCGCGCACAACCCGGTCAAGCTCCTCACGGGGCACTGGCACGACAGCCTGCCGGGCCCGGAGTGGTGGCGTGACGAGCGTCGCGGTGGCGGCCAGATGGTCGAGCAGGCGACGCATCTCGTCGACCTGTCGCGGCGGCTGCTCGGAGAGGCGACGGTCGTCGCCGCGACCGCGGATCGGCATGACCACGAGGACCACCCGGAGATGACGGTCCCCGACGTGAGCACGGCGATCCTCCGCTACGACGCCGGTCCCGTCGGCGCCTTCACCGCGACCTGCATCCTCGGCGGCACCAGCGCCCAGGAGGTCCGGCTGTTTGCCGACAACCTCGCCATCACCATCCGTCAGCAGGGCGTGCTGTACGAGGACGCCCGGACGAAGGCTGTCACGGCTACCGACGGGTTCACCGGGAGCCGCCTGTGGGGCGTGACCGCGACCCGCTACGTCCCCACCGGCAACGATCCGTTCCTCGACGAGGATCGCGCCTTCCTCGACGCCATCCGCCACGGCGACCCTGCGCGGCTCTTCAGCACGTACGAGGACGCCGTCAGGACGCATCGTCTGACATGTGCCATCCGCGACGCGGCTGGGGGATTCGCGCCCGGCGGCTAGGCCCGCGGCGGCACCCGCCCCGGGCGAGCCGGTCGCGCCCATCCCCGGGACGGCCCCCGGATGGGGAGTGACCCCCCACGCCTGATCGCGATCGGCCTGCTGTCGATCGTCAACCTCGGGTCCGTGAACGATTCCGCGGATCGCGTCATGCTCGAGGTCTCCGAGCCCCTGGCCGACCTCGGCACGGCCCGGGCCCTGTTCAACGACAACGCGACGCTGCTGCTCGCCTACGTCGCGGAGCAGGGCCCGGCGAAACGCGCCCAGATCGAGCAGCAGATCGCTGCCAACGACGCGACGATCGACGAACACAGGAGCCTCGCCGAGACGGCACTGTCGGCCGCGACCCGGGAGATGAGCGTCCAGACCGAAGAGGCCGTCGCCTCGGCGGCCACCCTGGCCGAGATGGCGACCCAGCTCGACGCCCTGGTCGCGCGCTTCACGCTCGAGACCGAGGCCGCGGGCACCCGGGCCCCCGCCCGGGGACACGAGGTGGTCCGGCGCCGCCGCGCATCGGACTGGAGCCGCGTGGCCTAGCCCGCGGACGCGCACCCGGCCGGACACCGTCCGGCCGCACCACATGAGGGGGCGTGACGAGGCCGACATCGCGCCCCCTTTCCCTGCCCCAGGTCAGGCCCGCTGCAGGATCGGTTCGCCAGCCTCGGGGTGCTCGTCGCCGAGCGCGAGGTACAGCTCCTCTTCCTGCGCCATGTGGAGCCGCAGGATCGCGTCCAGGCCGTACAGGACGCGCCGCAGATCCGTGAGGTCCTCGGGGCCCGGGCCCTCCGGCGGGATCTCGGCGACCAGGCGGTCCGTGAACCGGATGAGGTGGAAGATCTCGGTGTGGGTCCGGTGCAGGGCGGCGGTGACGTCGTCGTTGCCCACGGCCTGGGACAGGAGTGGGAACACCACGCGGTCCTCGCTCTCCTCGTGCGGGATCAGGGTCTCGAGCAGGAACGTCCGGGTGGCCTGGAGCTCGGTGAGGGCGTCGGCGGGCGGCATGGCGCCCAGCCGGTCGGCCAGGGGCCGGATCCGGGCCAGCGACGGCGCCAGCTCCCTGTGCTCGGCCCGGAGCCGCGCGGAGAGGTCCGTCCAGCCCGGGACCTTTGGGACGCGCTCCAGGCCGCCGGTCAGGGCGCGCAGCGCGTTGAGGATCACCACGACGTCGATCGCCTCCTGGATCATCGCGCCGGCGACCGGCGGCAGGGCGCCCGTCGTGGCGACCAGCATCGCGACGAGGGACATGCCCATCCCGACCACGACGCTCTGCAGGGCGATCGAGCGTGCGCGGCGCGCGATCCGGATCCCCTCGGGCAGCCGGTCGAGCCGGTCCACGGTGATGACGATGTCGGCCGCCTCGGAGCTCGCGGTCGCGCCCCGGGCGCCCATCGCCACGCCCACGTCGGCCGTCGCCAAAGCCGGCGCGTCGTTGATGCCGTCACCCACCATGACCAGGATCCCGCCCGCGCGGGCCATCTCCTCGGCCACGGCGTCCACCTTGTCGGCCGGCGTGCGCTCCGCCAGCACGGCGTCGACCCCGATCGCCGCGGCCACCATGTCGGCGACGCCGTAGTGGTCGCCGGTCACCATGACCATCCGCTGGACCCCGGCGCGGCGCAGGGACCGGATCACCCGCGGGCTCTCGGGCCGGATCGGGTCGTCCAGGATCAGTGCGCCCACGAGCGTGCCGTCCACGCCGACGTAGACGCCGGTGGCGCCTTCGAGGCTGATCGTGCGCCGCACGTCGCGCGCCCAGACCGGCAGCGACCCGCCGCCCGTCGCGAAGTCGGCCGTGCCGACCAGGACGGTGGCGCCGCCGACTCGCCCGGTGATCCCCGCGCCCGGGACCTCCTGGGCGTCCTCCGGCAGGCCGAGCGCCACGCCACGCTCGCGCGCGCCGCTCACGATCGACGATGCCAGCACGTGCGGCGAGACCTGCTCCAGCGAGGCCGCGTAGCGCAGCACCTCCTCCGGCGTCCGGTCCGGGGCCGCGATGACGTCCGCGAGGCGCGGCCGGCCGGCGGTCAGGGTCCCGGTCTTGTCGAACAGGAGGACCTTCGCCCGGGCGATCGCCTCGAGCGCGCCGCCCCCCTTCACGATGATGCCGCGCTTCGCGGAGCGGCTGATGCCCGCGACGATCGCGATGGGCGCGGCCAGCAGCAGCGGGCAGGGCGTGGCGACCACCAGCACCGCGAGGGCGCGCACCGGGTCCCCGGAGAGTGCCCAGGCCAGGCCCGAGATCACGAGCGTGAGCGGGACGAACAGCAGCGCATACCGGTCGGCCAGCCGCACGAACGGCGCCTTCGAGGATTGGGCCTCCTCGACCAGTCGCACGATGCCGGCGTAGGTGCTCCGCTCGGCGGTGGCGGTGGCGATCAGGTCGAACGGGGTGCCGGCGTTGACCGTGCCGGAGCTCACCGGGTCGCCGGCTTCCCGGACGACGAGGCGGGCCTCACCGGTGAGGGCCGACTCGTCGAGCGTCGCGGCGGCGCCGAAGACCGAGCCGTCCACCGGTACGACCTCGCCCGGCTTGACCAGGAGCCGGTCGCCGACCTTGACCTCGGCGATCCCGTGATCCGCGATGGAGCCCTGCTCGTGCCGGTGGACGATCCGCGGTGCGCGCGAGATGAGCGCGGACAGCTCGCGATGGGCGCGTCCCTCGGCATAGCGCTCGAGTCCGTCGCCCGTCGCCAGCATGACCGCGATCACGGCGGCCGCGAGCGTCTCGCCGAACAGCAGGGCCCCCGTGATGGCCAGGATGGCGATGACATCGACGCCCGCCTCGCCCCGCAGGAGGTCGCGCAGGATCGCGATGGCGAGCCAGGCCCCGACGATGCCGGCGGGCACCGACCAGCACCAGTCGGCGGCGGGCTCGTTGCCCACCACGATGGCGAGCAGGCCGGCCACCAGTCCGATCACGGTCAGGGGCAGCATGAGGCGCTCGGTGACAGCGTCCCATACCCCGAGGGCTCGGGTCATGCCCTCGATCGTACCCGGCGCGCCCCGTCCGCAGCCGTGCCGCTCGGACCGGATCGCGGTGCGGCGCGGCCCATCGCGGACCGGCCGCCCGACATGCCGAGGAGGTCGTCGGCCCATGCCGCCACGCCCGGCCACACGCGCTCGACCCCCGCGTCCCGGAACGCCGCCTCGCTCGTGGTGGTGCCCACGGCGGCGAACGACGCGCCGGCCGCGCGCGCCATTTCCAGGTCCACGGTGGTGTCCCCGACGTAGATCGTGTCCGCCGGTTCCACGCCCAGCGTCTCGAGGGCACGGACCAGCGCCTCGGGATGGGGCTTGGAGCGCTCGACATCGTCCGAGTACCACGCGGTCTCAAACACGCCGGTCAGGTTGAGGCGCTGGATGTTGGGCTCCACGACGCCCCGCGTGGACGCGGTCACGAGCCCGACGCGCACGCCACGGCGGCGAAGATCGCGCAGCGCGCAGCGCGCCCACGGCATCGCCCGCGGCCGCATCTTCGCCATCTCGTCCGCCCAGCGGCCGGCCATCTCGCCCCACAGGGGCTCCGGGATGCCGAGCTCCTCGTAGCCGCGGCGCCAGTCGGGCGTGTAGCGATCGCGGAACCAGGCACGGCTCATCGTGATGCCGTAATGGCGCAGCGACGCCACGTTGGCGCGGTAGATCATCGCCATCGTGTCGACGAGGGTGCCGTCCCAGTCGAAGACGGCGGCGGCGGGGAGGGGCGGTCGGGCTGGCACGGATCGATCGTAGGGCAGCGGGACGGATCGGGCCGCGACGGTCAGCGGGCGACGCCGAGCGTGATGGCCACGAGCCCGAACCCGCCGATGACGGCGGCCGACAGGATATTCAGCGCGCGGACGGCGCGCGGCGTCAGGCGGGCCCGCAACCCGGCGATGAGCCCGGTGAGGAGCGCCCACCAGGCCACCGAGCCCGTGAACACGCCGAGGACCACCGACGCCGCCCCGCCGGGTCCACCCGTCCCCGCCCCGAGGCTCGCGAACAGCGCCGCGAAGCTCAGGATCGTCGCGGGGTTCGTCGCCGTCAGGGCGACCATCGAGGCCCACGCGGCGAGCGGCGAACCCAGGCGACCGCTCTCGGAGCGTGCCGTCGCCCCACCCGGGCTCCGCAGGGCGGACCGCAGCGCGCGGAGGGCCAGGATCAGCAGGGCCGCGCCACCCACGATGCCGAGCGGTCGGTCGATCCCGACCAGGATCTCGGAGATCGCGGTGAGCCCGAACGCGGCGATCGCCCCGTACATGGCGTCGGCCGTGGCGACGCCGGCGCCGGACAGGAACCCGTAGGCCCAACCCCGGTCGACCGTGCGGCGGATCACCAGCAGGCCGATGGGCCCCAGCGCGAACGCGATCGCGAACCCGATCGCGAGGCCGCGCAGGAACAGGTCGGGAGCCATGCGGATCAGGCCTCGCGGAGGACCAGGCCCTCGTCGCCCCGCAGGTGCGCGGAACCTGAGACGGTCACGCCCGGCTCGAGGTCCAGGAACGAGGACAGCTCCACGGCCCACTCGCCGTCGAGCGGCACGAGAACGGGCGTGGGCCGCAGGTTGAGCAGGACCCGGAACCTCGTGCCGTCGCCGGACCGGTCGTAGGCGACGACGCCGTCGGGAGTGTCCACGACCGACAGCCCACCCAGGGACAGCGCGGGCTCGGCGCGCCGGAGGGCGAGCAGGTTCCGGTGGAGCGCCAGCATCGAGCGGGGGTCGGCGGCCTGGGCCTCCACGCAGTAGGTACCCGGCTCGTCGGTCATCGGCAGCCAGGGTTCGCCCGTGGTGAAGCCGGCGGCGTGCGCGGTGGTCCAGGGCATCGGCGAGCGCTCCGGGTCCCGCCCATCGACATCGACCACGCGGTCGGGCGGCACGGCCCCGTCGGGCAGGCCCAGCTCGTCCCCGTTGTACAGCGTCGGCGTGCCGCGCAGCGTCAGCAGGAGCATCGCGGCCACGCGCGCCTGGGCCGTCCCCAGCCGCGTGGCCACCCGGGACTGGTCGTGGTTCCCCAGGACCCAGTTCGGCCAGCCGTGGGCGGGGAGCACCGCCTCGTAGGCCTCGATCGCCGCCCGGATCGGCCCGGCCTCCCAGGGCAGCGTGATGAGCGCGGTGTTGAACGGCAGGTGCGCGCCGTGGCCGCCGGGCCCGTAGTACCGCACGATGCGGTGCGGCTGCATGTACACCTCGCCGATCAGCACGCGGTCCGGGTACTCGTCGGCCACCGCTCGGAGCTCCCGCAGGCGCCGGTCCATGTCCGGGCCGTCGCCGTGCTCCAGCGCGTTCCTCGGGTCGCCCCCCAGGCCCGACGGCGCGTCGGTCACGGGGCCGTCGCGCCACGGCCAGTCGTCCTTGGCGATCATCCACAGGACGTCGATCCGGAACCCGTCCACGCTGCGGTCGAACCAGAAGCGCAGGGCGTCCAGCATCGCCTCGCGGACGGCCGGGTTGCGCCAGTCGAGGTCCGGCTGCTCCGGCAGGAAGGAGTGGTACCAGTACTGCCCGGTGGCCTCGTCGAGCGTCCAGGCGGGCCCGCCGAAGGCTGTCAGCAGGTCGTTGGGAGGCCCGCCGTCGGGGGCGGGGTCGCGCCACACGTACCAGTCGCGGTGGACGGCGCTCCGAGACGAGCGGGCATCGAGGAACCACGGGTGGTCCGACGAGGTGTGGTTGGGGACGAAGTCCAGCACGACGCGGATCCCGCGCCGGTGCGCGGCTTCGATCAGGCGGTCCGCGTCCTCGAGCGTGCCGAAGACCGGGTCGATGTCCCGGTAGTCGGCGACGTCGTAGCCGAAGTCCCGCATCGGCGAGCGGAAGATCGGCGAGAGCCAGATCGCGTCCACGCCCAGACCGGCGATGTGATCCAGCCCCTCGATGACGCCTGCGAGGTCACCGACACCGTCGCCGTTCGAATCACGGAACGATCGCGGGTAGACCTGGTAGACGACACCGCGCTGCCACCAGGGAGCCGCGGAGCGCGTGGGTGCGGGCGGCTGCGTCAGGGCGTGGGTGCGGGCGCGGTGGTGGGCTGGGGCGCAGTGGTGGGCTGGGGCGCCACCGTGCCCTTGCCCTTCAGCACGACCCCCGTGATGGTCGCGTAGTGCGAGTAGTACGTCTTGCTGCGGAGGACCTTGCCGTTCTCGTACACGGTGACCGTGCGCCACACATCGAACCCGTTCACCGGGTACTCCACGCGCTCGCTCTGGCCAGCCTTGAGCGACGACGTGTACTGCACGATATCGCGGGCGGCGTGCCGGTTCTTGATCGTCGGTGTCCCGATCTCGACCTTGCGCCCGACCGGGACGCTGTAGAGCCGGAATGTCACGTAGCCGATGCTGCCCTTGCGGGTGTTGATGCCTCGGATCAGGACCGGGTACTTGGTGTCGTTGATGAAGCTCATGGTCTGCGTGGACCCGCCCCCGGAGATGAACACGGTGGCGTCGAGGCCGACCGGGTAGCGGTCGATGTAGTAGAAGTGGTTGCGCCGGGCGACCATCTTGTAGCCGGCGCGGAGCGCCGCGTTGAACAGCGTCGTGGAGCAGGAGCAGATCCCGCCGGCGAGCGCCCCTTGGGGCTCGGTCTTGCCGTTGATGATCGCGCCGCCATCGCGGTAGCCCTTGGCGCGGGTGACGGTGCCGACGGCCTTCCAGAAGTCGAAGGTCTCGCCCGGGCCGACGACGTAGCCGTTGATGAACTTCGCCGGGATCCAGATGTTCGCCCCGAACCCGTTGCGGTCGTAGATGTGGAACCAGGTCGTCCAGTGGCCCGTGGGGAGGGCGACCATCTTGGCCGCGATGGCCTTGGCCTGCTCGGAGGTGACGGCGGGATCGCTGGCCGCGACCACCGGCTCGATCAGGCCGTCGGCGGCGCCGCCCTGGCGGGCCATCAGCGTGTCGATGATCACCGCGTGGGTGGCCGCGACGTCAAGTGTCCGGCCCTCCTTGCTCTGCGAGCTCACGACGATGCGCGACCCGCTGAGCTTGAAGCCGGCGTTCGTGGCGGCCTGGTTCACCGCCTTGGCGATGGGCTTCACGAGCGGGTCGATCCCCGCCTCGTCCACCACCGGCACGTATCCCCCGTCCGCCGTCTTCGCGAAGCTGATGAGGGCGCGGATCTTGGAGCCCTGGATCGTCCAGCTGTCCTTGCCGCGGGTGAGGACGAGATCCTTCGCCATGCGGTCGGCGGCCGTGACCGCCGCCTCGACGTCGGCTGTCTCCGTCACGGGGGTCGCCGTCGTGAACGGGATATCCATGCGGATCTCGCCGGGCGCGTCCAACTTCGAGAGTTGCGCATCGAGCGAGGCGAGGAGGGCCTGCCGGTCCACCACCCGCCCCTCGACGGACTCGGTCGTGCTGTACGAACCGTCGTCGGCGATGGCGAGCGTCGCATCGACCGGCGCGCGGTCGATGGTCTTCGCTGCCGCGGCGACGGCTGCCTCGAGGGCAGCCGGGTCGTAGGTTACGGCCGCATCGACGGCCACGCCCTTGAAGGCGGTCTGGGGGGCGCCGATGAGGTCCGCCACAGGCTGGCCCTGGCGGCCCGCGGCGAGTGCCGCGTCCAGCATGGCCCGGGTGTCCGGCCCGCGGCCGATCTCCTTGTAGCCGATCGTCAGCTCGCCGTTGGGGCCCGTGAGCGTGACGACGCCGGCGCCGAGGTCCCGGTACGCGTCGGCGATCGCGGCGATCGCGGCCTCCGGCGTGAGCCCGGAGAGGTCGAGCGAGCCGACGCTGACGCCGGGCAGGACCCTCCCGCTGTACTGCTGGCCGTACACGTACAGTCCAGCCCCGCCGGCGCCCACGACGAGCGTGACGCCGAGCAGGAACGCGATCGCGAACTTGACGCCCAGCGATCGGCCGTGGCGGGCAGGGGACGCGGGGGTGAGATCGGAGGTCATCGGATGTTCCCCGGGGTCGACGGAAGCGGATCGTAGCAGGCGTGGGCAATCAGCCCTGGTGCGTGGTCCGGTCGCGGGTCACGGCCGGGACGCGCGCGAGCGACATCGTCCGGTTGGTAGCGCCCCGTGGTTGACGCCCGGACCGGTCGTCCTGCGACGCCGCGCCCGCTAGGGGTTGCGCGGGAGGACGACCACGCGCCGGTTCGGCTCCTCGCCGATGGACTGCGTGGAGACGCCGGGATGATCCCGCAGGGCGAGGTGGATCCAGCGACGCTCGAGCGCGGGCATCGGCTCCAGCTGGAGCATCTTGCCCGTCTCGCCGACGCGGTCTGCGGCCCGGGCGGCGAGGTCCACCAGCTGGCGCTCGCGGCGCCCCCGATAATCCTCGACGTCCACGAGGACGCGCGTCCACTGCCCGGTGCGGCGCGAGAGCATCAGGTTCACGAGGTGCTGCAACGCCGAGAGGCGCTCGCCCTTGCGACCGATGAGCGAGCCCAGGGCCTCGCGGTCGGGGCCGTCCCCGACGACATTGAGGCGGCTCGTTTCGCCCTCGCGGATCTCGACGGTCACGCCCTCGAAGCCGAGGTGGCGCATCACCGTCTCGAGGATCTCGCGGCCGGCGGCGAGCGCCTCCGGCGTGGCCTCGGCGGCCTCAAGCTCGGCGCGCTCCATGGCGAGCGAGCCGCGGGCGGTCGTCACGGCGGCGACCTCGGCCGCGGTCAGCTCGGAGCCGCCCCGGTTCGGGCGGTCGTCACGGCGGGGACCGCGGTCGTCACGGCCCGCCGGCCGGTCGTCACGGCGCGGCGGGCGGTCGCCGGTGGGGCGGTCGCCGGTGGGGCGGTCGCCGGTGGGGCGGTCGCCGGTGGGGCGGCGCGGGCCGCGGTCGCGGTCGCCCACGGGACGATCACCGGTGGGGCGGTCGTCACGGCGCGGGCCGCGGTCGCCGAAGTCGCGGCGCGGGCCGCGGTCGCGGTCGTGGTCGCCGAACTCGCGGCGGGGCCCGCGGTCCTCGCGGGGCGGCGGCGCGGGCAGGGGCTTGGACTCGGCCGCCTCGCGCTTGGGCGCTGAGCCACCGAGGGCGCTCCGGGGCGCCGCGACGATCCGGGCGGGCTCGGCGCCCATGCCCAGCACGCCGCGGCTGCCGGGTGTGAGGATCTCGAAGTCGAGGTCGGCCAGGCCGACTCCGAACTGGTCGCAGGCCCCCTTGATGGCCTCCTCGACTGACTTGCCTGTGAACTCCTGGTATTCGCTCATGAGACTAGCGTCGCCTCCCTCGTCGGCCGCTCCGCGTGCGGTTGGGCCGAATCGTCGACTGGGCCGAGAGGTCTCGGTCGAGGGCCTTCGAGCGCTCCGCCGCGCTCGTGGATTTGCCGGGTTCGATGGGCTTGGGCTCGGGCAGGGTCACGTGGTAGCGCGGGGTGTGGTTGCGCGCGAACTCGGGATGCCGCCCGAAGAGCGGGAACGCCCCGCCGTAGCCCATGACGAGAAACTGCTGGCCGATCTGGAAGATCGAGGACACGATCCAGTACAGGAACAGGCCCGCCGGCAGCATGCCGCCGTACAGGATGGAGATCAGCGGCAGGAAGTAGGCCATCTGCCGCTGGACCTTGATGTTGGGGTCGTCGGCCAGGCGGGGGTCCACCGGGGCCAGCATCTGGCGCGAGGCCACCAGCTGCACCAACGACGACATGATCGCGAGAATGCTGATGCCGAAGCCGGCGATCGCCAGCTTCGTGGTGAAGGGCTCGGGGTAGCTCCAGTTGATCCCCAGGAACGTGGGGTTGAGGCACGAGTTCAGGACGTGGCCGGCGCCGTCGAAGACCGGTGCGGCATCGCAAGTGATCTTGAGCGCCTTCGCCAGGTCGAAGCCGAAGACCTGGAGCATCTGGGTGATGTCGTGGTTGGTCAGGCCCTGGCTGAACACCGAGTACATCGGGATCAGGAGGCCCATCGTGAGGATCGCGGGGAGGCAGCCGCCGGCCGGGTTGATGCCACGCTGCTTGTAGAACTCCTGCTGGGCGGCCTGCGCCTTGACGCGGTCGCCCTTGTACTTGCGCTGGATCTCCTTGAGCTCCGGCTGCAGGAGCTGCGTCTGGCGCGAGGACACCAGCTGCCGGCGGGTGATCGGGGTGGTGACCACCTTGAGGATGATCGTGAGCAGGATGATCGCGAGGACGATGTTGCCGGTCTCGGGCCAGACGAGGTAGGTCAGCTGGTCGAGCAGGACAAGGACGATGAACAGCGTCTGGAAGATCGGCGTGAACAGCCATGCGAGCAGGTCGATGGGGTTCGCGCCGGGCTTGGCCGGGGCCAGCGGCGCCTGCGAGAAGCTCGGCGCCGGATGGCCCGAGCCGCCGGGCGTGGAGCCGGGTGCGGCGCACGCGGCGACGACCAGCGCGACGCCGAGCAGGAACAGGATCGGCGCCAGCCGGACGAGGAGCACCTTGAGGCGGGTCACGCGGTTCTTCTATCCGTTAGGGGACCGGGTCATAGCCGCCCGGGTTCCAGGGATGGCACCGGCCGATGCGCTTGGCTCCAATCCAGGAGCCTCGCAGCAGCCCGTATTTCTGGATCGCCTGCTCGGTGTAGCGCGAGCACGAGGGTTCGAAACGACAGCTGTTCGGCAGCCAAGCGAACACGAGCCGATACAGGTGGATCAGGGCCACCCCGACCGTGATGCCGATACGCCTCACGACTCCGTCAGACCTCCGAGCACGCCTCCCGAACGGAGGACCCGGCGCAATGCCCCGACCAGTGCGTCCTGGTCGGCCTTGACGACCGCGGGCCGGGCGATGATGAGGACGTCCCAGCCCGGCTGGAACGAGGGCACCATCACCCTGAGCACCTCCCTGATTCGGCGCCGGACGCGGTTCCGGATCACGGCTCCTCCGAGTCGCTTGCCGGTTGCGAGCCCGAACCGTGTCTGGTCAAGGTCGGTCCGGACGAAACGTCCGACCAGCAGTGGATGCGTCCGAGCGACGCCACCCTCCGCCAGCCTGGCAAAGTCGCCCGGGCGGGAGAGCATGACGAGCCGCAGCGAGTTGTGACTGCGCCCGTCGGTCAGGCCGAGAGCACCTTCCGGCCCCTTGCGCGCCGGCTCGCGAGCACGCGCCGCCCGCCCGTCGTCTTCATGCGGGCGCGGAACCCATGCTCCTTCGCGCGGTGGCGCTTCTTGGGCTGAAATGTCGGCTTGCCCATCGGGACTGTCCGTGATCCTCTCCATCAGCCTTGGGACCCGGAAGCTCCGACCCCTAGAGGCACGCAAACGCGCCGAGCGCCCGAGAGCGCGGCGGCGCGTGTTCGTCGGCCGGGATGATAGGCCCGCTCAAGCGGGTTCGTCAAACGTGCGACCAGGCCGGCGGGCCGGGCAGACTGCCGGCGACCCGGCGCACCGGAGCCTTCCCGGCCCGCGGAACAGGGTGGCCGCAGCCCTCGCTCGGCTCGTCGCCGGCATAGCCGCTCCCGCGTGCGTACCCCCGCGATCAGCGGCCCGGCAAGGTCCCCCGGCGGGTCCTCGAGGCCGCCTCCGAGGCCTTGCGTGATACCCCCAGGGGGTATGCGCGAATCGCCTTGCGACCCCTCCTTCGGGCGGTGTATTGTTCCCGAGCCCTGAGGCGCCGGGACGCCGCGGGAGACCTCGCAACGAGGCCCGCATCGGCCGTGGGACGGCGCCCCGGGACCTGTCACGCGGTCGTCCCCTCGGTTCACGGTCGCAGTCAAACGCACCCATCGCAGCCCCGTCAACCAGGAACCCGATCGAACGAATGGACGCGAAGCAGGTCTGGCGCGCGGCCCTTGGCGAGTTGCAGGTTTCCCTGTCGCCCGCCAATTTTGAGACCTGGCTGCGCGACACCCATCTCGTCGAGGTCGATGACCAGCGGTTCCGGATCGCCGTCCCCAACGGCTTCGCGAAGGACTGGCTGGACACGCGGTACCGCTCGCTGATCTCCCAGACGCTGGCGCGCGTCGTGGGCTACAGCGTCCAGCTCGAGTTCGTCGTCACGACCGGCGCTGAGGCGCAGGCGCAGGCCGCCACCGCGGTCGCCCAGCCCGTCCGCCTGGAGCCCACCCGGGTCGGGGCCCCGGAGGGCGCGGCCGGCGGGGCCACCTACCTCAACGCCCGCTACACCTTCTCGAACTTCATCGTCGGGTCCGCCAACCGGCTGGCCCACGCGGCCTCGCTGTCGGTCGCCGAGCGGCCGGGCCACGCCTACAACCCCCTGTTCCTGTACGGCGGCGTGGGCCTCGGCAAGACCCACCTGATGCACGCCATCGGGAACGCGGTCGTGGCCAAGTTCCCGCGCAAGCGGGTCGCCTACGCGACCTCCGAGAAGTTCACCAACGAGTTCATCACCAGCATCCAGCAGGGCAAGATCGACGACTTCCGGGCGCGCTACCGCCGGATCGACCTGCTGCTGATCGACGACATCCAGTTCATCGCGGACAAGGAGCGGACCCAGGAAGAGTTCTTCCATACGTTCAATGCGATCCACGAGGACGGCAAGCAGATCGTCCTGTCGTCGGACCGGCCGCCCAAGGCGATCCTCACCCTGGAGGAGCGCCTGCGATCCCGCTTCGAGTGGGGCCTCATCGCGGACCTGACGGCGCCGGACCTCGAGACGCGGATCGCCATCCTGCGGGCGAAGGCCGAGGAGCAGGGCATGCCGATCACGAGCGACGTGGTCGAGTTCATCGCTCGCAAGGTGGTGTCGAACATCCGGGAGCTTGAGGGCGCACTCAACCGGATCGTCGCCTACGCCGCCATGGGGGCGCAGCCCATCTCGATCGAGCTCGCGCAGGCGGTGCTCTCGAACGTGCTCTACAACCCCAAGAAGCGCCAGGTCACCCCGGAGCGGATCGCCAAGGCCGTCTCGGACTACTACGGCGTGGGCATGGAGCAGCTCCAGGGCCAGAAGCGCGAGAAGAGCATCGTCGTGCCGCGCCAGATCGCGATGTACCTGATGCGCGAGGAGACGGACGTCTCGCTCCTGCGGATCGGCGCGGAGCTGGGCGGCCGGGACCACTCCACCGTCCTGCACGCCTACGACAAGATCAACCGCGAGATCCAGGTCAACGACGAGATGCGCCGCGAGGTCGCGGCGGTCCGGGAGCTGATCTACTCCGAGTGACGTCATGCGGAGGGCGCCGGTCGCGTTCCCCGTCGTGAGCGTCGGCCTCCCCACCTGGCCCTTGCCGCGGCATGCCTCCCCGGCTGTCGGGGAGCCTCCGTCCTGATCCCGGCGACCGAGACGCTCGGGCTGGCTCCGGGGACACCCGGCAGCCGCTCGCTTTGTGAGGACGTCGACGTGTCGGGCATACCGCGACACGCCGGGGCCTGCCGGCGTGCCCGGGGTGCCGGAGTTCAGCGGCTGCTAACGACGGGAGGGAGCGAGGACGGGTCGATTGTGCCCGGTGCCATCGCCTTGTTCGTCTACCTCCAGAGGCCGTCGTCGGGCCCCGGTGGGTCGCCGGCGACGGCCGCGGGCCGTAGCGAGCGACCCGGGCGTGGCGGCGTCGGTGGACACAGGCCCGGAATCGGTGGACAACCGTTCCGGACGGTGGACGACGGCTCACCAGGCCAGGGACGGGACCGTTGGCAAGTCACGCCCCGGAAGGCCCGGGCGTGGACGGCCCGGGACACGCCCCCGATTCATCCACATTCCCAGCCCTGCCCTATCCCCGGGATGTCCACCATCCTCCACAGGTATGCCCGGAGCGCCAACAGCGGAATCCCGCACGGTTGAGCGTCACAATCCCCCGTTTCCACGGCAATATGACGGTGATGAAGGGTGAGAAGATAGGCTGATCACTCCACCCAAGATCCACACGCGCGCGGAACCCGACCCGCAGTGCCTCGCTTCGCCGCCAACTGGAGACAACCAGACGTGAAACTCTCGGTCATGCAGGAGAACCTGGCCCGCGGCCTCTCGGTGGTCTCGCGCGCCGTCTCCAGCCGCAGCACCCTGCCCGTGCTGGCCAACGTCCTCCTCCGTACCGAGGACGCCGGGCTCAAGCTGACCGCGACCAACCTCGAGATCGGCATCACGTACTGGGTGCCCGGCAAGATCGAGACCGACGGCGCGACGACCGTGCCGGCCCGCCTGCTCACGGACCTCGTCGGGAGCCTGCCATCCTCGGAGCGGGTGGACCTCGAGCTCCAGGGCACGGACACACTGCACCTGCGCTGTGGCCGCTTCGCCACGCACGTCAAGGGCATCGACGCCGACGAGTTCCCCACGATCCAGACGGCCGGCGAGCGGCCCACGACCCGGGTCAGCCAGAAGGTCCTCAAGCGCGCCCTGGACGAGACGATCTTCGCCGCCGCAAGCGACGAGGCCCGCCCGATCCTGACTGGTGTGCTCGCCCGCTTCGAGGGCTCGCGCCTGACCCTCGCCGCCGCCGACAACTACCGGATCGCCGTCCGGACGATCGCCGTCCTCGACCCGGTGGAGGCGGTCTCGGTCGTCATCCCGGCCCGCGCCCTCACTGAGCTGTCGCGAATCCTGTCGGACACGGACGATGCCGTGGAGCTGGTCCTCGCCCAGGCCCGCAACCAGGTCCTGTTCCACCTCGACGGCGTGGATCTCGTGTCGCGCCTCATCGACGGCCAGTTCCCCAACTACCAGCAGGTGCTGCCGGCCAGCCACGCGAGCCGAGCCGAGTTCGACCGCGAGGAGCTCCTGCGCGCCGTCCGCCCGGCGGCGCTGATCGCCAGCTCGTCGGCCAACATCGTCAAACTCCAGGTGGGCGGCGAAGGCGCTGGCGTGACGGTCACCGCCACCGCCGAGGTCGGCGACTACACGGGCGACGTGGAAGGGACGGTCGAGGGCGACCCGACCACCATCGCCTTCAACGCGCGCTACCTCGCCGACGTCCTCGGCAACGTTGGCGCGGACCGGTTCTCGCTCGAGCTCAACGGACCCCTCTCGCCGGGCGTGTTCCGCCCGGTGGGCGATGCGGACTATGTCCACGTCGTGATGCCCGTCCGGACGACCTCCTGACGGACCCCGCGACCGCCCGCCAGGGACGGCATCCCGACGCCCCGATCCTGCGGGGGTTGTCCATCCGCGACCTCCGGGGCTACGCGACGCTCGACGCCGCCTTCGAGTCCGGCCCGCAGCTGGTCTTCGGCCCCAACGCCGCCGGCAAGACAAGCCTCCTCGAGGCGATCGTGCTGCTCGCCTGGGGTCGCAGCCACCGGACGACCGCGGACGGAGAGCTCGTGCGCTGGGGCCAGGAGCTGGCGCGCGTCGACGCCCGCGTCGGCACGCCGGGCGCTGTTCCCGAGGACCGCACGGCCGTCGAGGTGGCACTCGTTCGCACGGCGACCGGGGGGGCCCGCAAGCGCATCCGCGTCAACGGGGTCGCTCGCCGCGCCGCCTCGCTCGCGGGCGTGCTGCGGACGGTGATGTTCGCCCCGGAGGAGATGCTGCTCGTCACCGGCTCGCCGTCCCTGCGCCGGGAGGCCCTCGACCGCCTGGCCGGCCAGCGCTCGCCGGCATATGGCCGGGACCTCGCGACGTTCGGCCGGGCCCTGCAGCAGCGAAACGGGTTGCTCCGGCTCATCCGCGAGGAGCAGGCGACGCGGGCGGAGCTCCGGTTCTGGGATGCCACGCTGCTCGAGGCCGGGACGGCCGTCCGGGAGGAGCGGGCGCGCCTCCTGCGCGCCCTCGAGGGGCCGCTGGCCGCGGCCCACGCGGAGATCGCGCCCGAGGAGGCCGCGGCCGATCGCCTGGTGATCGCCTACGCGACGAACGCGCCGGCGCTCCCCGGCGAATCGGTGCGGGACGCGCTGGCGCGGCGCCTCGCCGAGACGGCCGACAAGGAGGTGTGGAACGGCACGACGCTCATCGGCCCCCACCGCGACGACCTCGTGTTCGAGATGGGTGGCCGGTCGCTCGCGACGTTCGCCTCCCGGGGCCAGCAGCGGACCGCGATCCTCGCCTTCAAGCTGGCCGAGGTCGACCTCCTCACGGCGCTCGACGGCCGGCCCCCGCTGCTGCTGCTGGACGACGTCTTCTCCGAGCTCGACCCCGAGCGCCGGGCGCATCTCGTGCGCCGGATCGCGGCCCTGCCGCAGGCGTTCGTGACGACCACGACGCTCGAGGACCTCGATCCGGGCCTGCGCTCCGTGGGCACGGCCTGGGCGGTCTCGACCGACGAGGACGGCACATCCCGAGTCGAGCGGGGCGGCTCGTGAGCGGTGGACGCGACCGACCTGCGGACCCGGACGCACCCGGACGCAGGCGCCGGCCCGACCGGATCGGCGACCTGCTCCCAGGGGCGGCGCGGGCCCTGGGCCTGGAGGACGAGCTGCGGCTGGCCCGCGCGATCGCGACCTGGGACGCGATCGTGGCGGAGCGCGTGCCACCAGCCGTCGGCGCCTGCAGGCTCATCCGGCTCGAGGCGGACGCGATCGTCGTGGTCGCCGACGAGCCGATCGTCGCCGCCGAGCTGCGGATGCGCGCCCTGGAGCTGCTCGCCGCCTTCGGCGCCGCACCCGGCGGAGCCCGGGTGCGGTTCCTCCGCCTGGCGGGCGAGTCGAGACGCGATCCGGGGCCGGGCCGGCCCCCCCGGCTATAATTCCATCCCGCTGCCGGCGGGGGGCCGCGTCACGCGCCCTCCCCGACGCGCGTCGCTCACCTTCATGAGGCATGCTCGTTGGCCGTCCGTCTCCAGCTGAAGCTCGGCGCCGTCACGGAGCAGGACCGGCTGCCTGACTCGCCCGATTCGATCGTGGTGGTGGAGCCGTCCGTTGGCTCCGTCGGGCGGACCAAGGGCAACCTGTACCTGCTGGTGACCAGCAAGGTGCCGGGCGGCAAGGCGCGCGAAGCGACCCGGATGATCGCGGACACGATCCGCAACGAGTACTACTACGACGAGTCCGCCGGCATCCGGCAGTGCCTCACCAAGATCCTCGGCGTCGCCAACAAGCGCCTGGCGCACCAGCGGGATCGCTACGGGCTGGGGCATGGGCCGGACGGTGCGGGACCCATCGGCGTGGCGGTGGCGGTCGTCCGCGGCCGCGAGATGTATGTCGCCACGGTCGGTCCGGCCGAGGCATACCTGATCCGCCAGGCCCGCCTGTCGACCCTGCCCGATCCCAACAAGGACCGCGGCCTGCCCGCCGAATCGCTGGAGCCCGAGGTGTGGCGCGGCGAGCTCCAGGTCGGTGACTCCCTGTGCCTCGTCTCCGCCAACGTCGTGAGCCGGATCGGCACCGACGCCCTCAAGGACGCGCTGGTCACGCTCCACCCCCAGTCCGCCATCGAGCACGTGCACGCGCGCTTCGTCGATGCCGACGGCAAGGGCTCCGACGGGGCATTCGCGTTCGAGGCGAGCGAGGTGGGGGCCACCTACAAGGCAAGGTCGCTCGTTCCGGTGCGGCCGGCGGAGCCGCTCGCCGGCGCGCCGGACAAAGGTCCCATTCCGCTCGCCGACTCTGCCGTGGGCGCCGCGGCCGCCGTGGGCGCCGGCGCCGCGAAGGCGCGTGACGCCGCCGCCGGCGGCTTCCAGCGCTTCATCTGGCGGATCCAGGACAGGCTGCCCCTTCGCAAGCCGGGCTCCCGCCGGGTGACCGCCGCCAGCAGCCGGATGGAGACCCAGCGGCGGGCGGCGGTCGCGCTGCTCGCCTTCATCGCCGTCGCGGGCGGCCTCGCGCTTGGCGTGTACGCCGTCGCGGGGCAGAAGCAGCCCACGGGGGCGGTGACATCCCTTTCGGTCGCACAGAAGGCCTTCCAGGACGCCCAGGAGGCCATGAAGATGGTGTCCGGACCCGGCGTGGACCTCATCGCGGACGACAAGAAGAAGGCGCTCGAGCTGTTGACCCTCGCCTATGCCAAGCTGGACGAGGCGGAGACCAATGGATACCCCCGGGACGAGGTCGCCCAGCTCCGCGCGACGGTGACGGCGGGCCTGGACACGCTGTACGGGGTGGTTCTGGTCCGGTCGAGCACCCTGTTCACGTTCCCTGCCGACACGCCGGTGCGGCTGGAGGATCTGGTCCGCGGGTCGGACGGCGCCCCGTATGTGCTCGATGCCCAGGGCAAGACCGTCTGGCGCATCGATCTCGCCAAGAAGACGGCGGCACCCGTGGCGGTGACCGGCCAGAAGGCCTCTGGGACCAAGGTCGCCGACCCGGTGATCCTCACCACGGGCGGGCCCGACGTCCTGTTCCTGGACGCCAAGAACAGCCTCTGGCGCTGGCGCCCCGTGGACACCAAGGGCAAGGGTACGCTGGTCAAGATCAAGATCGCCGACTCGACATCGTGGGGCGACGACATCAAGGTCATGGCCACCTTCGTCGCCAACTTCGACGCGGCGTTCTACAAGCTCTACATCGTGGACCCGTCCGAGCAGAACATCCGCGTCTTGTCGCCCGCCAACGACGGCTCCGGCTACCCGGTCAAGCCCATCGACCGCCTCCCGACCGACCGTCCCGTGGACGGGATCACGGACCTGCTTCTCGACGGCGACATCTTCGTGGCCGAGAACGGCGGCGTCGCCCGCGTGATCCCGGCGTCGGGCTGGACGGCGCAGGGGCCCAAGGACACCCAGGTCCGCCCGAACCCCGATTACGTCCTGCTGTCCTCGCCGGACCGGCCGGACGGGTCGTCGAGCAAGCGCAACGGCCCGCTGTATGCGTTCGATCGGGCAAACCACCGGATCGTCGCCTTCGACAAGGGGGACGGCAAGTTCATCGAGCAGTACCTCCTCGCCGACGGCGACACCGGGTGGAGCGACCTGCGGGACATGGTGGTGCTCCCGGGCGCCGAAGAAGGCGCGCCCGCCACGGTCTGGTGGATCTCGACGACGGGGATGCACAGCGCGGTCCTGGTCAAGGCCGAGGGGCCGGCCGCCACGCCGTCGCCGTCGCCCACGCAGGCCGCGAGCCCCACGCCCAAGCCCGCCAGGACCCCGAAGCCGTGACGGCGCCGGGCGCCTGACCGACCCGCGAGGTGCTGCCGCTCCGCGACGCCAGGCCCCCGCGCCGGACACCCGTGGTGACGGCGGCGCTCCTCGCGCTGTGCACGATCGCCTTCGGCTGGGAGGTCATCGTGATGACCGCGGGCGGCCAGGACGCGCTCGAAGCCATCGTGGCGCAGTGGGGCCTGGTGCCCCGGGACCTCGTCGCCGCGCTCTCGGCCGAGGACCTGCTCGCGCCCGCCGTGCCGACCGCCCTCACGCACATGTTCCTGCACGGCAGCTGGCTCCACCTGATGGGCAACATGCTGTTCCTGTGGATCTTCGCCATGAACGTCGAGGACCGGCTGGGGCGGGCCCTGTTCCTGCTCCTCTACGTGGTGGGCGGGATCGCCGCCGCCGCCGGGCACATCCTGGCCGACCCGTCGAGCGACGTGCCGATGGTGGGTGCGTCCGGCGCGATCTCGGCAGTGCTCGGCGCCTATGTCGTCCTCTACCCCCGGGCCCGGATCCAGTCGCTGGTGTTCCTGGTCTTCTTCTACGAGCTGATCGCCGTGCCGGCGGTCCTGGTGCTGGGCTACTGGTTCCTGCTCCAGCTGGTCGACGGGTTCGCGTCCCTGGGGCTCACCGCCGAGGCGAGCGGCGGGATCGCGTTCTGGGCGCACGTCGGCGGCTTCGTGGCAGGGATGGCGATGGCCCTGCCGCTGCGGGTGCTCCGGCCCCTGCCGTCCGAGGTCGCCGCCGACCCACGGCCGGTCGCGGCAGCCACAGTCGAGAGTCCGGCCGGGCCCCCGCTCCCGCTCCCGCTCCCGCCCCCGCCCCCGCGCCCCTGAGCCCCGGGCGCGACCCGCGCGGCCCGGCCCGCGCCCGGTGGCGCCCGTCGCGTGGGATAATCGACCCATGGCCGGTGATCGGGTCCCCGAGATCGAGATGGTCGTCGAGAGCGTCCGGGTGCACATGCGGACGGGGCGCCACGTCCTGCTGCTCAAGGAGGTGGGCGCGGGCCGGATCCTCCCCGTGTGGATCGGGCCGTGGGAGGCCCAGGCCATCGCGATGCGCCTCCAGGGGATCTCCGCGGAGCGGCCGCTGACCCACGACCTGTTCGCGGCGACCCTCGGCGATCTGGGCGTGCGGCTGGACCGCGTCGTGATCGCGTCGCTCACCGACGAGACCTTCTACGCTCGCCTGGTGCTCGTCACGGCCGACAGCCGCCTCGACATGGACGCGCGCCCGTCCGATGCGATCGCGCTGGCGGTCCGCCTCGAGTGCCCGATCTACGCGGCCGCCGCGGTCCTCGACCAGGCTGCCGCGCTGCCGGATGGCGACGAGGACGAGGACGAGGACGGCGACGAGGCGGGCGCGGCGGCCCGCGAGGAGGCGAGGGACGCGCGGCGGACCCGGCTCGAGGCGGGCTCGCTCGAGGCGACCGGCGAGCGCCTGGACCCCATGAAGCTCGACATCTTCCGCGAGTTCGTCAACAGCCTGGACCCGGAGGGGGGCGACCCGCGGTCCGGCGGCGGCTCCGGCGGCTCGACCGGCTAGGCCCCGGGCCTGCGCGCTACTCGCCCAGGATCGGGCGGCCGCGGCGCCGGGCCCTGTCGCCGTTCGCCCAGAGCCGCAGGCGCAGCAGCCAGAAGTCCTTCACCGCCCGCCAGATCACCGACAGCCGGGCGCCCGTGGGGGACCCGGCCGTCCGCGCATAGTGGGGGATGCCCACCTCAGCGATGGACCGGCGCTGCTCCTTGATCTTGATCATCAGCTCCGCCGAGAAGAACGCGCCGCCGGATTCCACGCGGACGCCCTCGAGGGCCTCACGCCGGAACAGCTTGGCGGCGCAGTCCACGTCGCGGACCCGCAGGCCGTAGAAGATCTGGTTCGCCAGCTTGTAGGCCCGGGCGTAGACGATCCGGATGATCGGGTCGGCGCGCTTGATCCGGTAGCCCACCACGACGTCGGGGCGGTCGGCCTCGGCGAGGCGGGCCGTGAGCCGGGCGAGATCGGCGACCCGGAACTGGCGGTCACCGTCGGTGAAGGCGAGGAGCTCGTAGCGGGAGGCCTCGAAGCCGGAGCGCAGGGCGCCGCCATAGCCACGGTTGGGCATGTGGTGCACGACGCGGACGACGTCCGGATGCTCGGCCGCGAGGCGGTCCGCGATCTCGCCCGTCCGGTCCCTCGACCCGTCATCGACCGCGATGATCTCGAACGTCTCGGCGATGGACGGCAGCGTCTCGAGCGCCTCGGCCACCAGGCCCTCGAGGTTGGCCTCCTCGTCGTGGGCCGGGAAGAAGTACGAGAGGCGGGCGACCCGCGTGGGCGCGACGGCGGCGCCGGGGTCTGCTGCGGGTGCGGTCATGGCGTGATCTCCTGGTGCCCCGTGACGCGGTAGACCCCGACGGGACGAGCGACGGGCTCGACGGCATAGCGTACGGCCAGAGCGTCGATGTCCGATGATGTCCAACGGATGACGTACACGGGCCGTTGGCCGAGGTAGCGGTCGATGACGTCCCCGGCCGTGCCCAGACCATCGTTGACGAGGTTCGAATCGTCGACGAGCAGGATGTCCGGGCGCCGACCCTCCACCAGCTGGCCGTACCAGATCGGCGTGGAGTACGACCACCACGACACCACGACAGCGTCGGGCGCGAGATTCGCCATCGCGTCGTTGAGCCAGTCTGCCATCGACGTGTCCTGGGAGCGGTCGGCGGCGCGCCAGCGTGCCCACAGGTCGACTCCCGTCGGGACCAGGAGAGCGACGGCGACGGCAAGCCCGACGCCGGTGCGCAGCGAGACGCGGCGTGGGGCCGGCGGGAGGTCGAAGGCGAGGTCGTCCTCGGGGTCGCGCCGCGCCCGGTCGAAGACGAGCCGGACGCCGGCGGCGGCCGCGATGGCCAGCCACGTCCAGGCGAAGAGGGCCGGGCCGAGGTAGTAGCGACCGATGTTCGCGTTGAGGTAGGCGGCGGCGAACAGGCAGGTCAGCGCGGTGGCGGTACCGGACAGCAGGGCGTAGCGGGGCTGGCGGATCGCGGTGACCAGGAACGCCGGCGGCACGAGGTACGCGAGGACCCCCAGCTGCGTCCCCGCAAACTGCGCGAGAGCGGCGACCTTGGCCCCGGGGTCCGCGAAGAGGCCCTGGACGTCGCCGAGGAACTGGCGGGCCAGCACGATCTCCCAGAAGCCGGACCAGGTGTCCGGGTGCCCATACACGAGCGGCGCGCGGAACGGGCCCGCCCGCAGCGGGAGCTCGAGGTACAGCAGCGCCGCGACCCCGGCGCAGGCCCCGAGCGCGGCCAGGACGATCCTGGGGCGCCGCAGGACGCCGGCGTCCACCGCGAGGACGTAGAGGCCGACCGCGGGGATCAGCAGGACGGTGAGGCCGTGGTTCGCCAGCGCGAGCCCGAACAACGCGGCGGCCAGCACGATCCCCCGGTCCGCGCGCCGCGCCGCCGCGGCATCGTCCGGGGCGGCGATGCTCAGCTCCACGAGCCGGCCCCAGCGGACCAGCGCCAGGACGACGAGCGCGACGAGCGCGATGTGGAGCGCGTGGACGTCCGCGGCCGCCGAGATGCTCCAGACGATGGGCGTGAGCGCGAACCCGATGGCCGCCGCGGCCGCGACGGGAACGGGTACGTCGAGGCGGCGGAGGAGGGGGACGGCGACGCCCACCGCGGTCGCGACGAGGATCGCCGAGAGGAGGTTGGCGCGGAACGCGGGCTCGCCGAACGGCGCCAGCAGCAGGGACCCCAACCAGCCCAGCACCACGTAGGCCGGGAAGCCCGTGGGGTGCATCGTGCCCATGAGGGGCAGGGCCGTCTGCGCCTCGGCCGTGTCCCAGAGTGAGACGCCCGGCAGGAGGGTCGTCCGGAAGACCAGCAGCGCGACCAGGCCCGCCGCGAACCCGGCGAGCCGGCTACCACGCAAGGATCTGGCCCCACGTCACGCCCCACAGGTTGATCGCCCCGCCCGCGAGCAGCAGCAGGACGGCGAGCAGCCGGGGCCGCCCATCCGACGGGCGGGCGGCCCCGAGCGCGACCAGCGGCAGGAGGAACGGCAGGAAGTCCAGCGAGAAGCGGTAGCCCCACTGGACCCAGCCCTGCGAAAAGTGGGCGAGGTTGAAGGTCGCGATCAGCAGGACCGCGGCGCCGGTGCCGAGCCCCAGCCGGGTGTGTCCGTGCCGGCGCAGCGCGAGCAGCGCCAGGAGCAGCCCGGGGTAGGACAGCAGGATGCTCGTCCCGATGTCCACGGGGACGGCCAGCGGGCAGTCCGCGTCGAACAGCGAGCGCTCCGCCCCGGGTGCCGTGCACAGCGGGACATCCGCGTCGATGCCCAGGGTGCTGGGGAGCACGTCGGGGGCGACCTCCGGGACCGCGCCGAACATGATCAGCAGGTTCTGCGGGATGTACCGGACGTCCTCCACGGACCACTCGGGGTGGTAGCCCAGGGTGGGATAGCCCTCCGCCTCGAGGCGGTACTGGTAGTCGTAGCCCGGGTGCAGCGGCGAGCCCGTGGTGAGGAACGTGTAGGCGAGCAGCGCGGTCACCGGCAGCACGCCGCCCACCGCCGCCGACAGCAGCCGCCGCAGGACCGACCCGCCCCCGCCGACCGCGACGAAGAACGGCGCCGCGAAGATGAGCGGCAGCCGGGCCGTGACGGCCAGCCCGAGCAGGAACCCCACGAGGACCTGCGAGCGGTCCAGGCGCCACGCGGCGGCGCGGATGCCCGGCGCGCGCGCCCGGGGTTCGGCGAGCGGGCCCTGGGTGGCGGCCGCCTCGTCGTGCCGGAGCGCCACGCCCACGGCGACGAGCGCGATGTCGGCGGCCACGAGATGGGCGAGGTACCAGGTGCTGCCGACGGCCGACGCCCACCACCAGACGGTGCCCGTGGCGAACAGCGCGGTCGTCAGCGCGCGGACGGTCGTCCGCGGTCGGAGACCCCCGAGCATCCACCAGGCGAGGCCCACGCCCAGGGCGCCGAGGAGGATCGCGATCGCCTCCTGGTCCGTGCCCATGCCCCAGATCGCCACGAACGGCAGCAGGACGAGGGCCGGCAGCGGCGGGAACGGCAGCAGGACGCGCCCATCGGGCATGCCGTTGGGCAGGGTGAGCGGGTAGACGTCCTGGAGATACCAGTTGGCGGGGATGTCGCCCCCGTCGGGGACCGGGTACGGGAACCAGACGCGACCGTGCAGGTAGGCGTCCGCCTGCCACACGAAGTGGTTGTAGACGTTGTAGTGCTCGGGGTTGGAGACCCAGTACAGAGCGCCCGCGAGCAGCACGAGACCCAGCCCGACGAGCCAGCTCACCGGGTTGCGGACGGCGGGGGTTGTCACGGGAGTCCCATCGGGCCCCTCGGCTATACTCGGCGGCACCTTCACGCTGCGTAGGAGGCTCCCCTTGACCGCTCTGGGTTCGGGTGCGCCCGACCGGGAGTCGACATCGGACGACGCCCCCCGGCGAGGCATCGGCCGCCAGATCGCGATCCTCATGGCGATCGGCCTGGTCCTCCGGCTGATTCTGGCATACGGCATCGATGGGCTCCGCGGCTCCGGCTTCGGGGCCGATCTCGGCCTGTTCAACTACTGGGCCGACACGCTGCGCCAGTTCGGGCCGTGGGGCTTCTACGCGAACGCGTCCTACGCCGACTACACGCCGGGCTACCTCTATGCGCTGTGGCCCGTCGGCTACCTCCGCGAGATCGCCTCGGGGATGGGCGTGGCCCAGGACATCGTCGACAGCCTGATCAAGCTGCCGGCCATCATCACCGATGTCCTGCTGGGCTACCTCGTCGCGAGCATGGTCCTCGAGCTCGGTGTGAGCCGGCGGCGGGCCCTCATCGCGGGCGCCGTCGTCATCTTCAATCCGATCATCTGGTTCGACTCCGTGATCTGGGGCCAGGTGGACAGCTTCGGCACGGTGTTCCTGCTCCTGGGGGTCCGCGAGCTGTGGCGCGGCCGCCACGAGCGTGCTGCGGTCATCGCCGTGATCGCCGCCCTCGTCAAGCCCCAGCTGGCGATCCTCATCCCCATCGTGGCCGTCGTGGCGATCCGCCGCGCGCTGTGGCCCGCGGGCGGCTACGGGCACGAGAAGGCGCCGGGGCGGCGCGGGCTCGCCTTCGAGTTCCGGGACATCGGCTGGCTGCGGATCCTGACGACGGGCTTCGTGGGCTTCTTCACGGCCGTGCTGCTCTCCGCGCCCTTCGGCCTCACGGTGATCGGCGTGTCGTCGACGGCCCCCTTCCTCGAGTCGTCGCTGCTGCGCCTGGTCTTCAGCACCGCGGCCACGTACCCGTACCTCACAGTCAACGCCTACAACTGGTGGGCGCTGTTCCCGGTCGACGGGCAGAGCGTCGTCACCGCGGGCGGTGCGCTCTGGATGCCCGACGCGCCCGTCAAGGCGGGCCAGGCATTCGGTGCGATCGGGCCGATCCCGGCCGGGCTGGTGGGGGCGGCGCTGCTGCTGGGCACCGCGGCCGTGGTCGCCTGGGTGGTGGCCCGGCGGCCGGACCGGGTCACGATCCTCGTCGGCGTCAGCGTGCTCGCCCTCGCGTTCTTCGCCGCCCCGACCCGCGTCCACGAGCGGTACCTGTTCCCGTTCTTCGGCCTCGCGGCGATCCTGCTGGCCTTTTCGACGCGCTGGCGGATCGTCTACGTCGTGGCCGGCGCCGCGACGTTCCTCAACATGTACGTCGTCCTCGTCGCGCTCTACCCGGACAACCCGCACGTGTCCGACTGGCTGGGGATCGGCGGCCTCGTCCGGTCCGCCTTCGGGGTCACGGTCGTGGCGCTGATGCACTCGGCCGCATTCCTGTGGGGCGTGCTCCAGCTGCGCCCGAAGGCCCACGTGGCGCTGGCGGTGGAGCTCGAGCGCGGGCGGGTCGGGGAGGCGGACGAGCCCGCCCTCGACGGCGGCCGCGCCGCCCCGGGGGTCGTGCCGCGCTACGTCGCCGCGGGCGCCCCGGGAGCGGCCGCAGCCGCCGCGGGCGGCGGGCCGGGCGCGGTGGCACGGCGCCTCGTGCCCGCCTGGTACGACCGCCCCTCGTGGACCGAGATAGGTCCCGTCGCGTGGCTCCGCGCCCGCGTGGCCGAGACGCCGTTCCGCCCCGACCGGTCGGCGCTCCTCCACGGCGAGAAGCGCGGCCGGCTGGACCGCCTCGACCTGTGGATCCTGATCGTCCTGGTCGTCGCGGCCATGGGCCTGCGGACCTACCGCCTGGCGGAGCCCGCGCGGATGCACTTCGACGAGGTCTACCACGCCCGGACCGCCGCCGAGTTCCTCCAGGACTGGCGCTACGGGATCACCCACAACATCTACGAGTGGACCCACCCGCACCTCGCCAAGTACGCGATGGCGGGCGGCATCGTGGCCTTCGCGGGTCACGACGTGGACTCGACGAGCAACCTCGGGGTGCCGGTCCGGGACGCGGTCGTGGAGCCCCGACGCGAGGACCTCTCGGGCGGCGGCGAGCGGGCCGGCGACCGGACCTGGGTCGCCACCGGGAGCGAGCTCATCGCCTACGACCTCGCGACCCGCGCGGTGGAGGCCCGCTGGGCCCTGCCAGGCGCCGGCGCTCTCACCTTCGACGACGTCACCAATCAGCTGCTGGTCGGCACGGACGCGGGGGAGCTGCTGGCGATCGACACGACCGCGCTCGACGCGACGCGCGGCGGCGACCCGGCGAGCCCCGGGATCGACCCGCAGGCGGTCGCGACGGTCGACGGCGCGGTGAAGGCGATCGCCGGGTACCGGGACGGCTCGCACGCGGCGGTCCTCCTCGCCTCGGGCGATGTCGTGACGGTGGACCTCGACGCGGGCGTGATCACCGGGACCGCCATCGTCGACGGCGCGACGGCCATCACGGGCGTGGACGACGTGACCGCGCTGACCGTCGTTCCGGCGAATGCCACGGATCCCGAGGCCGCCGCGGCCAAGCTCGTGGACATCCTCGGCGGGGACCAGGCCGCCTACCTCACCGCCCTGACGACGACGGACGCGGACGCCGTCCCGCTCGACGTCGCGCCCACGGTGGACGAGCGGACGCAGCTCAAGACGGCGATGGACGCGGGCGAGCTCGGCGGGGTGGAGTTCCAGCCCACCTCGACGATGGCTGTCGCGGGCTCGGGTGGTGTGACGTTCCTCGACGCGACGGCGCGGACCGTCGCCACCGTGGAGCTGGCCGGGGCCGGCGGCATGGCCCAGGTCACGGGCGTGGACGACGGCGCCCAGCTCTACGTCACCACCCACGATCCCACGACGCAGCAGCCCGAGATCTCGATCATCGCCCTGACGGGAGACCGCGCCGACAACGGCCCGGAGCAGATCGAGGACTTCCCGCTGCCGGGCGCGGGCACCGAGGTGGTCTACGACCTCGCCGCGGAGCTCGTGGAGGTTCTGGGGACCACGCCGGACGGCACCGGGACCACCGTCTACGTGATCGAGCCGCACGGGCGGAGCGTCTTCGCCGACCACCGGCTCCCGTTCGTCCCCGCGGCCCTCGCCCTCGACCACAACAAGGACTACCCTGCGATCAGCCACGGCGCCCTCCTCGCCTTCTCGGGCGGCGGCGAGGCCGCCTCGATGGACGTTGGCTCGTACGACTTCTCGTGGCGCCTGCCGGGCGTGATCCTGGGCGCGCTCACCGTCGGCGTGCTGTTCCTGCTGGGCCGGCTGCTGTTCGCGCGGCGCGTCGTGGGCGTGCTGGTCGGCCTGTTCGTCCTGTTCGACGGCATGTTCTTCGTGCAGAGCCGGATCGCGATGAACGATGTCTACACGGGCTTCTTCATCTTCTCGGCGTACCTCCTGTTCGCCTGGATGTGGCTGGAGCCCGAGAAGGTGAAGCGCGCCTTCTGGGTCGTGCTACCGGCCATGGGCGTGCTGCTGGGCCTCGCGCTGGCGTCCAAGTGGGTCGCGGCCTACGCGATCGGCGCGCTCGGCATCCTGGTGCTCGCCAGGTCCGCCCTTGGCCGGATCCTGCTCATCCTCGGCCTCGGCGCCATCACCGCCGTCCTGGGCTGGATGGCGCTCGCGGTCCCCGTGGACAGCGGCGGGGCCGGGAACCTGCCGTTCGTCCTGATCATGATCGGGCTGACCGTCGCGGCCGTCGTCGTCACCGTCTACCACCCGGTCGCGTGGTCAGACGACGAGGTCCGGTTCGCCGTGGGCGGGCCGGCCGCGATCGGGATCGTTGTCGCGCTGACCGGCATCGCGCTGGGCAAGGCCGAGCAGTCGTTCGTCCTGGGGCCGCTCTCGGTGACGCCGCTTCACGTGGGCTTTGCCCTGGTCCTCCTGGGCGCCATCGCCTACGGCGCGTTCACCATCGGGGGTCGCCTGGGCATCGGCCCGATGGCGCCGCCTCCCGACCCGGACCGGCTCGCGGCCGGCCCGCCGCCCCCGGCGCCCGCCCCCGAGGGCTGGGTGCGGCCCGGCTGGCTGCTGGGGATCCCGCTCGCCTGGCTGGGCGTCTCGCTGCTGGTCATTCCGCTCCTGGTGTATGTCGCGCTCTACATCCCGTGGGCGTTCAACGGGAACAACCAGATCGTGCCGGGCTGGCCCCCGGGGCACACCGGCGACACGCTGATCGAGCTCACCAAGCGGATGTACGACTACCACAACGGCCTGACCCAGGCCCACGCCGCAAGCTCGCCGTGGTGGGCCTGGCCGTTCAACCTCAAGCCGGTCTGGTTCTACCAGGGCTCCTTCGCCGACGGCACCGCTGCGGCCATCTACGACGCCGGCAACCTGGTGACGTGGTGGCTGGGCATCCCGGCGATGCTGTTCGTCGCGTACCAGTCGTTCAAGCGCCGGAGCTTGCCGCTCGCGATGATCCTCATCGCGTTCCTCGCCCAATGGGTCTCGTGGGCCCGCATCGACCGGCCCGCGTTCGAGTACCACTACTACACGAGCCTGCCGTTCGTGCTGCTCGCCCTCGGCTACTTCGTGGCGGAGGTCTGGCACGGGGCGTCGAAGCGCACCTGGCTGCTGATCCGTGCCTCGGCGGCGGTCGCGATGCTGGGCCCGGTGATCCTGTGGATCCTGCGCTACCCGCTGTGCGCCCTCGCGGGCGTCGAGTCCGTCAACGCGGGCTCGCAGGCCTGCAACGGGAACCCCGGCAACCTCGTGGTGACCCCGGCGACGGCCGCGATGGTCGTCGTCGCCATCGTCACGGTCATCGTCCTCGTGTGGCTCCTGGTGGACCTGGGCAGGGGCCGTCCGGATGGCCGGGCGACCACGTCCCGTGACCTGGTGCCCATCGTCCTGACGGCCGTCGTCGGCGGGGCGTCGCTCGCGCTCTCGCGGCTGCTGCCGGACGCCGACCCGCTGTTCACGCTCAACGGCATCGTGCCCGAGATCATCGCGCTGATCGTGGCGGTGCCGCTGGGCCTGATCGCGCTCCAGGTGCTCACGGCGCGCGACGCGCACCGGTTCGTCGGCGGCCTCGTCGCTGCCGTGGCGGTGTGGTTCGTGATCATCTACCCCAACATCTCGGCGCTGGCGATGCCCTCGACGATCGTCAACGCCTACCAGGGCATCCTGCCCACGTACCTGTACCCGTTCCAGTTCAGCGTGACCAAGGTGCCCCGTCCCAACACGGCGTTCGGCGACTGGGGGTTCGCGGCGTTCGTGGCGGCCCTCGCGATCGCCCTCGCGATCGTGGCCTACTCCGCCTGGGCGTGGCGCCAGGCGCTGGCGCCGCTTCCGGGGCCGGCCGAGGCGGGTGACGAGGGCACAGGGCCCGCGGGCAAGCCGGGCGCGGCCTGAGCGTCCGGGGCGGCAGGGACCGAGGCCCGCGAGCCGTCAGGCCGAAGGCATCTCCTGGCCGGCCGCGTTGAGCAGGCGCGGCGAGGGCGGCACCTCGGCGGTGAAGTGCGGCGGCAGGCTTCCCGTGGCCGCGAGCCGCCGGATCACGAAGCCGTAGTAGTCGTCCACCTTGGCCGTCACCCGGGGCCAGCTGAACTCCTCGGCGCGGACGGGGCCGGCCGCGGACATCGCCGCCGCCAGCTCGCGGTCCCGCAGCAGCCGCCCGAGCGCGACGGCCAGGGCCTTGTGGTCCTTCGGCGGTACCAGGAGCGCCTCACGGCCTCGCCGCACCACGCCCTTGTAGCCGTGGATGTCCGAGGCCACGATCGGGGCGCCCGCGGCCATCGCCTCCAGCAGGACGATTCCGAACGACTCGCGCCCGGTTGCCGGCGAGCAGTAGACATCGGCCGTGCGGAACAGCTGGTTGCGCTCGTCGTCGGTGACGCGGCCCAGGAAGTGCACGTCCCCGAGGCGGCGGGTGGCCACGTAGCGCCGCGCCTCGCGCTCCTGCGGGCCGCCGCCCACGAGCAGCAGCCGGCAGTCCACGCCCGTGCGCCGCAGGACCCGGTAGGCCTTGAGCAGGTCCAGCACGCCCTTGCGCGGCTCGAACCGGCCGACGAACAGGATGTTCGGGGTGCCGTCCTGCCAGCGGGTGAGCGGCACGGCCTTCCGGAAGCGGTCCATGTCCACGCCATTGGGGATGACCTTGTAGTCGCCCGGGAAGTAGCGGTCGATGAAGTGGCGGGCCGCCGCCGATACCGCGATGCGCCCGTGGAGCCGCTCCGCGTACCCGCGCAGCGCGCGAGACCCGAACTCGTAGGCCGGCGACCAGCCGCCGTACGCGTGGAACGTGGCGACGTTGACGCTCCGGCTCTGGTTGAGGAGCACGAGCGAGAGGAACGGCACGAACGGCTCGTGGAAGTGCAGGACGTCGAAACGCTCGCGTTCCAGCAGGTCATGGGCCTGGCTGACGTAGCGCGGCGAGAGGGTGATCGTCCCCACCGAGCCGTTGGCCGGCATCGAGAAGCCCTTGCCCAGCCGGATGACATCACCCTCGGAGCTCCGCTGGAGGCCGTGGGACGAGGTCAGGATGCGGACCTCGTGGCCGCGGAGGCGCAGGTTCTCGTAGAGGAATCGGACGTGCTGGGTGACGCCACCCGGGAGCGGGTAGACGTACGGCGAGACCAGCCCGATCTTCATGCCCCGTCGTCCCCGCCCATGGACGGATCGTAGCGCGGCGGACGCAGCGTGCCGCCCGGGTAGCCCAGGTCGCGGCCCGTGCCGTCGCGCCGGATGCGCCCGCCCGCGGTTGCCCGCCACCCCCGCGCGTACTTGGCCAGCTGGCGGCCGTAGTCGCCGACCTGCGAGGCCGACCCGTGGAAGCCCCCGTGGTGGTTGGTCAGCCGGGAGGCGACGGCACGGCGGATGTCCTCCGGCGTGCGGCCCGGGAACGTCGTCCAGCAGGCCCCCACGGCCTCGAGGGTGTGGGCGTCGCTGTTCCCCATCAGCGCCAGGTCGTGCTCGCGCGCGAACCGGACGACCGCGTCGTGGCGGTACTTGCCCAGCGCGGTCGGGTTGAACGTCTCGATGGTGTCGGGGCGCGTGGCGGGGTTGTCGCTGGCGAGCAGCTTCCGCAGGACCGAGCCCTGGGCGCACATGGGGAACGGCACGAGCGGATGGGCCGGGATGGCGAGCCCGCCCTGGTCGTGGACCGCCTCGATGGACCAGGCGAGGCCCTTGAGGGGCGGCACCGGCTTCTCGAGGAACAGCGCCAGCAGGTGCCCGACCCGGGTCGAGATCTCCTCGCCGACCACGACCTGCACCCGCAGCCCCCGGTCGAGCGCGATCTGCCGGCCGGCCACCGCGGCGTCGATCCGCTCGTGGTCCGCGATGGCGATGACGTCGAGGAACCCCTGCCGCTCCACGCGGTCCAGGACCTCCACGACGGACGCGGTCCCGTCCGACGCGAGGGTGTGGATGTGGAGGTCCGCGCGGCCGAGCCGGACCAGGGGCTCCGCGGTCACGCCGCCTCCTCCCCGACAGCCAGATCCGGCCAGATCGGGTGGAAGGCGCCCCACCACTGCTCCGGGGCGTCCGCGAGCAGCGTCTCGAAGGCCGCGGCGACGTTCTCGTTGAGCGCGGTGAGGCGCTCGCGGCGCGTGCCGTCGCCGGGGATCGGCACCGCCAGCAGCTTGCCCGCATAGCGGCCGCCCTTGATCCGCCGGCACGAGCCGGCGTAGATGGGCGCTCCGGTCTCCAGCGCGAGGAGCGCCGGGCCCGGGGAGATGGGCGCCGGGTGGCCGAACAGCGGCGTCGGCAGCCCGCCGCCAACGACGTCCCGGTCGTTGACGAGGCCCACGGACTCGCCCCGGCGCAGGGCGGCGAGCAGCGGCCGCCGGGCGTCCTTGAGCGGGACGATGATCACGCCCATGCGGCTCCTGGTCTCGCTGAACCAGCGCGCCAGGTCCGGCTCGGACACCGTCTCCATGGGCGCCGTCACGTGGTGGCCCACGAGGTGGGCGATGTAGATGGCCGGCAGCTCCAGGGCACCGAAGTGCATGCCCACCAGGATGACGGGGCGGCCCGACATGAGGGCCTCGCGGACCTCCGTGGGCGTCTCCACGTCCACCTTGGCGATCGCCGTCTCCAGGTCGTAGCCGCCGGCGCGCGCGACCTCGAGGTAGTAGCGGGCGGCGTGCCGGTAGCACGCGCGCACGAGGCGCTCCAGCGCGGCGGGGTCCGTGGCCGCCCGGCGCGCGAGCCGCGTGCCGCGGCCCTGCGCGGCGAGGCCCTCGCAGACACGGCGCAGGTTGGCCCGCGCCTGCTTCGCGCGCCCCGGCGAGACCCGGTACCAGAGCTCGCCGACGGCATCCGAGGCGGCGATCAGCGGCGCCTCGGGCAGCGCGGCGACGACGCGGGCGATGCCGACCAGCAGGCGGCCGCGGAGCGTCCGCGAGCCGGGCGCTCCCGCAGGTCCCGCGCCCGGTCCTGCCGCCGTGCTCACGTGCCCTCGGTCCTCGGCGTGTCGGCGGCGGGCCTGGCCGGGCCGGGGTCCGGCCGGCCGGACAGCATCACGGCCGCGCGGGCCTCGAGGTCCAGGGCCTCCTCGGGGCCGGCGGGCCACACCGGCTTGAAGCTGTACCACTGGGTCGGGGCGGCGCGGATCGTCGTCTCGAGCGCGTCCGCGATGCGCTGGGTGGCCCGCTGGAGGTCGGCCGGGTTGGACGACGGGACGAGGAACTGCTCGAACGTCTCCACCCGGAACCGGCCGTCCGGCGTCCGGCGGATCGCCATGGGCGAGATGATCGCGCCCGTCTTGGCGGCGAGTGTGGCAGGCCCGGCGGGGAGCGTCGTCCAGGCGCCGAACAGGTGCACCGGGATGCCATCGGCGCGGTAGCCCCAGTCCACCAGCAGGGCGAGGATCTCGTTGCGGCGCAGGATGGTGAACAGCTCGCGCAGGTTCCGCCACGGGATGACGTGGACGCCCCACGACTCGCGCTGGGCGCGGAGGATCTCGAAGATCTCCGGGAAGGCGGAGTCGTCCGCGACGACGTTGGCCGGCAGGCCACGGCTCGCGATCGCGGCGGCGACCGCCTCGTTGTTGCCCACGTGGCCGGCGCACACGATCATCGGCCGCCCGGCGTCCCTCCAGCCGCCGATGATGCGCTCGATCCCGTCGCCCTCGATGCTGGCCGCCAGCGCGTCCATGGGGCCCGACGGGAGCCGCATCAGCTCCACCATGTACCGGGCGTACTCGCGGTAGGCCCGCAGCGCCAGCCTCGTGACGCGCGGGTCCCCCGGCGGCAGGCCCAGCACGTGCCCGAAGTTCACGTTGGAGAAGCGGCGCTTGGCCGGCCAGGCGAGGTAGGCGAGCTGGTTGCCGCCGCCGATCACCGCCCGGGAGATCGCGGGCGGCGTGTGCGCGAGGACGGCGGACATCGACCGGTAGCCGATGACCGCCGCCTTCTCGACGAAGCGTGGTGGCGTGGTCTCGAGGCGCCTGTGCGGCGCCTCGAGCCCCTTGGGTTGGGTCACTTGGTGGCGGGAGCCTTCGTCCTTGCTGTCGTCGCGAGGGCCTTGGAGTCCTTCTTCGACTCCTCGTTCCCCGTCAGCGTCTCGTTGTCGTCGCCCCGGATGAAGGCCTCGACCCGCTCGTGCGCCACGTCGTCGTGGACCTGGAGCGGCGGGCTCTTCATGAAGTAGGACGACGGTGCGACGAGGGTACCCGAGAGCCCGCGATCGAGCCCGATCTTCAGGCACCGGATGGCGTCGATGATCACGCCGGCGCTGTTGGGGCTGTCCCAGACCTCGAGCTTGAGCTCCGCCTTGAGGGGCACATCGCCGAAGGTCGTGCCCTCCATGACGATGTAGCAGTACTTGCGGTCCTTGAGCCACGGCACGTAGTCGGACGGGCCGACGTGCACGTTGTCCGGGTCCATCTCGTAGTCGAGCATGGAGGTGACCGCGTTGGTCTTGGAGATCTTCTTGGACTCGAGACGCTCGCGCTCGAGCATGTTCATGAAGTCCGTGTTGCCGCCGAAGTTGAGCTGGTAGGTGCGGTCGAGGCGGACGCCCCGGTCCATGAACAGGCGGGTGAGGACGCGGTGGCTGATCGTCGCGCCGACCTGGCTCTTGATGTCGTCGCCGATGACCGGCAGGCCCTTCTCGGCGAAGCGGCGCTGCCAGTAGGGCTCACGGCCGATGAACACGGGGATGGCGTTGATGAACCCGACGCCGGCCTGGAGGGCCTGCTCGACGTACCACTTCGTGGCCTCCTCGCTCCCGACGGGGAGGTAGGAGACGACCATGTCGACCTTGCGCTCCCGCAGGATCCCGACGACGTCCGCCGTGGGGCCGGGGGCCTTCTCGATCACCTGGGACAGGTACTTGCCCAGGCCGTCGTGGGTCATGCCGCGGTCCACGGTCACGCCCATGTGGGGCACGTCCATGAACTTGAAGGTGTTGTTCTGGCCCGAGAAGATCGCCTCGGAGAGGTCCTTGCCGACCTTCTCCTTGTCGATGTCGAAGGCCGCCACGAACTCCACGTCGTTGATGTGGTAGTCGCCGAGCTTGACGTGCATCAGGCCCGGGATGGTGTCGGTGGCCTTCGCGTTCTCGTAGTAGTAGCGGCCCTGGATCAGGCTGCTGGCGCAGTTGCCCGCGCCGACGATGGCCACGCGGATCTTGCGGCCCGTCTCCTGGGCCGCCGGCTCGTTCTGGGTCATGGGGTCTCCAAGTGACGCCGTCTAGCCCTGGGAGGACGTCTGCCGCAGGGTGACGACGATTCGCTGGATGGTGGTGATGGTGGCGAGAACGGTGATCAGCCCGAGGGCGGCCTCGAGCGCGAGTGCGCCGAGCGGATAGGCCATGGCCCCGGCCGGCGCCGTGTCCTCGGGCAGCCCGGGGAGCAGGCCCGCCGTGATCAGGCCGAGGGTCAGGATCACGAGCCTGACCTCCCGGGGAGCGAGGCCAACGGAGGCCATGCCCTTGCCGGGCACGAAGCCCAGGCTCTCCGCCCGGGCCCGCGTGTAGCTGACCATGAACGCCGCCACCATGGCGGCCGCGGCCAGCAGGACGGGCCGCTCGAGGCCCATTTGCATCGCCCCCCAGACGATGCCGACGTAGACGACGCCCTCGCCCCACCGGTCGAAGACCGAGTCGAGGAAGGCGCCGGCCTTGCTGGCCTTCCCGGTGGCCCGGGCGACCATGCCGTCGAACATGTCGAACATGCCGCCGAAGATCACGAGGACCCCGGCGAGGAACCAGAGTTGCGCACCCGCGGCGACGGCCGCGACGCAGGCGATGAGGAAGCCGATCACGGTGAGTGCGTTGGGCGAGAGCCCGACGCGGGCGAGCGCGAGCCCGATGGGCTCGGCCAGCCCGCGGACCCTGGCCCGCAGCTCAGGGGAGACGAACGAGCCGCTCACGAATTCGCTCCCGGCACGACCCTGGTGGACTCCAGCCCGAGTGCCTGGGCCTGGCGGGTGGCGAACATCGCGAATGCCTCCGGCTCGATGGTGTGGATGGTCTCCCGCCCGTTCCTGCGAGCGGAGACCAGCCCGACCTCGCGCAGCTTGGACAGGTGCCAGGAGACGAGAGGCTGGGAGAGCCCGACGCGGTCGATGAGCTCGGTGACCGTGGCGGGGCCCTCCGCGAGCACGCGGCAGATCCGCAGCCGGTTCACGTCCGCCAGGACCTTGTGGAAGCGGCGCAGCTCACGGAGGTCGTCGGGCTGGTCGACGGCCGCTGCGAGGGTGCTCCGGATCCGCACGGGCGAGGGGGACATTCGCGGGTGGACCTGCGATGGCGGTTGACGTCCCGACGCATCAACGCCGGTTTATATCAACGGGCGTTGATCCTATTGAGCCGCGGCCCGCCTGTCAACCCCCGCGTGGCAAGCTGTGGACGGCCCCGCCGGCGAGCCGCCCGGGGGCCGCCCGAGGCCGGCCCGGTAGCGATGGCCCGGGCCGTCGCGACCCCAAGTCATGAACCTTGTACCCAAAGGGGAACCGGCACGACTCCCTACGACACAATGACATTTCGGCCATGAAGGCGTGAAATCGTAGGTAGGGCGGTCGCCTCGGCGGCCGTCAGGCCAACACTCGCAACCGGGTAACGTCCCCATGCTTTACAGCTTCACCATCAGCGCCATCGCCACCCTCATTGTCCTCGCGCCCATGGCCTACGCGGCCTGGTACGACGGTCGGCAGGAGGTCCAGGCGGAGGGCTGACCCTCCCACATCCCCGCGTCGCGCCGTCGGGGTCCCGGGCTCCCACCCCCTACACTCGGGGGGTGGACCGGATCTCGCGGCGTGACGCCATCGTTCTCCTCACCGTCCTCGGCACCGGGGTCTTCCTCGCCGGCCTCGAGCTGATGATCACGGCGGTGGCCCTGCCGGCCATCGTCACCGACCTCGCGACGTGGACTCGCCTGCGCGAGGCCTCCTGGATCATCAACGGGTACCTCCTGGTCTATGTCGTCACCATGCCGGTGGCGGGTCGGCTGGCGGACCTGTTCGGCGCGCGGCGCCTGTTCCTGTGGGCGCTCGTCCTGTTCACGCTGGGCTCGCTGCTGGCCGGTGCCGCCCCCACCCTCGAGCTCCTGATCGCCGCGCGCCTCGTGCAGGCCGTGGGCGGCGGCGCGCTGATCCCGGTCGCCACCTCTGCGGCGTCCCACCTGTACTCGGGCACCGCGCGCCCGCGCGCCCTCGGCGTCGTGGGCGCGCTCACCTTCCTGGGCATGGCCGCGGGACCCGTGCTGGGCGCCGCCATCCTCGGCGCGTTCCACCCGGAGGCCGCGCTGTCCCGGCTGGGCGTGGAGCCGACCTCGACCCTGGCCGGCCTGCTGGCCCCGGCCTGGCGCTGGGTCTTCTACGTCAACGTCCCGGTGGGCCTCGTCGCGCTCGTCGTGGCCTGGGCCGCGAGCAGCGGCTGGGAGACGCCACGCCGCCGCGGCCGCGTGGACCTCGGCGGCGCCGTGCTGTTCTCCGCGTTCCTCGTGGGCTCCCTGGGTGCCCTCACCCTCCTGGGCTCACACGCGAGCGCCGACGGCACGGGCCTCGACCCGGCGACCGTCTCGCTCGCCCTGGTGGTCGTGGCCGCCGTGGCGGCGCCGGTGACCGTCCTGCACGGCCTCCGGACCACGGATCCATTCCTGGACCCGCGCCTCTTCCGCTCCGCGTCGTTCTCCTCTGCGGCGCTGGTCTCGCTGCTCACGGGGTACGGCTTTGCGACCGCGATCGTGGGCGCGGCGGTCTTCGTGGACCGGGTGCTCTACGGTGGCCCCGACGAGCAGCGGCTCGCGCTGGGCGCGCTCGCGGGCGCCACGGCGCTGGGCGCGCTCCTGTCCGGGTTCGCTGTCCGGCTCCTCTCGCTCAAGGTCGTGACGCTCCTGGGCCTCGGGGCCAGCGTCGCGGGCCTCGTGCAGATGGCCGGCTGGACGCCGGAGACCTCGATCGGGAGCGCGGCGGTCTCGCTCGCCCTGTTCGGCGCCGGGTTCGGGCTCACGGTCACGCCACGGTCGACGGCGGCCGTGGAAGCGGTCCCGCGCGAGTCGTACGGCGTCGCCTCGTCCACCGTCACGGTCGCCCGCATGGTGGGCATGGCCGTGGGTCTCGCGATCCTCACCGCCTACGGGTCGACGACCATCGACCGCCTGTATGACCAGGTCTACGCCACGCCGGACGCATACCTCCAGTACATCCCGGAGACGCTGCGCGACCGGCCATTGCGCGACGGCCTCGTGGTCGAGGCGCTGGAGCGCTGGGCCGCAGGCGAGGCCGCGCGGATCATGGTCGGCATCTTCCTCGTCGCGGGCGCGGTCACGGCCGTCGCGGCCCCGCCGTCGCTCCTGCTCGGCAGGCGGCGGCGTATGCTCGCTCCCGATGCAGCCCCCGAACGCGAGCCCGTCCCCAGTCCCGAGTCCTGACGAGGGCTGGCCGCGTATCCGGGGCGCCGCCTGGACCGCGGCCGGGCCGCGGCCCATCGCCGGGCGCGACGAGCTGGCGGCGGCCCTCGAGGACCCCGAGGCGGTCCTCTGGGTGGACGTGACGGCCCCCTCGCACGTCCAGGTCAACGGCGTCGCCGACCTGCTCGCGCTCCACCCGCTGATCGCCGAGGACATCGCCGAGAAGAACCAGCGCGCCAAGGTGGAGGAGATCGAGGGGACGATCCACATCGTGATGTTCTCCATCGCGTACGAGGGCGAGATCATCGAGACCGAGATCGACCTCGTGCTCGATCAGCGTTCGCTGCTCACGGTGCACGAGCCGGGCTGGGACCCGTTCGCGCTCCCGCAGCTGCGGGGCGACCCCGGGCAACTCCTGAAGCGGGGCCCGGACTTCCTGCTGTACGCCCTGACCGACGGCATCGTCGACGGCTACTTCCCGGTCCTCGACGCGATCGAGGACGAGATCGACGCCCTCCAGGACGACGTCATCGCCAAGCCCACCAGCTGGACCCTGGAGCGGTTGTTCGCCCTCAAGCGCCAGCTCATCGCCCTGCGCCGCGCGATGTCCCCGGCCCGCGAGATCTTCAACCAGCTCACGAACCGGGACCTGGCCCTGGTCAAGCCGGAGCACATCGTCTACTTCCGGGACGTCTACGACCACCTCATCCGGGTCACCGACGAGCTGGACAACGACCGCGAGCTCGTGGCGGGCACGCTCGAGGTCTACCTGTCCACGATCAACAACAACCTGTCGACCATCATGAAGCGCCTCACGGGCGTGACCGTGATCCTCGCGGGCATCGGGGCCGTGGCCGGGCTGTTCGGGATGAGCGAGGCCGGCGTGGCGCTCGCGGGCGGCGAGGCGAGCGGCTTCTGGATGGTCGTGGCGATCGTGGTGGCGGTGGCGGCGGCGACCGCCGTCGTGCTGCGCCGGATCGACTGGATCTAGCCGCGCGGCCTCAGCCGCACGTGACCGGCTTCGCCTTGGGCACGGCGTCTCTGGGGTCCGCGTCGGACACCGAGATCAGGTCGGCGATCAGCTGCGTCTTCGGCAGGCTCTTGGTGCATTCGCCCTTTCCATTGTGCTCGAGACAGGGCCCCTCGGAGGTCTGGAGCCAGAGCTCCTCCTTGGTGGCGCCCTGCGGTCCGTCCAGGTTGGTCACGTGGAGCCGGTACTCGCGGATCTCGTACAGACGGAGCTTGAAGTCGCTCGTGTAGACCTGGACCACCATGCCGAGCATCTTCTTGGCGTTCCTGTTCTGGATCGCCAGCTGGTAGATGGGCCCGAACATGCCGTCTCGGGCATGTGCGTACAGGTACGTCGCCCTGCCCTCGCCCGGCTGCCCGAAGGCGTCACCGGCCGCGTCGTTCACCGTCTTGCCGGTCCACAGGAACATGGCCACGTTGCAGTAGGGGTACTTGTCGGTGCCCTTGACCACGGGCAGATCGATGTTGAGCGCCGGGATCACGACGCGGGTCGCGAGGGCGCGGTCGGGCATCGTTGTGGGATCGGGGACGATCGAGGCCGGGACCGTGCCGTTGGGGGTGGGGCTGGGCTCGGCCGAGCCGGATGGATCGGGCGATGGGCTCAGGAGGCCCACGGACGGCTCGTCGGACGGCGAAAGGGTCTCGCTCACGGCCTGGTCGCTCTGCGCCGGGCCGGGACCCGCGACGGTGGGATCGGCGTACGAGAGCAGGCCGGCGGCGACCAGGACGACCCCGGCCGCGGTCAGGAAGGCCGGGACGAGGCGTGCCCCGACGAGATGGATGATCGACTTCATGGGTGACCCATCCTAGTGCAGCACAGATGACCCTGCTGTCACCCGTTCGTGCTGGTACGCTCGGCTGGATGGGTGGCAAGACCGCGATCGCACTGGGACTCCTGGCCGGCTTCGTCGCCGGGGGCCTGATCGTGGGCGGGGTCATCGCGCTCGCCCCGGTCCCGGGGAGCGCGGCGCCGACGCCCTCGGCGGTCGCGTCGGAACCGCCGGCGTCCGCGTCGGGCGGCCCGGCCTCCGCCGCGCCCGGCGCCTCGGCCTCGGCCGTCGCTCCCGAGCCCTCCGCTTCGACGATCGCGGAGGCGTTCGGCATCGGCGAGCCCGCGCCCCGCCTGGTCGTGCCGCTGGTCGGCGGCGAGACCATGGACCTCACGAGCCTCCGCGGCAAGCCCGTCTGGGTCAACTTCATGGCGACGTGGTGCCCGCCCTGCCAGGACGAGCTGCCGCTGATGGGCGGGTTCGCGGCGCGCTACGAGGACACGGGCCTCGTCGTGCTCGCGGTGGACGTCAAGGAGGACGCCGCCACGGTCCAGGCGTTCTTCCAGGACATGAACCTGTTCTTCCCGGTTGGCCTGGACGCCGACGGCGCCGCGCAGGCCGAGTGGGGCGCCGTCGCGCTGCCGGTCCACTTCTGGATCGACAAGGACGGGATCGTGCGCGACGGGGCCCTGGGTGGCCTCGGGCCGGACGTGATGGCCAAGGGACTGCAGACGATCCTGCCGGGGGTCACGGTCACCCCGTAGCGTTGGGCGGTCCGGATCGGAGCCCGGCGGTCAGGCGCCGGCGATCCGCGCGGCAACATCGGTGAACACCGATGCCGCGTTCCCCACGATGGTCAGCAGCAGGTTCGGGAACAGGCCCAGCACGATGGTCAGCACGGTGCTGACGGCCAGGCCGGTCCACACGAGGCGCCCGTGCTGCAGCCTCGGCAGCTCCTCGCCCGGGTCGCGCATGAACATGTAGACCACGACGCGCAGGTAGTAGAACGCCGCGATGGTCGCGTTGAGCATCGTGAGGACGGCCAGGGCCATCATCCAGCCGGCGACGGGCGAGGCGGACTGCCCGACCTCGACGGCCGCAAGGATCACGTAGAACTTGCCGAAGAACCCTGCCAGCGGCGGGATGCCGGTGAGGCTCAGGAGGAACAGGGTCATCAGCCAGGCCGGCGCCGGCTCGCGGCGGACCAGCCCCGCGAACGTGCTCAGGTTGCTGCTGATCCCGGCGCGGTGCTGGAGCGCGGCGATCACCCCGAACGCGCCCAGGTTCATCACGGCATACGCGGCGCCGTAGTAGAGCAGCCCCTCCATACCCCGCAGGTTCCCGGCGCCGAACGCCGCGAAGCCCACCAGCATGTAGCCGGTGTGGGCGATGGACGAGTACGCCAGCATGCGCTTGACGTTGTCCTGCTGGAGCGCGACCAGGTTGCCGAGGGTCATCGTGAGGGCCGCGAGGACCATGAACACGATGTTCCAGTCCACGGCGAGGTCCCCGAGCGCCCCGGCGAACAGCCGGATGATGAGCGCGAACGCACCGACCTTGGGCCCGACCGAGAGGTAGCCGGTGACGGGCGTCGGGGAGCCCTGGTACGCGTCGGGCGTCCAGTAGTGGAACGGGACCGCGGCGATCTTGAACGCGACACCCGTGGTCATGAACGCGAGGCCCATGCCCAGCCCCGGCGTCAGTGGCAGCGCGCCGGCGTTGACCTGGCCCATGTAGCCGGCCACGGCGGCGATGTTGGTCGTCCCGGTCATGCCCCACACGAACGCGAGGCCGAACAGGAAGATCGCACTCGAGAACGACCCGAGCAGGAAGTACTTGATCGCGCCCTCGGTGCTGTACCCGTCCGACTTGTGGTAGCCGGCGAGGATGTAGCCCGGCAGGACCATGAGCTCGAGGCCCAGGAACAGGACCAGGAGGTCGCCCGAGGCGGCGAGGAGCATCGCGCCCGACATCGCGAACACGATCGTCGCGGCGAACTCCGGCACCGGCAGCCCGCGCTGCTCGAGGTAGTCCGGGGCGAACAGCATCGTGAGCGCCACGATGCCGATGAACAGCAGGTCCAGGAAGGTCGTCAGCGGGTCGACGATGTACGAGCCACTCGCTCCGGGAGCGGTCGCGAATGCCTCGGAGCCCGTCTGGCCCGTGAGGACGACCAGGGCGGCGACGAGCGCCAGGCCCAGGAACGTGACGGCGAGCGCCGGGCCCTTGCGACCGGGGAAGATGAAGTCGGCGACCAGGATCCCCGCCGCGACCAGGATGGTCGCGATGAACGGGGCGATCGTGACGAGGTTGGCGAAGTCGGTCACGTCTGGTCTCCTACCGCCACAGGCCGAGGGCGACTGGCGCGGCGGTATTGACGGCGTCGAGGGCCGCCTTCACGGAGCCGGCGATGAGGTCGAGGATCAGGCCCGGCCACAGGCCGAACACCACGACGAGGGCGCCCAGGGGGACGAGCGTGAGCGCCTCGACGGGCTTCAGGTCGGTCAGGTGATGGCCCAGGCCCCGCAGGAATTCGGACAGCTCGCCGAACATCATCCGCTGGAACATCCAGAGCAGGTAGCCGGCGGCCAGGATCATCCCGAAGGTCGCGACGGCGGCCGCGGCGGGGTAGACCTGGAACGTGCCCACCAGGGTCAGGAACTCGCCAACGAAGCCGGACAGGCCGGGCAGGCCCACCGAGGCGAAGACGAAGAACCCGAACGCGGCCGCGTACACCGGGGTGGCCGAACCCAGCCCGCCCATCTTGGCGATCGTCCGGTCGTGGGTGCGCTCGTAGATCACGCCCACGAGGAGGAACAGCGCGCCGGTGATGAGCCCGTGGCTGACCATCTGCAGGATCGCGCCCTGCATGCCCTGCTCCTGGAACACGAAGATGCCCAGGGTCACGAAGCCCATGTGGCTGACCGACGAGTAGGCGACCAGCTTCTTGAGGTCCGGCTGCACCAGCGCCACGATGGCGCCGTAGATGATCCCGATCAGGCTCAGCACGATGATCAGCGGGGCCCAGGTGTGCGCCGCCTCGGGGAAGAACGGCAGCGCGAACCGGATGAACCCGTAGCCGCCCAGCTTGAGCAGGACGCCGGCCAGGATCACCGAGCCCGCGGTGGGCGCCTCCACGTGGGCGTCGGGGAGCCACGTGTGGAACGGGAACATCGGGACCTTGATGGCGAAGGCGAGGAAGAAGGCGCCGAAGGCGAGGAACCCGAACGTCCCGCCGAAGGCGCCCGTGGCGGCGAACTCGGTCAGCTTGGCGACGCTGAACGCGCCGTCCCAGGAGCCGTTCGCCGCCTGGTAGGTGAACGCGGTCGCCAGGATCGCAACCAGCATCAGCAGCGAGCCGACGAGCGTGTACAGGACGAACTTGATCGTCGCGTAGATGCGGTTCTTGCCGCCCCAGATGCCGATGATCAGGTACATCGGGACCAGGACCAGCTCCCAGAAGATGTAGAACAGGAACAGGTCCCGGGCGACGAACACGCCGATCATGCCGACCTCGAGGACCAGGAAGGAGATCATGTACTCCTTCACGCGGTTCTGGATGGGGCTGAACGACGCGAGGATGCTGATCCAGGTCAGGGTCGTCGTGAGCACGACCAGGACCATCGAGAGGCCGTCCACGCCGACGCTGTAGCTGATCCCGAACATCGGGATCCACGACGCGCTCTCGGTGAACTGGTCGGCGTGGTTGGTCGCGACGAAGCCCAGCAGCATGAGCAGCGAGACGACCCAGGCCGCCAGCGCGAAGCCCAGCGCGGCGTAGCGCGCGAGGTTGGGGCGGGTCGACGGCAGGAAGGCGATCGCCAGCGCGCCGAGCGCCGGCAGGAAGGTGACGATCGTCACGAGCGGGAGCCCCACGAGGCCGGTCATCGGGGCTGCCCCACGATCAGGAGGAACGAGCCGGCCATCACGAGCAACCCGATCGCGATGCCGAGCGCGTAGTTCTGGACGCGGCCCGTCTGGATCCGGCGCAGCCCGCCGCCCGCGCCGCGGACGAGGGTGCCGACGCCGTTGACGGTGCCGTCGACGATGGTCCGGTCGAACCACCACAGGAAGGCGGCCACGCGCCCGCCGATGCGGATGAACAGCAGGTCGTTCAGCTCGTCGAACCACCACTTGTTGAGCGTCGCGCGGTACAGGAACCGCGTCGCGCCGCTGGAGGCGACGATGCCGTCGACGGTCTTCTGGCGGCCGCGCCGGTTGAAGAAGCCGAACAGGACCCAGCCCGCGACGAGGCCGGTCGTGGCGATGCCGACGCTGGCGATGATCAGGATGCCGTCGATGCCGAACAGGGCGAAGGCCTCCGGCGTGCCGTGGAGGTGCTCCTCGGAGGCCGCGAAGACCGGCTCAAGCCAGCCCGTGAGCAGGCCCGTGCCTGACGGCGTGATCGGCGGGCCGCCCCAGGTGAGCGCGATTCCGATCAGGGCCGCCGGGATGGCGAGCAGCATCAGCGGCACGGTCATCTGCCAGGCAGACTCGTGGATCCTGGGCTCGACGTGCGGGTCCACGCGGGACTCGCCGTAGAACGTCTTGCCCATCAGGCGCCACATGTAGAACGCCGTCATGCCGGCGACCACGAGGCCGATCAGCCACACCCACCCGTAGCCGAACTTGAACGCCTCGCCCAGGATCTCGTCCTTGGAGAAGAACCCGGCGAACGGCGGGATGCCGGCGATCGCGATCGTGCCGATGAGCATCGTCCAGTGGGTGATCGGGATCTTCCGCCACAGCCCGCCCATGCGGTTCATGTCCTGCTCCTCGTGGACCGCGTGGATCACGGAGCCCGAGCCGAGGAACAGCAGGCCCTTGAAGAAGCCGTGGGCCATCAGGTGGAAGATCGCCGCGACGTACGCCCCCACGCCCAGCGCCGCGAACATGTAGCCCAGCTGGGAGAGCGTGGAGTACGCGAGCACGCGCTTGATGTCGGTCTGGGTAAACGCGATCGAGGCCGCGAGGATGGCGGTGAAGATGCCGATCGCCGCCACCACGACCATCGCCTCCTGGGCATGGGCGAACAGCGGGTTGGCACGCGCGACGAGGTAGACGCCAGCGTTCACCATCGTGGCCGCATGGATGAGGGCGCTGACCGGGGTGGGGCCCTCCATCGCGTCCGGCAGCCAGACGTGGAGCGGGAACTGGGCGCTCTTGCCCATCGCCCCCGCGAAGACCAGGAGGGCGACGAGGGTGAGCGGGACCGTGAGCTGGGCGCCCGGCTCCGTCAGCTTGGCGAGCGACTCCTGGATGTTCATCGTGCCGGTGTTGACGAAGATCGCCATGATCCCGAGCGCGAAGCCGACGTCGCCGACGCGGTTGACGATGAACGCCTTCTTGGCCGCCAGGGCCGCGGAGCGCTTGTGGTACCAGAAGCCGATGAGGCTGTAGCTCGACAGGCCCACCAGCTCCCAGCCCGCGAAGACCAGGATCCAGTTGTTGGCCAGGACCAGGACGAGCATCGAGAACATGAACAGGTTGAGGTAGGCGAAGAACCGCCAGGTGCCCTTGTCGTGGGCCATGTACCCGACCGAGTACAGGTGCACGAGCATGCCGATGGTCGTGACGACGATCAGCAGCGCGCCCGTCAGGGCGTCCACGTGGAAGCCCATCGACACCTGGAACGTGCCGGCCGGGATCCAGGTCCACAGGTCGACGTCCAGGCCGTTCTCACCAAACGGGGCGGCGTGGGTCAGGGCGGGGTAGACGACCGCCATCGCGATCACCCAGACCGCGACGACGACCGCGAGCGGGACGATCTCCGCGGCGGTGCGCCCGAACCGCAGCTGCAGCCGGCGCCCGAACAGCGCCGTGAACGCGAAGCCCAGGATCGGCAGGAGCGGGATCAGCGGGATGAGGATCCCGTAGATCCCGGGGTCGACCTTGCCCACGGGCTCGGCCGCCTCGGCCGCGAAGATCACGCTCGGGAGGAGGTGCATCACGATCGCCGCCTACTGCCGCATCGCGTCGTACTCGTCGACGAGCGGCGTCTTCTTGTTGCGGTAGATCGCGATCACGATGGCCAGGCCCACCGTCGCCTCGGCGACCGCGGAGGCCATCACGATGAGCGCGATGATGGAGGCGTACGGGTTCAGGGCCGGGATGAAGGCGCCGAACGCGATGATCGAGAGGTTGACCGCGTTGAGCATGAGCTCGATCGACATCAGCATGCTGATCGCGTTGCGGCGGGCCAGGAAGCCGAACGAGCCGATCGCGAACAGGATGCCCGACAGGACGAGGTAGGCGTCCAGGCTCTGGGAGATGGTGTCCAGGAAGGCGAGCATCAGTCGGCGCTCCCCTTCTCGCGCTTCGCGATGTAGACGCCGCCGATCACCGCGGCCAGGAGCAGGACGCTCACGATCTCGAAGGGCAGGGCATATGACGCGAACAGCTGCCTCGCCATCTCCGTCGTGCTGGTCCAGATCCGCCCTGCGTTCTCCAGCCAGTCCGTGGAGACGACCACGATCACGATCAGCACGGCGAGCACGACAGCGGCGATCGCAGCCGGCAGGGCCTGGGTCTGGAACACCAGCTCGCGGGGCGCCGCCTTGGTCTGGGTCAGCATGATCGCGAACAGGACGAGCACGCTGATGGCGCCGATGTAGACCAGGACCTGCGCGGCGGCCACCAGCGGGGCGCCCGCGAAGACGTAGAGCCCGGCGAGCGCCGCGAAGCAGATGATCATCGCCAGGCCGCTGCGGATGATGTCCCGCAGCGTCACGACCAGCAGGGCCGAGACGACCATGACGGCGGCAAGGATCAAGAACAGCAGGTCATCCCATCCGAACCCGAGCAACGGGATCGTCTCCGGCAGCGTCACGCGTCCCTCTCAGCGTTCGTGGGCGGAAGCGCCCGTGGCGGCTCCGTGGGTGCCGTTCGCGGACCCGTGCTGGTGTCCGTTCCCGTTCCCTTTCCCGGATCCGGGCGCGAGCGAGGCGGGGAGGACGGGGAGCAGCCGGGACTCGTCGAGGATGCGTCCCTCGGCCCGTGCACGCTCCGCCCAGTCGCGCTCGCGGCGGATGTAGCTCATCTCCGTCTCGCGCTCGACCGCGGCCAGCGCGAGGAGGTCGATCATCGGCTCCTCGCGGGACGTGTGGCTGAGCTCGAACTGGTCGCTGTCGCGCACGGCGTCGTAGGGGCAGGCGTCGACGCAGATGCCGCACAGGATGCAGCGACTCTCGTCGACCTCGTACTTCTGGAGCACGCGCGGCTTGGGCATCAGCGCCCCGGTCGGGCACGTCTCCGCGCAGCGTCCGCAGGACACGCAGGGCGTGTCGTTGAGGCTCATGTCCAGCGGCGTCGTCACCAGGGTGTCGAAGCCGATCCGCATGAAGTCGTAGCACGCGGCGCCCACGACCTCGGCGCATACGTTGGCGCAGCGGCCGCAGTCGATGCAGCGCGCGGGCTCCCGGAGGATGAACGCGTGGCTGTCGTCGCGGACGTAGTCGTGGTTGCTGCCCGTGAACCGGTTCTCCGTGACGGAGCGGTACCCGGCGCCCGAGTGGAAGCCCTTCTCGAGCGTCTTGAGCGTGGTCCCGTATTCGATGCCCAGGCGGCGCAGGTCGCAGAACCCGATGGCCTCGCAGGTGCACTGCAGGCAACGCGTGGACTCCGCGACGGCCTCGTCGCGCGAGTACGGGATCTCGTACTCGAGGTAGCTCGTGTTGCGCGCCTCGGCCTCGAGGGCCTTGAGGCGGTAGCGCGGCTCCTTGACCTCGCCGGTGAACGGCACGATCGAGAGGAACTCGGGCTGCGGCTCGGCGAGCTGCTGGCGGGTCCGGATCGCGGCCAGGTCGTTGCCCCGCAGGTAGGCGTCCACGGCGTAGGCGGCGCGGCGGCCCTCGGCGATGGCCTGGACGACCGTCGCGGCGCCGATGCGCACGTCGCCGGTCCCGAAGACGCCCTTGCGGGCCGTCTCGAAGGTGACGGCGTCCGCCTGGAGGCGGCGGTTCCTGGTGGCGGTGACGCCCTCGCTGCCCGGGCCGATCCAGGACAGGTCCGGGCCCTGGCCGATGGCCAGCAGGACGCGGTCGCAGGGGATGGTGAACTCGGTGCCCGGGGCGGGCTCGGGGCGGCGCCGGCCGGACGAGTCGGGCGCGCCCAGGGCCATCCGGATGAACTCGACGCCGCTGACCTTGCCGGTCGTCTCGTCCTTGATCACCCGGGTCGGGCCGGCCTGGAAGATGGTGGTGACACCCTCCTCGATGGCCTCGTGGACCTCGGACGACGCCGGCATGTCCTTCATGTCGCGGCGGTAGACCAGCGTGACCTCGCCCGCGCCCTGGCGGACCGAGGTGCGCACGCAGTCCATCGCCGTGAAGCCGCCGCCCACGACCACGACGCGTGTGCCCTCGTGGCCCGGGTACGGGAGCCCGAGCGTGGCCGTGCGCAGGTACTCGAGGCCATCGATGACGCCGTCGGCGTCCTCGTCGGGGATGCCCAGCTTGTTGGTGTCGTAGCAGCCGATGGCGATGACGACGCTGTCGAACCCCTGGTTCTGGAGGTCGTCCAGCGTGAAGTCCTTGCCCAGCTCCATGTTGCAGCGCATCTTCCCGCCGAGCCGCGTGACCGACTCGTACTCGGCCTCGAGGACCTCCACCTTGGGCAGGCGGTACTGCGGGATGCCGTAGCGGAGCATGCCGCCCGGGGCCGGATCACGCTCGAAGACCGTCACGTCGTGGCCCGAGAGCAGGAGGTAGAACGCGGCGCTCATGCCGGCCGGGCCGGAGCCGATGACGGCGGCGCGGCGGCCGGACGGGGCCTGCTTCTCGAACGGCAGCGGCGGGTCGATCCCCTCGTCGAGCATCGCCCGCACGACCTGGTCGCCGGCGTAGCGGTGGCTGTCGCGGATGGCGATCGCCTCGTCCACCTCGTCGCGGCGGCAGTGCTCTTCGCACGGGGCGGGGCACACGCGGCCGAGCACGCTGGGGAACGGGATCGTGCGCTTGAAGATCCGGACGGATTCGCGCCAGTCGGCCTCGGCGTTGGCCTTGAGGAAGCCCGGGATGTCGATGTGGCTCGGGCACTTGTTCTGGCAGGGCGGGAGGCAGTACGCGTTGTGGTCGCTGAAGATCAGCTCGAGGTTGGTCCTGCGGATCCGGCGCAGCTCATCGGTCTGGGTCTGGACCTTCATCTCGGGCTCGGCGAGGCGCGAGCAGGAGATCGGCGGCTGCTCCTCGCCCTCCACCTCGACCACGCACATCCGGCAGGCGCCGAAGCCCGGCAGCTTGGGCTCGTAGCACAGGGTGGGGATCTCGATCCCGTTGTCGCGGCAGACCTCGAGGATCGTCTGGCCCTCGAAGCCTTCCAGGAGCCGGCCGTCCACCTCGATGCGGATCCGCGGCGTGCCCTGGGGCCGTTGCGGCGACTGCGTCGTGATCAGGCGCTCGGCGAGGGAGTCCTCGCGGGGCGTCATCGTGTCCCAAACACGGGGCGTGTCGGGGCGGACCTCCCGGGGGCGGTCGAGCGGGCCCTCGGGCGGCGAGTCAAGGGGTCGGATGATCACGTCGGCCATCAGCTAAGATCCTGCTGCGGTCGCACCGGCGCCCACCGCGATCGGCGTGCAGACGCCGGCCGGGCAGGTGGAGCGAAGGAGGTGGTCGTCGAGTTCGGAGCGGAAGTATCGCATCGCGCTGGTGAACGGGAGGGTCGCCAGGCGCTCGTGGTCGCACAGCGCCGACGCCGCGATGTCGTGCGCGAGGTCGGTCAGCAGGGCCGCGTCGTTGGGCCTGGAGGTGCCGCTCGCGATCCGGTCGCCGATCTCGTACAGGCGGCGCAGGCCGATCCGGCACGGGATGGACTTGCCGCAGGCCGAGTCCGCGGAGAACCTCGTGAGCAGGCGGGCGAGGTCCACGACACAGGCACGATCGTCCGCGATCACCACGGACCCGGAGCCGATGTGGGCGCCGGCCGCGGCGAGGGCCTCGTACTCGTACGGCGTGTCCAGCAGGTCCGCCGGCAGCAGGCCGCCGGTGGGGCCGCCGACGAGGATGGCCTTGAGCGTCCGGGCGCCCGTGCCGCCCGCGAGCGTCACGAGCTCGCGCAGCGGCGTGCCGAGCGGGACCTCGGCGATCCCCGCGCCCTCGGGGCCGCGGAGCTGCACGAGGACCGTGCCGGGGCCGGCCGTGGCGCCGATGGCCGCGTAGACGTCGCCGCCGTTGACCACGATCCACGGGACCGCCGCCAGCGTCTGGACGTTGTTGACGACGGTGGGTCGCTCGAACAGGCCCTTCTCGGTGGGGTACGGCGGGCGCTGGTCGGGCTGGCCGCGCTTGCCCTCGAGGGCCTTGATGAGGACGGTCTCCTCGCCCAGCATGTAGGCGCCCTGCACCGGGCGGACGGTGACGGCGATCCGGTGGCCGGAGCCCGCAGCATCGTCGCCCAGGAAGCCCGCCTCCTCGGCCGCGAGGACGGCGCCCTCGAGCATGGTCACGAGCGCCGGATCGTCGCCGCGGACGGCGAGGATGGCCTCGGTCGCGCCGACCGCGAAGGCGGCGATGGCGGTGCCCTCGATGACGCTCCACGGGTCGGCGGCCAGGAGCGCCGCGTCCGTGTGGACCGCCGGGTCCGCGCCGTAGCCGTTGGCGATGACGTACTTCTGGCTCGCGACCTGGTCGGCCGCGGCGCGCCACTTGTCGCCGGTGGGGAACCCGGCGCCGCCGCGGCCCCGGAGCCCGGACGCGGCGATGGTGGCGATGATCCCGGTGGCGCCGAGGTCACGGACGGCCCGCCTGAGGCCCTCGAAGGCCCCGGCGCGGACGGCCGCGTCCAGGTCCGACGGGTCGGCGGCGATCGCCTCGGCCCGGGCGAGCAGGACGGTGGCCCAATCCTTGGGCGTCTGCAGGAAGGTGCCCATCAGCCGGCTCGCCCCCCATAGCCCAGGGAGGCATCGAGCGCCGAGCGGAACGCGGTTTCCGCGGCGGTCTGGGCCGTGCCGGCCGCGGGGGCCTCGACGGCCGGCGGCTCGAAGCGCAGGTGGCGGTAGGAGGTGGCGGTGCCGTAGATCATCGCGTACCACGCGCCGGTCACCCGGGAGATGTGCTTGAGGGCGGCCACCGGCAGGTAGCCGTACTCGGCCTGGGCCTCCTCGAGGATCGCCAGCATCTCCCTGGGGTCGTAGTCGTGGGCCTCGAGGATGGCGTCCAGCGGCGCGACGTCGATGCCCTCGAAGCGGGTGTAGGCAAGATCGGCGACCGGGCGGCCGGACCGGCGCAGCGCGGACTCCTCGCGGCGCTCGCCGTAGGTCTCCGGTGCGCCCCAGTGGACGTGGAAGCGGCCCTTGGTGTCCACGCCGCCCATGTCGATGCACTCGATGGGGCAGGCCTGGGCGCACTGGAAGCACGTCTCGCACTTGAGCGTGCCGTACTCGTCGTAGAGCAGCTGCAGGCGGCCGCGGAACTTGGGCGCCACGTCGGCGTGCTGCTCGGGCCACATGATCGTGGCCTTGGGCTGGAAGAACCGCCGCAGGGTGAGGCCCATGCCGCGGACCAGGCCGATGCCGGGAATGGTGTTCATCGGACGCTCACAGGCTCTTCACCACGACGATCGCCGTGGCGGTCAGGAACAGGTTCAGGAGCGCGGCGGGCAGCAGCCACTTCCACGCGAAGCCCATCAGGTGGTCGATGCGGACGCGGGGGAACGTGCCGCGCATCCAGACGAAGACGAACACGAACACGAACGACTTGATGAAGAACCAGATCAGGCCCGCCAGCCACACGAGACCGATCCAGGCGAGCAGGAACGCGATGCCCATGGCCACGACGTTGAACAGGACGAAGCCCAGCACCACCGCCTGCCAGGCGGGCATCTTGCTGCGGGTCAGGTAGAACGGCAGCCCGAACAGCAGGGTCAGGGCCAGCGGGGCAATCAGCACCAGGAGCAGCAGGCCGATGCCCAGGCTGCCCGGGTCCAGGCTGACGGTGATCGGCGCGAGGTTGAAGAGGCGCAGGACGTCATCGACGTTGACCGGCGCGTTCCAGGACCCGAAGAACAGGGTCACCATCAGCGCCGAGACGATGAACACGTTCACGTACTCGGCGAAGAACAGGAAGCCGAAGCGCATCCCCGAGTACTCGGTCGCGAAGCCCGCGACGATCTCCGAGTCCGCCTCGGTCAGGTCGAACGGCGTCCGGTTCGCCTCCGCGGTCGCGGCGATGAAGAAGATCAACGCGCCCAGGGGCTGGCGGAACACGAACCAGTTCGTGAACCAGCCCTCCTGCTGCCCGGCGATGCCTGTCAGGCTCATGGTGCCGGCGAGCAGGATCAGGCCCACGACCGAGAGCGCGAGCGGGATCTCGTAGGAGACCATCTGCGCCGCCGAGCGGAGGCCGCCCAGCAGCGAGTACTTGTTGAACGACGACCAGCCCGCGAGGAGCAGGCCCACGACGCTCATGCCGCCGACGCCGAACAGGTACAGCAGGCCGATGTTGAGGTCCTGGCCCACCAGCCCCCCGACACGCTTGCCACTCTCGGGATCGATGAAGCCGGGGCCGAACGGGATGACCAGGAACGTCATCACCGCGGTCAGGAAGACCAGGACCGGTGCCCAGGTGAACACGAAGCGGTCCGCGTTCGTGGGGCTGAAGTCCTCCTTGGAGAGCACCTTGAGGCCGGCGACCACCGAGTGCGCTGCGCCCCCGGGTCCCACCCGGTTGGGCCCGACCCGGAGGTTCATGTACGCGATGACCTTGAGCTCCATGTAGATGATGATGAAGGCGGCGGGGATGCTGAACAGCAGGACGCCCGTGATCGCGACCACGAACCGGACGATCCCGAGGTTGGAGCCCAGCACGTCCAGCAGCCACGGGCCCACGCCCACGGCCACCAGCACCGTCAGGACCGGCGCCACCACGAGCGCCAGCACCAGCAGCGGGATGACGATCTTGCCGGCCGTCGTCAGGTTGCCCAGGGAGCGGGAGACGGAGCTCACTTGTCGATCCCGCCCATGACCGGATCGAGGCTGGCCATGACCGCCATCGTGTCGGCGATGAGGTTGCCCTTCATCAGCATGCCCACCAGCTGGAGGTTCACGAACGAGGGGTCGTGGATCTTCATCCGGAACGGCTGGTCCGTGCCGTCGCTGATGGCATAGGTGCCGAACAGGCCGCGCGGTGCCTCGACGGCCGCCCAGGCCCGGCCCGGCCGCGGGCGGAGCAGGCGCGGGAGACGCGCCATGATCGGCCCGTCGGGCATGTTGTGGAGGCACTGGTCGATGATCCGCAGGCTCTGCTTGACCTCGTCGAGGCGCAGCAGGTAGCGGTCCAGCGAGTCGCCGCCGCCCGGGCCCGTGCCGCGGACCGGGATGTCGAAGTCCAGCTCCGGGTAGACGGAGTAGGGATGCGCGCGTCGGACGTCATAGGCGACGCCGGAGGCGCGCAGGTTCGGCCCGGTGACGGCCATCCGCAGCGCGGTGTCCCCGTCCACCTTGCCGATGCCGCGCATGCGGCGGACGAAGATCTCGTTCTCGTTGAGCAGCCCGATGTTCGCCTCGTGCTGCTCGGCGGCGCGGCTCATCCAGTCGCCCAGGCGCGACATGAACTCGTGGTTGAGGTCGCCGTTCACGCCGCCGATGCGGAAGTAGTTGAACAGCATCCGCTGGCCGGTGATGGCCGCCAGCATCTCCACGATCTCGTCGCGCTCGATGAAGCTGTACAGGATGGGGGTGAGGCCGCCCAGGTCCAGCGCCATCCAGCCCTGGAACAGGGCATGGGAGCTGACCCGGAGCAGCTCGCCGGTGAGCACGCGGATGTACTCGGCGCGCCGCGGGACCTCGACGTCGAGCAGCTTCTCGAACGCCATCACCGGCGCCCACTCCATGAACAGCGAGCTCACGTACTCGAGCGGGTCGACCTGGCTGATGATGTGGTGGTAGTCGCTGTTCTCGCACAGCTTCTCCACGCCGCGGTGGAGGTAGCCGAGCACGGGGTCCAGGTCCACGACCTGCTCGCCGTTGATCTTGAGGACGATGCGCAGCACCCCGTGCGTGGACGGGTGCTGGGGGCCCATGTTGATGAACATCTCGCCGTCGCGGAGGCTGTAGAACTCGGCCTCGCGCTCGGTGCGCGGCGGGTACGGCGGGACGGCCTCGAACGCGCCGATCTGGTTGTCCAGCATGATCCGCGGGTCGTCCGCGGAGGCGTGCTGCCCGATGGGGTCGCTGAACGTCGTCATGGCTACGCCTTCACCGTGCGCCGGACGACGCGCTCGGTGGCCTGGGTCGGGGCCTCGGTCTGCTCCATGTGCCGGACGCCGCCGCCGGGGGACCGGGCCGCGTCATCGGGCAGGTAGAAGTCCTTGCGCAGCGGGAAGCTCGTGTAGTCCGGGGGCATGTAGATCCGCCGCAGGTCGCGGTTGCCCTCGAAGATGATCCCGAACATGTCGTAGGTCTCGCGCTCCATCCACTCCGCGCCGGGCCACAGGCCGGTGAGGGTGGCGATGCGCGGGTTGTCGCGCGGGAGGTCGCCGGCGATCACGCGCAGCCAGTCGGGCGTCTTCGCGGACCACAGGTGGTAGACGACCTGCATGTGGTCGCCCGTGTCCACGCCGGCGAGGTCCGCGAGCAGGACGAACTCGAGGCCCGGCTCGTCGTGCAGGGCCGTCATCACGGCCGTGAGGTTCGCGGCGACGATCCGGAGCTCGGTCGTGTCGTGGCGCTGGCGGATGGGGCCGCTCACCATGTCGGCGAAGCGGGCCTCGAGGCGGGAGCGCAGCTGGCGATCCATCGCCTACACGTCCTCGGGCACGTTGGGGCCGATGGGGCGGTCCGGCCAGTGGCCGCGCCGCTCCTTGACGAGCTGGCCGAGCTTCATCATCCCGTAGATGAGGCCCTCGGGGCGGGGCGGGCAGCCGGGGACGTAGACGTCCACGGGCATGACCCGGTCGATGCCCTCGATGGTGGAGTAGCTGCGCTTGTAGCGGCCGCCCGAGCACGTGCAGTCGCCCATCGCGACGCACCACTTGGGCTCCGGCATCTGCTCCCAGAGGCGAACCAGCGGCCCGGCCATCTTCGTGGTCAGGGTGCCGGCGACGATCAGCACGTCCGCCTGGCGGGGGCTCGCGCGGAACGGGAACATGCCCCAGCGGTCCATGTCGTTCTTGGACGTGGCCGCGGACATCATCTCGATGGCGCAGCAGGCCAGGCCCGAGAGCAGCGGCCAGAGGCTGTTCATCCGGATCAGGTCGACGATGAGGTCCGCCTTGGTGGGGATGACCTCGAGGTTGCCCCAGCGCGCGGTGTCCGCGAGCTCGTGGTCCCCCTTCTCGAACCGGGCGAGGTGGGTGTAGGCCGGCGCGGTGCTCGCGTAGGCGCCCGGGCTGATCGAGGTCCAGAGGGTGTTGGGGACGACGATCGGCGCCATGACGTCACCGGTCGAGGCGGCGACGAGGGACCCTGCATCCGCGGCGGGGGGCGCGTCCGCCGCGAGGGCGTCAGGGTGGGCGGCCTCGCGACCGTCCGGGGTCAGCGCCATGACAGGACTCCCTTGCGCCAGGCGTAGGCGAGGCCGAACAGGAGGATCCCCACGAAGATCAGCATCGTGACGAACAGGCCGACGATGTCGCCCGCGGGCGTGTCCCGGAAGATCAGGGCCCACAGGAAGATGAAGATCACCTCGATGTCGAAGGCGACGAACATCAGCGCGTAGATGTAGAACGAGATGCCGAAGCGGGCGTGGGTGTCGCCGTAGGTGTCGATGCCCGACTCGTACGGGTAGCCCTTGTGCTCATCGCCGCGGGTGCGGTGGGAGATCAGCCAGGCCAGCCCGATCGTGCCGAAGACGAACAGGGTGCCGGCGATGACGAACCCGACGACGTACCAGATCCCGGTCACGAGGTCCTCGAGGTCGAAGGGGGCCGGGTCGACTCCGGCCCGCGATCGAGGGGCTTGCTAGCGAAGGCTCCGTCCCGCGGGAGGCGGCACGGCGCGGCCATTCTAGCAGCGCATGCGGGCGGGGAATCCCCCCGCGGTGGGGCCGGACGGCCCCTATAGGGACCCCTTGACCGAGGTCCGGGTCCCGTGATGGCTCGTCGGCGGGCGCCGCGGGCGGCGCCCAGGCGCCGTACCCAGGGCGCCGTACCCAGGCGCCGTACCCCGCGCCGTACCCACGTGGGGGTACGCGGCGGGTCTCGCGAGCACGGCCGCGAGCCGGAACCCGGGTTCGCGGGCGCGGCGCCGCACGAAGGACCCGGATCTCACCCCTGCATGGGTATGGGCCGCGCGCCATCTGTTGCTTGACGCGGCGCGCCATCGGGCCGGACGCTGTGGCCAGCGCTTCCCCCCAACCTGCGAGGTCCCATGGCACAGCTGGCCGCCCCGTCGCGACGCACGACGGTGGTCTTCGGCGGGTACGCCGTCACGTTCCTGCTCGCCGGGGTGGCGGCATTCGCCCAGCTGCCGGCGCTCGTCGCGTTCGCGTTCGCGACCCTGGCGCTGGCAGGGGGTGCCGTCGCCGTCGGCGAGGCCACCGAGCGGCTGTCCACGAGGCTCACGCCGGCGGCGACCGGCCTCGTGCAGTCGGTGCTGGGCAACCTGCCCGAGCTGTTCCTGGCGATCTTCGCGCTGCAGGCCGGCCTGGTCGGCGTGGTCACGGCGGCCCTCGTCGGGTCCATCCTCGGCAACGCCCTGTTCGTGCTCGGCATCGCCCTGCTCGTCGGCGGCCTGCGCCACGGGACGCTCGTGTCGAACGTGCAGGCCAACCAGATGCTCTCGGTCCAGTTGCTGCTGGGGGTCGCCGCCCTCGCCATCCCGTTCCTCGCCGTCCAGCCGGGGGAGCCCGACGCCGGCCACGACGTCGACCTGTCCCTGGTCGTCGCGATCGTCCTCCTCGTGGTCTTCGCGCTCTCCGTGCCGGTCGCGATCCGGGCGGCGAGGCCCGGGCCGGGCGCCCGCTCCACGGACGTCGAGCCGGAAGCGGCCGATCATGCCCCGCAACCCCTCGCGCCCACCCTGGTGCTGCTCACGATCTCGGCCGCGTCGGCGGCCTTCGTCGCGGACTGGTTCGTCGAGGCGCTCCGGCCGGCCATGGCCTCGCTCCGCATGAGCGAGGCCTTCGCGGGCCTGATCGTGGTGGCGCTCGCCGGGAACGCCGTGGAGAACCTGGCCGGCGTCACCGCGGCCTGGCGCGGGCGGGCCGACCTCGCGATGTCGCTGATCCTCAACTCCGCCCTGCAGGTCGTGCTGTTCCTGTGGCCGGTGATCGTGATCCTGTCGGTGTTCCTCGCGCCGGTCCCGCTCACGTTCATCCTGTCGCCGCTGCTCCTGGTCGCGCTGGTGGTCGGCGTCCTGCTCGTGTTCGCGATCGTCCAGGACGGCCAAGCGAACGCGCTCGAGGGTGCGGCCCTCCTGGGCCTGTACGTGATCCTCGCCGCGGCCGTCTGGTGGGGGCCGGCGATCGGGGTTTAGCGCGAGCCGGGGCCCGGTGACCGGGCGAACCGCACCAGCGCAGGCGGGGCGAGGTCCGACGGCAGCCCGCGTCCGAAGGCGAGCACGCGGTAGCCGCCCATCCCACGCGTGTCCATGAGGCGGGCGAGCGCCGAGCGCAGGTCCAGCGCGTCCTGGAGCGTGACCCCAGGGCGCCGCAGGTACGCGTCCGTGAGGTCGCTCGTGCCGGCGCGCGCGAGCAGCTCGGCCTGCGTCGTCTCCCCGATGGGCGCCAGGCCGGCACGCGCGGCGGCCGCCCGGATCGCGGCGAGGTCGACGGTGGCGGTGAGGTCCTGCCGGCCGACGTGCCGGAACGGGTCCGCGCCCACCGCATGGCGGGCGAAGGCGCGCAGCGTCCCCTCCGGCCTCGCAGGCCCGTGCAGGTCCGCCGGTTCCGCGGCGTAGTCCACGAGCACGACGAGCCCTCGGGCGAGGTGCCGGGTCGCGCCCGCGAGCCAGCCGTCGATGGCGAGGCAGACCTCCGTGACCTGTCCGTCGGCGAGGATGATGCGCTCGGCGGCGAGGAGCGCCGCCAGCTTGCCCGTCGTCGGCTCCGCCTCGAGCCACGCGAAGGCGCCGGCGTCGTCGGTCGTGACGAGGAGCTCGCGGAGGCCGCCGGGGCGGCCGATGACCCGGTGGACCGGGAGCGCGTCGAGCACCTCGTTGGCCACGACGGCGCCGATGCGTGTCGCGTCATCAGGTTCGGAGCCGGCGTCGGCGTCGGTGGCGGGACTGAGGCGGTCCGCGAGGTCGGCGGCCGCCAGGCGCGCGCGCAGCGCATCGAGCCGTGCCGCCTCCACCTCGACCGGCCGGTAGCGGATGGCGGCCAGGAGCGGCGAGCCGAGGTCGCGCAGCCCGCCGAGCATCCCCGCCGCCAGCGCGCCCGTGCCGGCGCCGGGCTCCGTGACGGTGAACGGCGCCGGCCGGCCCATCGCGTCCCATGCCTGCTCCAGGAGCCGCCCGATCGCGGCGCCGAAGATCGGGTGCGCCTCGGGGGAGGTCAGGAAGTCGGCGCCGGCGGTCCCCGGGCCGGGATCGGGGCGGCGGTAGTAGCCATGGCCGGGCTCGTAGAGGGCGCGCTCCATGAAGCGGGCGAAGGTGATCGGGCCGCTCGTGGCGATCTCGTCACGGAGCGCCGCCACGAGCCACGCGTCCTCGCCGGCGTCCTCGGGGTTGGGCAGCGCCTCGCGGCGGTACCCGGGCACGGCGAACGGCGGCTGGGCGGGATCCATGCGGTCGATGCTAGCCCGCGCCGCCGCGCGGCAAGAGGGTGCGGTCCGCGAGCGCGTCCGGGATCGCCGCACGTTCGGGCGTCTGCTGGGGCGGCGTCATCGGCGGAGCGTCAGGCGGAGGCCCGGGCCCACCAGCGAGTGACCGCCCAGGAGCACCGGGACGGACGCCTCGGCCGCGGCCGCGGTCAGGTCGGCCAGCCACGGGTCGCGGACCAGGGCCGCGAGGAGGAGGTCGCTCGCGAACCGATCCTCCGGCGGCGGCCAGGCGCGCTCGTCGGCGCCGAGACGATGGGCCAGGAGCACGCGGCTGTCGACGAGCGCGCCGTCCGAGAGCGCGGCCGCGTGCCGGCCGATCGACCCTGGGCCATCCCGATCCAGCAGCTCACCGAGGAGGCTCCGGGGGGCGCGGCGGTTGGGGCGCCCGACGGCGGCCCCGATCGACGCCGTCCGCAGGCCCCGCTCCTCCACGAAGGCCCGGGTGCGGGACCGGGTGTTCAGCTCCGCCCAGCGCAGGTCCGTGGCGGAGGTTCGTCCCGCGACCAGGAGCTCCGCGCCTGGGTCGCGCGCGAGGGCGCGCAGCCGCCGCAGGCGCTCCCGCACGGGCTCCGCCTCGGCATCGCCGGGGAGCGGCAGCTCCGGGGCCCCGCGAGCGCCCGAGAGTAGCAGCAGGTCGAGCGGCGTGTCCACGTCCATCGCCAGCCGGCGGCGCGCACGCATGTCGCGCACCGGGACGCCAGCCACCTCGGCCAGCCAGCGCGGGAGCGCGTTGTCGGACGCGAGGTCCGGTGGCAGGTCCCGGAGCGCCTCGCCGGCCCGGGCGATCGCGAGGATGTCCGCGGAGTAGCGGTGGTTGACGAGCGCGCCGGGCTTCGCGGCGGCCGCGGCGGCCGTGAACGCGCGCAGGTCGGCCGGGGTCGCGAGCGGGATCGAGCCCGCCCCGAGGATGACGAGCCCGCCGCGGAGCCCGTTCGAGAGCCGCCGGAGCCGCGTGCCGAATGGGGTATCGTCGGGCGGCTCGCGGTGGACCACGACCTCGTCCGCGCCGGCCGCGAGGAACCCGCGTCGGTGGTGCTCGGCCAGCGCGACGCGCGCCGCGTCGAGGCCGCGGAGGAGCGGCCCGGCGTCGGGCGGAAGCTCCGGCGAGAGGACGAGGACGGTGACGGGCGGCACGAGCCCGAGTCTAGCGATGGAGAGGCGGCGGGCCGTGGCGCGGGTGCGGGCGTACATCGGGCTCGGGGCGAACGTGGGCGATCCCGCCGGGACGCTCGCCGCCGCGGTCCACGCGCTCGCGGCGCTCCCCGGAGTGCGGCTGCGGGGCGTCTCGCGGCTCTACGCCACGGAGCCTGTGGGCGTGACGGACCAGCCGGAGTTCCGTAACGCGGTCGTCGCGCTGGATGTCCCGGCCGGCCCCGATCCCGCCGCCGGCGCCGCCGCGCTGCTCGTCGCGCTCAAGGGTCTCGAGGGCGCGTTCGGCCGGCAGCAGCGCGAGCGGTGGGGTCCGCGCGAGGTCGATCTCGACCTGCTCGTCTTCGGCCGTCACCGCGTCAACGTCGAGCGCCCGCCCGAGGGCCGCTCCGACGACCCGGCGAAGGCGGCGATGCCCCTGGTCGTGCCGCACGTCGAGGCCCGCAACCGGCTCTTCGTCCTGGCGCCGCTCGCCGACCTCGTGCCGGGGCTGGTGCCGCCGGGCTGGGGCGAGTCGGTCGCGACGGCCGCCGATCGCCGGCGCGGTCTCGAGGGGCCGGATGCCGCCCGCCCGATCGCGACCTGGGACGGCGATGGCTGGGTGCCGCTCGGCGGGTGACGCGGGAGGCGCGGTCCCAGCCGCCGTTCCGGCTCGCTGGCACGCGTGGGAGCCAACACAGCACCCGGCCCGCGGAGGTCGGCCCCGATCCCGCGGTTTCGGGCCATGAGCCCTGCACCGGCATCCTCGATCTGGCTCTCACCCGAGTCACGGTGCCGTGTCAGGCCCGCGACCAGCGCCCCGCTCCGCGTCGCGCCTCCTCGCCATCGCCCCCCGTATCGGCCCCCTCGCGCACCCTACAGGCGGACGGCGGGCGGCCGATCCCGGTCGAACATGTGGACCGTGTCCACGAACCGGACCTGCTTGGTCTGGTAGGCCATCACCAGCGACTGGGTCCGCGCCCCGCCGCCGAAGAACCGGACACCCTGCAGCAGCTCCCCGGTCGTGACCCCGGTGGCCGCGAACACCAGCTGGTCCCCGCTCGCCAGGTCCTCGGTCCGGTAGACCTTCGTCTCGTCCGCCGTGCCCATCATCCGGATCGCGCGCTCGCGCTCTTCGTCGTTGCGGAACCGGAACCGGGCCTGGATCTCGCCACCCAGGCAGCGCAGCGCGGCCGCGGTGATGACGCCCTCGGGCGCCCCGCCGGTGCCCATCACCGCGTGGACGCCCGTGCCCTGGACGGCGCACGAGATGGCCGCCGACACGTCGCCGTCGCTGATGAGCTTGATCCGGGCGCCGGTGCCGCGCACCTCGGCGATCAGGGCCTCGTGGCGCTGCCGCTCGAGGATCACGATGGTGATGTCGGAGACCTTGCGCCGGAGCGCCTCGGCGATCCGGTGGACGTTCTCGGCGGGCGGGCGGGTGATGTCCACGCAGCCGGCGACGACCGGCCCCACCGCCAGCTTCTCGAGGTAGGTATCCGGCGCGTGGGTCAGGCCCCCCTTCTCCGATGCCGCCAGCACCGTGAGCGCCACACCCTGGCCGGTGGCCACGAGGTTCGTGCCCTCGAGTGGGTCCACGGCGATGTCCACCGCGGCCACGGCCTCGCCCTCGCCGTGACGGCCGACCTGCTCGCCGATGTAGAGCATCGGGGCATCGTCGCGCTCGCCCTCGCCGATGACGATGGTCCCGGCGAGGTCCGTCTCGTCCATCGCCTTGCGCATGGCCTCGGTGGCGGCCTGGTCCGCCTCGTCGCGGGCGCCGCGGCCCATGAACCGCGCGGAGGCGATGGCGGCGGCCTCCGTGACCCGGATCATCTCGAGCGCGAGCAGCTGTTCCATCCGTTGCCTCCGGGGAGCGGGAGTGGCGGGAGGTGGTGCCCTCAGTGCCGGAAGTGGCGACGCCCCGTGAACACCATGGCGAGGTGGTGGCGGTCGGCGACCTCGATCGCCATCTCGTCCCGGATCGACCCGCCGGGCTGGATGATCGCCGTGATGCCCGCGTTGGCGGCGATCTGGATGCCGTCGGGGAACGGGAAGTAGGCGTCGGACGCCATGACCGCGAGCTTGGCGCGCCCGGCGGCCCGCCGCAGCGCGATGTCCACCGACGTGTTCCGGCTCGCCTGCGCGGCGCCGATCCCCACCGTGGCCCCGTTGCGCGCGAGGACGATGGCGTTCGAGCGGACGTGCCGGACCGCACGCCACGCGAACAGCAGATCCGTCAGCTCGCCGAGGGTCGGGTGGCGCCGGGTGACGACCTGCAGCTGGCCGCGGTCGAGGTCGACGTGGTCGAGCGCCTCCACGAGCAGGCCGCCGCCCACGCGCTTGAAGTCCAGGTTCGCGATGCCGTAGTCGCGCATGCCCTCCACCGGAGAGGGCGGCACGGCGAGCAGCTCCAGGCCGGGCTTCCCCTTGAGGATCCCGAGCGCCGCCTGGCTGAAGCCCGGCGCGATGACCGCCTCGTACGAGTTCGCGGCGATCTCCCGGGCGGTGGCGCCGTCCAGCTCGCGGTTCACCCCGACGATGCCGCCGAACGACGACACCGCGTCCGTCTCGAGGGCGCGCCGGTAGGCCTCGACCAGCTCCTCGGCCGACGCGAGCCCCACGGGATCGGTGTGCTTGGTGATCACGACGGTGGGTGCCGTGAAGTCGGTGGCGATCCGGAAGGCCGCGTCGAGGTCCATCAGGTTGTTGAAGGTGGGCGGCGAGCCGTGCAGCTGCCGCGCGTCCGCCAGGCCGCCGGAGCGGTGCGTGGTCTCGCGGTAGAAGGCGGCGCGCTGGTGCGGGTTCTCGCCGTAGGGCAGGTCGCCCACCTTCTCCAGGACGAGCGCGAGCCGGGCCGGGTAGATGTTGTTGCTGATCTGGTTGAGGTAGGCCGCGATCTCCGCGTAGTACGCCGCGACCGTGCTGAAGGCGTCCGCCGCCAGGCGGTAGCGCGTATCGGCGGACACGGAGCCCAGCGTCCGGAGCTCCTCGAGGACGGTGGGGTAATGGGCCGGCGCGGGCACGACGATGACCCCCGCGGCGTTGCGGGCGGCGGCGGAGAGCAGGGCGCCCCCGGCGATGTCGATGAGCTCGATCGCCTCGTCGATGCCGATGTGGCGCTGGCCGACCTCGGGCGCGAACGGCTTGACGTTGACGACGACGAGGTCGATGAGGCCGTAGCCGTGCCCGACCAGCTGCTCGAGCTGCTCGGGGCGGTCCCGGCGGGCGAGGATGCCGGCGTAGATCGCCGGGTGGAAGGTCCGGACCTGGCCGCCGACCAGCGGCGCGACCGCGGTCAGCTCGGAGACGGACGCGGCCTCGATCCCGTCCTGGGCGAGATGCTCGCGCGTGCCATCCGTGGCGACGAGCTCCACACCGAGCCCCTGGAGGTCGCGCGCGAACGCGGACAACCCGTCGCGGTTCGCGACCGAGAGCAGCGCACGCACCGGCGCGGTTCCTCCTCCGCGGTTCGTCCAAGGTCCGCGCCCGGGGCGGCGGACGGGCTCCGGGAGGGGTCTCCGGAACGCATCCATCGGGCGCGCGCGTCGTCGGGCCGAGTATAGCGTGGGCTCCGTGGCATACTCGCACGGCCCATCAGCGTGGCCGGGGTCCCGGCCGTTGCGGAGACATCACGCGTGCAGCTCTGGCCCTGGGAATACCTGTTCGAGTCCTTCAACCAGGCGAACTTCCCCGATCTCTACACGCCGCTGCTGTTCGCGTCGGTCGTGGGGCTGATCGCGGTCGTCGTGTTCTACAACGTCCGCACGCGGCAGCTGCACCGCCACCAGGTCTATCTCCAGATGTACGAGTGGATGCTCTGGACGCTCGTGATCACGTTCAGCCTGATGCTCGTCTACGTGGTCTTCGCGTTCGACTGGATCATGGTCCTGGGCACGCTCGTCATCGGCCTGGGCGCCCTGGTCTGGATGCGGTTCGTGCGGTTCCCGCCGTCCTTCGCGGCCTACGAGCGCCAGCTGGCCAAGCAGCGCTACTACTCGCGCAGCCGGTACGCACACCCCGAGGCCACGATCCGGTCGAAGTCCTCGCGCCGGCGCCGCCGCCGGTAGCCGGGGAGCCCCCGTGCCGATCGAGGTCCGGCGGTTCGGGGTCGGGCACCGGCGCCCGGACGGCCCGCCCGGCACGACCGGGATCGAGGGCCAGGTCATCGAGAGCGGCCCGACCGGCGTCATCTCGGAGCTGGCCTTCTCGCTCCACGCGCGGATCACCCCGCACTCCAACCCGAACTGGACGTACTTCGTCGTGATCGAGGGCGGCGGCTGGGTCGGCGTGGGCGACGAGCGGACGCGGGTCCTCGCGGGCGAAGCCGTGGTCTGGCCACCGAACGTGGTGCACGGCGCCTGGACCGACGGGACGCAGATGCGGGCGATCGTGGTGGAGCTCAGCGCGCCGCCGCTCGCGCTGCCGGGGGGCGTTCTCGAGGGGGTGGCGAAGGAGCTGGGCGCCGGCGGCGCGGGGCGGCCGGCGACGAAGGGCGTGGGCCAGCTGGCGCCGCGGCCCGGGCGGCCGGTCCGACGCGTGATCGATCCGGACGATGTCGAGGGCGAGCCGCTGTGACCCTGCTTCCCAATCAGAACGTCGTGGGTTCGAGTCACGTCTCCCGCTCCGCTTCCTCCGCGCAGCGCGTGCCCGTCGACCACGGTCACGCCGGCGACGACGAACGGGGTCGCCATGAGCACCCAGGCATCGTGGGTGACGCTCGCCGACCCCCCCGAGGTGACTCGGTTCGGCATGGCCGCCCCGCGACCACACGGGCTCGCGAGCCAGACCGTGCGTATGACCGCTGGCGAGGAGCCGCGGGCGATTCCGCGAGATATGTGCCAAGTGAGGGGAGTAGGCGTGGCGAGACGGGGGTTCAGTCGATGCTGCCCCCCCGCGACCGCGGGCGCCGGTTCCAGTGGTGGCCTGCGCAGCGCCGGTGCACCCGGCCATCGGAGACACGGGACAGGACGGGCGGAGTGGACCAGCGGCCAGAGCAGGGTTCGAAGTCGGCAGTCATCCTCATGGTCGATGACAGCGCGCTGGACATCGAGCTGGCGCTGGACGCGTTCCAGGAGGCCCGGCTGCTGAACCGGGTGGAGGTCGTGCGATCGGGGGCGGCCGCGATCGCCTACCTGCGCGGCGCCGGCGAATACGCGGACCGGGATCGCCACCCGTTTCCGGACATCCTCCTTCTGGACCTCAAGATGCCCGGAGTCGACGGCTTCGAGGTCCTCCGGCAGGTCAAATCGACCCCTGAGCTCCGCCGCCTGCCGGTGATCGTGCTCACCTCGTCGAACATCGAGGGTGATCGCGCCACCAGCTACGACGTGGGCGCCAACTCGTACATCGTCAAGCCGGTCTCGTTCGGAGCCTTCGTGTCGGTCGTGCGGACGATCCGGGACTACTGGTTTGGCATCAACGTCGGACCGCCGCGTCCGGGGTCCTAAGCGCGGCGCCATGGGAGCCGCCCGCGACACGGACGCCGCATCCTCGCGTTTCGGTTCTGTCGAGGATCGGTATCGGCGCACCGCCGCCGCTTTCGGGCTGCTCGCCATGGCGATCGGGACCCTCGTCCTGGTTGGCTGGTGGGGTGACGTCGCCGCCTTCCGGAGCGTGCTTCCCGGCCTGGTCTCGATGAAGGTGAACACCGCGGCCGGATTCGTCGTCGCCGGCGGCCTCCTGGCGAGCCGGGCGTCCCGCGCTCCGCACGCAGCGGCCTGGCGGGACCGGGCGGAACGGTCGCTTGGCGGCCTGCTTGTGCTCCTGGGCCTGCTCACCCTGTTCGAGTACGCAAGTGGCGCATCGATCGGGATCGACCAGCTGCTGGCACGCGAGGTGCCCGGCGCCGTGGGGACCGCCGCACCCGGTCGGATGGCCGCCCTCACAGCCGCGGCGCTCCTGCTCCTGGGTTCGGCACTCACGCTGGGCGCGGACGGTCGCGCGCGGTCGCGGGCGGTAGCGGTTCTCAATGCCGGGGCGGCGACGCTTGTCGTGGCATCCGTGCTCGGATACGCGCTCGGAGACCCGGCGGGCGGTTCCGTGGGAACGTCGATGGCGATCCACACGGCGGTCGGCCTCGCGATCCTTGTCTTCGGGATCGCGTTCCTGGCGCCCGACCACGGCCTCCTGGGTCTCCTGCGACGCCCGACGGGAGGCGGGTTGCTCGCTCGCCGCCTGCTGCCCGGGCTGCTCGTGCTGCCGGTCGTGGTCGAGGTGGCACAGCGACTCGTCGCGGAGCACGGGATTCTCTCGACCACCGTGGCCGCCATCCTCCACATCGCCATATACATGTGGATCCTCGGCCTCGTCGCGGTGGTTGCGGCCATCTACATCGACCGGGTCAATGCCAGGGTCGAAATCAGCGAGCGGCGGTTCCGCGCCACCTTCGAGCAGGCGGCGGTCGGTGTGGCCCACGTACGCCTCGATGGCCGGTGGCTGCGCGTCAACGACCGGCTCGCATCGATCGTGGGCTACACCGCCGATGAGCTGTATCCGATGACGTTCCAGGACATCACGCACCCGGACGACCTGGATGCGGACCTGGCCAACGTCGCCCTGCTCCTCGCCGGATCGATTTCGTCCTATCAGATGGAGAAGCGCTACCGGCGGAAGGAAGGCACCCTCGTCGAGGTCAACCTGACCGTCTCGCTCGTGCGTGACGTCGGTGGTGCACCCGCGTTCTTCGTCGCGATCATCGAGGACATCAGCGCCCGCAAGACGGCGGAACGCCGGCTGGCCGCCGAGCAGGAGCCGCCTGCGCCTGGCCATCCGGGGCGCACCGCTGCCCGCCCTGCTGCACGCGGAGGACGGCTCGATCCTTGAGATCAGCCGCGCCTGGTGCCAGATCAGCGGGTACCCGCGCGAGGTCCTCACGTCGGGCGCCACCTGGACGCGGCTCGCGTACGGAGTGGACCATGGCACGGTCCAGGCGCGGATCCAACGGCTGTTCGACCTGCCGGACCGGACTGCCGAAGGGGAGTTCAGGACACGGACGGCGGCCGGCACGGACCGCGTCTGGGACTTCTCGTCCGCACCGCTCGGACGCCTCGAGGACGGCCGGCGCGTGGTGCTCTCGATGGCCCTCGACGTGACCGAGCGCCGGGCCGCGGAAGATGAACTGCGCGAGCTGAACGCCAGTCTCGAGCAGCGAGTCATGGCGCGCGTCGCCGACCTGCAGGCGGCCAACGAGGAGCTCAAGGCGTTCTCGTACTCCGTTGCGCACGACCTCCGCACCTCGCTGCGGTCGATCTCCGGCTTTGCCGAGATCCTGCAGCGCCGCCAAGGCGACGCGCTCGATGACGACGGCCGCCACTGCCTGGCCAACGTTGTCGGCGCCGCACACGAGATGGAGACCCTGCTGGAGGACCTGCTCCGGTATGCCACGCTCGGCGCGGGTGCCGTCCACAGGGAGCCAGTCCCAATCGGCCCGATCGTGGACCGGCTCCGCGTGAGCTTCGCCGGGCGGATCGCTGCCACAGGTGCCCGGCTCGATGTCATCGAGCCGCTCGCGGTTCCGCTCGGCGACCCCGTCCTGGTCGAACGGATCCTGGCCAACCTCCTGGACAACGCCCTGACCTACGCCGGCCCTGGCAAGGAGCCCGCGGTGACGGTGCGGTCGACGCTCGTCGATGAGCAGGTCCGGCTGGAGGTCGAGGATCACGGGATCGGCATCGAGCCCCAGTATCTCGAGCGGATCTTCGATGTCTTCGCTCGCCTGCACGCTGCCGACGAGTATTCCGGAACCGGGATCGGCCTCGCGATCGTGCGCAAGGCGGCGAGGCTGATGGGCGCGGATCCGCTCGTGACATCGGTGCCGGGGCGCGGATCGACCTTCTCCGTGGTCCTGCCCACGGCTGTGGGGGGCCGGCATGACGCCGGCGACATCCGTTAGCCCGAACTTCCAGCCCGATGGTCTGGCGACTGGCGTGCGGACACGGATCACGGCGGGAGCGCGAATGGATCCCGGGCTGACCGGCCACCTCACACCAGGCGAGGCATCCGGGCCGGAACCGGCGGCGATCAGCGTCGTCATCGTCGAGGACAGGCCGGCCGACGGCGAGCTCATGGTGTTCGCCCTCGAGGAGGAGGGCTACCAACCGGCCACCCGCGTTGTCGCCACGCTCCCTGACTTCGTGACGAGCCTGGATGACCCGCCCGATCTCATCCTCTCGGACTGGCACCTGCCGCAGTTCAATGCGCTCGATGCATTGGCCGTCGCTCGCGAGCGGCTGCCGGACGTGCCGTTCGTGACCGTCTCGGGCACGATCGGGGAGACCGTCGCAGTCGAGGCGCTGCACCGTGGCGCGGACGACTACGTCCTGAAGGACAGGCTTGCGCGACTGGGACCAGCCGTCCGGCGGGCGATGGAGATGAGCCGGGTCCGGCTGCTGCAGCGCAGGGTTGCCCTGCAGCGGGATCGACTCGCCCAGGCGATCGCGCAGACCCATGACATGGTGGTGATCACAGACCGGGAGGGGACCGTCCAGTACGTCAACGCGGCGTTCGAACGCGTCACCGGCTACAGCAGCGCGGAGGCGGTCGGCCAGAACCCGAGGATCCTCAACAGCGGGCTCCAGCCGTTGTCGTTCTAGCCCGAAGTTCCAGCGGCCGCATCCGCGCCGATGAGCGCGAAGAGATCCCGTCCCGAGCACGAGCAGCGGGTGTCTCACGCTCTGAGACGTAGGCACTAAAGTAGTTGACATATGCGCTCCGATCGGCGAGGATCCGTGCATGAGCACGCGAGGCGGCGCCGTTCACGTCGCAACCACCCGTCGGCACTACAAGGACCGGGTGTACGAGGCCCACCTGCTGCGCCGCTCGTACCGCGAGGACGGCAAGGTCAAGACCGAG
>JBBSCF010000012.1:0-83980 GCA_038250545.1 Candidatus Limnocylindrales bacterium | reverse complement strand
TCCACCGCGTGCTCCTCGCGCCGGAGGGACGTCGCGGTCTCGTCCTGCTCGCGCTGGCCGGGTTCACGAAGATGACGCCGAGGACGCCGACGGCCCTGATCGCGCTTGCCGAGCAGCGCCTCGCTGATTGGCGGGCACGCGTAAGATAGCATTGACAGTATATTGTTACTGCTATACTCTCGTCATCAGTCAGGCAGGACAGAAGGTGTCTCGAGATGAGCGACTTCCTTGACCAGATCGTTCATGAGCGGTCCATCGACAACCCGAAGTTTCCCAGGCTCGTTGACGCCGCCGCCCGCCGCAGGGCGGTCATGCGCCAGCTCGCGGCGCGACGAGCGTCTCTCGGGCTCTCCCAGACCGCTGTCGCTGCGCGCATGAACACGTCCCAGCCGGTGGTCGCCCGGCTGGAGTCCGGGGACCTCGACAGCCGCCTCTCGACGATCGAGCGCTACGCAACCGCGGTTGGACTCGAGGTGGACCTGGTTGTCCGAGAGCCCGCCATTCCCAATCAGGGCTGACTTCAACCACCGCGACGGCAGCAGCCCCTGGTCCTCTCGGATGAAGGGCGCAACATGCGCGGTCGGAGTTGACATTCTTGAGATTCTGATCAGACTTGCGCGACCGCCCATCGCTTGGAGGTCCGCGCCTGAAGACCGCTCCCGCATCCGTTCTGACTCCCGATGAGCGAGCCACGATTACCGCCGCCCTGCCCGCAATCCGGCGAGCTGCGCCGGACGCCGCCGGCATCATCGCTCGGCTGGTGGACGATGTCGCCGGGCTCGGGACCACACCCGTGCGGCGATACGTGTCGATCGCCGAAGTCGCGACAGCCTTCAATGTGACCGAGCAGACCATTCGAAATTGGGCAGATCGCGGGTGGCTGCCATGCGAGCGCACGCCCGCGGGAACGCGCAGGATCCCGAGGTCGGTGCTGGCCTCATACGAGGCGCTGAACCGGCCCCGTCCTGTCGCGCCTGAACTGACACCGCCGCAGGTCGAGGCAATGCTCAACGCGCCGCGTCGCGGCCGATGAGTTGGATGCGCCGCGCCCGCTCTTGATCATCGACACGAGCGTCTTCCTCAAGGACGCGCTATCGAGGACGCGCTCCGGTTCCGCGACACAGCTGCTTGCCATCGCGCCGGTCATCGCACATGTCGTCATGTGCGATGAGCTTCGGGATGAGGTGCTCGAGTTGTTGCAGCGCCACCTCGCATGGCCGTCGGTGATCGCCTACCAGGCCTATGCGCCGATCTTCGAGGCGGCTCGCTGGATCACCCCCGTGGCCGAGCGCGCCGACCATCGCCTGATCGCGCATGACATCGACGACACCATGCTCGTCCGGACCGCGGAGGCGGTCCACATTGATGCCGTCGATCTCGTCCACGCAGGGCAGGTGCGGTACATCGTGAGCGAGAACACGAGGCACCTCCGGCCGGGATCTGCCTACGCGGGGTTTCTCTTCGGTACGGCCCACGACGTTGTGGGAGTGCTCAAGGACCAGCCTCGTTAGACTCCGCAAGCCCTCCTCGTCGACCGGGGGCGTGTCCGCTTCATCAGCACGCGGCGAGCAACGCCGTTCGAGCGCCTTGAGTACCAGGAAGCCCGTCACTGACCCGGACATCGCGCCGATCATGTCCCTGTGATCACCACGACGGGATTCGGCGAGCCACGGGTCAGGGCGGCGCGGGTTCATGGCACCGCGCTGGCCGTCATCCTCACCGATGGCCGCGAAGTGCGAGTACCGCTCAGCGCATTCCCGCGACTCCTCGCTGGCTCTGCCGCAGCCCGCGCCAACCTCCGGATCACGGAAGGCGGCCGGGCGATCCGCTGGCCGGACCTCGACGAGGACATCGGCGTGGAGCCGCTGCTCACGACCGCCAACGCTGGATTCTGACCGGCGTGCTGCTCGAATACGACGAATCGGTGGACGCCGCCTACCTGACGCTCAGCGATGCGCCGTGGGACCACCAGGTCCGGCTCGACGACGCCCGCGGCATCAACGACGCCGCCGACGGGTCGGTCATCGGCATCGAGATCCTGTCGCCACGCCGGGCGGGCGTCGCGGGGTAGCGCTGGATCACGAGTACGCCGGCATGAGGCCATCAACGCCGCGCCAGGAGGCCGTCGGACCCGTAAGTCGCCGATGAGTGAGTCGCCGCACACCGTCGACTGGACGATGGGTTGACACCCCGCACGGCACCGGACTAAGTTGGACTAACCATGGAGCCCACGCGCATGCCGAACGCCGTCAACATCCACGAGGCCAAGACGCACCTGTCCCGCCTCGTGGAGCGAGCGGAGGCCGGCGAGGAGATCGTGATCGCCCGGGCGGGGCGGCCGGTGGCGCGCCTGGTTCCGCTGCAGGCTCGCACCCAGGCGCGACGGCCCGGCCGCTGGCGGGGCCAGGTTCGCATGGCCCCGGACTTCGACCCGACGGACGCCTGGCTGCTGGACGCCTTCGAAGGGTGAGGCTCCTCCTCGACGCCCATGCGTTGCTCTGGTGGCTCGCGGACGATCCGGCGCTCGGGAGCGCGGCCCGCGACCTGATCTCGGATCCGGCCAACGAGGTGTTCGTGAGCGCGGCCACGGTCTGGGAGATCTCGGTCAAACGGGCGCTCGGCAAGCTCGATGCTCCCGATGACCTCGTCGACACGCTGGCGGCGGAGGGGTTCATCGAGGCCCCGATCCTCGCCTCGGACGGCGAGCGGGCTGGGCGCCTCGACCCCCACCATCGAGACCCGTTCGACCGGATGCTGGTCGCGCAATCCCTGCGGCTCGATGCCGCGGTCGTGACCCGCGACCCTGCCTTTGCCGCGTACGGGACGAGGACCGTCGCGACCTGACCGCTGCTTCGGCCGTGTCGCGCCTGGCACGTGCCGGGCGCCATCGGCGCGCTCGCGGACCCGTTCGCGCGAGTGAAGGACGAACGGGTGGGCGATGGTGAGGTCCGGCGAGCTCCTGGTGAGGTCGCTGACCCGGAGACCGCGCCAGGGTACGACTTCAGGGACGCATTCAGGGTACGACCGCGATCGTGTCCTACGTCGATGGCCGCGATGTTCGCGTGCCGTGGTTCAATCGGGGCAACGCAACGCAGTCCGATTTGACAAGGCGTCGTCGCACCGCCTATCTTGGCATCCTACGCGTGACATGGAGTATGACCGATGAAGGTCCTTGATCGTCCCATCGAGGTTGAGGCTCGGCTGCGGCAGAAGAACCAGCTCACGCTGCCCGAACCGGTCGCCCGCGCGCTCGACGCACGGCTCGACGACCGCCTGCTCTTCGAGATCGACCCGGCCGACCCCGGCGTGGTCCGGCTCCGGGTTCTTCCGCGCGACTTCGCAGGCAGCATGACGGGGGTCTTCGGCACCACCGACGAAACCCTCGCGTTCGTCCGTGGTGAACGCGAGGCATGGGGGGAGTAGTCCGGTGTCGTACGTATCACTCCTCGCCAAGATCCCAGCCGGCGACCGGCTGCTCCTGGACACCTCCGTGCTCGCGGCCTTTCTCGACGCGACCGATGCCACGCACCCGGTCGCGGTCTGCGTGCTCAAGGAACTGGTCGAGTCGGGCCGCAATCCGGCAGTGGTCTCCATGATCACGGTGATGGAGATCCTCGTTCGGCCCCTGCGGCAGTCTCCGCCCGGGCACCACACGGTGCTCGCCTTCCTGCGGTCGCACCCGAACCTCGAGGCTGTATCCATTGATCTCCAGGTTGCCCAGGAGGCGGCCACCCTGCGAGCGACGCACAAGCTCGCACCACCCGACGCGCTCATCGTGGGAACCGGAATCGCCACGCAGGTCGGCCACCTCGTGACGAATGACGGCAACTGGAAGAAGAAGCTGTCCGCGATCTCGGCCCGAATCAAGGTCGTCCAGACCGCTGACCATCTGCCGTTCCCGTAGCGGCGCCGCCGAGGCCGAGGCGATCATCCGGACCTCGTCCGAGCAGGAGGAGGTCCGTCGCGGTCGCTGGCTCGTGACCATCATCAGGACGGGAGCGCCATGGTTCTGACCTACGACGAAGCCGCGGATGCACGTCTACGTCTACGTCTACTTCGAGCGCCGGGCCGTTGATCACACCGACGAGCTCTCGGATCGCGTCAACGTCGACTTCGCCGCCGACGGGGCAGCGGTTGGCGTCGGGTTCCTCGACGTGAGTCTTGGGATCGATCTTGACCGCGCACCCCATCGAGCGGAGGTCGCGGGCCTGCTCGAATCTCGCCAGTTCCGGATCGTCGAGCGGCCGCGCCGGGCCGGCGATCCGACGTGAGTCGGACGTAAGTCGTCCCGGATACGGTGCCATCCAGCATCGGCGGCGCCAAGCTGACCGAGGTGCGTGGGAGTCGCCGTGAGCCCGAACGTGGTCGATCCTCGCCGAACCGCGCCCTATCGGTTGTACTTCTGGTCGAACGAGAACCTCGACATGCACAAGCCCGCCCACGTGCATGTGGAGTCGGGCGAAGGCTGCGCCGAGTTCTGGCTCAGTCCCGTGAGGGTCAAGGACCCGGGCTCGTACAATGAAGTGGAGCGAGCTCGACCCCGGCGGATCGTCGAGCAGTTCGAGCTCGAATGCCTGGAAGCCTGGGAGCGCGTGCATGGCAGCCGTTGAGCCCGTCGCGACCGTCGATCCGCGAGCGAGAGCCGCCCGCGTCCGGGGCACCACCCTGATCGTGTCCCTGGTGGACGGCCGGGAGGTTCGCGTCCCGATCAGCTGGTTCCCGAGGCTCCTCGCCGGTTCCGTCGCGGCGCGCGCGAACCTCCGGATCATCGAAGGCGGTCGAGCGCTCAACTGGCCGGATCTCGACGAGGACATCGGCGTGGAGCCTCTCCTCGCCACGGCACGGTAGGACAGGGCGCCCTCAAGGCGATCATGCCCGACGACCTCGAGAGCGAGGACCGCTCCCACCAGGCGGGCGTGGGGTCAGGGCGCGCCTCGAAACTCGTCGTCTACGCGAACGGTTCGTTCGAGGTTCCCGCGGCGACCCGCAGCTCCCGGAGCTGCTCGGTGACGGGGACGCCGAGTGGCCACGCAATCGGCAGGTGAGTGGGCATCCGTACACTCAGTGCGCCGTGGTCGAGTCGGCGCATCCTGCGATCAGTCGTCCGCCTCTCCCCTTTCTATGAAGAGGGCTGGTCCGGAGCGCGTTCCAAGTAGTGGAGTCCGATGAACACGCAGATTGACGCCCATGCTCTGGACGTGCACGCTGCGTCCATGACCACGCGGATCAAGCGCACCTACAACCTGAGCCCCGAAGCGGTGTCGCGGGTGCGCGACCTGTCGGGGCGCGAGGACCTGCCGACGAGCCAGGACGGTGTCGTTGAGATGGCGATCGAGCACCTCTACCGGGAGATCCGTGATCGCGACGACGCCGACCTGTGGTCTCGCGCTGCCGGAGACGCCCCATTCCTTGCGGAGGTCCGCTCCATCAGCCACGAGTTCGCCGCTGCCGAAGGATGGCCCGACGAATGACTCCGCTCCGCTGGGCCGTGGTGATCGTGGACTTCGACTCCGGCACCGCCGGTCACGAGCAGAAGGGCCAGCGTCGCGCGCTGGTCGTCTCCTACGGGTCCTTCCATCGTTCGGGGATGGCCACGGTCTGCCCGATCTCGGCGCGCCCGTCGCGGTATCCGGGCGAGGTGGCCATCGCGATGGGTGAGGCCGGGCAGACGCGCGACGCCGTGGTCCTGTGCCACCAGATCCGCACGATCGACCTGTCGCGGGTGACCGCATTCGAGCTTGCCGGTGCCGCGCAACATGTGACCGACCCAGGCGTTCGCTCCCGGGTTCGGGAGGCGCTGAGCCGGCATCTCGGGCTCGACATACCGGCGGTTCTCGACGGGGCGGCGCCCTGAGGAAGGAGCCGCAGCGCGACGAGCCGATCGTGATGGTCGAGGTTCAGAGCTCGACGCCCGAGCCCGACGGGACTCGCAGGACGCATCTCCTTCGCGTGCCGCCGACGATGAGGACCGCCCACGCGGCGGTTGCCTGCACGTTCGGGCTCTCGTTCGAGGCGTACCCGCGTCCCGTGGCCCACGCCGGCCGATCCCGTGCCCACGACCGACGGACTGGTGTCGAGCACGGTCGTCGAAGGCGCCGTCATCACGGTGGTCACGGAGCAGCCGGCCCCAGACGACAGCCGGGTGGTGCTCCGGCGTTACGGCAGGGGGTCCGCGGAGGACACGCGCCGGCACTGATCGCCGTCGGCGGAAGCCCCTGGGCGACCGCTGCTGGCGTCACGCCCTACCGGTTCCGGTAGGTGCTCTCGTTCCGGCGCGCGGCGCGCAGGATGACGACGATGCGCTCGGCGTCATCGATGGCGTAGACGAGCCGCAGGTCGCCACCGCGGAGCCGCCACCATTCGCCGTCGACGAGTCGTGTGGCGCCCGGCGGCCCGGGCTCGAGGCCGAGGGCGAGGATCGGGCCGCGCAGCCTGGCGGCGTCGCCCGGAGGGAGTCGCCGCAACTGCCGCGCGGCCGCCGGGGCGAGGTCGACGCGGTAGGGGAGGCCTGCCATCAGGCGTCCGACCCGTACTCCGCGCGTGCCTCCGCCGCGAGGCGATCGAAGAAGGCCGCGACCGCGGTGCCGCCGTCGCGCCGGTACTCCTCCAGCGCCTCGGCCGCAGAGGCCCGGTCCTCGTCCTCCTCCTGGCGGTCCAGCCAGGCCGCGATGGCGTCGCTCACGACGTCCCGCACGCTCCGATCGGCGCGGGCGGCCTCCACCTTGAGCGAGCGGTACAGGTCGGGATCGAGATCGAAGGTCACCTTCATGTCCCGAGCATACAGGTTGCTGGGTTGCTGGCAAGATGGTTCGTAGCGCGGGCGGCCGCCCTGGGCGTCGCGGGCTCGTACTTCTCCCCTAATCGAGCCTGATGTCGGGATCCGTGACCCTTTCCCGCCCGCCTGCCGGTCACCCGGACCGGAATCGGCGCTAAATGAGCGATAATGGGGCCATGCCTCCCGCCCCCAAGGGCCTCAACGCGCTCCTCGCCCAAGCGCAAACCGCTGATCCTCTCGACCGAATCGGGTACCGCGACCAGATCGCTGCCTATGGCCCACGGGCCATCCTCGCCATCACCCCCTGGCTGGTGGACGCCCGCCTGGGTGCGTTCGCCGTGCGCGTGATCACGGTCGTGGCCGACGCCGGACACATCACCGAGGCCGTCGAGGTCCTGCGGGCCGCGCGCCCCAACATCACGAACCCGGACGTGCAGGGCGACGTGGACGCCCTCCTCGCCCGCATCGCGCCCAAGCCGGCGCCGCGCGCGCGCCGCACGACCGCCGCCGCGACGGCTGCCGCGACGGCTGCCGCGACGGCTGCCGCGACGGCCGCCAGCGCCACGACGCCCAACAGCTAGACGCCGCCGCCGGGCCGTCGCTGCACGGCCTGGTGAGGCGCCGCCCAGGGGCGGCATCGGCCGCATACTGGCCCGCATGACCGATGCCCTCCAGGCCCACCTCGAGACGATGTTCGGGCCGGGCGCGGCGTTCCGCGAGGGCCAGCGCGAGGCCATCGAGGCGGTGGTCCGCGACGGCTCGCGGACGCTCGTCGTGCAGCGCACGGGCTGGGGCAAGAGCCTCGTGTACTGGATCGCCACGCGCGTGCGCCGCGACGAGGGCCACGGCCCCACGCTGATCGTCAGCCCGCTGCTGAGCCTGATGCGCAACCAGATCGAAGCCGCGGACCGCCTCGGGCTGCGCGCGGTGACGATCAACAGCGCCAACCGCGACGACTGGGCGGGCATCGAGACGGACCTGGTCGCGGACCGCATCGACGTCCTGTTCGTGTCCGCGCAGCGGTTCGCCAACGAGGACTTCGCGGGGCGCCTCCTGCCGTCGATCCGGCGGACGGTGGGCATGTTCGTGGTGGACGAGGCGCACTGCATCAGCGACTGGGGCCATGAGTTCGTGCCGGACTACCGGCGCATCGGGCGCCTCCTGCCGACGCTGGGCCCGGACGTGCCGGTGCTGGGCACGACCGCGACCGCGAACGACCGCGTGGTGGACGACGTGGCCCACCAGCTGGGCGAGGACGTCTCGGTGATCCGCGGGCCGCTGGCACGGGACACGCTGCACCTCGACGCGATCCCGCTGCGGGACCAGGCGGAGCGGCTGGCCTGGCTGGCGGAGCATCTGCCCGGGATGCCCGGCGCCGGCATCGTCTACTGCCTGACCGTGGCGGACACGCAGCGGGTGGCGGGCTGGCTGCGCGGGCAGGGGATCGACGCCCACCCGTACAACGCGGACATCGAGCCCGCGGAGCGCGAGGCGCTCGAGGGCGACCTGCTCGCGAACCGGCTCAAGGCCCTGGTGGCCACGGTTGCCCTGGGGATGGGGTTCGACAAGCCCGACCTCGGGTTCGTCGTCCACTACCAGCGCCCGTCCTCGCCGATCGCGTACTACCAGCAGGTCGGCCGCGCGGGCCGCGCCGTGTCGAACGCCTACGGGATCCTCCTGGCCGGCCGCGAGGACGACGCGATCGCCGAATACTTCCTCTCGACGGCGTTCCCGCCGGCGGCCCGGATGCGCGACATCCTCAAGGCCCTCGAGAAGACGGACTCGGCCACGATCAAGACCCTCCAGGCGTCGGTGAACCTGCCGTACGGGCAGATCGAGAAGGCGCTCAAGCTGCTCGAGGTCGATGGGGCGGTCGCGCGCGAGCGGGGGCGCTACGTGCGCACGGCCGAGCCCTGGGAGCAGGACGAGGCATGGGTCGCGGGCGTGCTGGAGGCGCGGCGGCGCGAGCTGGCGGCGATGCAGGCCTACATGGAGACCGACGGCTGCCGGATGGCCTTCCTGGGCCGCCTGCTCAACGACCCCACGGCGGCCGACTGCGGGCACTGCGCGAACGACGGGGGCGTGCGCTGGTCACGGAACGTCGAGCCGGCACTGGTCCAGGAGGCCGTGGCGTACCTGCGGCGGGACGTGCGGGCGATCGACCCGCGGCGGCAGTGGCCGGAGGGGGCCCGGATCGCGAAGCCGGCCGAGTTCGGGCGGGCGCTGTGCATCCTGGGCGACCCGGGCTGGGGCCGTGATGTTGCGAGCGTCATCGCGGCGGGACCGGGGCCGGACCTGCGCTACGCGGACCACCTCGCGGGCGCCGCGATGGAGGTCATTCGCGGCCGCTGGCGCCCGACGCCGATGCCGGAGTGGGTCACCTGCGTGCCCTCGGCCACGCGGCCGGGCTCCGTGGAGGGGTTCGCGCAGCGGCTGGCCTCGGCGCTGGCGCTGCCGTTCATCCCGTGCGTGACATCGTCCGGCGGCGCGCCCCAGTCCGCGCAGGCAAACAGCGCGACGCAGTGCGCCAACGCGCGCTCCAAGCTGGGGGTCGTGGCCGAAGGGGTCCGGCACGGCCCCGTGCTGCTCGTGGACGACCTCGTGGACTCGCGCTGGACGCTCACGGTGGCGGCGGCGCTGCTGCGGGACCACGGCGCGGGGCCGGTGATGCCGTTCGCGCTGGCGGTGGCGACGCCCCGCGGCGAGTGAGCGCCCTCGCGACGGGGGCGTAGACTGCGGCCGTCGGCGTCGTCGATCGAGGACATCGCCATGGCCAGCAGGGTCCGCGTCCACCGGCTGGAGCCAGGGGAGCCGCTCGCGCCCGCCGCGCCCGGGCACGCCCGACGCTCGCCGTGGGACCTGGCGGCGCGGGCCGGCGCGGCGTCACGCCTCGACCTCGGGTCGCGGATCGCGCTCGCGGGCGATCTCCAGGCGACCGTCGGACACGCGGCCATGACCCACCTCGTGGGGCTCGTGCGGACCGACCACAAGACGGCCCCGCCGGGAGGCGTCAAGGAGATCATGGACGCGAGCGCTCTCGGCAACCGCGGGCTCACGCGCAGCAGGTACGTGGGCAACCCGCCGATCTTCCGCGTCGGTGGCGCGAGCCAGGCGGCCGGGGGCGGATGGCAGGTCAAGCCCGTCGACGTGAAGCTGCCCTCGCTCGACTACGACGTCTACTGGCCGGCCCCCGGGCGCCACAGGCTGGGGCCCTACGGCAAGGGCACCCACGACCTCGACGTGACCGAGGATTGGTCGACCAGGCTCGGCGCGGGCGAGACGGAGCATGTCACCGACACGGACAAGGCCTGGGCGATGACCTGGGGCCGCGTGGCGTCGACCATCAACGCGATGGCGGCCGGCGGGCCGTTCACCGGGCCGACGGTGGACGCGGCACGGGACGTGGCGTGGAGCGCGTTCAAGGCGCGCCTGCCCGACGGGTTCCGGCCGACCGGTGCGACGCCGACGACCGAGGCCCAGGAGGCGGTCTGGGGCACGGACGAGAAGACGGTCTTCGCCCAGATGATGAACGAGACGAAGCGCGCCCGCGACGGCGGGGGCTGGCACACCCCCGACGAGACCCTCAAGGGCTCCGAGGGCGACGACCGCATCGACGAGCTGGCGGTCGGTGGCTCGAAGATCGGCCAGGTCACGTCCGAGAAGCTGCTGCAGGACGCCTGGAAGCGCCTCACGAAGGGGTAGCGGGCGAGCGCCCGGCGATCCGCGCACGGGGGCGTCCTGCGCGCGGGGCGTCGGCCTACACTCAGCCCGAGCGGCGCACCCGCGCGGCGCCCGCACGAGGGGACAGGGTTGGCCACGATCATCCACCGCCGACCGGCGCCCGCCCGGGGCGCGGAGCCCGCCCGCGGGCCCGGCGCGAGCCTCGACGCGCTCACCCCGCTGGGCTACGCGTCCGCAGTTGCCGCGTTCGGGTTCCTCGTGTTCGGCCTGCGGCCGCTGGCCGACCTGGGCGGCACGCAGCTGTGGAACTGGGGCGGCGTGGCCGAGATCGTGTTCAACACGCTGCGGAACGCGGCGATCGTGGGGCTGCCCGCGGCGCTGGAGTGGGGCGTGCCGGGGGCGCGGCGCGTGACGCCGTGGCTGATGCGCGGCACGGTGCTCCTGGCGCTCGAGCAGCTCGCCCAGCCGCTGCTGAGCGCCGCGCAGGAGTTCGTGTCGACGCAGCTCGAGCCCAATTCCCAGCCGTTCGCCTACGACACGCCGCTCAGCCTGGCGCTGGGGATCCTGCGGCTGTCGCTCAATCTGCTGGCGATCGGCGGTGCGTGGGCGCTGGCCGATGGGCTGTTCGACGCGGGCTCCCGGCCCCGGCGGGGGATCGTCGGGGGCGTGGTGATCGCGGGCATGGCCGTCTCGGCCTACGCGTACCTGCCGCTCTACGGGCTGTGGCCGGGCGCCCAGACCCCGTGGCCGATCGACACGCCGGTGTTCTGGATGAACCTCGTCGGGATCGCCATGGGGTTCTTGGAGATCGCCCTATGGTACGTGGTGGGCACGCGGCTGGTCGCCGGCCTGGCCTTCCGGCTCCGGCCGCGCCTCGGGTGGGGACTGGGGGCCGTCGCGGGCGCGGCCTCGCTGGCGGTCCGGTTCGCGGTGCCGCTGATGACCCTGGGGCAGGTGCAGGACCCACTCGCCGGCCAGGCGGTCTACGTCCTGGCCACTGGGCTCTGGATCGTGCTGTGGGTGGCGTTCGCCGCCGGCCTGGGCCGTGCGCGTGAGCACCACGCGGGACGCGTGCGCCTCACCCGCCTGTACGTGCGCAACCCGGTGAGCTGAATCAATCGTCGCTGTCGTCCATCTCCTCGGTCAGCGCATCGAAGTTGATGGCGGCGTCGCACTCTTCGCAGATGGGCGGGTCCCAGTCACCCGCCTCCGAGAGGTCTGTGCGGCCGCACGTCGAGCAGGCGAAGTCCTCGCGGTCGAGCGTCATCGGCCGGGCATGGGGAAGGCGGGACGAGGGTGGGGCCTCGCGACGCCGGAATGGCCAGTTCATGGTGCCATCGTACGAGCGGGTTGTGACAGCAGCCTGTCACACGGGTGGGGCGTCGATCGCGCATAGACTCCGGGTATGCGCTACATCGAGATCGAAGGGATGCGGCTCTCCCGCATCGGGCTGGGCACCTGGCAATTCGGGACGCGGGAGTGGGGCTACGGCGAGCGCTACGCGACCGTCGTCGCGCCGGAGCTGATCCATCGGGCCATCGCGCTCGGGATCACGATGATCGACACCGCCGAGGCGTACGGTCCGGCGCGCTCTGAGCGGATCATCGGGGAGACCCTGGAGCGGCTGGCCCCCGACGTCCGCGCCACGCTCACGATCGCCACCAAGTTCACCCCCATCGCCCCCGCGGAGCCGATCGTCGCGTGGCAGGTCGGCGGGTCCCGACGGCGGCTCGGCGGCGCCCCGCTGGACCTGCTGTACGTCCACTGGAAGAACCCGTTCGTGTCCGCGAAGCGCGTGATGCAGGCTGTGCGGCCGCTCGTCGAGGGCGGGCAGGTGCGGCACGCCGCCGTGTCCAACTTCACGCTCGACCAGTGGCGCGAGGCGGAGGCCGCGCTGCGGGCGCCGGTGGTGGCGAACCAGGTCCAGTTCAGCCTCGGGAGCCCCGGCCCGGCCGCGGATCTCGTGCCCTGGGCGGCGTCGACGGGGCGCGCGGTCGTCGCGTACTCACCGCTCCTCCAGGGGCTACTCGCGGGGCGGACCGACACATCGGACGTCCGGTTCGGCCGGCCACAGGCGCTGATGGCGAGCCGGAAGCCGGGGTTGGAGCCGCTGCGGGCCGTGGTGACGGAGGTGGCGCAGGCCCACGGCGCCACCCTGGCGCAGGTCTCGCTCGCGTGGGTCATCTCGCACCCGAACACGATCGCGATCCCCGGGGCCAGGACGCTTGAGCAGCTCGAGCAGAACGCGGCGGCCGCAGACCTCGAGCTCACGGCAGACGAGCTGGAGCGGCTGACGGCGGCGTCGAGGCAGTTCGCGGGTCGGTAGGGGGTCCTGCGCCGCGGGTCCCTGCGCCGCGGGTGCTGCCGCGCCACGGGTGCTGCCGCGCCACGGGTCCTTCTGCGCCGCGGGTCCTTCTGCGCCACGGGTGCTGCCGCGCCACGGGTCCTTCTGCGCCGCGCAGCGGATCAAGGATCCGGCGACCGGACGTTCCGTGCGGCAGGTGGCACATCCGTTGGGTGTGGAGGCGCCCGACCAGACAGGTCAGCCAAGGAGCGGGTGAAACGTCCGGCGACCGAACCGCTGCTCCGCTGGGAGGGTCGGGGCGACTCGCAGGTCGAGGACCGGCTCAAGGGCCGGGCTGGGGACCCGCGCAAGTACCGCGTAAGTGGCGGGCGCGATCATCTCGCCATGGGAACCCGAGAACGACCCGCTGACACTGGAGCGGCGGATGGGCGCCGGATCAGCGGCGACGTGGCCGAGGAGGTCGGCACCGCACGCCGCACCCACGGCGTCAGCCAGCGGGCCGCGGCCGCCCGCGCCGGCGTGTCGCCGTCGGGGTGGGGTCGCCTGGAGCGCAACGAGCTCGAGCATCCGACGGTCGACCTGCTGTGCCGGGCCGCGAGGGCCGTCGGTCTTGCGCCGTCGTTCACGCTCCACCCCACGGGCGAGCCGATCCGCGACGCCGCCCAGCTCGCGCTGCTGGCGCGGTTCGAGGCGCTGATCGCGCCACCCTTGCGGTTGCGGCGCGAGGTCCCGCTCCCGATCGTCGGCGACCTCCGTGCCTGGGACGGTCGGATCAGCGACGGCCGGCACAACGCCTCGATCGAGGGCGAGTCGCGGATCCACGATGCCCAGGCCCTCTCGAGGCGGGTCGCGATCAAGACCCGCGACGACCCGGGTGCGGGGGTCGTGATCCTTGTCGTCAACCAGACGGCACACAATCGGCGGGTGCTCGCGGAGCATCGCGAGGCGTTGCGGGCCCAGTTTCCGCTGGACGGTGCGGCGATCACGAGGGCGCTGCGCCAGGGCCGGGTTCCGGTGGCGAGCGGGATCGTCGTGCTGTGAGCCGGCCTCTCCCGCCGCGTGGCCCTGATTGACTCCAGCGGCTCAACAGTTCGTCCGGCGAACGACCCGCCCGCCCCACGGCACACCGGTTCGGTGGCGGAGGCCCCGGGCAGACAAACGTGCCAGGCAGCGGTTGGATCGTCTGGCGACCGGATCCTTGATCCGCTGGAGTACGCGCCGGCTGGAGTGTGCGCCGGCTGGAGTGCGCGCCGGCCGGAGACGCGCGCCACCCGACCCCGCCACTAGGGGCCGCCCGCCCCGAATGGAGGGCCACCATCGGCCCCTGCGGATGGCGACCCCGGGAGCCGACACTGCCCGTATGGACGCCGATCCGCGCTCACAGGTCGAGGCGCCCGTTCGCGGTGCCCTCGCCGGGGTCATGGGCCGCGGGCTGGCGCTCGTCGGCGTGATGGCGCTCCTCGCGCTCTGGCCGGTGGTCGCCCGGCCGGACACGCAGGCCAGGGACGCGATCGCGGGGATCGCCGTCGGGGTCCTCGCGGCCTACGGGATCGCCGTCCGTGCCATGGCGCGGATCAACGGCCGTCCGCCCGAGGACGCCCGGGCGCTTGCCTGGGCGCGGGCACAGGAGATCGACAGCGAGGACGCGTCGCTGAGCCTCCTGGTCGCGGGTTGGGTGCCCGCGGGCCTCGTGCTTGCCATCGGCCTGCTCCTGTGGCCGCACCTCACGGACACGAACCCCGCGCTCGCTGCGGCCTGGGTGGTGCTGGGGGTCCCGCCGTTCGCGCTCGCCTGGCTGTTCGTCACGACGGCCTGGCTCGACGCCTGCCGGGACGACCTCGCGCGGGCGGAGGAGGAGAGCGACACGCGCTCCCGCCGCTACTGGGCGAACGTCGGCCGCTGATCCCGGGCCCGGGGCCGTGGATCCTCCGGCGCGCCACGCGAGGGCCGGCACACCGCGCCGGGGCTCTCCCGTCCTTCGGGCCGCGTGCCGTGGGCCGTCCGCCCCTCGCCCGTGGCGCCCGGTTCGTCCATCATCGCAGTGACCCCGCGGTTCCCCCGCGGGCACGCCCAAGGGCCGGGCGCGGCACGCGTCGCGCCGTGGAGTGGAGGAGTCATGCAGGGGTGTCGCAGCCAGAGCCGGTGGAGCAGCCGGTTAGCAGCCCCTGCTAGCCTCCATTCGTGACTTCACCGGACGAGCTCCTCGTCGACCTGGATCCCGAGCAGCGCGAGGCCGTCCTCGCGACGAGCGGCCCGGTCCTGATCCTTGCGGGCGCGGGGAGCGGCAAGACGCGCGTCATCAGCCGCCGGACCGCGTACGCCATCGCGACCGGCGTCGTTCCGGCGGACCAGGCGCTCGTCGTGACCTTCACGGACAAGGCGGCGGGCGAGATGGTGGAGCGGCTCCGCAGCCTCGGCCTGCGCGGCGTCACGGCGCGCACGTTCCACGCCCACGCCCTGTCCCAGCTCCGCTTCTTCTGGCCGTCACGCCATGACGGTGAGCCGCTGCCGGCGCTGCTGGACTCAAAGGCGCCGATCATCAGCCGGATCGCCCGCGGGCTCCCCGGCCACTACCGGTTCGCGCCCACCAAGGACCTCGCGGACGAGATCGAGTGGGCCAAGTCCCGGCGCATCCTCCCCGAGGCCTACGAGCGCGAGGCGGCCGGCCGGGAGCCGCCGATCCCCGCGGACCTGTTCGTCCACGTCTACACGGAGTACGAGCTGGCCAAGACGCGCGCCAACCGCATCGACTTCGACGACCTCCTCCTGGGCACGGTGGACCTGCTCGAGACCGACGAGGACGCAGCCGAGACGGTGCGCGCCCGCAAGCGCTGGTTCAGCGTGGACGAGTACCAGGACACGAACCCGCTCCAGGAGCGCCTCCTCGAGCTCTGGCTCGGGGACCGCCGTGACCTGTGCGTGGTGGGGGACGAGGACCAGACGATCTACACGTTCACCGGGGCGACGTCGCGGTTCCTGACCTCGTTCGCGGACCGCTGGCCGGGCACGACGGTCGTCTCGCTCGTGCGCAACTACCGGTCCACACCGCAGGTCCTGGACCTCGCGAACCGGCTCATCGCCGCGGAGGGCCGCGCCAAGCGCCTCGTCGCCACGCGCGGCGACGGCCCGCTGCCCACGATCTCGCGCGTGGCCTCGGCCGAGGCCGAGCTCGCGGCACTGATCGCCTGGATCCGCGCCCGGCTGGAGGAGGGCGTGGCCCCTGCCGAGGTCGCGGTGCTGGTACGGATGAACGCCCAGCTGGCGCCGGTGGAGGAGGCGCTGACGCGGGCCGGCGTCGCGTACCAGGTCCGCGGGGTCCGCTTCTACGACCGTCCCGAGGTGCGCTCCGCGGTTGCGGCGCTGCGTCGTCCGCCGCTCGACGCCACCGGACCCGCGCTGTCGACCGCGATCCGGGCTCGCTGGGCGGAGGCCGTGGGCTACGAGGAGGATGGGGCCGCGGACGGCGACGAGGCGCGCGAGCGGCAGGCCTCCCTGGAGATCCTCCTGGACATCGTGGACGCCATCGCCGCCACGGATCTCTCCGTGGACGTCGGCGCCGTCATCGCCGACCTCGAGGCACGTGCGGCCCACGAGCGCGCGGGCTCGGCGGACGGCGTCAACCTGCTGACCTACCATCGCGCCAAGGGTCTCGAGTGGGATGCGGTCTACCTGCCGAGCCTCGAGGAGGGAATCCTGCCGGTCCGCCAGGCGAAGGATGACGAGGCCGCCCTCGCCGAGGAGCGACGGCTGCTGTACGTGGGCATCACGCGCGCTCGGGAGCACCTGGCGCTCTCGTGGGCGGAGCGGCGCGAGAGCCGCGGCCGCGAGGCCCGGCGCCAGTCGAGCCGGTTCCTGCTGGACCTGCGCCCCCGCCCCGGCAGCAAGGTCACGCAGCTGGCCGGCCCACCGCCGGCCGAGCGGGCCCATCGCCGGAGCGATTCGGACGATCCGGTGTTCGAGGCGCTGCGCGCCTGGCGCACCGCGAAGGCCCGCGAGGAGGCGATGCCCCCCTACGTGATCGCGCACGACGCGACGCTGCTCGCGATCGCCGAGGGCCGGCCGCGCACGATGGCGGGGCTGCGGCGGGTCAAGGGCATGGGACCCGCCAAGCTCGAGAAGTACGGCGACGAGATCCTCGCGGCGATCGAGGCGGCCCTCGCGCCCTGAGGTTCGATGCCGCCGGGGACCACGCGGCCCGGACGCCCCGCTACCGGGTCCGGGCGATGGGGTCGTCTCGAAGTGGTGCCAGGCGCTGACCGGCGCGCGTCGCGCCGCGCCGACGCGCCGCGCCCCCCGCCCCGCCGCGCCGGACCCGCGACCCTACGCCACCGGCGCGAGCGCCTCCTCGAACTGGCTGGCGTACAGCTCGTTGTAGAAGCCGCCCGCCTTGAGCAGCGCCTCGTGCGTGCCCTGCTCCACGATGCGGCCCTGGTTCATCACCAGGATCACGTCCGCGTCGCGGATCGTGGACAGCCGGTGCGCGATGACGAACGATGTGCGGCCCTCCATGAGCCGGTTCATCGCCCGCTGGATCAGCACCTCGGTCCGCGTGTCCACCGAGGACGTGGCCTCGTCGAGGATCAGGATCGCCGGGTCGGACAGGAACGCCCGGGCGATGGTCAGGAGCTGCTTCTCGCCGGCCGACACGTTGGTCGCGTCGTCGTCGAGCACCGTCTCGTAGCCCTCGGGCAGGGTCCGCACGAAGTGGTCCACGTGGGCCGCCTCGGCCGCCTCCACGAAGCACTCCTCGGAGACCTCGCCGGTGGCGCCGTAGACCAGATTCTCCCGGATGGTGCCCTTGAACAGCCACGCGTCCTGGAGGACCATCCCGAACGTCCCGCGCAGGTTGTCCCGCGTGAGCTCCCGGGTCTCGATCCCGTCCACCGTGATCCGCCCGCCCTGCACGTCGTAGAAGCGCATCAGCAGGTTGACGAGGGTGGTCTTGCCGGCGCCGGTCGGCCCCACGATGGCCACGGTCTGGCCGGGCTCCACGACGAGCGAGAGGTCGTCGATGAGGGGCTTGTCCGCCTCGTAGCGGAATGAGATGGACTCGAAGGTGACGCGGCCCTTCGCCGGCTCCACCAGGATGGCCGGCTGCGCCGGGTCGGCGATCTCCTCCGCCTCGTCGAGCAGCTCGAACACCCGCTCCGCCGACGCGATGGCGGACTGGAGGACGTTGGCGATCGAGGCCACCTGGATGATCGGGAAGGTGAACTGGCGGCTGTACTGGATGAACGCCTGGACATCGCCGAGGCTCATGGTGCCGGTCGCGACGCGCGTGCCGCCGATGACGGCGATCGCGACGTAGTTGAGGTTGGAGATGAAGGTCATCGCCGGCTGGATCATCCCGGACAGGAACTGCGCACGGTAGCTGGCCTGGTAGAGCCCCTGGTTGCGGCGGTCGAACTCGGCGATCGCCTCCTCCTGGCGGCCGAACAGCTTCACGATGGAGTGCCCTGTGTGCATCTCCTCGACGTGGCCGTTGAGGTTGCCGGTGCGCTCCCACTGCGCCGCGAACTGCTTCTGTGAGTTCTTGGCGATGACGACCGCCACGACCATCGAGGCCGGCACGGCGAGCAGCGAGATGAACGCCAGCAGCGGGCTGATCGTGAGCATCATGATCAGGACGCCCACCACGGTGAGCAGCGACGTGATCAGCTGGGTGAGGCTCTGCTGGAGGGTCTGGCTGATGTTGTCGATGTCGTTGGTGACGCGGGACAGGATGTCGCCGCGGGACTCACGGTCGAAGTAGGCGAGGGGCAGGCGGCCGAGCTTGACATCCACGCGCTGGCGGAGCCGGTACACGGTCCGCTGCGTGACGCCCGCCATGATGTAGCTCTGGCCCCAGCTGAACAGGGAGCTGGCGATGTACACGACCGACACCAGGCTCAGCAGCCCGGTGAGCGCCCCGAAGTCGATGCCCTGGCCGACGACGACGTTCGGCATGGCCGCGAGCATGTCCGCGAGGTTGGTCTGGCCCGCGGCACGGAGCCCGGCCGCGATCTGCTCCGTGGTCATGCCGGCGAGCGCCGGGTTCGCACCCAGCTGCTTGCCGACTGCGCCGGTGAAGATGACGTTGGTGGCCTCGCCGAGGATCTTGGGGCCAAGGATCGCGAGCACGACGCTGATCACGCCGAGCACGAACACCACGCCCACGAGCCAGCGCTCCGGGCGCAGCTCGCGCATGAGCCGCACGAAGCCCGCCCGGAAGTTGGACGGCTTGCTGACCGGCATCATCATGGCCATGTGCGGGCCGCCCCCGCCGGGACCGGGACGGCGGGCAGCACCGGGAGCGCCGCCGGGGCGGCCCATCGGGCCGCTCATGCGACCTCCTCCTCGGTGACCTGGGACAGCACGATCTCGCGGTAGGTCTCGCAGGTGGTCATCAGCTCATCGTGGGTGCCGATCCCCGCGATCATGCCGTTCTCGAGGACGACGATCCGGTCGGCACGGAGGATGGTCCCGACCCGCTGGGCGACGATGATCACCGTCGCCCCACCCAGCTCCTTGCCGAGCGCGGCGCGCAGGCGCGCGTCGGTCCGGAAGTCGAGGGCGGAGAAGCTGTCGTCGAAGACGTAGATGTCGGGCTTGTGGGTGAGGGCTCTCGCGACCGCCAGGCGTTGCCGTTGCCCGCCGGAGACGTTCGTGCCGCCCTGGGCGATGGGCGCCTCGAGCTGCTCCGGCATCTCGCTCACGAATTCGCGGCCCTGAGCGATGTCCAGGGCGCGCCAGAGGTCCTCGTCGGTCGCCTCCTCGTCGCCGTAGCGCAGGTTGCTCGCGATCGTGCCGCCAAACAGGAACGACTTCTGGGGGATCATGCCGATCCGCTTCCAGAGGTCCTGGCGGTCCATGTCGCGCACGTCCACGTCGTCGACCAGGACCGTGCCCTCGGTCGCATCGTAGAAGCGCGGCAGCAGGTTGATCAACGTGCTCTTGCCACTGCCCGTGGAGCCCACGATCGCCGTCGTCTCGCCCGGGTTGGCCTCGAACGAGATGTTGTGCAGGACCGGCTCCTCGGCGCCCGGGTAGCCGAAGGTGACGTCGCGGAACTCGACGCGGCCGGTGCGCGGCGGGGAGATCGGCGTGGGCGGATCCGAGATCGAGGGATCCGTCGTGAGCACCTCGTTGATACGCCCGCCGGACACGGCCGCCCGGGGGACCATCACGAACATGATCACCGCGGTCATGATCGCGAACAGGATCTGGATGATGTACTGGAGGAAGGCGGTCAGGTTGCCGATGGGCATGTCGCCGCTGTCCACCCGGTAGGAGCCCAGCCACAGGACCGCGACGGTGGACAGGTTCATGATCAGCATCAGCGCGGGCATGGTGATCGCGAACAGCCGGTTCACGCGGAGGCCGGTGTCCATGAGGTCGAGGGACGCTTCGTCGAAGCGCCGCTCCTCCTGCTCCGTGCGCACGAACGCCCGGATGACGCGGATGCCCGTGAGCGTCTCGCGCATGACGAGGTTGATGCGGTCGATCTTGACCTGCATCGCCTGGAACAGCGGGATCGCGCGACTCATCACCACGCCGATGAGCACGCCCATGATCGGGATGATCACGAGCAGGATCCCGGTCAGGGGCACGTCCTGGCGGAGCGCCATGATCACGCCGCCGATGGTCAGGATCGGGGCGGAGATCATCATGTTCAGCGCGAGCAGGACGACCTGCTGGACCTGGGTGACGTCGTTCGTGTTGCGCGTGATCAGGCTCGCGGCGCCGAAGTGGTTGACCTCCACCTGGCTGAACGTCTCGACCTTGCGGAACAGCGCCGATCGGACGTCCCGCCCGAAGCCCATGGCGACCCGGGCCGAGAAGAACACGCCGATGATGGCGGCGATCATCAGGGCGAAGGTCACGACCAGCATGAACCCGCCGGTCCGCAGGATGTAGTCGGTGTCGCCCTTGGCGATGCCGTTGTTGATGATGTCCGCGTTGAGCTCGGGCAGGTACAGGTTGGCGATTGCCTGGATCAGCAGCAGCCCCATCACGATCACGATCGGGGTCGTGTAGGGGCGCAGGTAGCGACGCAGGATCGCGATCATCGGGCGGTGTCTCCGGCGGTGGTGGCGGCGTGGTGGGCTGCGAGGAATGACTCGCGGGCGCGGCGCATGGCGCGGACGCCGGTGAGGAACCCTTCGAGCTCGTCGTCCGTGAGCGCCTCGACGACACGGGCCAGGTGCTCCCGTCGCTGGTCCGCCATCCCGGAGATCAGCTCCCGGCCCTCCTCGGTGACGGCGACCCGCACGACGCGCCGGTCCTCGTCGTCCCGCTGGCGCTCCACCAGGCCGCGCTGCTCCATGCGGTCGACGATGCCGGTGGCGCTCGCCTGGCTCACATCCATGGCTTCGGCCAGGGCCCGCATGGGGAGAGAACCGTCGAGATCCAGCAGGACGAGGACGTTGAGGTGGACGAGCGAGAGCCGGCCGGCGGGATGGTGGCGCATCGCCCGCAGGGCGTCGGCCGGGGAGTGGCTGCCCATTTCGTCGAGCAGTTCGGAGATGAGGTGGGTTCGGTCCATAGCCCTACGCTGAAGGTAGATGATCAATGCGGCGTGAAGCATATTCTGGGTGTGGCGCGGGCGCAAGTGGGTCGTTGGCGCACAGAGGCCCGGGTCCCGAGCCTGCTCGCCCGTGGCTCGGCTCCGTGTCACACCCGCGACTCACCACCGTGTCAGATGCGGGGGTCTGGCGCGGAGCTCACCGCAGGAACCGACCGGATCGGGCCCCACCTCCTCGACAGACCGGCCGATTCGACACGGAGCCGAGTCACGCGGCCTCGGCGCCGGGCCGGGGAGCCTCCGCCTCCGGGTCCCGCCGCCAATCTCCGGATAAGCGCCGACAAAGCGCCGCCTGCCATACCACGCGGATGACGACGACCCGCATTGACCTGACCCGCGCCGGCTTTGCGCTCACCATAGGTGGCACGATCCGCTCGAGCCGCCGCCTGCTGGGCTGGACCCAGCGGCACCTTGCCGACCTGGCGGGGACCTCGCAGGCGACGATCTGGCGGCTCGAGACCGCGCAGCCGGGTCCCATCGACCTTGCCGCCACGGAACGGGTGCTCGCCGCGCTCGGCCTGCGCGCCACGCTCGAGCTCAACGACCTCGCCCTGCAGGATCGGCAGCGCCAGCGCGACGGCCTGCACGCGATCCTCAACGGGTTCGTCGCGAGACGGCTTGACCGGTCCGGGTGGAGCGTGAGGACCGAAGTGCTTGTCGGGGTCGACCGACCGCGCGGCTGGATCGACGTCCTCGGGTATCGCGAGGAGGATGGTGCGCTGCTGGTCGAGGAGACGAAGTGCGACCTCCTGGACATGGGCGACCTCCAGCGGCGGCTCGCGTTCTACGCAGGGTCGGCGCGCGGCGTCGCGGAGCGGCTGGGATGGCGTCCCCGGCGAATCGCGGTGCTCGTGGTGGGGCTCGACACCGCAGCCATGGGCGCGCAGCTGGCCGACAACCGGGACCTGGTCCGCCAGGCCTTCCCGGCCCCGGTCGACGAGCTCGCCGCGTGGCTCGCGGACCCAGGGGCGAGGCCGCCGTCCGGGTGGGCGTTCGGGCTGGCCGACCCTGCGGTGCGCGGCGAGCGATGGCTGCGGCCGGTCCCCCCCTGGGGGCTCGACGACGGCCGCCCGCCTACAGGGACTACGCCGAGGCGGCCCGGAGGCTCCTCCGGTCGTGAGGCGGCCCAGGCTCGTGGCTCGGCCCGGGCCTCGTGGCGCGGGCGCAAGTGGGTCGTTGGCGCACAGAGGCCCGGGTCCCGAGCCTGCTCGCCGTGGCTCGGCTCCGTGTCGAATCGGCCGGTCTGTCGAGGAGGTGGGGCCCGATCCGGTCGGTTCCGGCGGTGAGCTCCCTGCCAGACCCCCGGAACTGACACGGTGGTGAGTCACGGGCCGGACCGGGCGGAGTGTCATGGGCCGGCGCGGGCCGGACTGGCCGGCGCGGGCCGGCAGGGGGAACCCAGGCCCCAACCTACCCGGCGATCGCCTTGCGGAACCGCCAGCCGGCGAGACCCATGAGCACCACGCCGTACCCCGCGAGGACCGCGAGGTTGGGCGCCACGGACTCGATACCGCCCCCGCCGCGCACCAGCTCCTGGAGGCCGAGCAGCGCCCAGGAGTGGGGGATCAGCCGGGCGAGCGCCTGCATCGCGTCGGGCATCAGCTGCCACGGGATCATGCAGCCGCCGAGGGCGCCCAGCGCCAGCCCCGCGAAGACCCCCAGCGACGAGGCCTGGTCGCCGTTCCGCGACAGCGCCCCGACCAGCATCGCGGCCCCCGCGGCGACGAGCCCGAACAGCCCGATGATCGCCCCCGCGGCGATCGGGTCGCCCCACGCGACGCCGAACACGAGCGAGGTCATGGCAATGATGTAGACGGCCTGGAGGATCGCCACGAGGTACCGGCCCAGGGCCTCGCCCGCGACGATGGTCCAGACGGAGGTCGGGGTGGAGACCATCCGCCGCGAGACGCCCAGCTGCTTGGTGTTGACGAGGCGCCCGGCCGCGGTCATCGAGGTCAGGAACATGAACAGGATGAGCTGGGTCGACGCGCCGAAGGTGAACTGCGAGAAGCCCGCGAAGATGCCGGGCTGGCCCACCAGCGTCACGGCCACCTCGACGCCGGGAACCGTCTCGTAGCCTGCCGTTGCGGCCGCCTCGGCAGCGTCCCAGCCGGCCAGCCCCTCGGTGACGGCGACCCGCGCCGCGGTCGTGATCGCACCCAGCCGCGCGATGGAGGCCTGGATCGGGGCCTGCAACCCGGCGGCCAGGGCGTCGGTCGTGCCGAAGTACCGGACCTGGGCCTGGCCGCTCCCGCGCAGGGCCGCGGCGAACCCGTCCGGGATCGCGACGCCGGCCTCGAGCTGCCCGCGCTCGACCTGATCGACGAGCGTCGCCTCGTTTGCGACGGGGCGGATCTCGAACCGGGTCCCGTCGGCGGCGATCGACGCGACGAGCGCGTCCGCGGCGGCATCGCCGGCGGGCGACACCACGCCCAGGCGCGCGCTGCTCGACCCGCCGAACTGGAGGCCGAGGGCGACGATGATGATCGTCGGCAGCACGAACACGAAGAACAGGTCGGAGCGGTCGCGGACCTGCCGCAGCAGGTTGATCCGCCCGAGCGCCAGGACCTTGCCGAGCTGGATCATCGGGCGCGCACCAGGCTCCGGGCCCGGACCATGCCGAGCCCGCCGAACAGGAGGCCCATCGCGAGCAGGACGCCCGCGGCGGGCAGGCAGCTGGCGACCGACCCGGCCGCGCCCTGCATCTCCCCCAGGCCGCGCAGGAACCAGCCGTGCGGCGTGAGCAGGGAGAGCGTGGACATGACCTCGGGGGCCTGCGCGGTCGGCGAGAACGTGCCGCCCAGGATGCCCAGCATGATGGCGACGGCGGAGCTGGCGGCGCCGCCCGCCTCGGCCGTCCGCGCGAAGGAGACGACGAGCGTGGAGATGCCGATCGCCGCGGTGATCGCGGTCACGACCATCAGCGCGACGCCCAGCGGCGGACCCCAGCTCGCCCCGATGAGCAGCGTCGTGGCGACCACGAGCACGGTCATCGCGAGCAGCCCCAGCACGAAGCTGCCCAGTGTCTTGCCGGCCAGCACGGACCAGGGCGCGATGGGGCCGGCGAGGATGCGCGCGAGGGTGCCCTGGCGCCGCTCCTCGAACAGGCTCACGAGCCCGATCTGGGCCGAGAAGAACAGGAACAGGATCGCCATCGATGCCGAGAAGTAGGTCGGCAGCGACAGCTGCCGCAGCGCCGCGGTGGTGTCCGAGAGCGCGATGGGCGGCGGCGCTGCACCCGCGATCCCCGCGATCCGCAGGGCCTCCTCCCGCGTCGGGAGCGAGGACGCGAGGTCCGCGGCGGTCGCCACGGCGAGCTGCACCGCCACGACGCCGTCGCCGAAGCGCTGGGCCAGGGCCCGCGCGATCTCCGTCGCGAGCCCGGCGTCCTTCGCGCCGACCACGTCGAGCGTCGCGGCCTGCCCGGCCGAGATCGCCGCCGTGAAGCCCGCCGGGATGAGGAACGCGGCGTCGGCCGTGCCGTCGTCCACCGCGGCCCTCGCCTCCGCCTCGGTCGCGAGGTCCACGACCTTGATGGCGTCGCCGTCCGCGAACGCGCCGATCACGTCCTGGCGCAGCACCCGGGCGAGCTCGCCACCGTCCATGTCCGAGACGACGTAGGTGGCCCTGAAGCCCGTCGCCCCGGCCAGCAGCTGGCTGAAGATGACCGCGAGGCCCAGCGGCGCGGCCACCGACACCAGCAGCGCGGAGCGGTCCCGCAGCCGCTGGCGAAGGTCCTTGAGCGCGACGAGGAGGGCGACGCGCATCGGTCCGTCCCGCCCGCCCTTACTCGGTGTCCCGGAGGGCGCGGCCGGTGAGGTGGAGGAACACCGCCTCGAGGTCAGGCGTGACCAGCTCCACGCCCCGGACCCTGGCGCCGGCGTTTTCGACCGCCTCGAGCACGCGCGGCAGCACGCCGCCTGCGTCGCTCGCGAGCACCTCGACCACGTCGCCCTTCGCCGCCGCCGACGCGACCCCGCGGACCGCGCCCGCCGCCCGGGCCGCTGCCGCCAGGTCGCCGGTGAGCGCGAGGCGCACCTCCTCCTGGCCGCCGATCAGCGCCACCAGCTGCTTCTGGGTGCCCTCGGCACGGATCTCGCCGCCGTCGATGATCGCGATCCGGTCGCAGAGGCGCTCGGCCTCCTCCATGTAGTGGGTCGTGTACAGGACCGCCATGCCCGCCTTGCCCAGGGCCGCGATGGACTCGAGGATCGCGTTGCGGCTCTGGGGATCCACGCCGACCGTCGGCTCGTCGAGGAGGAGCAGCCGCGGCTGGTGGAGCAGCCCGATGCCGATGTTGAGCCGGCGCTGCATACCGCCGCTGAAGCGGTCCGTGCGGTCGTTGCCACGCCCCGAGAGGCCGATCAGCGCGAGGACCTCCTCGATCCGCGCCTTGAGCGGCGCCCCGCCGAGCCCGTAGAGCTTGCCGAAGAACGCGAGGTTCTCGCGCGCGGTGAGGTCCGGGTAGATCGCCAGCTCCTGGGGCACGAACCCGATCCCGGCCTTGGCCGCGACCGCCCCGACGTCGATCGGCGTCCCGTCCAGGGTCACCTCGCCGCCGTCACGGGCGAGGAGCCCGCAGATCATGGAGATGGTGGTGGTCTTGCCGGCGCCGTTGGGGCCGAGCAGGCCGTAGGTCTCGCCCTGGTGGATCTGGAACGAGACACCCTTGACGGCCTCGATGGCGCCATAGCGCTTGTGCAGGTCACGGACGGCGAGGACCACGGGGGCATCCGACGAGCCCCCGTGCGCGGCCAGCCCGGGGGCATCGGCGGTCCCGCCGGGGGCATCGGCGGTCCAGGCGGGGCGATCGGCCGCCGTCCCGACGGCATCGTGCGGCTCAGCGCTCATGCGGACCACCGGCTGCGACAAGGAGACCCCGTCATGGTGCCTGTCCACGCCCCCGGAGTGCAAGGCGAAACGGACCCGGCGAGGAGCCCGCCCGGACTCCTGCGGCGGCTCCCGGCAGGCGCACAGGCGGCGCACAGGCGGCGCACAGGGTTGGCGCATGCCCGGAGGGGCCGGGCGGGCGACCGCCCGGCTCAGCCGCGCCTGTGGACGATCCAGGCCTCCTCGCACGGCCACTGGCGCGCCCACGCCAGGTCCATCCAGGGGTAGCCCGTCCGCGCGTCCTCGGCGGGGCGGATCTCGACGAGGTCCTCCACCTCGAAGCCGTTCGCGCGGAAGAGCCGGATCCAGGCGCCGTGCGCGAGGTTGAACTCGACGGCGCCGAGCTCGTCCGGCCAGCTGATCCGGTGCATCCCGAACAGGGGTCGCTTGAGACGCTCGTCGGCGGGCCCGTCCGTCTCGATGTCGGGCACCGTGAGGTAGGCGAGCAGGCCGTTGGTGAGCAGCACCAGGCGCCCGCCGGGGCGCAGGAGCCGGGCGGCCTCCGGGACCCAGGCGTAGGGATCGGCCCACAGCGCCGCCCCGTACTCGCTGATCGCGATGTCGAACGACGCGTCCGGGTAGGGGACGCGCTCCGCGTTGCCGAGCAGGAGCGGGAAGTCCAGGCCGTGCTCGCGCTGCAGGCGCGCGGCCGTCTCCAGCTGGCGCGGCGAGTTGTCGATCCCCACCACGCGCGCCCCGCGCCGGGCCAGCCACGCCGAGACGTACCCGGTTCCGCAGCCGAGCTCGATGGCGTCCCTGCCCTCGAGGTCGTCCGGCAGCAGGTGGAGGTCCGCCTCGGGCACGCCGAAGATGCCCCACGTCTCCTCGCCGGGGGCGAGGGCCCACGCTCGCTCGCCGGCAGCCACGTAGTCGGGGGCGTCGGCGTCCCAGGCCGCCCGGTTGCGGGCCACGTGCTCGGGGAGCTCGTCCTGCGTCATGCGCCTGCCTCCCCGAGATGCTTCGCCCGGGCCGCGAGCAGCACCTCGATCGTCCCCTCGTCGGCCGGGCGGAGGTCCACCTGGACGTGCCCGACGCCGAGGTCCCGCCACGCGTCCAGCGCCCGGGCCACCGTGTCCACGTCGGCCGGCAGGGCGGCGGGGCTCCCGGGCCTCGGGTTGTCGTCCGTGCCGCTGTCGATGGTGACGCCGGCGGTGACCTCGATCCCGGCCGGATCCCGGCCCTCCGCCTCGCACGCGGCCACGAGATCCGCGCGCCGGGCCGCGAAGCGCTCGTCGGGGAACCCGAACCAGGCCGCGTTCCAGGCATCCGCGTGGCGCGCGACGAGGCGCAGGACGCGCTCGCCCTTGGCGGCGATGAGCAGCGGCACGCGGCCGGGGAGGCGCGTCGGGCGCAGCGGGGGCGGGATCAGCACGGCGTCGTCCACGGCGTGCCAGCGGCCGTGGAGCGTGACCCGCTCGCCGCGGAGCAGCGGCGCGATGATCGCGAGCGCCTCCTCGAACCGGCCCGCGCGGTGGTCGAACGGATAGCCGAACGCCGCGTACTCCGGCTCGTGCCAGCCCGTGCCGAGGCCCAGGATGAGGCGGCCGTTCGCGATCTCGTCAAGCGTCGCCGCCATCTTCGCCATCAGCGCGGGCGGCCGGAAGCCCGTGCCCAGGACGATCGTCCCCAGCGCCACGCGGTCCGTCACCGCGGCCAGCGCGGCGAGCAGCGTCCAGGCCTCGTGGATCCCGTCCTCCGCCTCGCCGGACATCCGGAAGATGAGGTGGTCGTAGACCCACAGGCTGTCGATCCCGCCGGCCTCGGCGAAGAGGGCGAGCTGGCGGATCCGCTGCCAGCCGCCCGCCCCGGGCCCGTCCGACTCGTTCATGGGGAGCACGATGCCGATCTTCATACCGGCGATGGTAGCGACCAACCCGCGCCCGTAGACTGGTCGCCACGCGCGGCCGCCCCGACATCGCATGGGAGATCGACATCTCGACCGCCATCGAATGGCTGGAACGCATGCCCCGTTGGGTCGTCCTCGGGGCGGTCCTCGTCGTGACCCTGCTGCTGGGCGTCGTCGATGTCGTCACCGGCTTCGAGATCTCGTTCTCGTTCTTCTACCTGCTGCCGGTGTCGGTCGCCGCCTGGGTAGCCGGCAGACGCGCGGGCACGCTCATGTCGGCCATCGCCACGGGCATCTGGCTCGTCGCCAACCAGCTCGGGGGCCAGGTCTACTCACAGCCCGGCGTGGCCGTCTGGAACGCCGGCACGCGCTTCGGCTTCTTCATCGTGGTCGCCCTGCTGCTCGCGGAGTTCCGGCGCATCTTCGCCCTCGAGCGCCGGCTCGCCCGCTCGGACCCGCTGACCGGGCTCCTGAACCGAGGCGCCTTCTACGAGACCGTCTCGGCCGAGCTCGAGCGGGCCAGGCGGTTCTCACACCCGGTCGCCCTGGCGTATCTCGATCTCGACGACTTCAAGTCCATCAACGACGCCCGGGGCCACGAGGCCGGCGACCGGGTGCTGGAGCGGGTGGCGAGCATGATCCGGTCGTCCGTCCGCAGCGTCGACTCCGTCGGTCGCCTGGGTGGTGACGAGTTCGCGGTCCTGCTCCCCGAGACGGACGAACGTGAGGCGCAGCTGGTCGGAGCCAGGCTGCTGGCGGCGTTCCACGGCGATGCGAGCGGCGACATCGTCGTCTCGGCGAGCATCGGCGTCGTCAGCTGCCCGGTCGCACCCGACAGCGTCGAGGCCCTCGTGACGGCCGCCGACACCCTCATGTACCAGGTCAAGCGCGCCGCCGGGGACGCCGTGCTGTACCTCGAGTACCCGGGCTGACGAGGCCGGCCGGGCCTAGCCCTTCCTGCCCACGAGTCCCGCGAGGGCCTCCAGGACCGCGACGGCCGCCTCGTCAGGCGTGGCGAGCGGGATCTCGATGTGCGCGTCGGCCGCCCCGATCAGCATCGCGTTGTAGGGCATGTCGCCCGAATCGCCCGTGCCGCGGATGTCGCCCCGGAACAGCACCACGGGTTTGCCCGCGCCGTAGGCGTAGCCGCACTCCCACGAGGTGCCGGAGTCCGGGTCCGCGCCGTCCATGACGGCGACCAGCGCCTCCGCCCAGTCCACGCCCTCGAGGTCCTTGCGGAAGATCGCGGCGGCGGTGCGCTCGGCGGCCGGGTGCAGGTGCGGGACGAAGACCTCGTGGCCGGCCGCCTCGAGGCGCGCGGCGAGCGCCTCGTTCCAGAGGCACTCGGGCCGGGTGAAGAGCGGGCCGGCGAGATAGAGCTTCAAGCGGGTCTCCTGCCGATGGGCGACGGGACGGGCGGTGGACGGGGTGCCGGGACGGGCATTCCGGGCCGGCGCGCCACCCCGCGGCTCAGGATGCCCGGTCCCGGGCGGGTGTGTGAGGCCGGGCGGCGAGCCGGGGGTCCCGCATCCCGCACAATGGCGCGCACGGTGGTGGCGCGCGGGTGGCACATGGCCACCCGCCGGTATCCAGCCGGCCGCCCCCCAGGAGACCCATGACCCACGCCCGACCCCGCCCCAGTCTGCGCCTCCTTCTGGGGATCGCGGTGGCCGTGGTCATGTGGGCGCTCGTCATCGCGGGTTCCGACCCCACGATCGACGTCACCGAGCCCGGCCAGGGGTGGGTGACCGGCCAGGACGCCCGCTCCTACTACGGGCTGAACCTCGACGACCTGTACACGGGCCGCACCGAGTGGAACACGATCGGGGCGTACCCGTACTCGCCCGCGTTCGCCCAGCTCGTCTACCCGCTGGACCAGCTGCCGTGGCCCGTCTTCGTGGCCGCCTGGACGGCGATCCTCATCGGCGCCGTGTTCCTGATCACCGGGCCCGACCTGTTCCTGCTGGGCCTCGTGGTGGGCGCGATGGAGATCGCCGGCGGCAACGTCTCGCTGCTGCTCACGCTTGCGATCGTGGCCGGGTTCCGGCGCCCGTGGACCTGGGCCTTCGTCCTGCTCACCAAGATCACGCCGGGGGCCGCGCTGCTGTGGTTCGCGCTGCGCCGCGAGTGGCGGCAGCTCGCGATCGCGCTCGCGGCGACGGCGGGGATCGTCGCCGTCTCGTTCCTGGTCAACCCGGCGGCCTGGCGCGACTGGATCGAGCTGCTGGCGGCCAACACCGGCAAGGGCGGCACCTGGGCGGCCGTCCCCGTCCCGCTGGTCGTTCGTGCGCCCATCGGCCTCGTCCTGGTGGCCTGGGGCGCGCCGCGGAACCAGCGCTGGGTGGTGCCGGTCGCGGCCATGCTCTGCCTGCCGGCCCTCTGGTACGGCTCGCTCTCGATGCTGCTGGGCGTGCTCCCGCTCACGACGCCCGAGGAGCGGCGCCGCGGCTGGGCGCGCGCGCTCCGCCTGATCCGGCGGGGATCCGGGCCCGTCGCGCCCGCGGCATAGCGGCCGGTCCGCTAGCCGGTCGCGAGCACCGCGGCCAGCCGGTCCGCGAACGGGTCGAGGTTCGCGGACGTGAAGCCCGCGACGTTGATGCGGCCCTTGCCCACCACGTAGACGCCGTGCTCGTCGCGGAGCCGGGCGACCTGGGCCACCGTCAGCCCGAGCAGGGCGAACATGCCGCGCTGCGTGGCGATGGCGGAGAAGTCGCCGGGGATGCCGCGGATCGCGAGCGCCTCCACGAGGGCCTTGCGATTGCCGTTGATGCGGTCGCGCATCCCGGCCAGCTCGATCTCCCACGCGGCGCGCAGGGCCTCGTCCGCGAGGATCGTCCGGACGATGTCCGCGCCGTGGGCCGGCGGGTTGGAGTAGTTCACCCGGATCGCGATCTTGACGTGGCTCTGGATCGCGGCGGCGTCCGCGGCGCTCCCGGCGATCACAATCAGGGCGCCGACGCGCTCGGCGTACAGCGAGAAGGTCTTGGAGAAGGACGTCGAGACGAGCAGCTCGGCGCCGGGGCGGACGAGCTCACGGAGGCCGGCGGCATCCTCGAGCAGGCCGTCGCCGAAGCCCTGGTAGGCGAGGTCCACGAGCGGCAGCAGGCGGCGCTCCTCGACGAGGTCGCCGATCTGCTTCCAGAGGGTGGGGGAGGGGTCGACGCCCGTGGGATTGTGACAGGCACCGTGGAGCAGGACGATGTCGCCCGGGCTCGCCTGCGCCAATGACCCGAGGAGCGCGTCCTCGTCGATCCGCCGCCCGGTCGCGTCCGTGTACGGGTACGTCCGGATCCGGAAGCCCGCCGCCTCGAACAGCTGCGGGTGGTTGGGCCACGTGGGATCGCTCATCCAGAGCGTCTGGCCGCTCCCCGTCTGGCGGAGCAGATCCGCGGCGACGCGCAGGCCGCCGGTGCCGCCCGGGGTCTGGGTGGCCAGGGCACGGCCGGAGGTGACCGCCTCGTGGTCGGCGCCGAGCGCCAGGGCGCGCACGAGCTCGCGATACGCGACGTCGCCGTCGATGGGCCGGTAGAGCTTGGTGCCGGCGGCCGCGGCCAGCCGGCGCTCGGCCTCGATGACCGTGGGCAGGAGCGGGGTCTTGCCGGTCTCGTCGACGAACACGCCCGAGCTGAGGTTGATCTTGTCGGTCCGGGGATCGTTCCGGAATGCCTCGGCAAGGCCGAGGATGGAATCCGGCGGGGCCGGGATGCGGGCGAGCGACGGCAGCGACACGGGCGTGACCTCGGAGGCGGGTGAACGGGGCGCCAAAGGGAGTCTACGCGGCCGGGCGGGTTGCGGGCCGGTGGCGACGGCCGGTCCGCCGGAACCCGGACGGGGTCGCGGCGGTAGGCTTCGGTGCAGCACCCGCGTCCCACCACCGCCAGAGGAGCCACGCCCGCATGGAGGCCGATCTCGCCGACCGCGCGCCCGAGCCCGGGGCGCAGCCCGCCCACGCGCCGCGCCCCGATGTCGTCGCCGCGGGCCGCCGGCTGTGGGACGAGCTCCGGCGATCCGTCGCGCGGGCTGTCGTGGGCGCCGACGAGCCGCTGCGCCTGATCGCGATCGCGCTCCTCGCCGACGGGCACGTCCTGCTCGAGGACGTCCCCGGCACGGGCAAGACGCTGCTCGCGCGGGCCGTCGCCCGGAGCCTGGACCTGCGGATGACGCGGATCCAGGGCACGCCGGACCTCCTCCCCTCGGATGTCACGGGCTCCAGCCTGTTCGAGCCCGGCGGCCTGCGGTTCGTCCCGGGCCCGGTGTTCACGAACCTGCTCCTCGTCGACGAGGTCAACCGCGCCACGCCGCGCACGCAGTCGGCGCTGCTCGAGGCGATGCAGGAGCGCCAGGTCTCGATCGAGGGCACGACCCACGTGCTGCCCGACCCGTTCCTCGTGCTCGCGACGCAGAACCCCGTCGAGTTCGAGGGGACCTTCGCGCTGCCGCAGGCCCAGCTGGACCGGTTCCTGCTCCGGGCTCGGGTCGGGTACCCCGACGGCGAGGGGGAGCGGCGGATCGCCCGGCGCCACCAGGACGCCGCGGAGCCGCTCGACGCCATCGCCCCGGTCGTGGACCGGGACCGGCTCCTCGAGGTGCGCGAGGCGGTCCGCGGCGTGCGCGTCGCGGACGAGGTCGAGGCGTACCTGGTCGACATCGTCCGGGCCACACGGGCGCACCCGGACCTCTCGCTCGGCGCCAGCCCGCGCGCCACGGTCGCCCTGTACCGCGTCGCCCAGGCCGCGGCCGTCCTTGACGGCCGCGCGTTCGTCACCCCGGACGACATCAAGGCCGTCGCGCCCGCGGTGCTCGTCCACCGGCTCGTGGTGGACCTCGACCGGAGCCTGCACGGGGCCACCGCCGCGGGCGCGGTCGAGGCGATCCTCGCGTCCGTGCCCGCGCCGCCGCCGACCGCGGGCTGACCCGTGGCCGGGCGCGTGATGGCGGCGATCGCCCTGATCGCGATCGGGAGCCTGCTCGACGTCCCGATCGCGATCGTGCTGGGCGTCGTCGTCCTGCTGCTCGACCTGGTCCACGTCGCCTGGGCGCGGCGCGGCCTGGACGCCATCCGCTACACGCGGCACCTCGGCGCGCGCCGGACGCCGTTCGGCGAGCCCATCGAGCTCGACATCGAGGTCCACAACCGCGGTCGTCTGCCGCTCTCGTGGCTGCGCGCGGACGACGAGGCGACCCTCGGGGTCGAGGTTCGCGAACGCGACCTCGAGGACGGCGAGGAGCCCGGCACGGCCGTCCTGCGCAACGCGTGGACGCTGCGGCCGTGGGAGCGCGTGCGGCGCCGCTTCCATGTCTTCGCCGAGCGGCGGGGCGTGTTCACGCTCGGCCCGGTGGACCTCTCGGCGGGGGACCCCTTCGCGCGCCGCGTCGCCGAGGAGCGGCGGACGGCCACCGACACGTTCGCCGTCTGGCCGCGGACGATCCCGACGACCGAGCTCGAGCCGCCGGACCGGTGGGGCGACCGCGAGCGGGCGCACGGCGGCCTCGCCGAGGACCCGGCCCGGTTTGCGGGCGTGCGGCCGTACGCCCCGGGCGACCCGCTGCGGCGCATCCACGCCCGGGCCAGCGCGCGCGCCGGCAGCCCGGTCACGAAGCGGTTCGAGCCGTCGCGGGACCGCGAGGTGCTCATCGCGCTCGACGTCCAGGTCGCGGAGGGTGCGGTCTGGGAGTCCGGCTTCGCGGACGACGACGTCGAGGCGCTGTACGTCGTGGCGGCGAGCATCGCGCGCTCGCTCGCGCTGCGGCGGGTCTCGTTCGGGCTCATCGCCGCGGGCTACGCCGGTGCCGAGACGCGGATCGCGAGCGTGCCGGTCTCGTCCGCGCCGGGGCAGGCCGAGCGCGTGCTGGACCTGCTCGCGCGCCTGTCGGGTCACGCGTCGATGCCCTTCGAGCGGCTGCTCACGGGCGCCGCCCGCACGGTGCGCCCCGGGACGACGGTGCTGGTGCTGACGATGCGCGACCCGCGGCCGTTCGTGGCCGCGCTCCGGCGGCTGGAGCAGGCCGGTGGCGACGTGGTGCTGGTGGCGGCCGGTCGGCAGGCGGCCCGGGACGCGAGCCGCGCACGCGGGGCCGGGATCACCGCCCGGCGCGCGATCCTCGACGGGCATTGGCGCACGGCCGAGCGGCTGGTGATCGCGCGATGAGCGGCCCGGTGGCGGACGGATCGGCGCTGGGCGGCCCGGAGGTGCACGGCCCCGCGACGGTGCGCGGCTCCCCGACGCCGCCCGACCCCGGCGGCGTCGGGCGGCTGGCCGATGTCCCGGTCGCCATCGCGCTCGTCGCCGAGGCGGCCTGGATCGCGGTGTTCGCCGGCCTGCTCGAGGCGTTCGTCCTCCACGACCCCGTGACGGGGATCCCCGAGCTGTTCGTCGCGGCGGCCGCGGGCACCATCGCCGCGCGGACCCTCCCGCAGCGCACGGGCGAGGCGTGGTCGATGGTGGCCGTGGGACTCGCCGCGGTCGCCGGCGTGGCGGGCTGGCTCGCGTCCGGCGAGGTGCGCTCGCTGCTCGCGGCCGGCGGCGTGGACGGGATCGGGGCGGCACTCGCGGCCAACCCCGGCGGCTGGCTCGCGGCGCTCGCGTTCCTGCGCGGTCTCGCGCACGCGCGCAGGCCCGTGGACGCGAGCCGCGTCGGGACCGTGCTCGCCCTGGCGGTGCCGGCCCTCGCGACGGCGGCGCTCGTGGGCGGGATGATCAGCGAGCCGGCCCGGGGCCGGTTTCTGGCGACGGCGCAGCTCCAGGTGCTCGTCTTCCTCGCCGCCTCGGTGCTCGCCCTCGCCCTCGCCCGGCTGGCCAACGTGGGCCGGGGCGCGCACGTCGACTGGCGGCGGAACCCGGGCTGGCTGGCCCTCGCCGGATCGCTGGTGCTGGTCACGGCCCTCGTCGCGGCGTGGGCGTCCCTGACCATCGGGCACCCGATCGCCACCATCGCGTCGGTCGTGGCGGTGCCGCTGCTCGCCATCGGCTTCGTGGCCGGGTTCGACCGCCGCAGCTTCCGGATCCTCCTCATCTGCCTGGCGATCGCCGGGGCCCTCGCCGCCCTCGGCCGGCTCATCGCGTCGCGCCGGGTCCTGCCAGGCGCCGACGTGGTGCCACCGCCCGCGTCGCGGGGCAGCGAGGACCCCGTCATGGCGGCGGCGCCCTGGATCCTGACCCTCGGGATCGCCCTGGCGGCGGGTGCCGTGCTGGTCCTCGCGCGCCTCTGGCTCCGCCGGACCCGCACGCCCGGGGCCGACGACGCCGAGGTCCGGGTCATCGACCGCGGCGACGGGGCCGAGCGCCCGCCCCGGCGCCCCGGACGGCCGCGGTTCCGGCACCGGGCGCGACCCATGGACGCGGTCACCGCGTACCGAGCCCTCCTCGTGGAGCTCGCGGACCGGCGACCGGTCGCCCGCGAGCCGGGCGAGACGCCGGCCGAGCACGCGCGGCGCCTGCGGGGGACCGGCCACGGCGGCCTCGCCCTCGAGCTCCTCGCGGCCGACTACGGCCTGGTCCGGTTCGGCGGCCTGACGCTCAGCGACGCGGAGACGCGGCGGGCCATCGGCCGGGCCGAGCGCCTGCGCCGGGCCCTGCTCCTCGTCCCGGTCGAGGTGGAGGCGCCGGTGGGCGCCGGCGTGCCCGGGCGGGCGCCGAGGCCGGCGGAGGCGCCGGTGGGCCGGCGGGGGTCGCGCCGCGGCACCGGTCCCAGCGCCGATCTCCCGGACGCCGACGAACCGGGCGAGACCGGCTCCATCCTCAACCGGATCCGGCGCGGCCCCTGACGCCCTGCGGTAGTGTGGCGGCATGTCTGCGTCCCCCGCCATCGATCCCCTCGCGCCCGCCCATCCCACCCGCGTCGCCGTCGTCGGCACCGGCGCCGTCGGCTCCACGTTCGCCTTCGGACTGCTGTTGTCCGGCCTCGCGGCCGAGATCGTCCTGTCCGACGCCAACGAGCGCAAGGCCGAGGGCGAGGCCATGGACCTCATGCATGCCGTCCCGTTCGCCCAGACCACACGTGTCTGGGCCGGTCCCATCGCGGACTGTCGGGGCGCCGCGGTCACGGTCATCGCCGCCGGCGCGGCCCAGAAGCCGGGCGAGACCCGGCTCGACCTCGTCCAGAAGAACGCGACGATCTTCCGGCAGCTGGTGCCCCGGATCGCCGAGGCCAACCCGGACGGGATCATCCTCGTCGCCACCAACCCGGTCGACGTGCTCACCTACCTCACGTACCGGATCTCGGGGCTGCCGGCGCACCGGGTCATCGGCTCCGGCACGATCCTCGACACCGCCCGCTTCCGGATGCTGCTCGCCGAGCACTACGGCGTGGACCCGCGGTCGGTCCATGCGCACATCGTGGGCGAGCACGGCGACTCGGAGGTCCCGGTCTGGTCGTCGGCCAACATCGCCGGCATGCCGATCGGCGACTTCGCGGCGGCCGCGGGCATGAGCCATGACGACGAGGCGCTGCGCGAGATCTTCGAAGGCACCCGTGACGCCGCCTACCGGATCATCGAGCGCAAGGGCGCCACGTACTACGCGGTCGCGGCGGGCCTGGTCCGGATCGTCCAGGCGATCCTGCGCGACCAGAAGACCGTGCTCTCGGTGAGCTCGCTGATCGGGGACTACTACGGCATCGACGACGTGTACCTCTCGCTGCCGACGGTGGTGGGCCGCCAGGGCGTCGAGCGCACGCTGCGCCTGGGGCTCTCGGCCGAGGAGGCGTCCGGCCTGCGGCGCTCCGCGGGGCTCCTGCGCGAGACGATCAAGGTGCTGGGGCTCTGACCGGCCCACTGGACCGGGCCACACGGTTCTCGCGGGCGCAGGCCCACCTGCCCGACAATCGGGCCATGCCCAACCCCGCCGCCCTCCCCGCCGTCTCCACCGTCACCGTCTACGGCGCCATGTGGTGCGGCGACTGCCGCCGCACGAAGCGCTGGCTCGAGGCCTCCGGGATCGCCTGGACCTGGATCGACCGCGACGCCGACCCCGAGGTGCGGGCGATGCTCGCCAACGCCGGCTACCTGGCCATCCCGGTGGTGGTGCTGCCGGACGGCGACGTGCTCGTGGAGCCCTCGGATCGAACCCTCGCGGCGGCCCTGGGGGCTGCCGTCTGAGCGCCGTCGCGGGGCCGGAGGCCCAACGTCGCGTACACTTCCCGAGGCCGGACACCCATTCGATCCGGTAACACGAGGTGTATGTGAGGCTGACAGCACGAGCTGGGCGTCGTTCCGCCCGGGGGTCCCGCTAATGCCGGCGCGCAAGCGGAAGGTCTTCATCCCCCCGAAGAAGAAGGGCCCGCCGCGGCCCCAGACCGGCGTCGGGGGACCCCCGGCCGGCGTCCAGATCAACACTGCCGCCCTTGACGGCCGCTCGGGCTTCGCCCCGGGGGACAAGGTCCGCATCCTGGGCACCGGCCTGTACGCGGGCGAGCTCGCGGTCATCGAGAGGATGGCCGGCGGCGTGGTCCCCGCGGCGGCCGTGCGCACGGAGGCCGGGCGTCTCCGGACGGTCCGGACCGTGGACCTGGAGCCCGCCGGCTGATCTAGGCGTCTGCCTCGTCGAGGACCCTGCCGGGCTCGCGCGACCTCGGACCGGACTGGCCGGTTCCCTTCAGGCCGAGAGTCGTGTCCGATCGTCAGACCGTGACGCTCGCGCCGCGCTACCGGCGCTCGCTCGCGTCGCTTCTGGCTGCCCTATGGCGTGCGGTTGTGTCCGGCGGAGTGTCGGGTGCCGGCGCGTTGAGGGCCGCCCCCGTCCGGCTCGCGGCTACTCCAGCCCGGCGGCGTCCAGCTCGTTGAGGAGCTCGTAGGCCTCGTCGCCCAGGAACGCGCGGGCGGCTGCCTCGGCGTCCTCACCGGCCTCCTCGCTCTCGCCGCCCTCCTCGTCCTCGACGTCGCCACCGGCGAGGACCGACAGGACGCGCGACGGGCTGGGCTCCACGATCCACTCGTCACCCGTCTCGGGGTCGACGTCGAAGAACGAGACCGACTCGATCTCGTACGTCTTGCCGTCGGGGCGGGTGAGCGTGCACGCCCACGCCTCGTCCTCGTCCGCCAGCGAGCGGACGGTCAGCGTGAGGTCGAGCGAACGGAACAGCTCGCCGAGCGTGGTGGGGGTCGCGGTCATCGGGCGTACCTCGGGGCAGGCGGTGAGTGCCACAACCGTACCTCCCGCCGCCGGTTCGCGCCCGCGCACGGCGGACCGGTTGCCCCGGCCGGAACGCGTCCCTGGCGGGCGCCCGGTGCGGGTACGATCCCCGGCGTGAACGACCCCGCCTCCGTCTCCTTCTGGCTCGAGACCGCCCCCGACGACCTCTCGCCGCGGCCGCCCGTCGACGGCACCACCGACGCCGACGTCGCCATCCTCGGCGCCGGCCTGACCGGCCTCTGGACCGCGTACTACCTCCTGCTCCGGGACCCGGCGCGGAAGGTCATCCTCGTGGAGCGGGAGATCGCCGGGTTCGGGGCATCGGGGCGCAACGGTGCCTGGTGTGCGCCGGACCTCAACATCTCCATGAGCCGGCTCGCACGCCTCCACGGGGAGGACGCGGCGCGCCGCATGCAGCAGGCGACGTACGACGCCGTCGACGAGGTGGGCCGCGCGTGCGCCGAGGCAGGGATCGATGCCGGGTTCCACAAGGGCGGCGAGATCATCGTGGCGCGCGGGCCGCAGGGTGTCCCGGGCCTCGAGGACTCGATCCGCGAGTATGAGCGTTTCGGGTTCGGGGACCGCTACCGGCTCGTGGACGCCGCGGGGCTCCGGGACAGGATCCGGATCGCCGGTGCCGTCCGGGCGCTCGTGTCGGACGACGCGGCGGTCGTCCACCCCGGCCGCCTGACCCGCGGCCTCGCCCGGGTCGTGGAGCGGATGGGGGCCCGGATCGCGGAGGGGACGGCGGTCACCGGCTTCCGGCCCCGGGACGCGTCCGGCCGCGCAACCCTGGTGACCGAGCGGGGAGACGTCCGCGCGCCCGTCATCGTGCTCGCCGGCGAGGCGTACCTCGCCGAGCTGCCCCAGCTCCACCGCCAGCTCGTGCCGCTGTGGTCGCTCATCGTGCTCACGGAGCCCGTGACCGACGACCAGTGGACACAGATCGGCTGGGCGAACCGCGAGGTCGTGGCCTCGACGCGGCTCTCGGTGGACTACCTCTCGCGGACCGAGGACGGCCGGATCCTGTTCGGCGGACGCGGGGCGCCCTACCGCCTGGGCTCGCCGATCCGCCGCGAGTACGACCGCCACGGGCCCACCCACGAGCGCCTCAGGGCCTTCGTCCGGGAGTGGTTCCCGGTCCTGTGCGACGTCCGGTTCACCCACGCGTGGGGCGGGCCCCTGGGCATGCCCCGGGACTGGCACCCGACCATGGCGTTCGATCCGGCGACCGGCATCGCGACGTCCCGGGGCTACGTCGGCCACGGCGTGTCCACGACGAACCTCGCGGGGCGCGTGCTCACGGACCTGATCGCCGGCGCCCGCACCCCGCTCACAGATCTGCCCGTGGTCAACCACCACAGCCGGAACTGGGAGATCGAGCCGTTCCGCTACCTCGGCGTGCGCTACGCGCAGTGGGCGCGGGGCAGGCTCGACGACCAGACCGCCCGGACCGGTCGGCCGCCGAGCGGCGGGAGCCTGGCCGAGCGCCTCTCCTCGCACTGATCTCCGCGGCCGCCTCGGCTCAGAGGTGGCGCAGGAAGGCGTCGGGGTTCGCGAGGAAGTCGCGGGTCAGGCGGACGTGCTCCAGGTCCTCCAGCGCACGCGCGCGACCGGCACGCTGTCGAAGCTCCAGATGTGCGCGCCGGGCAGCGCGAGCAGGATCGGTGAGTGCGTGGCCACCACGAGCTGGCAGTCCGCGTCCACCATCTCGCGCACCAGCGAGAGCAGCGCCAGCTGCCTGCTCGGGGAGAGGGGCGCCTCGGGCTCGTCGAGGAAGTACGTCCCGCGCGGCACGAGGCGCGCCGCGAAGAAGCGCAGGAAGCTCTCGCCGTGGCTCTGGGTGTCGAGGCCCTCGCCGTACCGCTCCTCGAGCGCCGCGAGCTCGCGCAGGAACGGCGTCCGGGCCAGGTCGTGGGCGAGGCTGCCGGCCCGGTCGGCGTACTCCGCGTCGACCGCCGCGAGGTCCGCCGCCAGCTCGGTGCGCATCCGCCCGACCCGCTTCGCGTAGCCGAAGAAGTCCTCGGCGCGCAGGGAGAACCCACGGTGCGTCCGGGCGGTCCAGGACAGCCGGAGCGCGTCGGCGAGGGAACGCACGCCGGCGAGCGACGCGTCGTCGGCCGCCTCGGCGGATCCCGCGGTCACCGCCCTCGCGGCGATGGCGAGCGCCTCGAGCACGGTGCTCTTGCCCGAGCCGTTCTCGCCGACGAGGAACGTGACCGGCGCCTCGAACCGGAGCCGGTCGAGCGCGCGCACGACGGGCACGTCGAACGGGAACCCGGTCGCGGCGCGGGGACGGGTGAGGCGGGCCTCGGCGAGGTGGATCAGGGTGGCGCTCCCGGGGACCGGGGCCGCCCGCGCGTGGGCACGCGGCACGGTGGCTCCAGTCTGCCCGATGACGGGCTCGGGTCGCTCGGGACGCGGGCGGCCGGCGACGGGGCGGCAGGCGCCCGGACCGGCTTAGGCGATGATCTCCGCCGCCAGGCGCAGGTCGGCGCGCTTCACGACGGCGTCGGCGGACTCGCCCTGCTTGGGGCTTGCCCAACCGAAGCTGAACCGGAGGCCGTCGAACCCCTTGGGCATGGACTTGGGCCCGGCCTCGCGGACGCGCTCGACGAAGTTGATGGCCGCGATCTCGTCGGTCTCGGTGAGCACGACGCCGAAGCGCGCCTCGCCGATCCGCGTGCAGTGGTCGCCCGTGCGCGACGCCCGGCGGACGCACTGGGCGGCCTCGCGGACGGCGTGGCGGGCCACGGCCATGCCCCAGGTGTCGCCCAGCGAGGCGACGCCCTCGAGCTCCACGATGACGACGGTGAGCGGCCGCCGATAGCGGGCGCTGCGGGCCACCTCGGACACGAGGGCGCGGCGCCAGAAATCGGGGCCCTCCAGGCCGGTGAGCGGGTCCTCCCAGCCTTCAGGCTCGGGGATTCCGGGCGCGTTCACGCGTGCAACTCCCTCAGATCGGGCACGTCACCGTTGGGCCCCGGTGGTGAGCGTGCGGGACTCGGTACGCCCAGATCGTCGTCCTCGGTGCGCCGACGCGCCACGTGACCGTCGTAGGGGTCCCGCCGCCAAAAGTCCCGGTGGGGTCACGGCCCCCCACGATCGGGGGGGCGCCACCCGTGGCGGCGCGCGACGACCGGTGCGCCGCGCGCGCGCCGCGCTAGCCGAAGAGCTGCTCCACCGAGAGGTACCGCTCGCCGGTGTCGTAGGTGAACGCGAGGATCCGGGAGCCGTCCGGCACCTCCGGGATGAGCTGGGCCACCGCGGCCAGCGACGCGCCGGACGAGATCCCGACGAGCAGACCCTCCCGGCTCGCCGCCCGTCGCGCATAGTCGAATGCGTCGGCCGCGGCCACCTGGAGGATCCCGTCGAGCAGCTCGGGGCGCATGACGCCCGGGATGAACCCGGCGCCAATCCCCTGGATCGGGTGCGGCGCGTGCACGCCGCCCGAGAGCACCGGCGAGAGCGTGGGCTCCACGGCGTAGACCTTCAGGTTCGACCAGCGCGGCTTGAGGACCTCCGCCACGCCCGTGATGTGGCCGCCGGTGCCGACGCCGGTGACGATGTAGTCCAGGCCGTCCGGGAAGTCGCGCGCGATCTCCTCGGCCGTCGTGCGCCGGTGGGCGTCGACGTTGGCCGGGTTGTCGAACTGCATCGGGATCCAGGCGCCGGGCGTCTGGTCCGCGATCTCCTTCGCCCGGGCGATGGCGCCCTTCATGCCCAGCTCGCGCGGGGTGAGGTCGAGCTCCGCCCCGTAGAGCAGCATCAGCTTGCGGCGCTCGACCGACATCGACTCCGGCATGACCAGGATCAGCCGGTAGCCCTTGACGGCCGCGACCAGCGCGAGGCCGATCCCCGTGTTGCCCGAGGTGGGCTCGATGATCACCGAGCCGGCCTTGAGCACGCCGCGAGCCTCGGCGTCCTCGACCATGGCCAGGGCGATGCGGTCCTTGATGCTGCCACCGGGGTTCTGGCGCTCGAGCTTCGCCCAGACCGAGACGCGCGGGTCGAACAGGGTATTGATTCGGACGTGCGGCGTATTGCCGATCGCCTCGAGGATGGAGCTGAGGGGCACGGGACGCTTCCTTTCAGATCACGAAGTCGATGGGATCGGCCACCTCGGCCACCGTCCGCACCCGGACCTGGCTCTGGTGGTAGACGAGCGAGTCCGGGGGCACGGAGTGGGTCAGCCAGACGTTACCGCCGATGACCGAGTCGGCGCCCACGATGGTGTCGCCGCCGAGGACGGTCGCGTTGGCGTAGATGACCACGCGGTCCTCGATGGTGGGATGGCGCTTCGTGCCCGAGAACGTCTTGCTCACGGACAGCGCGCCGAGGGTCACGCCCTGGTAGAGCTTGACGTTGTCGCCGATCACGGCCGTCTCGCCGATGACGAGGCCCGTCCCGTGGTCGATGCAGCAGCTGCGCCCGATGCGGGCTGCCGGGTGGATGTCGGCGCCGGTCCGGCTGTGGGCGATCTCGCTGATCATCCGCGGCACCAGGGAGATGCCCTGGCGGTGGAGGGCGTTGGCGATCCGGTAGAACGCGAGGGCGAGGAACCCGGGGTAGGCGAGGACGACCTCCATGGTTCCGTGCGCCGCGGGGTCACCGGCCTCGATGGCCTCCGCGTCCTGGGTCAGCTGCTCGTGGATGGCGGGCAGGCTGGCATGGAACGCGTGGGAGAGGGCCTCCGGGGCGTCCGGGAGCGCGTCCCGCAGGGGGGCGAGCAGCGGGACGAGGGCACGGCAGCGGGCCTCCAGCTCGGCGTGGATGCCCGCGGGGGTACGGGGCGCGTCACGGCCGTCCGGGAACAGCAGCGAGACGATGCCGTCCGCGAACGCCCCGACCGCATCGCGATCGGGGAACCTGCGGAACATGGTGGCCTCGTCCTCCGCGATGTGGGCGGCGAGGGCGGCCAGGTCGGCCGGGTGGGCGTCGGCTTCGTAGGTGTGCGGCGGGGTTCGACGCGAGGACATGGGCAGGGCACCGGGTACGGGGGATTGGCGGGGCAGGGGGGTGGTCCCGCGGGTCGCCGCGAACGCAGGCGGGGCGCGTAGGGCCTTCGGCGCGAGGCCGGGGGCGCGTGACGGGCGGCGCGAGGACGGGGGGCTCAGGCGCGGGACGCGGAGCGCGCTGGAACTGGCGGCGTTATCGCCGCCGAGGACACGCGCAGGAGAGCCGGAAGGACGCCATGGGCGGAACGATGCCGGTGATCGCCCCGCGCGTCAACTGGTCAGGGTGCGACCGACAGGAAGCCCGACGCGAGCACGCGCCCCTGGGGGTTCACGAACGACACGATCCAGGTGCCGGGGGTCAGCCCGTCGCCGCTGAGATCGGACGCGAAGAACGACGCGCTGCCGGGGTTGTCCATCGCGTCGGGGGCGCGGGCCGGCTTCGCCCTGCCCCCTTCCTCGAGCTTGAGCTGCACGCCGCTGCCGTCCACTGGGGCCAGGGCCTTGCCCACGGCAACCACCGTGTCGCCGACCTTGATCCGGGACACCTTGTCCGCCACGGCGAAGGTCGTCGGGTCGTACGCCGACCCGAAGAACACCGTGCTGCCCGGCGGCGTGTCGCCGTTGGCGACCGGGGCCGCGCCGGGGTGGCTGGCCGCGGCGCCGGTCCCCGCCGAGTCGCCACCCCCACCATCCCCGCAGGCGGCAACGACAAGGGCGAGGGCCACGAACAGGATCGCCAGGACGCGCGGCATCGAGTACCTCCGGGGGCCGCGCGGTCACCTCCTGCGGTCCGGCCCATCTCCGGCCCGCCCGCACGGCGTTTGCCGGGAGGGTGCGCGTTCCGAGGGCCGGCGTCAAGCACCGTCGCCGCGGGTCTCGCTGGGCGCGGCCCCGTGACGTGGAGACGTCGAGGGCGATCCGGATGGCTGCCCGGGCTCTGTGCCGAGGAGCGCCCGCGCGCGCTCGGCGATCGCGAGCAGGGTTCCACGCTCGTACGCGGCCGCGATCTCCCCGTCGCTGAAGCGCTCGCCGCGGATGATCGTGGTCAGCAAGGCGATGAGCTCGTCGTGCGTCGCGTGGGCGATCTCCGCCGGGTCGCGGATCAGCCGCTGCGCCCCGGGCGTGGCGGCCCACGCCATCCAGTCGATCGGCCGCACGAGCCCGGTCCCGGTCATCTCGGCGACGAAGCGCCGGATCTCCGCGGAACCCTCGTACCGGGGCATCCCGATCGTCCCGTCGGGGCCGGGCTCGCCGCCCAGCCACCGGCCGGTCGGGGTCGGTGCCGCGAACGTGTCCGCCCAGGCGGCGAGGACCCGCAGGCTCGCGGCCGGGATCGTCGCGGAACCATCCCCGAGCGGGCCCGAGGCGTCTGGTCGCATGAATCCTCCGTGTGCATGGGCCTGCCGCACTCGAGGGTGGGCGGGTGCCACCCGCGGTGCAAGGGTCCGTCCGGAGCCGTGCGCCCGTCCCGCCTGCGACCTCGACGGCTTCGACGACCCGCGTCGCCCTGCGCTGGGCCTCAGCCAGCAGTCGTTCGCCCTGCTGCCCAAGATCGCCGAGGTGGACACGGCCATGGCGCCCGCGCTCCAGGACCCGGACGGGCCGGGTCCGCTCGTGATCGAGGTGCACCCGGAGGTCGTGTTCAGCGACCGCAACGGCGGGCTGCCGATGCCCGAGTCCGAGCACGCCGCCGAGGGGCTCGTCCGCCGGCGCATGCTGCTCGAGGACGCCCTGGGGCGGCCGCTCCCGGTCATGATTCCGCGCGGCGCTCGGCCTCGGTGCCGCCCGACCTGTCGGCTGATCCAGGGGGCCGCGGCCATCCGGGTCGCGGTCCGGCGGGCGAGCGCCATCAGGCTGAGCATCGGGTTCACGCCGCTCGCGGTGGGCATCGCGCTCGAGTCGGTGCGCTCGGGCGCGGCCATGGGCCGAGCCTGGCGCGCCCCGATGGCCCGTCGCTGGGCGTTCCGGCGGCGGATGGTGAGCACCGCGGGATACCGCCACGCCGCGCCACCCCGTATGCTCCCGGCACATGCATGAGCCGCGCCAGCAGTCCACGCCGGCGACCGGGACCGAGCCTGGACCCGGCGCCCCGCAGGAGCCGACGACGTCGCCTGAACCCGTCGAGGCGTCGCCCGGCTCCGTGCTGGGCATCGCATCCGGTCGTGACGCAGGCGGGGCGCCCGTCCACCGCGGCTGGGCGCAGGTCGGTTCGCACCATCGCTGGATGGAGCCGTTCGTGCTCGCCTTCCTCGCCAACGGCTCCGCCCACGGCTACGGCATCGTGGGCGAGCTCGCGGGCCTCGGGGTCACCAACGGCCCGGTCGATGTCGGCCAGGTCTACCGGACGCTCCGGGACCTGGAGCGGGCGGGCCAGGTCAGGTCCGCGTGGAGCACCGGGTCGGGCCCCGCACGCCGCGACTACGAGCTCACGCCCGCCGGCTGGGAGGCCCTGGACGAGTGGGCGGCCGTCATGAAGGAGCGCGGGCGGCTGGTGGCGGAGTTCGACGCCCTGTACCTGCAGTGGGTGGCGCTGCCCCGCCCGCCGGCCGGCTGATCACGGGAGCGGCGCGAGGCATGGCAGGCCGACGCACGCGCGAGGAGCCGGGCTGGGACGAGCTCGAGGCCCGCCTGGCGTCCGCGCTGGAACGCCTGCGCCCGGACACCTTCCTGATCCTCTCGCTCGCCGCCCATGCGCCCGGCGGCACGGCCCCCTACGTCCAGTTCCTCAATTTCGGGCCGCCTGGGCTGCGGGTCGAGGCGTCGTCCAACCGCTACCTCGCGCCGGCCCACGCTCTGACGCCGGACGCCGAGGACCGGCTCGGCCGGCTCGGCTGGCAGTGGCCGCTCGGCGAGGGCGAGGACGACCGCAACTTCCACCGGGAGTGGCCCATCCCGGCGCCGTGGGCGGAGATCGCGTCGCTCGCCGTGCGGACGCTGCGCGACGTGTTCGGGGTCGCGTCGCCCGGGCAGCTGCGCTCCCTGCAGCGCGCCGCGCCGGCGTTCGAGGGACGCCTGCCGCGCCTCGATCTCGGGATCCGGGCGCAGCGCGTGCCGCGGCGCCTCGGCGACGACGAGGACGGGCAGGGGCCGTCACCCGCGCTGGTCGCGCTCAACCGTCGCCTCGAGGAGGCGCTCAAGTCCTTCCTCGGGCTGCCCGACCTCATCCGCGACGCGGACGGCGACATCCCGGTCCGGGTCGGGAACGTCCTCATGTACGTGCGCGCCGTGGCCGGCGCACCGCCGCTGGTCCAGCTGTTCGCGCCCGTGCTCGATGGGGTGGACCTCACGCTGCCCCTGCTCGAGGCGATCAACGAGGCCAACCGGCGGATCCTGTTCGGCCGGCTGTTCTGGGGCCACCGCGGGGTGATCGTGGCGATGGAGCTGACCGGCGTGGGCCTCACACCCGACCAGGTGGCGTTCGCCTGCGTCCAGCTGGGCAACCTCGCGGACCACCTCGACGACGAGCTCGCTGCCCGCTTCGGGCCACCGGACCCCGACCGCCCCAAGCGCGCGCTGGTCAACTGACGCGGATCGGGGTCACCCGGAGGGTCGGGCTGACGCTGGTTGTCCCGATCCAGCGATCGCTGACCCCCCGCGCTTCGCGAGCCCCGCCCGCCGCGCCGGCCCGGGCCGGAACCTCGTGCCCGTCCCGGATGACCCGTGCCGCCCGTCCCGCCACGTCGTGACAGACGGCCCAAGGCTTATATATGCTGAAAACATATAGATATGCATGACATGTATGAGCCCACCGTGAGGTCACCCTTCGACCCCGCCACCGAGATCGACCGGATCCAGGTCGGCCTCATCCGGGCGCTGGCCGGTACCCACCGGCTCCGGATCGTCCACCTCCTCGGCCACGGGCCGCTCGAGGTGCGCGAGCTCGCGCTGCAACTGGCCCTTCCGCAGACGGCGGTCTCCCAGAACCTCGCCGCCATGCGGGCCGCCGGCCTGGTGGACGCCACGCGCGACGGCCGCGCTGTCCGCTACCAAATCGCCGATCCCGAGATCCTCGCCGCCTGCAACCTGATGCGGAACGTGATCGTCCGGCGCCTCTCGGCGCTCGGCAGCATCGCGGCCGCGGAGGAGGACACGCGGCCGAGGGACCTCAAGCCGCAGGTGACCCACCGATGAGCGACACTCTCAACCTGGTCCTGTTCTCCGGGACGGCCGACAAGCTGCACGCCGCCGCCACGCTCGCGGCGGGTGCCGCGGCCATGGACCGGCCCGTGAACATCCTCCTGCAGTACTGGGCCCTCGACGCGTTCCGGACGGTGCGGATCGAGGAGAGCCACGGGCTCGCCTGGGACTCGAACGCCGATGGCGCCAGCCGCCCGGTGAACGGGACCAAGTCCATCCCCTGGCTGGAGACCTTCCGCATGGCCAAGGAGCTGGGCGAGATGACGATCCTCGCCTGCTCCGGATCCCTGGACGTGCTGGGCATCGACGAGACCAGCCTCGACCCCATCGTGGACGCGTCGGGCGGGATCGCCACCTTCCTGCTGGCTGCCGAAGGCGGCCAACTGGTCTTCATCTAGGCAGGGAGCATCGCCATGGTCGATACCGACAAGCCCGAAAAGCTGGTCTTCATGGTCACGCGCGGCCCGTCCGAGCCCGAGCTGGCCACCATCCCGTTCGTCATGGCCGGCGCCGCGCTGGCATCCGACGTCGCGGTCGTCATGGGGTTCCAGGGCGACGGCGTCGAGGTCCTGAAGGAGGGCGTCGCCGCGACGATCGCCGATCCGGGCTTCCCGCCCCTCGCCAAGCTGCTCGACGACGTCCGCGAGCTGGGCGCCACGCTCCTCGTCTGCGGCCCCTGCCTCAAGAGCCGCGGCATCGCGCCCGACGACCTCGTCGCCGGCGCGGAGGTGGTCGCGGCCGGCCGCTTCATCGCTGAGATCACGTCCGCCACCAACGCACTCGTGTACTAGGAGAACCCCCACATGACCGCAACCGCCGAAGAGCTCCAGACCATCACCGCCGAGAAGGTCATCGACGCCCGCGGCGCCGCCTGCCCCGGCCCGCTCCTCGAGGCCAAGAAGGGCATGGGGACCGTCCCTGTCGGCTCCGTCATCGAGATCTGGTCGACGGATCCCGGGACCAAGTCCGACATCGGCGCGTGGTCCGGCAAGGTCGGCCACGAGTTTATGGGCGTGCTCGCGGCCGAAGGCTACGACCGCGTCTTCGTCACCCGCCGCAAGTAGCCAACTGACCCCAATCCCGTCGCGGCGCGCCTCCACGGACCGCGTCGCGACGGCACCCTTCCGCGCAGGAGCCAGGCGTCGATGACCGTACCCGTCGCGACGGAGCCACGCGCACCCGGGGACACCTTCGTCCCGCGGATTCTCGTGTTCTCCACCAACAACATCAGTGACCCCGGCATCGACCTCGCCGGCAGCGCCCACATGCACTACTCGCCCGGCGTGAACGTCATCGGGCTCCCGTGCACGAGCGGCATCCGCCCATCCTGGATCCTGCACGCCCTCGAATCCGGGTTCGACGGCGTGTTCGTGGCCTCCGACGGCGACGAGTGCGCCTATCTCCACGACTGCGCGAAGCGCTCGAGTCGGATCATGGCGGAGGCCCAGAAGGGCATGAAGGAGCGGGGGATCGACGGCAACCGGGTCCGCATGGCGGCCATCTGCTCCGTCTGCTCCGAGCCGTTCACCAAGCACATGACGACCTTCGCGACCGCCCTGGTGGCCATGGGTCCGGCGAAGGCCGCGGAGTGACCACGATGACCGACACCTGCGCCACCCGCGACGACGCCCCGGCCGCGCTCGACTACGACGTGCTCGTCGTGGGCGCCGGAATCGGCGGCATGGAGTCCGCCCTCAAGCTCGGCGACATGGGCTACAAGGTCCTGCTCGTGGAGAAGGAGGCCAGCGTCGGCGGGAAGATGATCCTGCTGTCCAAGGTCTTCCCCACGCTCGACTGCGCGTCCTGCATCTCGACGCCCAAGATGGCGTCGACGATCCACCACGACAACATCACGCCGTACACCTACAGCCACGTCGACCAGATCCGGTCCGCGGCCGACGGCACCTTCACCGCCAAGGTCACGCGCCAGGCGCGCTTCGTGGACATCGATGCCTGCACGGGCTGCCAGAAGTGCGAGACCGCGTGCACGGTCGCGGTCCCCGACCAGTTCAACGCGGACCTGGTCGCGCGGCGCGCGGCCCACATCACGTTCCCCCAGGCCGTGCCCAAGAAGGCAGTCATCGACCGCCAGGGCTCCTCGCCCTGCTCCTTCGCCTGCCCGGCCGGGATCCAGGCGCACGGCTACGTCAGCCTGATCCGCAGCGGCCTCGACGAGGAGGCGTACCGGCTCGTGCTGGAGGCGACGCCCCTCGTGGGCACGCTAGGGCGCGCCTGCTACGCCCCGTGCGAGGGCGAGTGCACCCGCGGCTCCCTCGAGGGCACGCTCCCGATCCGTCGGCTCAAGCGGTTCGCCTCCGACGCGCACGACGTGTCGGGCGCCGGCAACGGCATCGAGCTCCCCGAGCCCAACGGGCGCCGCGTCGCGATCGTCGGCTCCGGCCCCACGGGCCTGACCGCCGCCTGGCAGCTGGCCCGCCTGGGCTACGCGGTGAAGATCCACGAGGCCGCGCCGGTCGCCGGCGGGTTCCTCCGCCTCGGCATCCCGAGCTACCGCCTCCCCGAGGCCGTGGTGGAGCGCGACATCGAGAACGTCACCGGTCTCGGCGTCGAGATCGCCGTCAACACGCCGGTCACGGACCCGGCGGCGCTCAAGGACGAGGGCTTCGACGCGGTGCTGGTCGCCACCGGCACCCACCGGTCCACGAGCCTCGGCGTGCCCGGCGAGGACCGCCTGGGCGTGCTGGGCGGCACCGACTTCCTGCGCAAGGTCAAGCTCGGCGAGCCGCTCGAGGTCGCCGGCAGGCGCGTCATCGTCGTCGGCGGCGGCAACGTCGCCATGGACGCGGCCCGCACGGCCCGTCGCCTGGGCGCCGCCACGGTGACCGTGGCCTACCGCCGCTCGCGCGAGGAGATGCCAGCCCACCACGTGGAGTCGGTTGACGCGGAGAAGGAGGGGGTGGCGTTCCACCTCCTCGTCGCCCCGGCCGAGGTCATGGGCGACAGCGAGGGCGCCGTCGCGGGGCTCCGCTGCACCGAGATGCGCCTCGGCGCGCCGGACGCGTCCGGCCGCAAGTCCGTCGAGCCCGTCCCGGGCTCCTCGGTCACCCTCGACGCCGACCTCATCATCGCCGCCATCGGCATGCGGCCCGACACGACCGCCTTCGGCGACCGGGTCGCGGTCCATCCCAACGGCCGGCTCGTCAGCGACAGGGCGACCTGTCAGACCGTCGTCCCGCACGTGTTCGCCGCGGGCGACGCCGTCCACGGGCCCACGGACATCACCCGGGCCGTGGGGGAGGGCCGCAAGGCCGCCCACCAGATCGACGCCTGGCTCTCCGGCCGCGCGTTCGACGACTGGGACACGCGGCTCCCCGTGGTCGACAAGGAGCAGGTGCTCGCGCGCCAGAAGGCGTACACGGCGTCCGCGCCCACGCCCGACGGCATGGAGCTCCTGCCGGCGCCCACGGACTTCCACGAGGTCGAGGCGCCGCTCACCGAGGCGGAGGCCCGCCGGGCATCCGGCCGGTGCATCGACTGCGCCGTCTGCTCCGAGTGCAACGAGTGCGTGAGCGCCTGCCCCGTCGACGGGTGCATCGACCTGCGCGCGCGTGACGAGCAGATCGATGTCCGGGTCGGTGCGGTGGTCGTGTCCACGGGCTTCAAGCTGTTCGCCGCGGACCTCAAGCCCGAGTACGGGTTCGGGCGCTTCCAGAATGTGATCACGGGCATGCAGATGGACCGGCTCCTCGCCCCCACGCGGCCCTTCAACACGATCCTGAGGCCGGGCGACGGCAAGATCCCCGAGCGGATCGCCTACATCCTGTGCACGGGGTCGCGCGACGAGACCGTCGGCAACCCGCTCTGCTCGCGGTTCTGCTGCATGTACTCGATCAAGCAGAACCAGCTGCTCATGGGCGCCCTGCCCCTGGCCGACGTGACGGTCCACTACATGGACATCCGGGCCCCGGGCAAACGCTACGACGAGTTCTACGAGCAGGCGAAGTCGATGGGCGCCATCTACGTGAAGGGCCGCGTCGCCGACGTCGAGGAGACCCCGGAAGGGAACCTGGTCCTCACCTACGAGGACATCGAGGGCGGCGGGGCGATCACGAAGGCCGAGTACGACCTCGTGGTGCTCGCGGTCGGGGTCCAGCCCAATCACGACGCCGAGAAGCTGTTCAACGTGGGCGAGCTGGGCACGGACACGTGGCAGTGGGTGGACGAGCCGGAGGAGGACGTGAACCCGGGCCAGACCACCATCCCGGGCGTCTACGTGGCGGGAGCCGCGTCGGGCGCCAAGGACATCGCGGACTCCATCCTCCACGCCGGCGCCGCCGTGGCCCAGGTCGCGGCGCACCTGGAGCGGAGCAAGCCGCTGCCGCAGATCGAGATGGTGCCGGCATGAGCGACGAGACGGTCCTGACCCCCGCCCCCGAGGCAAACGGCGCACGGCGCATCGGGGTCTATGTCTGCCACTGCGGCGGCAACATCTCCGACTATGTCGACGTCGAGAAGGTCATCGAGGACATCCGCGACAACGGCGACGTCATCGTCGCGAAGACCGCGATGTTCACCTGCTCGGATGCCACCCAGCAGGACATCGTGGCCGACATCCAGGCGAACGAGCTCGACGGCCTCGTCGTCGCGTCCTGCTCGCCCAAGCTGCACACCTACACGTTCCGCGGCGTCGCGGCCCGCGCGGGCCTGAACCCGTACGAGTACACGCAGGTCAACATCCGGGAGCAGTGCTCCTGGGTCCACACGGACGACCACGAGGGGGCCACGGCCAAGGCCACGGCCCTCGTCGAGGCCGGCATCGGCCGGACCCGCCACACGGTCCCGCTCGTGCCGCTGGTCGTCGAGACGACCCCGCACACGCTTGTCATCGGCGGTGGGATCGCGGGGCTGCGCGCCGCCGTGGGCCTTGCCGACATCGGCCTCAAGGTGACGCTCATCGAGCGAGAGCTGGAGCTCGGCGGCTGGGTCAAGGGCTTTGGCCCGATGTTCCCGCACGATCGGCGCGGCAGCGAGCTGATCGACGGCCTGGTGGCCGCTGTCCGCAAGCGCCCGGCGATCACCGTGCTCACCAGCGCGGAGCTGGTCGGCAAGGCCGGCGGCTTCGGCAACTACCGGGTCACGCTCCGCATCGGCGGGGAGGGTGCCGGGACCATCGACGTGACCGTGGGCTCCATCGTCGTCGCCACGGGCTTCGACGAGTACCGCCCCGAGGACGGCGAGCTGGGCTACGGCATCGAGGGCGTCGTCACGCTCAGCGAGTTCAAGACGCTCGTTGACGGCTCGGCGGGGCAGGCGCTCACCTGGCGCGACCGGCCGGTCCGCAGCGTCGCCTATGTGTACTGCGTGGGCAGCCGCAACACCGCGGGCTGCGCCAACGCGTACTGCTCGCGGTTCTGCTGCGCGGCCACCGTGCAGACGGCCGTGGAGGTCTCCGGCCTGGACCCGTCCATCCGCCAGTTCCACCTCTACCGGGACATGCGGACGTACGGCAAGTTCGAGCCGCTGTACACGGAGGCCCGCGACAAGGGCTCGGTCTTCCTCAAGTTCGACAACGAGGAGCCACCGGCCATCGCGACGGGTCCCGACGGTCGCCTCACGGTCACCGTCCGCGACCTGCTCACCGATCGCGAGCAGCTGGCCATCCCGGCCGACCTCGTGGTTCTCGTCACGGGCATGGTCCCGCGCGAGAACCAGGGCCTCGTGGACGTGCTCAAGCTGCCCGCCGGCAGCGACGGCTTCTTCAACGAGATCCACCCCAAGCTCCGCCCCGTGGAGACCGTGGTGGACGGCGTGCTGATCGCCGGTGCCTGCCAGGGCCCCAAGACCTCGGGCGAGAGCGTGATGAGCGGCCTGGCCGCCGTGACCCAGAGCGCCTCGGTCCTCAAGAAGGGCTACACGGAGCTCGACCCGCTGGTCGCGATCGTCGAGCCCGACGCCTGCACCGCCTGCGGCGACTGCCTCACGGCGTGTCCCTACGACGCGATCTCCATGGCCGAGGAGGGCGACCGCCACTTCGCGGTCATCAGCCCCACCGGCTGCAAGGGGTGCGGCGGCTGCGTGCCGATCTGCCCCGAGAACGCGATCGACCTGCTCGGCTATACGAATGCCGAGATCACCTCGATGATCGATGCCCTCGTGGAGGTGCCCGTCTGATGCCTGTCCTCAACCGGGACGTCCGCGAGGTGATCCGGGAGGAGCCCGTGATGCGCCCCCGGATCCTCGCCGCCCTCGCCGCCGGCCCCCTCACCGTGCCCCAGATCGCCGAGGCCATCGGCGCCCCCGCCCACGAGACCGTCTTCTGGGTGATGGGCCTGCGCCGCTACGGGTGGCTCGCCGAGATCAAGGGCTCCGACGACGACGGCTACTTCCTGTACGAAGCCTCCGGGCGGGTGTCCTGATGACCGCGACCACCGTTCCCGCCCCCGCGGTCCCGGCCGTGCCGACCCCGGCCAGCCTGGACCTGGGCCTGTACCCGGACATCCAGCGGTACGGCGCCACCGATATCAGCGCCTGCTTCTCGTGCGGCACGTGCTCCGCGATCTGTCCCATGGCGCAGACCGACGGCACGTTCCCGCGCCGGATCATCCGCTACGCCCAGCTGGGCATGAAGGACGCGCTCCTGGGCTCCAAGGAGCTCTGGTCGTGCTATCAGTGCGGCGAGTGCGCCGAGAGCTGCCCGACCCAGGCGGACCCGTCCGAGTTCATGGCGGCGACACGGCGCTATGCCATCGCCTCCTACGACCGGACGCGTCTCGCCCGCACGCTGTATACGAGCCCCATCCTCGCGACGGTCGTGGCCGTGCTCCTGGCGGTGTTCTTCGCCGCCTTCATGTACGCGGCCCACGGGCCCATGAACGGCGAGACCCTCGCGATCTTCGAGTGGATCCCGTCCGAGCTGATCCACACCATGGGGATCGTCGTGATGATCCTCGTCGTGCTTGCCGGCCTCGTGGGCATCGGATCCATGGCCCGCGGGATCGCGCGGCGCGAGGGCGAGAGCGTGGGCTCGGTCCTGGGCTCACGTGCCGCGCTCGCGCGCACGGGCCGTGCCCTGTGGTCCGCCGTGGGCCGCGAGTCGCTGGGCCAGGTCCGCTTCCGCGAGGAGTGCGAGACCGATGCCGCCGCGATGGCCGTCCCGTGGTACCGCCGCCGCTGGCTCGTCCACGCGCTGGTCGTGTGGGGGTTCCTGGGGCTGCTCGCGGCCACCGGTCTGGACTACGGCCTGGCGCTGCTGGGCATCAAGGAGACCGGGACGCCGGTGCCGATCTGGTACCCGGTCCGCCTCCTGGGCACCGTGGCCGGCGCGGCGCTGGTCTACGGCGCCACGGTCCTCATCGTTGACCGCTACCGCGCGGCGAGCCGCAGCGTGAAGACGTCGTCGGTGGCCGACTGGCTGCTGCTGGCGCTGCTGTGGGTGACCGCCGTGACCGGCTTCGCCATCGAGCTTGCGCTGTACCTGCCCAGCGCCCCCGTCTGGGGCTACTGGCTGTTCCTGGTCCACGTCGCCGTCGCGCTGGAGCTCGTGCTCCTCGCGCCGTTCATGAAGCTCGCGCACGCGGTGTACCGGCCCGTTGCCCTGTTCTTCGTCGCCCTGTCGCGCCAGCCCGTGAAAGGAGCCTGAGCCATGACCACGCAGTCCCTCCCCGAGGCCGCGCACGAGCACCACCAGCGCCTGCTGGAGCGCGTCAACGCCATCCCGGCCATGGCCGACGCGCTCCTCACCGCGTCGCCCGCGGCGGCGCTCGCCAGCATCGGCGAGACGCGCGGATTCTTCAGCGGCACCCTGCTGCCGCACATGGAGGCCGCCGAGCGCGCCCTCTACCCGCAGCTGGAGCGGATGTTCCAGAACCGCCACTCCATGGCGCCGATGCGCCGCGAGCACGCCCGCATCCGGGAGCTGGTCGCAGAGTTCGCGGCCCTCGTCGACAAGGACGCCGGCACGGTCACCCTCGGGCGGACGCTCGCCCTCCGCCGGGTCCTGTTCAGCCTGTACGCCCTGCTCAAGGTCCACCTGGCCGAGGAGGAGGCGTACCTGCGCATCGTGGGGCGCGGCGTCCCGGACGACGTGGCCGATGCCGTTACTGCGGCCCTCGAGCATCCCATCGCCGGCGCGTAGCGCGCGGCACACCGGGGGTGACCGGCGTCACCCCCGATCCTCCGTCGACCTCGTCCTGCCAGGAGCCCGGGCAGCCGGGCCGGCCGGTGCGCCGCGCCGCGAGGGGCCTCATCCGCCCAGGAGCTGGAGGATGCCCCGGATCGGGATGGCGACCCAGCCCGGTCGGTTGTTCAGCTCGTAGGTCAGCTCGTAGCAGGCCTTCTCGAGGAGGAACACGTCGAGGAGGGCGGCCCAGTCGGCGTCGTCGGACGGCAGGAACGCCGCGCCGCCGGTGACCTCGCGGTAGCCGGCCAGGAACGCCGCGCCGACCCAGCGGTTCCAGGTCCGGACCCACCCGTCGAGCGCGTCGACATCCTCCGGGCGGATCTCCGCGCCCATCTCGGGCCGCAGGAGCGATCCGTAGCTCGCGTAGTGGAACGAGCGGAGCATGCCGGCGACATCGCGCAGCGGTGAGCGCTTCAGGCGCCGCTCGCTGAGCGACTTGGCCGGCTCGCCCTCGAAGTCGATGATGACGAGATCCCGGCCGGTGTGAAGGACCTGCTCGGCGTGGAGGTCGCCGTGCGTCCGGATCCGCTTCCCGCCCAGCTTGTGGCCGAGCAGGACGCGGAGGCGCGCCTCGATGGCGTCCCGTCGCTCGAGGACGAGCCCGGCGTCGGCCGCGGCACCCGGCGGGAGGTCTGCCCGGCGGCGGGCCAGGAGGTCCAGCGCGCGCTTGATCGACGCGCCGACCGACTGGTAGAGCGAGCGCTGGTACAGCTCGCTGAAGGGCTCGGGGTCGAAGGCGGGGTCGCCGGCCACGCCGGCGAGCGTCGCATGCAGCTCGCCGGTCCGCAACCCGGCCAGGCGGGCCGTCTCGAGGTAGCCGCCGATCGCTTCGTGGACGTCGTCGGGCGGCGACTCGCCCGAGGCGGCGATGAGGCTCGCGATGTCGACGCCCTCGCCGGCGGCCGGCCGTGGCTCGGTCGCCGCGCGTTCGAAGAAGCCGCGGAGCATCTCGAGCGTGTGGACGAACAGGTTGCCCTGGTTCGGGACGAAGGCGTTGACGAGGGCCGCCGTCATCGACGTCCCGCCATCGGGCCGGTACTCCATCGCACCCGCGATCGCGGGCGTCTGCTCGTACCCGTGCCGGGCCAGGGCGCGCCCGATCTCGAGGTCGGGGTTGATCCCCGGCTGCGTGACCCGGTAGAGCTTGAGGATCGCCCGCTCACCGAAGATGATGGAGCTGTTGCTCTGCTCGCCCCGGATGGGGTTGGGCGCGAGGGCCGCCCGGTCGGTGCCCACGATCGTTTGGAACGCCTTCTCCGGCCGGCCGACCAGCTCGCCGGCGCGCCCGCGCAGGCGCTTCTTCGAACCGATCGCGTCGAGGAGCGCGGTCATGAAGGCAGGCACGAAGGTCGCGTCGACGAGGAGATCCCCCGGCCGGCCGTCCTCCGGCGAGGCGATGCGGGCGATCGCCGCATGCGGGCTGGCGTCGAGCAGGCCCTCGGCCGCATCGGCCGGCATCGTGGTGACCGGAAGGAGGTAGAGCTCCGGGTCACCCTCCGTGTACGCGACCTCCGCGAACATGATGGCGGCCATGCGGTCGCCGACCGGGATCGGAACCACGTCGTTCACGGCGATCCGCTTGATCCGCCGCGTCCGGCTCCGGAACCAGCGACGGTCGCGGATCCAGCGCGCCAGGACCCGGGTGAGGGTCTCGTCGCGACCCCGGTCCAGGAGCTCGAGGAGCGTCCGTGCCGGGGACAGGATCGCCAGCTCGCCGGGCGTCACGGGCGCCTGCGCCGGAGGCTCGAGGGCGAACCACATGAAGGCGTGCGGGCCGAGCGTCAGGATGTACGGCAACCCGCCGATGCGGGGGAACTCGACCCGGCCCATCAGCTCCACCGGGACGTGCTCGTCGAACGCGGACAGGTCCAGCTCCACCGGCTGGACGAATCGCGACAGGTTCGCGACGACCAGGATCGCCTCGCCCTCGTAGCGGCGGACGAAGGCGAGGATGTGGTGGTTCTCCGGGTGGAGGAACTCGAGCGTCCCGCGACTGAAGGCGGGATTGCGCTTGCGCAGGTCGATGAGCCGTTTCGTCCACCACAGGAATGACTGCGGGTTCGCCTGCTGGACCTCGACGTTCACCGTCTCGTAGTGATACTCGGGGTCGACGATGACCGGCAGGTAGAGCGACTGGCGGTTCGCGCTCGAGAAGCCGGCGTTCCGGTCGCCGTTCCACTGCATCGGGGTGCGGACGCCGTTGCGGTCACCGACGAAGAGGTTGTCGCCCATCCCGATCTCGTCGCCGTAGTAGAGGACCGGGGTGCCCGGCAGCGAGAACAGGAGCCCGTTCATGAGCTCGATCCGCCGGCGGTTGTTGCCGAGCAGCGGGCTCAGCCGGCGCCGGATCCCGACGTTGATCCGCATCCGCGGGTCGTTGGCATAGGCGCGATACATGTAGTCGCGCTCTTCGTCGGTGACCATCTCGAGCGTCAGCTCGTCGTGGTTGCGGAGGAACATCGCCCATTGCGCGTTCTCGGGGATGGCCGGCGTCTGCTCCATGATGTCGACGATGGGCAGGCTGTCCTCGGCCTGGATGGCCATGAACATCCGCGGCATGACCGGGAAGTGGAACGCCATGTTGCACTCGTCGCCGTCCCCGAAGTAGGCGACCGAGTCCTCCGGCCACTGGTTCGCCTCGGCCAGCAGCATCCGGCCGGGGAACTCGAGATCGACGTGGGCCCGCAGCTTCTTGAGGAACGCGTGCGTCTCGGGCAGGTTCTCGCAGTTCGTCCCCTCGCGCTCGTAGAGGTAGGGGATCGCGTCGAGGCGGAGACCGTCCACGCCCATCGAGAGCCAGAAGTCCATGGCCCGCAGGACCGCCGTGTGGACGGCCGGGTTGTCGTAGTTGAGGTCCGGCTGGTGGGCGAAGAACCGGTGCCAGTAGTAGGCGCCGGCGACCGGGTCCCACATCCAGTTCGAGGTCTCGGTGTCGGTGAAGATGATCCGCGCGTCGGCGTACTTGTTTGGATCATCGCTCCAGACATAGAAGTCGCGCGCGCTCGTGCCCGGCTTCGCCCGGCGCGCCCGCTGGAACCAGGCGTGCTGGTCCGAGGTGTGGTTGCACACCAGCTCGGTGATCACCCGCAGGCCGCGGGCGTGCGCGGCCCGGATGAACGCGCGCACGTCGCGCAGCGTGCCGTAGGAGGGGTGGACCGCGGTGAAGTCGGCGATGTCATAGCCGTCATCGCGAAGCGGGGACGGGTAGAACGGCAGCAGCCAGATCGCCGTGACGCCGAGGTCACGGATGTAGTCGAGCTTCTCCGTCAGGCCCTTGAAGTCGCCGATCCCGTCGCCGTTCGCGTCGCGATAGGCGCGGACCGGCACCTCGTAGATGATCGCGTCGCGGTACCACAGCGCCTCGTCACCCACGACCTGGCTCCGCGCCGCGCGGGTGGTCGCCATCAGGTCTGCTCGCGGATGTGCAGGATCCTGGCCGGCATCGTCGCCGGGTCGATCTCGACCACGAGACGGCCGCCGTCGAAGCGGACGATCTCGCCGGTCAGCAGGTCCTCAGCCTCGATCGAGCGCGCCGGATCCAGCCACAGGTCGTACGTCTCAAGCTCGAGGGTGGCCCGCCGCACCCCGACCGGGTCGAGGCTGACGATGGTGACGATGCGGTCGGAGCGATCGTCCGTCCGCTTCGACCAGGCGATCAGCTGCTCGTCGTCGATCGGCTGGAGCGCGAGGCCGCCGTTCCGCTGGAGCGCCGGGTGGCTGCGGCGGATCTCGTTCACCCGCCGGATGAAGGGGGCGATGCTCGAAGGGTCGTCGAGGTTCCAGGTCCGCCGCTGGTACTTCTCGGAGTCGAGGTACTCCTCGCTGCCCGCCTCGCGCGGCGTGTTCACGCCCAGCTCGTAGGTCGGGCCATAGATGCCGATGCTCGACATCGCCATCGCGGCCAGCGCGTAACGCGCCTGGGACATCGGCCGCCCGCCCTCCTGGAGGGTCGCGTGGAGGATGTCGGGCGTGTTCGGCCAGAAGTTGGGCCCGAAGAAGTCCGACACGGGGGGCGTGGACAGCTCGAGGAGGTACTCGCCGAGCTCGTCCTTGTTCGTCCGCCACGTGAAGTAGGTGTACGACTGCGTGAAGCCGAGCTTGCCCAGCCGATACATGATCCGCGGCCGGGTGAAGGCCTCCGCCAGGAAGATGGTCTCGGGGTGGTCCGCCTTGATCCGCCCGATCACCCACTCCCAGAACGCGAACGCCTTGGTGTGCGGGTTGTCCACCCGGAAGACGTGGACGCCCTGCGCGATCCAGTGGCGGAAGACGCCATCGAGCGCCGTCCAGAGCCCCGGCCAGTCCTCGGACTCGAAATCGAAAGGGTAGATGTCCTGGTACTTCTTGGGCGGGTTCTCCGCGTACTGCACCGTGCCGTCGGGGCGCTGCCGGAACCAGGTCGGATGCTCGGTCACCCACGGGTGATCGGGCGAGGCCTGGAACGCGATGTCGAGCGCGACCGCGATGCCCCGCGCCTCGGCGGCGGCGACCAGCGCGCGGAAATCCTCCAGCGTGCCGAGCTGCGGGTAGACCGCGTCATGCCCGCCGTCGGGCGAGCCGATCGCCCACGGGACGCCTGGATCGTCCGGGCCGGCCTCGGTGACGTTGTTGGGGCCCTTGCGGAACGTCGTCCCGATCGGGTGGATCGGCGGCAGATAGAGGATGTCAAACCCGAGGTCGGCGATGTACGGGAGGCGCTCGACCACGTCCCTGAATCTGCCATGCCGTCCCGCGTCGGGGGATGCGGACCGCGGGAACAGCTCGTACCAGGTGGAGAATCGGGCCAGCTCCGGCTCCACAGCGATCTCGAGCGCCGGCCCGTGGAGCGCCTCGTGCTCGCGGTCGGGGTGAGCGTCCATGAGCCGGTCGAGGACCTCGTCGAGGGCGCGGCCGGCACGGTCGCCGCGATGGTGGTCCGTGCGCAAGGCGGCGGCCCAGCTGGCGAGCGCCTTCGCGTCCTTCTTCGCGCCGGCCGCCGTCGCGCGCGCCGCGGTACCCTCCACGAGCGCCGCCCCGATCTGGAGGTCGACGCCGACGTCCTGCCCGGCATCGAGCCGCTTGCGGAGGTCGCGGCGCCAGGTGGCCCATCCATCCGCCCAGGCGGCGATGGTGTACGCGTGGCGGCCAAGGGCCTCGACCCGGAACGAGGCGCGCCAGCGGTCGTTGCCGAGCGACTCCATCGGGAGCTCGGTCCAGCCGGCCGCGCCGGGCGCGCGGTGCCGGAGCCGGACCGTCACCACATCGTGGCCGTCGGCGAACGCGTCGGCCTCGACGACCACGGTGTCGCCGAGGTAGCGCTTGGCCGGGAACCGGCCACCGTCGACCTGCGGCGTGATGCTCTCGATGATCGCCCGTCGGCGGCCGTCCGCGGGCATCCCTGCGCGGCTCGTGGTGGGCTCGTTGGCGCGCGCGTGATCCGAGATGGGGACCTCCCGCCTGGTGCGTGGAAGCGCGGACCGGACACGAAGATCGGTGGGTCCGCTGCCTGATCTGACCCTAGGATACGTCCGCGGAGGCTGTCAACCGCGGCCGGCAAGGGTGTCGCGCGAGACGATCGCCGCGGTGAGGGCAGGGAGAACCATCCCGTCCGCGCCGACCGCCACGGCGTCCGTGGATCGCGCCGCGACGTGCCACCCCGAGCCAGCGTCCGTGCCGGGCCATGGCACCGTGGCGTGCCCGCTCCCGAGGTTCGCGAGGACCGAGATGCCGTCGCGGTCGAGGGCGATCCAGCCAGCTCCGGCCTCGGAGCGGACGGCGGGGCGCCGGCCATCACGGAGGCCGGGATGCTCGCGGCGCAGGGCGATGAGGCGGCGGTACCACTCGAGCATCGCGGCGTGGGCCGGTGCCGTGCGCTCCGACCAGTCGAGCCGGGACCGGGCGAGCGTCGCCGGGTCCTGCGGATCCGGGACGTCCTCCGGCGCCCAGCCGAACGATGCGAACTCGCGGCGCCGACCGTCGCTGACCGCACGTCCCAGCTCCGCGTCCTCGTGGTCGGTGAAGTACTGGAACGGCGTCGAGGCCGCCCACTCCTCGCCCTGGAACAGGAGCGGCACGAAAGGACCCGCCAGGACGAGCGCGGCGGCGACCCTCGCGGCGTCGGGGCCGGCGAGGTGCTCCAGCCGCTCCCCGACGGCGCGGTTGCCGACCTGGTCGTGGTTCTGGCTGAAGCCGACGAACTGCCCCGGCCCGAGCCCGTCGGCGGCGCGCCCGTGCACCCGGTCGCGATGGCGCGAGTAGCGACCGCCGTAGACGTACACCTCGCCCATCGCCCGCGCGATGTCGGGCAGGCCCACGAAGTCCTCGTAGTAGCCGATCCGCTCGCCGGTCAGCGCGACGTGGATCGCGTGGTGGAGGTCGTCGCTCCACGTGGCGTCGACGCCGTATCCGCCGGCGTCGAGCGCACGCACCAGGCGCGGATCGTTGAGGTCGCTCTCCGCGATCAGGACGAGGTCGCGGCCGACCTCGCGCGACAGGGCGCGGACCTCGCTCGCCAGCTGCTCGAGGAGGTGGGTCGCCGACGTGTCGACGAAGGCGTGCACGGCGTCGATCCGGAGGCCGTCGACGTGGTAGTCGCGCAGCCAGCCGAGCGCGTTGTCGATGAAGAACCGGCGGACCTCGTCGCTGCCCGCGCCATCGAGGTTGACCGCGGCGCCCCACGGCGTCCGGTATCGGTCGGTCTGGTACGGGCCGTAGGCGCCCGCGTAGTTGCCGTCCGGCCCGAAGTGGTTGTAGACGACGTCGAGGAGCACGGCGAGGCCGCGCGCGTGGCAGGCGTCCACGAGCCGTTTGAGGCCGTCCGGCCCGCCGTACGGCTCGTGGGGCGCGAACAGGGCGACGCCGTCGTAGCCCCAGCCGTGCCGGCCGGGGAACGCGTTGACCGGCATCAGCTCGACATGGGTGATGCCGAGCTCGAGCAGGTGATCGAGACGGGCCGCGGCGCCGTCGAAGGTGCCCGCCGGGCTGAACGTGCCGACGTGGAGCTCGTAGATCACCGCGTCCGAGAGCGGTCCGGGCCGCCAGTCCGCGTCCGTCCATCCGCCGGTGGCGTGGTCGACGAGCCGCGACGGACCGTGGACGCCGGCGGGCTGCCACGCCGAGCGCGGATCGGGGAGGGGGGCGCCTCCGTCGATCACGAAGCGGTAGTCCGTGCCCGCGACGACGTCGGACCAGGACCCGGCCCACCAGCCGCCTTCGGCGCGATCCAGCGCACGATGTCCCGTCGCCAGCGCGATCTCGACCTGCCGCGCGGCGGGCGCCCAGACGCGGACCACCGGCGGCGTCCCGGCGGGCGGCCGGGGGTTGCTCATGCCGTCACCTCCGCCCGGACGAGCAGCGCCACCGGGAACCGGGCGAGGAGCGTCGCCACTGGGACGTTCCGGCCGCCCTCGATCGTCTCGCCGCCGCCGAGGACGTTGGTCCACGTGCCGGCCGGGAGCGTGACGCTCGTCCGCCCCCACGTCTTCGGGTCGCCCCAGGCCGCGCCGCCGAGACCGAGGACCAGGCGCGGCACCACGACCGCGACCGCGCCTCCGCGCGTGTACCCGACGACGCGCTGCGCCTGCCTGCCCGCGAACACCAGGGGCCGGTAGGAGGCGTTCGCGTTGAACAGGGCCGGATGCTGCCGGCGCACGTCGAGCGTCCGCGCGATCGTCCAGAGCTTCGGCCACCCTTCGTCCAGCTCCCGCAGCGCGACCTCGGGCGTCGCACCGGTCAGGAGATCGAGGATCCGGGCGCGCCGCTCGAAGTCGACCGGCCGACGGTTGTCGGGGTCGACGAGGCTCAGGTCCCACAGGTCGGTGCCCTGGTAGATGTCGGGCACGCCGGGGGCCGTGAGCTTGAGGAGCGTCTGGGCGACGGAGCCGACCCGCCCGGCGGCGACGATGGGCACGAGGAACGCCTCGAGGTCCGCGATGAACCGGCGATCGCCGAGGGCCCCTTCGACGAACGACGTGAGCGCCGCCTCGTACGCCTCGTCGGGCGCGGACCACGACGTGTGGACCTTGGCCTCGCGCATCGCCTTCCGCAGGTACGCGGTCAGGCGGTCCGGCTCGATCGGCCACGTCCCGACCAGCGTCTGGTACGTGAGGTACTCGGCGTTGCGGTCGGGGAGCTCGGCCGTGCGCCAGCGCGCGAGCCGGGCCGACCAGCGCTCGACCGCCGCGGCCCAATCCCGGGGCATCTCCGAGAGGACGTGGATCCGCGCGCGGACGTCCTCGGACCGCTTGGTGTCGTGGGTGCTGGTCGCCAGCATCGCGTTCGGCGTGCTCGCCAGCCTGGCCCGGTTCGCGCGGTGGAAGCCCGCCGCGCTCACGCCGAACCGCGCCGGGTCCCCGCCGACCTCGTTGAGCGAGGTGAGCCGGTGGTAGCGGTAGAAGGCCGTGTCCTCGACGCCCTTCGCCATGACCGCGCCGGTCAGCTGCTGGAAGCGCATGACGAGCTCCGACTCGCTGGGCCCCACGACGCGGAGCGCCAGGATGTCACCCACGAAACGGACGAGGTCCGGGTCGAGGTCGGGCCGTGCGGCGATCGTGTCGTCGACCGCCCCGGCGATCGTCACGGCGTCCTCCGGGTCCACCTCGCCGGCGTCCGCGCGGACGTACGTGCGGTAGCGCGGGAACGAGATCACGAGCGCCCGGAGCACCTCGTGGCAGTCGTGGCGGGTGTAGTCGCGGTGGCGCCGGCGACCCTCGCAGATCTCGAGCAGGAGCGCCGTCAGGCGGTTCAGCTCGCTCCCCAGGTTCTCGCGCAGGACGACGAGCTTCGATTCGCGGACCACCGCGGCGAGGTCCTCGTCGAGCCCGGTGAAGGAGGTGTACGCCGCGGTCATCCCGGCCTCGCCGTCCGGATCCACGAACAGGCCGCCGACGAGGTTCAGGAAGTCGTAGCCGGTCGTGCCGTCGACCCTCCAGTCCGCCCGCAGGCGCTCGTCGCCCTCGAGGATCTTCTCGGCGACGATCCAGCCGTGCGGCATCGCGTCCCGGAGGCGCTTGAAGTAATCGGCGGGATCGCGCAGTCCGTCCGGGTGATCGACCCGGATCCCGTCGATGACCTCGTCACGGATCCAGCGCAGGACCAGCGCGTGGGTGTCGTCGAAGACCTCCGGGTCCTCCATCCGGATGCCGATGAGCCCGGCCACGTCGAAGAACCGGCGGTAGCCGAGGTCGTGGCTCGCCGCCCGCCAGTGGGCGAGGCGGTAGTTCTGGCGCGCCAGCACGGCGTCGAGCGTGTCGGGGTCGGCGTTCGTGGCGGCGACCTCCTCGTCGAGCGCGCGCGCCACGCCCGGTCGTTCGGACGCGAGGCGTGCGAGCTGTGAGCGGAGGACCTCCTTGTCGCGGTGACGCCGGTACATGCTCGCGCGGTCGAGCGCGGTGGACCGGGGGAGCCGGCCGAGGGCGCCGCCGATGAACGCGAGATCGTCCGAGCCGGCCCGACGCCCCGCCGCCGCGACCAGCCCGTCGAGCGACACCGGCGAGACCGGCACGCGGTGGTCGTGATAGGCGACCAGGAACGAGCCGCCGTTGCGGACCAGGTGCAGCTCGCCGGCCTCGAGGACGCGGCCATAGTGGTCGCCGAGGATGGGCAGGAGGACGCGGTTGCGCAGGTGGGATTCGGGCGGGTTCCAGTCCACGTCGAAGTACGGGGCGAACCGGCTCGACGGCCCGTTCTCCAGGACGTCCCACCACCACGGGTTGTCGGAGCCCGAGATCGCCATGTGGTTGGGGACGATGTCGACGACCTGGCCGAGACGGTGCCGGGCCAGCCGGCGGCCGAACGCCCGATGCTCCGCGTCACCGCCGAGCTCGGCGTTCACCCGGTGCGGATCCACGACGTCGTAGCCGTGCTCGCTGCCCGGCGTCGCCTGGAGGATCGGTGACGAGTACAGGTGGCTGACGCCGAGCCGCTCGAGATACGGGGCGATCAACGCGGCCGCGGCGAAGCCGAACGAGGGACGCAGCTGGACGCGGTACGTGGCGCGCGGGATGACGCGCGGCATCTCGACCGCCTGCGTCTCGACGTTCCGCGTCATGCCTGGAGCCCCCGGAGCACGACGACGGCGCGGCGGCCGACCGGTACGGTGCCGCCGGCGCCGATCCGCCGGCCGCGCGCCGGGAACGGTCGCGCGGCCGCGGTGTCCAGGACCACCTGCCACGATGCGGCCCTGCCGGCGTCCGGGACCTGGAAGCGGAGATCCTCCCAGCCCGTGTTGAACGCCAGGTAGAACGAGTCGTCCGCGATGGGCAGCCCGTGGACATCCACGAGCCCCTCGCCCGACAGGAACACCCCGAGACCCGCCGCGATCCGGTCGTGCCAGTGGTCGTGGCCCATCTCGGTCCCGTCGGGCGCGTACCAGGCGATCTCCCGGGCCGCCTCGCCATGGATCGGACGATCCTGGAACCAGCGTCGCCGGCGGAAGGCGGGATGGGCGCGCCGGAACGCGACCAGACGGCGGGTGTACTCGAGCAGGTGGGTGTCGGCGGCGTCCCAGTCGAACCACGAGATCTCGTTGTCCTGCGCGTAGCCGTTGTTGTTCCCGCGCTGCGTCCGACCGAGCTCATCACCCCCGAGCAGCATCGGGACGCCCTGGGACAGGAAGAGCGTCGCGAGCAGGCCCCGGCGGTCGCGCAGGCGCGCCGCGACGACGGCCGGGTCGTCCGTCGGCCCCTCCACGCCGTGGTTCCAGGAGCGGTTGTGGGACTCGCCGTCGCGGTTGTCCTCGCCGTTCGCCTCGTTGTGCTTCCGCTCGTAGGACACGAGATCCGCGAGCGTGAACCCGTCGTGCGCCGTGATGAAGTTGACGCTCGCGTAGGGCCGCCGGCCGTTCGTGGCGTACAGGTCGGATGAGCCCGTGAGCCGATAGCCCACGTCGGCGAGCGGCTCCGGGCTGCCCCGCCAGAAGTCGCGGATCGTGTCGCGGTAGCGCCCGTTCCACTCGGCCCACTGGGGCGGGAAGTTGCCGACCTGGTAGCCGCCCTCGCCGACGTCCCACGGCTCGGCGATCAGCTTCACCTCGTTCACCGTCGGGTCCTGCTGGATGAGGTCGAAGAAGGCCGACAGGCGGTCCACGGCGTGGAGCTCCCGCGCGAGCGCCGCCGCGAGGTCGAACCGGAAGCCGTCCACGTGCATCTCGCGGATCCAGTAGCGGAGGCTGTCCATGATCAGCTGGAGGCTGTGCGGGTGGCGCACGTTGAGGGTGTTGCCGGTGCCCGTGTAGTCCATGTAGTGCCGCCGCTCGTCCGGCATGAGCCGGTAGTACGCGGCGTTGTCGATGCCCTTCATGGACAGCATCGGGCCGAGGTGGTTGCCCTCGGCCGTGTGGTTGTAGACGACATCGAGGATGACCTCGATACCGGCCGCGTGGAGGGCCCGCACCATCGTCTTGAACTCGGCGACCTGGTCGGACCCTCGGGCGCTCGCCGCGTACCCGTTGTGGGGCGCGAAGAACCCGATCGAGTTGTAGCCCCAGTAGTTCCGCATCCCCTGCTCCACGAGGTGGCTGTCGTGGATGAAGTGGTGGACGGGCATGAGCTCGACCGCGGTCACGCCCAGCTTCGTCAGGTAGTCGATCGATACGGGGTGGGCGAGACCCGCGTACGTCCCGCGCAGCTCGGGAGGGATCCCGGGATGACGCGCCGTGAACCCCTTGATGTGGACCTCGTAGATGATCGTCTGGCTCGGCGGGTGGTGGGGCGAGCGGTCGTCCTCCCAGTCGAAGCCGGGGTCGACCACGACCGAGCGTGGGACGAACGGCGCGCTGTCGGCATCGTTGCGCGAGCCGTCCGGATCGCCGAAGTGGTACGGGAAGACGGCAGGGTCCCAGTCGACCGTCCCCTCGATGGCCTTCGCGTACGGGTCGAGCAGGAGCTTCGCGGGATTGCAGCGATGGCCGCTTGACGGGTCCCACGGCCCATGGACCCGGTACCCGTAGCGCTGCCCGGCGCCGGCCCGGGGAAGGTAGGCGTGCCAGACGTACCCGGTGGACGCCGGCATCACGACCCGCGTCTCGGTGCCGTCGCCGTCGAACAGGCACAGCTCGACGCGCTCGGCGGCCTCCGAGAACAGCGCGAAATTGGTTCCCCACCCCGCGTACGTGGCTCCGAGCGGGTAGGGGACGCCGTCCCAGACCTCGGGTTGCGCGCTCATCCGGCCGGACCGGCAGGCGCGCGCCGCTGGTGACGGGTCGATGCGGCGTGAAGTGGGTGGATCGGATTCTCCGGGGTCGGACGGCGCGCCGCCGGGCGCAGCTCGAGCGGTGGATGGCCTGTCTGACCCTATGGTGGGGCACGGTGGACTGTCAAACACGGGCCCCCGGTGGGCAGGCCCGGTCCGCGCCGTTGCCCGCGCCGCCCTCGTTGCCCGCGCCGCCCTCGTTGCCCGCGCCGCCCTCGTCCATCCCATCGCCGGCGCGGAGCGCGTAGCATGCGGGGGTGACCAGCGACGCTCCCCGAACCACCCCCGACCTCGTCTCGCTGCGGGCCACCAGCCAGGCCCACCACGCGCTGTTGATGCCGCACGTCGACCGTCTGCTGACGCTGGCCGAGATGGTCGGCCGCGTGGAGTGCAGCGCGCTCCACCGGCTCTACAACGAGGAGTACGGGTTCGTCGCGGGCCAGCTCATGCCCCACATGGACGCGGTCGAGGCGGCGCTCTACGAGCGCCTCGAGGCGCTCATGGGTCCGCGCCACACGATGGCCCCCATGCGCGAGGAGCACCGGATCGTGCGCGAGCTCATCGGGGAGCTCGGTGCCTACCAGGTCCATGAGGACCAGTGCACCTGGAACGAGCAGGAGGGCCTGGACCTCCGCCGCGCGCTCTACCGGCTGCACGCGCTGCTCAAGGTCCACCTCGCCGAGGAGGAGCAGTACCTCGCCGTCCTGGACCGCAGCCTCACGGACGCGGAGAAGGACACGCTGGCCCGGGCGCTGGACCACCCGGTCCTCGGGTCCGGCCAACCCTAGCGCGCCGCCCGGGCCGGCGACCCCGGGTCAGGGGAACGTCGTCACCTCGACGTGGCCCGTGTCCACGACCACCGAGATGCGCAGGCCGCGCGGCGTGGCGCTCGACGTGTCCGAGTACTGCACCACCCAGTGCTCGACGCCGAAGTCGGTGGCCTTCGTGGTCTCGGGGGCGGTGTTCCGAAAGGTCGGGTACTGCAGCCGGACGATCGTGGCCGCGGAGGCCTCGGCGGCCGCCTGGGTCACCGGGGTCGGCGGATGCAGGGCGGCGTCGAGCTCATCCGCGGTGGACGCGACCGGCGCGCCCAGGGTGAAGACGAGCGCGAAGCCCGCGACGAGCAGCGCGCCCCAGGCGATGGCGAGGATCGGGAAGCGGTTCACGGGCGCCCCAGGTAGACCATGTAGTGGAGGGTCTTGAGGTTGACCTTGGCGGAGTCGATGCTGCCCTCGGCGACCAGGGCGTCGATGGCCTCCGCGATGCCGACCTTGGCCGCCTGGAAGGCGTCGATCGGCGCCATGCCGGCCGCGATGCCCCGCCAGAAGATCAGCTCGAAGCCGGTCCGGCCCCGAGGCGTGTCCGTGGGCAGCATCACGGTGCTGTAGGAGATGTGCGTGTCCGCGACGTAGGCCCGGGTGCCGTTGCGCAGGTAGTGCAGCGCGAGGTTGTTGTCCGCCGTCTTGTGGACACGGTCCAGGACCCTGTCCAGGGTCCAACCCCCGTAGCACGCCCCGATCTGGACCACGCCGTGGCTGGCCGGGTTGGACGCCACGGTGATGCCGTCCTCCTGGGAGTACGGCGCCACCAGCCACTCGTCCTGCGTTGGCTTGTCCTGGTTCGACGGGAACCACGCGACCGTGTCCGTGACCCAGGAGTCGGTCTTGACCCCGATCCCGTGCATCAGCACGTACAGGTAGCGCGCGTCGTTGGCGTCGGGGTTGGTCGCGAACTGGTCGGGCGTGGTGGGCGGCGCGTACTGGAGCCGCACCTGGCCCAGCTCCGCGACGGTGTTGAGGACCGTGCCGGCCTGGCCCTTGCGCTGCTGGTTGATGAGCGCGAAGCCGCCGCCGTCCGGTGGCTGGTTCTCGCCCAGCTGGGTGAGCAGCAGCGTCGCGTCCTCGGAGGACGGGATGCGGGCCACCGGGAGGTCCGGCACGCCGTACGGGTCCGCGTCCAGGTCCGTGTAGTAGTTGTCGGTGGGCACCCAGTCGGACGGCAGCTCCCAGTCCGCGAGGTCCTGGGCCTCGGACTGCGCCATCGTGTTCTCGACGCGGTAGTAGGGCACCGCGTCGTCGTTGCCCAGGATCAGCAGGTACCGGTAGGGCCGGCTGCGCAGGAGCCGCTGGACCTCGGCGCCGAGCTCGTCGGGCGTGCTGCGGGTGACCCCGTCGGCCTCGAGATCGTGAAAGTCGCCCACCCGGGCCGCCGCTGCGGCGACCGCGGGGTAGTCGGTGCCCAGCGTCCGGCGGAGCACCGAGGCGCGGGTCACGACGAGGACCTCGGACGGGTCCTTGTACGGGATGGGGCCGGTCGTGGCCCCCTCGCCCAGCACCTCGTCATACGTCGTGCCGTCACCCACCGTGAACGGGACGACCTCGTCGGGGACGCGGTTGTAGTCCACCTCGACCGTGTAGTCGCCGGCCGGGAACCCGGAGCTGACGGAGAACGGGAACACGTAGCCGATGCTGTTGCCGCCCTGCTCGTCGGTCTCGTGGACCACGACGTGGGCGGTCTCGTAGACGAACGTGTCGCCCTGGAACAGCCGCAGCCGCAGCTCCGTGCCGGCCGGTACGAACGACCAGCCCAGGAGGCCGAGGATCACCTGGGTGCCGGCGGGGAACACCGTTGCCTGGCCGATGGGGTTGCCCTGGGTGTCGACGTCGGTCGCCAGCTGGAGATGGAACAGGATCGAGTTGCCGACCGACGGCGGCAGCGCCGGCGCCGCCTGTGCGGCCGGGCGCAGGCCGAGAGGGTCGCCCCCGAACAGCACGACCGCGAGGGCGACGGCGAGGAGGCGGTGGGGGACGGGACGGCGCGGGGTCATGCGGAGGCCTCGGGCTGCTGGTCGACCAGGCGGCGGATCTCGGCGCGGAGCGCGTCGCCCTGCGCCGCGGGCGGCACCCGCCGGTGGCGGCGCGTGAGCCGGTACTTGTGGAATGCGAGCTCGCCCTCGGTGGCGTAGCGGCGGCGGAGGCGGCGCACGGGTGCCAGCCCCTCCGCCCGGAGCAGCCGCCACTGGCGGCCGAGGCGGCCACCGAACGAGGTGATCGTGTCGTAGTCGTCCTGGGGGATCAGGCCGTTCACCACCTCCGCGCGCAGCTCGTGACGCAGGATCCGGGCCTCGCGGCGCCAGGAGAGGGCCACGATGATCGCGAGGACCAGGATCCCGAGCCAGTTCACGAGCTCGGCGACGAGCCGGGCGGCGGCCCCTACGGCCGCATCCGGCTGGTCCAGCAGCCGCGACAGGATCACCGGGAACGTGTCATGGAAGGCATTGAGCCAGGCGGCCGTGCCGAGGCCGAGCCCGATCGCGACCCAGCGCTGGGCCGTCGGCAGGCGCTGCGACCAGCCCAGCACCGCGCCGAAGACCCCGAGGTAGAAGGCGTGGTTCAGGCCCGCGATGACGAGCTGGGCGAACGGGACGCCGCCCTCGACCTGGGTCGTGCGTCCGACCACGTACAGGAAGCTCTCTGCGGCTCCGAAGCCGGCGCCCAGCGCGGCGCCGTAGATCACGCCGTCGAGGACATCGTCGAACTCGTCCCGGACGCCGAGCACGAGGCCGACGAGGAGCGCCCCCAGGACGAGGCATTCCACGATCCCCACCAGGGCGTCCGGCGCCGGCCCGGGGGCGAACGCCGGCGGCAGCATGGCCGGCCGCCCGGCCGCGACCAGGACCGCCAGGGTCAGGACCGGCGCCACGACGGCCCCGGCCCCGATGCAGGCGAGGAGGATCGTCCACGGTTCTTTCTCGTACCGGTCGATGGCGTTGAGGATCGCCAGGTACAGCAGGGAGGGGACGACGGCGAGGGCGACGGCGACCAGGATCGTGCTGACGTCGGGCATGCGCTCCGGGACTCGTGCTGGGGGGATGATGCGCGGATCGCGGGAGCGTACCCGTTCGACCGCCCGGCGACGCGGCCGATTCGCACGCAGGCCGCGCGATTGCGGTGCGTGCGCGCTATCATTTCGTTCTTGCGCAACCATGCAAGCAAGGAGACCCATGACCCGCTACCGCGTCCTCGCCTGGCGCGACATCCCCACCCAGGTCCAGGCCGCCGACGACACGGGCGCTTCGGTCAACCGGACGATGGCCCGCTGGTTCATGCAGGAGATCAGCCGGATCACGATGCGCGAGGGCCTCGCGGGCACGGACGATTACCTCGAGGCGTTCGACTGGAGCGCGTGGACCGAGCGCGAGGGCACGCCCGACGAGGTGGCCGACGCCGTGGTGGCCGAGCTCGCGGCGGCCCTCGGGCGGCGCCCCGACGGGCACACGCTGCGCGAGGCCGGCGAACCGAGGGGCGACGGGGCCTGACCGGCGACCGGTCGCAACCCCGCCGCAGCGCGTCCCGCGCCAGGCTCTAGTGGAGCATCGTTAGGGTCATCACCAGCGGCGTCGTGGCGCGGATCGCGTGGCGCATGCCCGGCGGCATCGCGAACCAGGCGCCCGGGCCCGCCTCGTGCGCCTCGCCGTCGAGTTCCACGGTCGCCTGGCCCTCGAGGATCTCGATCACGGCCGCCCTGGCCGATGTGTGCTCGCTGAGCTCCTGCCCGGCGTCGAAGGCGAAGACCACGAGGGTGAGGCGGTCGTCCTCGTGGACCGTCCGGCTCAGGATGCCGCCGGGCGGGACCGTGACCTCCGTTCGCAGGTCGGCGATACGGCCGTAGGCCGGCATGGGTGGTCCTCCTTGCGCCTCCGCGACGCCGCGCTCTGGTCCGTCAGTGGTGGTGGGCGGAGAGGCCGTGGAGCCGCGCGATGAGCGTGTACAGCATCGGCACGGCCATCTCCGGGTGGTCGTTGAGCAGCGACCGGAACTCCCACGCCGGGATGAGCACGCACGTGAGCTCGTCGATCGCCGTGACCGTCGCGGTCCGCGGGTGCTCCTGGAGGATGCCCAGCTCGCCAAAGAACTGGCCGGGGCCGAGCGGGGCCAGCTCATGGCCGTCTGCCTCGACGCGCGCGTTGCCGGACGCGATCAGGAACAGGTTGAGCGCGCTGTCGCCCTCGCGGATCACCACCTCGCCAGCGGCATAGGTCCGCTGGCGGGCCGACCACAGCACCTTCTCGCGATCCTTGGGCTTGAGCGCCGCCAGGACGGGGATGCGGTCCGTGTCGATCGAGCTCATGAGTCGCCTCCTGCTGGACGGGACGCGCGGCGATCGCGTTCGATGGTCGCGGCCCGAGCGGGGCCTGTGCCTGATGCTGCGGATGCTACGACGGCGCGGCCCGCGACCGCTAGGTGCGGGGCCCGCGCCGCGCCGGCCGGCTTTGTCAGGCCTCGCGGCCCGGGAGGCGGCCCTCGGCGGCGGCCACGAGCTGGGCGAGGTGCGACGCCTCGTGGCGCGCGAAGTACGCGGCCTGGGCGAGGACCGTGACTCGGCCCCATTCGGGGTGGTTGCCGCCGCGGCCCCAGTCCGATTCGGGCAGCCCTGCCAGGCGCGTCACCGTGGCGTGGCGGAGCGTGGAGATCTTCGCCGCCAGCGCAGAGGCCGTGTCCCCGGTCGCCGCCGAGCCCTCGTCGGAGGCGGGCGTCTTCGCCCAGACCGCGGCGGCGGCGAGGTCTGGCTCGGCCTCGGTCAGCAGCCGTTCGACGCGCGCCGCGAGCAGCTCCTCGGAGTGGAGGAGGTGCTCCAGGGCCTGGACGGCCGACCACTCGCCGGACGCCGGCGGCCGCGCGAGGTCCTCGTTCGATCGTCCGTGGAGCGCGAGCGCCAGGTGCCGTGGGCCTGCGGCGAGCGCCGCCAGGATCGCGCCGCGGTCGGCGGGCTCCAGGTACCAGACCGGGAGCTCCTCGTGGAACGAGAGCGCCGGTGCCTCGCACGCCGGGCAGGAGCCGGGCACGTCGTCACCGAGGAAGACCCGGCCGCAGACCCGGCAGACTCGGACCCTCGGGGCGTCCGCCAGCGCGATCGTGCGCCCTGTACGGACGGCCTCGGGCAGCCCCGCGAGCAGCGGCGTGACCCCGTCGGGCAGCTCGATGTCCGGGTCCGCGACGAGCGCCTCGAGCGCGTCGGCGGCCGCCGCGCCGCCGGACGGGGCCTCCGTTTCCGCGTAGCACACCAGCTCGCGCAGCGACGCGGCCCGGAGCAGCTTGGCGGCGTTGTAGGCGCCCTCGCGCTCGAGCCCGCGCGCGACCGCCGCGTACCGCCCGATTCGCTCCAGTCGTGGGTCCATGCGTGCCTCCAGCCACCGGTCCGGGCCGCGTGGTCCGGCTGCCGGGGGATGCCGCCCATCTTGGCCCCGGGTGACGGACGCGGCAAGGTCCGCCGGTCGTGTTCGTGACCATTGGCGGCCCCAGGGGGCGCGAGTGCACCTGTCGGGGTTCGGCCATCCGGGTGATCGTGGGCGGGCCCGCCCGGGTCCCACGCCACCACCCCTGGAGCCATGTCCCCCTTCCGTCTCGTCCGTGCCCGCGTCGCCAACCTCGTCACGCCCACCGGTCCCCATGACACGCCGGGATCGTCCATCGTTCGGCCGATGGTCTTCGGCGCGTCCGACGGCCTCGTGAGCAACCTCGCCCTGGTCATGGGCGTCGGTGCCGCCGCCGCGAACGATTCCGCCGCGGTGCTCATCGCGGGGATCGCCGGCCTGCTCGCCGGTGCCTTCTCCATGGCCGTGGGGGAATACATCAGCGTTCGGAGCCAGCGCGAGATCCTGGACTACCAGGTCGCGCTCCAGACGGCGCAGCTGGCCGACGACCCAGCCGCCGAGGCGGCGATCCTGCGCGCGATCTATGTGACCAAGGGCCTGTCCGAGGCCGAGGCGGAGCTCATCGTCGGTCGGGTGATGGCCGACCCGGGGCTCGCCCTCGACACCTTCGTACGCGAGGAGATCGGCCTGTCCGAGGCCACGATGGGTTCGCCGCTCGCGGCCGGCGGCTCGAGCTTCACCGCGTTCTCCATCGGGGCGATCATCCCGGTGATCCCGTACGTCCTGATCGCGGGCCCGCTCGCGTTCTGGGTTTCGCTGATCGTGTCCACGATCGCGCTGTTCGGGGTCGGTGCGGCCGTCAGCTTCCTGACCCACAGGCCACCGCTGCTCGTGGGTGCCCGCCAGGCGGGCCTCGGTCTCGCGGCCGCAGCCGTGACCTACGCGATCGGGACCCTGCTCGGCGCATCGGTCGCCTGAAGCAGCAGGCGCGCCGCCACGCCGGCCGCTCCTGCGCAGGCACGAAGAAGAGCCTCGCGCAACACCGTCGGGGGAACGGTTTGTCGTGCGCGAGGCTCTCTCGGTGCTGGAGACGGACGAGGCGCCGCTTCGTTAGGGCCGGACTGGAGCTTCGTCACGACGAGCTTCGTGAGCTCGATCGCCTGCGTCTTGTCCATCCCGAAGGCCGCCAGCTCCACCATCGACCCGCCTTTGATGGCGACGACCAGGCCCCCCGCGTAGAGGGCGCCGTCGCCGATCCCGGAGGACGGTCGAGGGCGGATCGGCCCGTCGTCGCGCGGCCGCGGCCGAGCCTACGCCGGCACGATGCCGCGAGCAGCCCAGGCCCTGGCCCTGACCGTGAAGGGACCGGCGGGCAGCATGGTCACGCAGCGCTCGCGGAGCGCCGCCTGCTGTTCGGCCGGGAGCCGGGCGAGGTACGAGCCGGCGGGCCCGACGCCGCGGGTGAAGGGCTCCCACCAGGTCTCGAAATCCGCGTGGTCGTGGCTGACGGTCAGGACCGTCTCCTCGACCGCCTGGAGCCCGGCCGCCGCGAGCAGCTCGGCCAGGTGCCCCTGCCGGGTGCCCGCGAGACGCGATTCGTCCTCGACCCCGGCGTCGAGCTCCCGCGCCGCCAGCCAGAACGGCCCGAGCGGCCCGTTGCTACCCGCAAAGTCCCAGACGCTCGCCGCCACGACGCCGCCGGGCCGGGTGACGCGAGCCATGTCCGCGAGGCCTGCCACCGGGTCCGCCATGAAGTGGACGACGAGCAGCGCGAGGGTGGCGTCGAACGTCGCGTCGGGGAAGGGGAGGGCCTCGGCGGACGCCTGGCGCACGTCGACGCCCGGGTGGCGCTCGCGGGCCGCGGCGACGAACGGCGCCGAGGGATCGACGGCCGCCACGGCGTCGGCCCCCAGGCGGGCCGCGAGCTCGCTCGTGAGCGCCCCCGGCCCGCAGCCGACATCGAGCGCGTTGAGGCCCGGGCGGACCCCGGCCAGATCCGCGAGCTGGGGCGCGAGGGGGCGCGACCAACGGCCCATGAAACGGTCATAGGCGTCGGCAGCGACGTCGAAGCTCACCGGCGCACTCTACGCCAGACCTGCGCGGCGACGGGTGCGGCCGAACTCGCGGCGGAACCGGAACTCGGCGAGGCAGGGCGCGAGTGGAGGCTGTGCATGCTCTGAAGGTCGGCCGCCCCAGCCCTCCGCCGCAACGCCCCAGAGCCGGGGCGGCCGCTCCGCTCTCTACGGGTACGGCTCGTAGACGACCGTCACCTGCGAGGGCACGGCCCCGGTGCCGCAGATCTTGGTTGCTCGCGCCACCTTGACCACGGCCCAGATCTCGCGTTCGGAGCCCGTCGTTTCTGACCAGTTGAGATCGAAGATCCACGTGCCGTCGGTCTGCGCGCCCACTGCCGGCCAGTCGGCGGTGGGTTCGTTGTCGAGCCATACTTGGGCAAAGGCGGTCACGTGCGCGCCGTCCCCATCGACCAGATAGGTGACACCTGCGGCGACCGCGTCAAGGGCCACCCGGCGCTTGACAGGATTCCTTGTCAAGCCCCCCGGGCAGGGGTACCCTCGGCCGCAGCGAGGCCTGTCAAGACTTGACAGGTCCGCAGTCATTTCCGCCGGAATGCCGGGGGATCCGGGGAGGACCTGCGGTTGGCCGTCGGCGTCGTCGCCGAGATCAAGGGCCGCCTGCCCGTCGCGGACGTGGTGGGGGAGTCGGTCCAGCTGAAGAAGGCAGGCACGACCTTCAAGGGCCTGTGCCCGTTTCACGGCGAGAAGACCCCCTCCTTCGTCGTGACGCCCGCGCGCGATACCTGGCACTGCTTCGGGTGCGGCAAGCACGGCGACATCTTCACGTTCGTGATGGAGCGGGACACGCTCGCCTTCCCCGAGGCGCTCAAGGTGCTCGCGGCCCGCGCGGGGGTGGAGCTGGACGAGCGGACCAAGCAGGAGGACGCCCGCAACGCGCGCCTGCGCACGGTCCTCGATGGCGCCATCGCCTTCTACCACGCAGTCCTCACCAACTCGAAGACCGGCGGGCCGGCGCTGGCGTACCTGCGCGGACGCGGCTTCACGGACGCCACCATCGAGAAGCACCAGCTGGGGTGGGCACCCGCCGGCTGGGACCAGCTCGTCCGCCAGCTCGCGAGCAAGCGCCAGGTGACCCCGCAGGAGCTGCTCGAGGTGGGCCTCGCGAGCCCGCGCCAGCGCGGCGGCGGCGTCTACGACCGCTTCCGCGAGCGCGTGATCTTCCCGATCCGCGACGCGAACGGGCACCCGGTTGGGCTCGGCGGGAGAATCCTGGGGAAGGAGGGCGAGGGCGGTGCTGACACCGGCCCCAAGTACCTCAACTCGCCCGCGACCCCGCTGTTCGACAAGAGCCGCACGCTCTACCTCATCGACCGCGCCAAGACCGCGATCCGCAAGACGGGCCAGGCCGTGATCGTCGAGGGCTACACGGACGCGCTGATGGCCCACCAGGCGGGCTTCGAGAACGTCGTCGCGAGTCTGGGCACGGCGCTGACGCCGCAGCAGGTGGGCCTCATCACGCGGTATGCCAAGCGGATCGCGCTCGCGTACGACGTGGACGCGGCGGGGCAGAAGGCGGGCACCTTCGGGGCCACGGCGCTCGAGGAGGTCATCCGCGGGCTCGCCGCCGACGAGTCGGGCGTGGAGCTCGACGACGTGCGCGTCGTCCGCCTGCCCGAGGGCCGCGACCCCGACGAGGTGATGCGCGACACGCCCGACGCGTGGGCCGAGGAGGTCCGCACGGCCCGCCCCATCGTGGACCACCTCATCGACGTCCACGCGCGCGCCCACGACCTGCGCACGCCCGGCGGCCAGGCGCGCTTCGTGGACGCGGTGCTGCCGATCATCCGCAACCTGCCGAACCCGGTCCTGCGCGACGCCTATCTCGGGCGCGTGCGCCAGGTCAGCGGGGTGGAGGAGCGGACGCTGCTCGAGGCGATGCACCTGCGGCGCGACCGCGAGCACGATGGGCACTCCGGCAACGACCGGTTCAGCGCATCGGCCGTCACGCACGCCCCGGACGCGCTGCCGGTCACCGAGATCCTGCGCGGCGTGTCGCGGACCGAGCAGGAGCTGCTGCGCCTGGTCCTCCTCGTCCCCGAGGCCCACGACGACCTGCTCGACGCGCTCGGGCCGGACCGGATGGCGAGCCAGATCGCGCGCGAGGTGTTCCGGGCCGTCGTCCTCGCCCGGACCCGCGACGACCACGGCGTTCGGCCGCCCTTCGCCCTGGCCGCCATTCTCGACGGCCTCGACGAGGAGAGCCGCGCCCTGGGTCAGGCCCTCATCTCGCGCCCCGGGCCCAACCCCCGCGACCTCGGCGACCGCTCGCTCGCCTACGAGATCGACCGCCTGCTGCTCGAGCTCGACGATGCCGAGTGGCAGGAGCGGAGCGGGTTCAACCGGGACGCGATGGCCGAGGCGGAGCGCGAGGGCGACAGCAGCGTCTACGAGCGCCTGATGCTCGAGCGCCGCCTCCTCAACGAACAGCGCCGGTCGCTCGACAAGCGCCGGGACCAGACGCGACTCCTGGGCCGTTCGGCGGTGACCGCCGGATGAGCCGTGAACTGCCAGCCCCCGCACCGATGCGTCGCTCAGCCCCGCGCATCCCTCATCGGAGGACACGCTGACATGGCCGATCCCCTGGACAAGCAGCTCGTCGAGGCGGTGCTCGCGCGTCCCCGACGCTCCAAGCTCGAGCTGGAGGAGGCGAAGCTGGCGGGCGCCCGGCCGCGCAAGGGCGTGGCGCCCGGCGGTGGGGACCTGCCCGCGGACCCCGACGACGACACCGATGACGACCTCGAGCTGGCACCCGACGACGCGGAGCCGGGCCCCGCTGAGCTCTCGATCGAGGTGGTGACCGAGGAGGCCGTCGAGGGCCTGGTGACGCCGCCCAGCGAGGATGCCCCGGCGAGGCTCTCGGCCGCCTCGGTGGAGGAGCCGTCCGCCGAGGAGCTCGAGGCGCTGTCCGCGGACATGATCGGGATCGACGACCCGGTCCGGATGTACCTCAAGGAGATCGGCAAGGTCGCGCTCCTGACGGCGGAGGAGGAGGTCGTCCTCGCCAAGGCGATCGAGCTCGGCGAGCAGATCATCGAGGAGCCGTGGAAGGCGGTCGTCTCCCTGCACGAGTGGAAGCTCCACGACACGGAGCGCAAGACGCGGACCGCGAAGCGCCAGCACCAGCTGCCGTACGGGCCGGAGACGCACGCCATGGTGGCGGCGGCCCTCGCCGCCGAGGGTGCCGGGGACCTGTTCACGCCGAGCCCGGACTTCCATCTCGTGAAGGCAGGCAGGGACGTCCAGTCCGAGGGCACGACGGCGCTGCTCAAGGAGGCGAGGGCCCTGCTGGCGACCTACAACGAGGCGCCGTCGGCCGCGCCGTTCGGGGTGCTGCTCGACTGGTCGTACCTGTCCGTCCACAACGGTGACCTGGATTCGCGCGACAACGTGGGCCTGCGGGCGATCTACGACTGGACGCGCAACGACGTGGCGTTCCCGGCGGTCCAGCGCTGGACCGAGACCGGCAACGACTCGGACCTGCTCCGCCGGATGGGCTACGACCCCGAGGTCCCGCCCCAGACCAAGCTGCGCGACCGCAGGGGCGATGTCGTCAAGGTCGGGCGCGACGCGCGCGAGCAGCTGACCTCGGCCAACCTGCGCCTCGTCGTGTCGATCGCGAAGAAGTACATCGGGCGTGGTATGTCGTTCCTGGACCTGATCCAGGAGGGGAACATCGGCCTCATCCGGGCGGTCGAGAAGTTCGACTTCGAGAAGGGCTTCAAGTTCTCCACGTACGCGACGTGGTGGATCCGCCAGGCCATCACGCGCGCGATCGCGGATCAGGCACGGACGATCCGCATCCCGGTCCACATGGTGGAGACGATCAACCGTCTCATCCGTGTCAGCCGCCAGCTGCTCCAGGAGCTGGGCCGCGAGCCCACGGTCGAGGAGATCGCCGAGGCGATGTCCAAGGGCCAGGAGGTGGTGGTCACCCCGGAGAAGGTTCGTGAGATCATCAAGGTCAGCCAGGAGCCCGTGTCGCTCGAGACGCCGATCGGCGAGGAGGAGGACTCCCACCTCGGCGATTTCATCGAGGACCGTGGGGCCCTCGCTCCCGCCGAGGCGGCCAGCCACCAGTTGCTCAAGGAGCAGGTGGAGGCGGTGCTGGACTCGCTCACGGGCCGCGAGCGGCGCGTGCTCCAGCTCCGCTTCGGTCTCGAGGACGGGCGCGCCCGGACCCTCGAAGAGGTCGGCAAGGAATTCAACGTCACCCGCGAGCGCATCCGCCAGATCGAGGCGAAGGCGCTGCGCAAGCTGCGCCACCCGAGCCGGAGCCGCAAGCTCAAGGACTACCTCGAGTGAGGGTTCGCTCCAGCCACGGGACCGGACCTGCCCGGCCCGATGGCACCATGCCGGAGCAGGCAGGCGGCCGGTCCGGGATCGGCGTCACCAAGGAGGACACATCGTGAAGTTCGTCATCGGGTTCCTCGGGGGGCTCGTCGTGGGCGCCGTCGGGGCGGTCGCCTATTCAATGCAGACCGGCCGGGACCTCCGCGAGGTCGTCGACGAGGTCCGGTCTGACCTCTCCAAGCGGGACCTGGACGCGCTGGGCGCGCGCCTCGAGAGCCGCGTCACCGAGATGCAGAAGGAGCTCGAGAGCCGGATCGCGCAGATCCGGGAGCGGGCCGCCGGGGCGGTCGAGAGCGCGGGGGCCGCGGCCGAGGGGGCTGGTGAAGCCGCTACCGAGGCCGCCGCCGAGGCAGGCGAGGCCGCCGGGTCCACCGCCGACGCGGCCGGCGAGGTCGTCGCCGACGCCGTCGCCGATACCAAGGCCGCTACCGAGGCCGCCGCCGAGGACGCCGCCGGCGCCTGATCCCGAGCCCTGATCACCGGCGTCCTCGAGCGCGGGGGCGCCGGTGTTTTCATGTCCGGCGTCCGTGGCTGTGCGCCGGCTTCCAGGTCCTTGCGCGGCAGGGTCCGGGCTCGTTCCGCCCAGCGGAACCACGAGCGCGGGCGGCCGGCCGCGCCGGATGCCGACCGCCCCCAACCGCACCGGTCGCCACCCAACGGGCGACTCCCCACCTGGACACCGGGACGATCGCCTGCCGTCGATGGCCCGCACGGGCGATACCGAGCCGGCCCTCCACATCCGACCCTTCCAGCACACCCCCCGCGTGCCCGAGAAGCCGGAGTCCGATGCGCCACCCCCTGCAGGTCCTCGCAGCCATCCTGCTTGCCGCCGTCTTCGCGGCACCGGTCTCCGCCGTCACTCCCGGCGGGGCCGCCGAGGAGTCCCTGACGGGCATCATCGAGACCGCCCAGGTCGAGATGGCCGACGGCCGCGATCACTTCGCGACCACCCTGCGCAGCGGAACCGCCATCACCCCCGTCGAGTTCGCCCGCGGGAATGCCCGAGACCTGTCGGGCTCCCGCGTCACCATCACCGGAATCCGCCACGGCGGCGTCCTGCGGGTAGCCTCCGCGGCTCCGGGGGGTGGCAGCCTGCGTGTTCGCTCCAAGGCCACCGAATCCGCGCTCGGCGTCTGGGAGACCGAGACCTCCGGCACCACGGCCTCCTCGGGCGGTGTCTCGGCGGCCACGGTCGAGGCGGCGGCCGTCGCCAAGACGGTCGCGGTCGTGCTGTTCAACTTCACCGACATCCGGACCACGCCCTACACGAAGAGCCAGGTTCAGGACGCGCTTGTCAACAGCTCCGCGAGTGCGAAGCGGTTCTTCGAGGAGGAGTCGAAGGGCCGGATGACGATGAGCGGCGCCGTGTTCGGCTGGTACCAGCTGAACGTCGCGAGCGCCGGCTGCGACTGGGCCGCGTGGCACACGCTGGCCTGGAACGCCGCCAACGCGGACGGCGCCAACCTCGGGTCCTACACGAACGTGATGTTCGTCTTCCCCAACACCAGTGCCTGCCCGTGGGCAGGTCTCGGCTACGTGCCCGGGTCCTACACGTACCTCAACGGCACCATCAACGTCCAGGTGATGACGCACGAGCTTGGCCACAACTTCGGCCTCAGCCACAGCAACGCCGCCAGCTGCGTTGTCAACGGGACCCGGGTGATGATCGCCCCCAAGGCCAACTGCACCGAGGTCGGGTACGCGGATCCCTTCTCGACGATGGGCAACAACGCGCTCCGCCACGACCACGGCTCGCATCTCGGCGAGCTGGGCTGGCTGAACCCGGACGAGAAGACGGTCGGTGTCCCCGGCCACACCTACACGATCACGCCCTACTTCCGCGGCGACGGCCTCAAGCTCGTCCGCATCCCGCGCGGCGACGGCTCGTTCTTCGACCTCGACGTCCGGATGCCCTACGGCGTCTTCGACACCTTCGCGGCCGGCTCGCCGGTCACCGTTGGCACCACGATCCGGCTCGGGGTGGGGACCGCGAGCCCGACCGGCTCGCCGAAGGCCACGCTGCTCCTCGACAGCACGCCGGCCACCTCGAGCCTTGCCGACGCCCCGCTGGTGGTCGGCAAGACGATGACCGATCCCGTGTCGGCGATCTCGATCACCACCCTGTCGTCCGACAACGCGGGCGTCGTCGTCCGCGTCACCGAGTCGGTCGCCCCGACGGCCCCCGGCAACGTGACCGGGACCGCCGGCTCAGGCTCCGTCACCCTCACCTGGACGGCGGCCACGGACAATGTCGCAGTCGCCGGCTACCGGGTCAGCCGCGATGGCGCGACCCTCACCACCACCGGCGCGAACGCCACCGACTGGACCGACGCGGCCGTCGGCGCCGGGACCTCGCCGACCTATGCCGTCGCCGCGGTCGACTCCTCTGGCAACGTCGGCCCGGCCGTGACCAGGAGCGTCTCGGTTCCCGGCGAGGCGACGCCAACCCCGGCCCCCACCGCGAGCCCTGACCCCACGGCGGCCCCCGATCCCAACGCGACCCCTGCCCCGGCTCCGGATCCGACCCAGCCCGCCGCCCGTGACGCGCAGGCCCCCACAGCCCCCGAGCGGGTGACGGGAACGCCGACCACCACGACGGTCGCCCTCAGCTGGACCGCCGCGACCGACGACACGGGTGTGGTTGCCTACCGGGTTACCCGCAACGGCACGCTGGTCGCGACCGCGTCGACCTTGGCCTGGAAGGACACGGCACGCCGGCCCAGAACGACGTACACGTACACGGTCGCAGCGCTCGACGGTGTCGGCAACGTCGGCTCCGAGGCGACCGTCACCGTCCGGACCCTCCCGGACACGGCCCGCCCGAGCACCCCCAAGGGCTTCCACAAGATCGCGCGCCATGGCCGGTACGTGACGTTCGACTGGAGTCCCTCGACCGACAACGTCAAGGTCACCAAGTACTACGTCTACCGGGTCGGGCGCTCCGCCCCGGTCGCGGTGGCCAAGTACTCGAAGATCCGCATCGCCACGGTGCGGGGCGCCCGCTACTATGTGCGGGCCGTCGACGCGGCCGGCAACCGGAGCTACGCCTCCGCGAGGGCCCGCGGACGCAGCTGACGGCGCATCGGGGCACCGCAGAGAGCCCCAGGCGGCCCGGCCCCGCGATCCCGGCTAGCATCGGCCCATGCCGCCCCAAGCCTATGCCCTGGTCTCGCTGTTCCTCGTCTGCTCGATCCTGGTGGGGATCGCCGCGGTCCGCCTCGTGGGCCGTGCGGGCGGTTCGCGCCGGCTGGGCGCCTATGTCCTGCCGGTGATCGGCGCCTTCCTCGCCTTCTACCTGATCGGCCACCGGCTCGGGATCTCGGTGGGCCCGGAGATCAGCCTGTTCGGGTTCCAGGTCGCGCTCCTCGGCGACCTTGCCATCGGATTCGCGGCCGCGCTGGTCACGGCGCTCCTCCAGGCGGGCGCCCTGCGCCTGCTGCCGGCGCGACGGGCGGGCCGCACCTAGGAGGCTGGTGTCAAACGCGCGTTCTGACGGGCTGACAGAAGAGCGCGGGCGCAGCTACGATTCTGCTGGGCAAAAGCTCGGGATCGAATGGATGGGCACCGCCCGGCTGAGATCGCAGGGAGCCGCCCATGTCGCTCGGACCCACGCCCCGCCAGGGAGACCTCTTCCGGGACACGACCGAGTTCTGCGTGCCGCGGGTCCGGGCCGGAATCGATCTATGCCCTGCTCGCGCGGGAGTGCCTCAACCTCTTTCCCGACGAGCTCTTCGCCGACCTCTTTGCCGACATCGGCCGGCGCTCGGTGCCGCCCCTGGTCGTGGCG
>JBBSCF010000011.1:0-85872 GCA_038250545.1 Candidatus Limnocylindrales bacterium | reverse complement strand
CGATGCCTACGACCTCATTCTCGAAGACGCTCCAGCGGGGCCGACATCTCTGCTCGTCCTGCCCCATTTCGCGGGCAGCGGGACGCCCACGTTCGACACCACATCCCGGGGGGCATTCCTGGGTCTGACATTCGCGACGGATCGCGCGGAGCTCGCAAAGGCGATCCTCGAGGGCCTCACGTATGAGCTTCGCATGAACCTTGAGCTGCTCCGGGATGGCGGTGTCGTCATCGACGTGCTGCGGGCGATCGGGGGCGGAGCGCGATCCGGCATGTGGCTCCAGCTCAAGGCGGATGTGACCGGGATCCCGGTTGCCACTCCGTCGGTCACGGAGGCTGCAGGTCTGGGCGCCGCGTTGCTGGCGGGTGTCGGTGCCGGCGTGTTCCCGTCGGCCGCAGCCGCTGCCCAGAGCTGCTTGCGCATCGCCGAGACCCGGCAGCCGGACCCGGTGGCCCACAGGTCCTACGACGAGCGCTACGCCATCTATCGGGACCTGTATGCCGCGGTGGTGCCATTCAGTCGACGGCTCGGGCTCCTGCGGCCCCCGGAGGCGTAGCCGCCGCGGCCGCCGCGGTCTGGCCCCTCACCTCCCGGTAGTCCATCCCCGGTTCGACGCGATGTCGCCGAACCGGTTGAGGAGCGCGCTCTTGCCGACGCCTGGAAGCCCGAGCAGGATCACGGGCGGCGCCGTTCCGTCAGACTCCCACTTCGCGAGGGAGACCTCGAACTCGCGGATGTACGCCTCACGCCGCTCGAGCGCATCGGCCTCCTCAGCCGCGCGGCCGACCGGGGAGCGGGACGGCCTGTACCGCTGGGTTGAGGCCCGGATCCGGTAGCCGGGGACCACCCCGCGCCGCGCCGGAGCTTGATCGGGACTCTCACGAAATGGCCGTCTCCAGTGAAGGAGCCCGCCCCTGCGTCGGGCGACCTCCAGCCTTCGTCGAGATAGATAGCCTGTTGACGCCTGTTGTGAGGATAGAATATAACTAGCGGCGCGACTGATAGATAGAGGCAATCCCGTGCTCTTCTCCGCCCCGACCCTGACCGCCGAGGAGCGGTGGATGCTCGACCACGTCGAAGAACTTCGGGCGCGGCTGAGCGCGAGGACCCGGGAGCCCCGGGTCTGGATTGGCCTCCTCGGGCGAGCCGCGCTCGCCCGGGCGATCCAGGGCTCCAACAGCATCGAGGGCTACAACGCGTCGATCGAGGACGCGCTGGCGGCGGTTGACGACGACGAGCCGGTCGACGCCCGGGACGAGACTTGGCGGGCGACGATCGGGTACCGGGACGCGATGAGCTACGTCCTCCAGCTGGCCGATGACCTCCATTTCGAGCACGACGCGACCCTGATCCGCAGCCTCCACTACATGCTGCTCTCGTACGACCCCTCGAAGAGCCCGGGGCGTTGGCGTCTCGGCTCGATCTACGTGCGGCGCGACGAGGACGGCGAGATCGTCTACACAGGCCCGGACGCGGAGCTGGTTCCCGGTCTCGTCCGGGAGCTCGTCGACGATCTCGGCGGCCAGACGAGCCCCGGCATGGTCCAGGCGGCGATGGCGCACCTGAACCTCGTGATGATCCACCCGTTCCGCGACGGCAACGGGCGCATGGCGCGCGTACTCCAGAGCCTGGTGCTGACGCGGCAGGGCATCCTCGGGACCGCGTTCTGCAGCATCGAGGAGTATCTGGGCAGGAACACCCCGGACTACTACGAGATTCTGGCCGAGGTCGGCGCCGGCGCCTGGAACCCGCGCAACGACGCGCGTCCCTGGGTGCGCTTCTCTCTTACGGCCCATTACCGCCAGGCGAGGACGCTGCTCCGACGGGGAGAGGAAGCAGAACGACGCTGGGAGGCCATCGACCGCGAGGTCCGGCGCCTCGGCGTCCCCGAGCGATCGATCCCGGCCCTGTTCAACGCCGCGCAGGGGTACCGGATCCGCAACGCCACCTACAGGTCCCTGGTGGACGACGTCTCCGAGTTGGTCGCCAGCAGGGATCTTCGCGTCCTCGTCGAGGCGGGCCTCCTGGCACCGGAGGGGGAGCGCCGGGGCCGCACGTACCTGCCGTCGACGACCCTTCGCCAGATCGAGGCCTCAATCCGGTCGGTCCGCGCTCGCGACGACACGGACCCGTTCGCGGTGGCACAGGCCGCGCTGCGGAGCGTTTCGCTCCCGTTGTGGCCGGACGCGGCGCTGGGCCAGTAAGGCACGAACGCCTCCGGGAGTACGAGGCGGTCGGCTTCCGGGCCCGGATGGACCGGTTCCCAGGCGATCGCTGGGGCACACCGAATCACCGCGATACTGGTCCGAGGAATGCTGGGGGCTGAGGCTCGCCTCGCGCCCTAGCCGCAGCCCATCCGCGCCATGTTTCGCCCGTCCGGCGCGACTGGTGGCCGGTGATCACCACCGCCGCCGCTCGATCGGGACCCTGACGAAACGTATGGCGTCCGCGCGCACAACTCCTGTCGGGCGCGCCAAGACTCCGTCAACTCGCTGCCGATGTCGGCCGGAGTCACTCTTCCTCGTGCCCGCACGGCGCGCCGTGTGGTTCGATGCCCTGACTTTGCCTCCCCAGGTTCGCGCGGTCAATCGAGTTGTGTGCTGTCGACCGCAGCTGCTGGCTGGGGCCACCGTCGGCCTGGCTCCCGTGTACGACATCAGCTCGATCCTGCCGTACGTCGGCGAGCGCGGTCCCGACGGCGAGCTGATCGCCGAACGACGGCTGCGGATGGCGATGAAGGTGGGCGGGGAGTCCGCTCTGTACCCGCCGAGCAACACGTGGCGCGAGGCGGCGGCGGACCTGCGCCTGGATCCCGACGCGTTGGTCGAGCACGTGCGTCACCTCGTCGAGGTCGCCCCATCGGCGTTCGCGGCCGCAGCCGCCGGCCCCGACGTCCACGCACTCGGGAGCGAGGCGGTCGGCCGGCTCGTGGACGAAGTCGCGCAGCGGGCGCATCGCTGCGCCAAGGTCCTCGGCTACGCTTCAGCCGGCGCGCTGCTCACTGGACTTCCGCCCGATCGGGATGTGGACGACACGGATGGTGTCCCCGAACTTGAGCCCAGCATCGGACCGTTGTCCTCAGGATCGTTCGTTGCCGCGTTGGTGCTAACGATATCGGTCGACATCGTGCATGGCGTCGACGCAGCGGCGCACATCTGTCGCGGGTCCGGCAGGCAACCCGGCACGACCGGCACGACCGGCGCCCGGACTACAGGTGGGCGACAGCCTCCGTGATCTCCACGATCAGGGCGCCGCGGGCCCACGGGAAGTTCGCCTTCACGCGATCCATGTCCTCGCCCGAGTCCACGATCGTGCCCGTCCCCTTCAGCGTGAAGCCCTGGCCCATCCCGATCGTGCCCTGCACCTGGCGCGATGCGACCAGGATCTGGATCTCCGGGCTGCGCGCCAGGTTCGCCTCCATCTGGTGGTAGGAGCCCGCGGGAATCACGAGCCGGTCGTCCCCGATCCCGAGCGTCCGGACGTAGTCACCCCAGGTGGCTGTGATGTGCGGCCCCTCGGGACCCCGCGTCACCAAGGCCACGACCTCGGTCAGGTCGAGGACCTCGCGGCAGGCGCTTTCGAGCAGCGACACGTTGTGCTCCAGTCATGGGTACAGTGCGCCAACGGCGCGGCTCGGACTTCGGGCGAGCCAATGGCTCAGCCTACGCCGGATCGTCGGCCACCATGCAGCCACCACCGGAGGGACCGTCAATGGCCGTGCGGGTTGACCTGAACATCTCGCTCGACGGCTTCGCGACGACGACGGACCAGACGCCCGAGGACCCGATGGGCCAGTGTTGACTGAGAGCGGCACGTCGCTGCCTACATCGCGACCCGCACGTTCCGGGCCCGCGTGCTGCACGACATGACGGGTGAGGGCACGACCGGCATCGACGACCAGTACGCCGAGGCGTCCTTCGACGAGATCGGGGCCGAGATCGGGGGCGCGAGCATGTTCGGGCTGCACACCTACCCGGATGATCCCGAGTGGCTCGGCTGGTGGGGCGACGAGCCGCCGTTCCGGGTCCCGGTGTTCGTGCTCACCCACACGAAGCGCCCATCCATCGAGATGGTGGGCGGAACGACCTTCCATTTCCTCTCCGCGGCGCCCGAGGAGGCGCTCGAACGGGCGCTCGACGCCGCGGAGGGCAAGGACGTGCGGGTGGGGGGTGGAGCGACCGTGGTCCGGCGTTCCTCGAGGCCGGACTCGTGGACCAGTTCCACGTCGCGATCGCGCCGATCCTGCTCGGACGCGGCATCCGCCTGTGGGACGGACTGCGGGGGCTCGAGTCCGGATATGCGGTGAAGGCGGAGACCGCACCGAGCGGCACCATGCACCTCACCTTCCGGCGCTGAGGAGCTCGGCCGCGGCCGGATCGGGTCCGCCAGCGGCCGCCTGCCGCCGCCCCGAGTCCCGGACTCCAACGACGGCGATGGTCGAGGCCGCGCTCAGGCCGCCGGATCGCGGGTCAGGATCGAGAGGTACTCGTCGTAGGCGTAGAGGCGGCTGCGCTGGCGCCCGGTGATCTCGCTGACGATGCCCAGGCCGGCCAGGGCCTCGATGCCGCGCGTCGAGGTCGGCAGGGAGACGGCGAGTCGCGCGGCCGCATCCCCCACCGACGCGATGGGCCGCTGGCACAGGACCGAGAACACCCGGGACGCGGCGCCGGCCGACCGCCGCAGGCCCGCGACCCTCGCCCGGTCCGCGCGCATCAGCTCCAGCAGCCGGCCCGCCGTCGCCACGGCGCCGATGGCTGTCTGCTCCACGCCCTCGAGGAAGAAGTCCACCCAGGCCTCCCAGTCACCGTCGGTCCTGACCTGCCCGAGGAGCCGGTAGTACTCATCCCGGTGCTCGCGGAAGAAGAGGCTCAGGTAGAGCAGCGGCTGCCGCAGGATGCCGGCGTTCGCGAGCATGACCGGGATCAGCAGCCGCCCGACGCGCCCGTTACCGTCGAGGAAGGGGTGGATGGTCTCGAACTGGACGTGGACGAGGGCGGCGCGGACGAGCTCGGGCACGCCCGGCTCCTGGGTGTGGAGGTAGAGCTCGAGTGACCCCATGCAGGGGTCCACGTCCGCCGGCTGTGGCGGCACGAAGGCGGCGTTGCCGGGGCGGGTGCCGCCGATCCAGTTCTGCGAGCGCCGGAACTCGCCGGGCTCCTTGCGGGACCCGCGGCCGCTGGCCAGCAGCAGCCCGTGCATCTCGCGGATCAGCCGGTTCGAGAGCGGGAAGCCCTCGCGGAGTCGGGCGAGGCCGTGCTCCAGGGCGGCGACGTCGTTCGACACCTCCACCACGTCGTCGAGGGGGACGCCGGGGGCCGCGTCGAGCTCGAACAGCAGGAGGTCCGAGAGCGAGGACTGGGTGCCCTCGATCTGCGACGAGAGGACGGCCTCGCGCCGGACGTAGCTGTAGAGGAACAGCGTCGTGTCAGGCAGCAGCGTGGACACGGCGTCGAGCCGTCCCAGGGCGAGCGTCGCGCGTTCGAGTCGGCGCTGACGGTCGCCGGTCCAGTCGATCGGCGGGGCCGGCGGCAGGTCCGACGGCCGGAACGCCCGCACCACCTCACCGCTGTCGCGAGATATGGTGTAGGTGCCGGTGAGCCCCCGGAGCATGGTGTCGTTGTCCTCAGGATCGTTCGTTACCGCGCCAGTTGCTAACGATAGCACCAGATATCGTTCATAACGCTCGCCGTGGGCGCTTCTCCACCGCCGCTGCGGGCACGACGCCGAAGGCGATGGTCACCACGGCCGCGGCGCGATCGGGATCCTGACGACACCGTACGACCTCGGACCCGCGTGCAGCACCACGCCGGCAACGAAGGTGTCCGGGTAGCGGTCTCGCAGGCCAGCGATACTCGCTGGTTCCGTCGGCAGCCCGCACCTTGCCACCAATCAGTCCGCTATTGCGTCCTCGAGCACGTCGCGCTCCACGGAGCCGAGGCCCCGGGCGTCGGCGACATCGCGCCAGGTGGCCAGGGCCGCGCGGACCTCGTCGATGATGGCCGCCGCCTCGGGTCCCGACAGCCGGTAGAACGGGGCCGTCTCGCGCAGCACGCCCAGATCGCCCCGGCGGACCATGCCGTCGAGGGACAGCTCGTGCTCGGGCTTGGAGGGCACCGGGTTGAGGTCGAAGGCGGGCGCAAGGCGCCAGCCCTCGGGCGCACGCAGGAAGCCATGGTTGCGGAGATGGTCATCGCGATGGGACACCAGGACGTTGAACGCGACACGGCGGAATTGCTGGGCGAGATCCTCGCGGATGCGACCGGGCGCGCCATGGTCGGCGATGGCCAGGGCGATGTCGAGATAGCTCGCGTCGTCGCGGTCGCGCCGTGAGGCCATCGTCATCGCCGAGGCGTACAGCCGACGCGACCCTTGCACGCGGTCGAACCGCCGCGCGGCGAACGTGCGGTGCCCGTCGCCGAGCGCGAGCAGACGGTGCTCGGGCACCTCGATGCCGGCGTGGGCGGCGAGGTCATTGAGGACGAGCTCGCACGCCCCCACGTCGTGCCGGTCCATGCGCGAGGGGAACTTGGCGATCCAGAGCGCACCGTCCTCGCCGGTGAACGTGGCCTTGGGTCGGGCGCCGCCGAGCGAGCTGCCCGGCGCGAGGAGCAGGGCCAGCCGTGCCGCCTCCCCCGAGCGACCGCCGCGCGTGGGATGCTCGAGCTCCCGGGCCGCGGCCTCGAGCTCGCGGAGGCCGGCGATCGGCGGGACGCCGTGGGGCTCGTCGTCGAGATGACGTCTGTCGGCGTCGGCGAACCGGAGCGCCCCCATCCGCGAGAAGTCGCTGACCCTGAGCAGGAACTCCCATTCGCCGAGCGACCGGCGGTGGCGTCCCTCCTCCCGCGCCCGGGCGGCCTCACGGCGCTCGAGGAGCGTCCGGCCCCAGCGGTCCGGGGCGGCGTCGGTGAAGATCGCGGCGATGCCATCACCGGCCCGCGGATACTGGTCGCCCGCATACGGACCGTGGGCCGGGTCGATGACGAAGGCGTCAGGCCGCGCGAGCCAGGCCTCCTCGTACGAGAACGCCACGACCGCGCCGGACGGCGACGGGACGCGACGCAGGCGGCCGAGCCGGGTCGGTCCACCGAGCTCCGCGGCATCGAGCTCGACGGCGACCTCGTCGGGCAGCTCGGGGCTCATTCGGCCACGGTCCGCTTCGTGCGCCGCGCGGGTCGGGCGGCGGCGTCGGCGAGCCGGCGACCGAGCTCGTCGTCCGCGGCCAGCCGGTTGAGGTCCTCGTCGAGCCCCAGGATGCCGAGCGCCCGGACCAGGACCCCGAGCCCGACCGAGAGGTCGCCCTTCTCGAGGCTGTACAGCGTCATGCGCGACACGCCCATCCGCTCGGCCATCTCGGTCGCGGACATCCGCCGGCGCAGGCGCGCGAGGCGCATGCGCTCGCCCAGCGCCTCGGCGAGCCGCTGGTAGCGCGGGAACGAGGGCAGCGTCTGCTTGCTCATGACCAATATGTTAGGCAACAGTGAGTCTAACGTCCAGCTATTTGGACACTCGGTCGCCATGATCGCACGACCTGCCCTTGCCAAGCGGACAGGTCGACCGTCGCCGTGTGCCCGGGCTAGGCGGGGTCGAGCGGGAGGGAGGCAGGAGGCCGCTGGCCGTTCCCGGTAGGATCGGCGGGTAATGTCGAACCAGCCGGACCCGACCCCAGCCGAGGCTACCCTCCGCGACCTGCGCGGGGCCACCCGCGCTGACAACGGCCTCCGGCTCGCGTTTGCCCGAGGCTGACGGTTGCTTGCGCTTCACGCGATTTGGGCGCTCGACCACCGCCTGCACCTCTGGGCCGAGGAGGCTGCGGCATTCGAGGCGCACCGGCGACGGACTGTGCGACGAACCCACAAGGTCCCACGCCACCCGTGGGCCGCCCCGGCCGGTCGCGTTGCGCGCGCCATCGAGGCCGCGAGCGCCGGCGACGCCGACCTGACCGGCCGTGCTCGACCGGGCCGGCTGACCCTCTGCCTCCCGGGTGACAGGGCAACCCCCTGGCCCTCTCCACGCATTGCCGCGGCACCGCCGCACGGCGACACGGTGTCAGCCGGCATCGAACCCTGGACGATCCCGACGCTCGCGTTCGATCCGCAGGCGGCGATCCGCCTCTTCCTCGGCGGGACGGGCTGGTCCGAGGAGACTCCGGGCGACGCGTCGCTCGACCACCTTGCCGCCACCGTCCTGTTCGCCCTGGAACTCGCCACCCGCGGACGCTTCCTCCCCGGGCTGGTCGCGACGCGGGATGGCCGGGGCGTCGAAGCACGCTGGCTGCCGGTGCCTGGCGCCACCGACGGCGAACGGCTTCGGGCGCTGGCCCGCGCGATGCCGCCATCCTGCCGCGCCGAGGCCACCGACCCGTTCGACCGCCGCGGACGCCGGGCAGTCGACGTGCTCGCGCAGGTGCTGACCGACATCGTCGATTCGGTCGCGCGGGCGAGTATCGGGCCCCGGCCCTTCTCGCGGACCGCCACCCGGTCGAAGCGCGCGGCGCCGCTCGACGCCATGCTCGAGGGCCTGGCTGCGGCGAGCCCGATCATCCTGCCGGACTCGGACGCGGTTCGGACCGTAGCCCGGACCGTTACGGCATGGCACAGGCGGGCCACAACCGGCGACTCCGGCTTCCGGACCTGCTTCCGGGTCGTCCCACCCGCCGACGATGCCGACGACCCCGAGGGACAGGCGTGGGCCCTGGAGATCCTGCTCCAGGCGACCGATGACCCGAGCCTGCTGGTTCCCGCCGCCGACGTCTGGAAGTCGGGCCGCAGGCTGTCCGCGTTCGGGCGCCGGCTCGACGATCCCCAGGAGGGGCTGCTCGCCGGCCTGGGCCGCGCGACACGACTCTACCCGCCACTGGATCGGATGCTCCACCAGGCACACCCGGCCCGGCTCGACCTCGATGCCGCCGGTGCGTACGGCTTCCTGCACGAAGGAGCGCCGGTCCTTGCCGAGGCCGGCTTCGGCATCCAGCTCCCCTCGTGGTGGCAGGCCGGGCGCCCGCGGATCGCCGCCCGCCTCAAGGCCACCACGCGCTCGACGGCCGGCGCGTCGGCGGCCGGGACTCGCCTCGGGCTCGCCGCCATCGTCGACTACCAGTGGGAGCTCGCGATCGGCGACGCGTCGGTGACAGCCGAGGAGATCCGCGAACTTGCCCGCCTCAAGGTGCCGCTCGTGCGCGTCCGGGGCCAGTGGGTGGAGTTGCGATCGGAGGAGGTCGCAGCCGCGGTTCGACTGGTCGAACGCGCACCCGGACGCTCGGGCGGGACCATGACCGCCGGAGACGTGCTGCGTGTCAGCCTTGGACTGGGGTCGGCCGAGATGGGTCTGCCGGTCACCGGAGTCATAGCCGACGGCTGGCTCGGCACGCTCCTGGCGGCCGGTGGGCCCGACGGCCGGCTCACACCCCGCGGGACGCCGGCGGGATTCGTCGGCGCGCTTCGGCCCTACCAGGAGCGCGGTCTCGCCTGGCTGGAGTTCCTCGGGGGTCTCGGGCTCGGCGCGTGCCTGGCCGACGACATGGGCCTCGGCAAGACCGCCCAGGTGCTCGCCCTGCTGGTCGCGGAACGCTCATCGCCGACGGCCGACACGGCCGGGCCCACCCTCGTCGTCTGCCCGATGTCCGTCGTCGAGAACTGGCGCCGCGAGGCGGAGCGCTTCGCGCCGGACCTCGCCGTCCACGTCCACCACGGCAGCGACCGGCTTGGCGGGGAGGATCTTGCGGCCGCGACTGCCGGGGTCGACCTCGTCATCACGACCTACGGGCTCGTCGCGCGCGACGTGGAGGTCCTCTCGGCGATCGACTGGGGGCGGCTCGTCCTCGATGAGGCCCAGAACATCAAGAACAGTGCCGCCCGGCAGGCGCAGGCGGTCCGGCGCATCAGGGCGCCCCGCCGGATCGCGCTCACCGGCACGCCCGTCGAGAACCGCCTCGCGGAGCTCTGGTCGATCATGGAGGTCCTGAACCCGGGTTTCCTCGGATCCGCCAACGCGTTCCGCCAGCGGTTTGCCGTTCCGATCGAACGCTACGGCGACGACGATGCCGCCGGGCGCCTGCGACGGGCAACGGCGCCATTCATCCTGCGCCGCCTCAAATCCGACCGCGCGATCATCTCCGACCTGCCCCAGAAGCTCGAGATGACGGAGTACTGCACCCTCACCCGCGAGCAGGCCACCCTGTACCAGGCGGTGGTCGACGAGATGCTCGAACGCATCGAATCCAGCGAGGGGATCGAACGGCGCGGGCTGGTCCTCGCGACCATGCTGCGGCTCAAGCAGGTCTGCAACCACCCGGCCCAGATGCTCGCCGACGGCTCGGTCGTCTCCGGCCGATCCGGCAAGGTCCAGCGCGTAGAGGAGATCCTCGAAGAGGTCCTCACGGCGGGCGACCGCGCCCTGTTGTTCACCCAGTTCGCCGAGTTCGGGGCGCTCCTGCGGACGCACCTGCGCGATCGGTTCGGGCGGGAGGTCCTCTACCTCCACGGCGGCACGCGGAAGCCTGATCGCGACGCGATGGTCGCCCGCTTCCAGGCCGAGGGCGGGCCGCCGATCCTCATCCTCTCGCTCAAGGCCGGCGGGACGGGCCTCAACCTCACTGCGGCGAACCACGTCATCCACATGGACCGCTGGTGGAACCCCGCCGTCGAGGACCAGGCCACGGACCGCGCCTACCGGATCGGCCAGCGCCGCAACGTCCAGGTCCGCAAGCTCGTCTGTGCCGGCACGCTGGAGGACCGGATCGCGGCGTTGCTGGAGCGGAAACGCGCCCTCGCAGAGCGGGTCGTCGGGACCGGCGAGACATGGCTGACCGAGCTCTCCACGGCCGAGCTGCGCGAACTCGTCGCGCTGTCGGACGACGCCGTGGCGGAGGGCTGACGATGCCGTTCGGGCGCCGCCGCTCATCCTTCGGCCGTGATCGAGGCTTCTACCCACCGCCGACCGCGCCGCGGCCCGTGACGGACGGTCTCCGGACGAAGAGCAAGCGGGGCGCGATCGGCGAGACGTGGTGGTCGCAGCGCTTCATCGAGGTGCTCGAAGACTTCCACGAAGGGCCGCGGCTCGCGCGCGGGCGCGCATACGCCCGGCGCGGGCAGGTCATCGACATGGAGGTGGAGGCGGGCGAGGTCACCGCGCGCGTCCAGGGCTCGCGGGTTCGGCCGTACAGCGTGAGCATCGGCGTGACGGTCCTCGACGACGCCGACTGGGCGCGCGCCGAGGAGGCGATGGCGAGCCAGGCCGTCTTCCTGGCGCGGCTCCTCGCGGGCGAGATGCCGCACGAGGTCGGGGATGCGTTCGAGGCGGCCGGGCTCTCGCTCTTCCCGGCCTCGTCGGGCGATCTCGCCACCGGGTGCTCCTGCCCGGACTGGGAGAACCCCTGCAAGCACGTCGCGGCCGTTTACTACCTCCTCGCCGAGGCCTTCGACCGCGACCCATTCCTCATCTTCGCCTGGCGCGGCCGACCGCGGGAGCGTCTGCTCGCCGACCTCCGCGCGCTCCGCAGCGTGGGGGCCGACTCGTCGGCCGGCAGCGCCATCGCCGAGCCGGATCTGCCGCTCGAGGTACCGGCGGATGCCGTGTTCGGGTTCATCGTGCCCGACGACGCCGACCTCGGCGGCGTGATCACGGGGGAGATGGCGAGCCGGTTCTGGGATGCGGGCGACGGCCCCGCACCGGTCCGCGCCGAACCGCGCGCAGTCGCGATGCCGGACGCGATCCTCCGGGAACTCGGGCCATCGGGCCTGTCCGTGGGCGGTCGCCCCCTGGAGGATCTCCTTGCGCCCGCCTACCGGGTCATCGCCGCCGCGGCGCTCCGGATCGCAGTAGGCGAGTCACCGGGCGGGGTACCCGCGGAGATCGGCGAGGCAGGACCGCGGGCGTCGCGCGCCGGACGCGCGCCTGCGCGGGCGCGCTGAATGCCCGAACGAGGTCCCTCCCGTGAGCGGCTGGAGCGGCTGATCGAGGAGGCGACGGTGGACTGCTACAACGAATCCGAGGAATGCACGGGCCTCTTCGAGATGATCAACGGGCACCTCGAGATCCCGTTCGTCACGCCGATCCTGGGTGTGGCCGTGACGGTCACCGCCATCGACATCACAGACGAGGACCGGATCGTCGCGGTCTGCCGGCGTGGTCGCGACCTGCTCAGGGTCGCGCTGCTCGAGCTGCCGATGCCGGACCCGCGACCGGCGGGCGCCGAGTGGATCGACGCGTACCGCCACTGGGCGCGGCCACGCTGATCAAGCGCCCATCGAGACGCGACACATGGACTCCCGATCATGCGGGCTCACTCGACTTCAGCCGTCCCGCTCCCTCGATCGGGATCCGGATACGTATGGCGTCCGCGCGCTCAACTCCTGTCGGGCGCGCCACGACAGCGGCCCCGCTCGACCCGCGGCCGGGGTCGTCGAGCCGTCCGATCCACCGGACCTGGTGCCCCAGAGACTGCCCGGGATGCGCGCGGGGATCAATCGAGTTGTGTACAGCCGTCATTCCTGGCAGTGCTCGCCGACCGCAGGTACGTCGCTCGTCCAACCGAGGCGACGCGCGGTCACCGCGTCCAGAGCGCCGAGATCGGCACGGCCATGAGCCGTTCCCCGAGGCCGTACGCCCTCGGTCCCGTGTGCAGCACCACGCCGGCAACGAAGGTGTCCGGGTAGCGGTCTCGCAGGCCAGCGAGGTGACGGGCGTCGGCAGGCCCAGGCGATGCCGTCGCCTTGATCTCGACCCCGACGAGGCCGCCGCCGGCGAGCTCGGCAAGGAGGTCGACCTCGAAGCGGCCCTGCTGCTGGCGGACGTGGTACAGCCGGGGACGGGTGAGCGTGACCGGGAGCTCGGCGCGCAGCTGGGCAACGACGAACGTGTCCAGGAGCCGACCCAGGAGATCCCCGTCGCGGAGCACGCTGTCGACATCGAGACGCAGGACGCCGCCGGCGAGCGCGGGATCGACGAGGTGCCGCTTGGACGTCAGGACGAGGCGCTTGAGCCTGTTGGACGCCCAGGCCGGGAGCGCTTCGACAACGAGCAGGTTGCCCAGTAGCCGCTCGTACGCCTGGGCCGTCCTGCGGTTGATCCCCGCCGCCTCGAGGAGCGTCTTCTCCTCGACGACGCCCGCGGTACTGAGTGCGTAGGCCTCGAGGAAGCGTCGCAGGCGGACAGGATCCCGGCCGCCCTCAAGCTGCGCGGCGTCGCGCGTCACGAGGTGGTCGACATAGCTCTCGAGCCAGTGGCGCCTGGCCATCGCGCCCATGCGAAGGGCCGCCTCCGGGAAGCCGCCGCGCAGCAGGAGCTCCACGTAGCCGCGCAGATCGGGCGAGTCGGCCGCTGGAGCGAGATCCGCGCCGGCGACCACCCGGTCGAGGAACGGGCCCGCGGATCCGAGGCCGGCCTGCTCACGCACCGTCATCCCGACCATCGGCACCCGCGTGAGGCGACCGGTCCCCGGCCAAAGGTCGCCCTCGAGGTCGCCCCTCGCCGAGCCCGTGACGATGAACCGGCCCGGCCTCGGGTCCGTGTCGACCGCGCGCTTGACCGCACCGAGGACGCCGGGCACGACCTGCCACTCGTCGAGCAGCACGGGTTCCGGCAGGCCTCGCAGCGCCGCGTCAGGGTCGGCTCGGAACGCCGCGGCCTCGGCGTCGCGGTCCAGGTGGACGATCGTGGCAGCGCGTCGGGCGGCGGTCGTCGTCTTGCCCGTCGCGCGGGGCCCTGTGATGAAGATCGCCGGCAGTTCGGCGATCAGCTCGTCCAGCAGCGGGTCGACGATGCGCGGGAGGTAGTCCATGAGCGAAGGCTACCACTCTGCCGCACTGTTGAGTACCACTATGCCGCAGCACTGAGTACCACCCTGCCGCAGCCGGCCGAACGGCAGTCACCACGGCCGCCGCTCGATCGGGACCCCGACGAAACGCATGGCGTCCACGAGGCGCGCGCCGAGGCGCGCGCCCACACGGGACGGCTGACCCAGGGCCGGACCCTGCTCGAGGCTCTGATCGGCGCCCGCAAGCTTTGGCCACATGGACCGAGATACGTCGCTACATCTCGGGGCTGTTCAGACTGGGGCCTCGTCGTCGAGCGGGCCGCCATAGTCCACGAGCGGCGGGGGAACGTCCTCATCCCGTGGAACGCCGCGCAGTGCGAGCACGCCCCCGACCGCGATCGCAACTGCCCCGACGACCGCGCTCGTGACAAGGGCCTCACCGAACACGATCGTCCCCACCAGGAACGACCACACCAGGGTCAGGTATCCGAGGGGGGCGAGGTCGCTCGCGCGTCCCCACCGGTAGGCGGCCACCAGCAGCCGGTGCCCCGTCAATGCGCCCAGCCCGACGATGGCGATACCCACCCACTCGACCGGCGTCGGCGTGGCGACCGTCGGGATCGCGACCTCGAGGATCGTGGCCGCGACGAGCCCGATGACCCCGGAGTAGAACACCGTCACGTCGGTCGGGTCGGTCCGGAGCGAGCGGGTCAGCAGGCTGAAGATCGCGAGCGAGAAGGCGCTCGCGAGGGGGACGAGCACCGCCGCGTCGAGATGCGATGGATCCACGCCCACGAGGACGATGACACCGCCGAACCCGAGCACCGCCCCGCCGATGGCGAACCGGGTCACCCGCTCCCCCAGGAACGGCCCGGCGAGCGCGATGACGATCAGTGGCGTGGTGGAGCCGAGCGCGCTGACCTCCGCGAGCGGCAGCAGCGACAGGGCGAGGAAGTAGGTCGCCGTGGCGGCGAACATGGCGAGGCCGCGGGCGAGCTGCGTCCACGGTCGCTTCGTCGCCATGAGGCGTCGAGGTTGCCGCCTGCCGGCGAACAGGAGCACGGCCAGGAGGTAGCTGACATGTCGGCCGAACACGACATGGACGACCGGGATGTCCGCCACGAGCGTCTTCGTCAGTGAATCCGTCGCGACGAACGCGAGCCCTGCCGATATGAAGATGAGCGCCCCGTGACGGGCCGGGGACAGTCGGTCCAGGAATGGCTGCCACGGCAGAGCCAGGACCCGGCGGCCGGGCATCAGGTCGGGAGGAGGTCGGTAAGGTGCCCGGTGGCGTCGAACCCGATCGGTGCGACGGCTCGTGCGATCTCGCACGAGCCCGTCGCCAGCAGCTCTGGGAGCAGCGGCTCCGACGCATAGAACCACTCGAGGTGCTTCGTATCCATGAGGCGCACGATCCGAGCGGTTTCGGCATGCACCTTGAGGCAGCACGCGATGGCCACGTCAAGCGCCTGGCGGTCTGTGTCGACGGTCAGGGCGATCCTGGCGCCCTCGGGCGTCTTGGCCGTGACGCAGTTCATGTACGTCCTGGCTGGATCCATCCGATCCACCGCACGCCGGAGCACGACATCGGCCATGCCGATCCCGACGGCATTGCCCTCGGTCGCGTCGGTGAGGTCACGCACGATGACCCGCTGGATGAGCGGGGGGCTGCCGGTTGGTCCGGAGTAGTAGCGGCCGACGACGTTGGAATCCATGCCCAGGCCGCTAATGTCCTTCCCGATCCGGTCGAGGATGAGCACATCCGCGGATTCGAGGGGCAGGCGGGCGAGCAAGGCGTCGGCTTCGCGCAGGAGCTCCTGCTCACGGTCCACCATCGCCTCCGCTCGAACCGCCTCGATCCGCCGCAGGCGCGAGTGCCCGTTCTCCACGAGGGCCAGGCCGAACGGGATGGGGACATGGCCAAGCGTGAAGGTCGCCACAGCGGGAATGAGCCGATGGAAGGTCGCGAACCCCTCGCCGTGGAAGGTGTCGGCGCCGCGTTGTTTGCCGAGGCCAATCGCGATCATCTTGAGCAGCCCGCTCTCCACCGGGCCGGTGAAGTCCGTATGCGGCTTGACGCGGTTGATGGGAATGATGACGTCGGCGCCATCGAGGGCCGCGCGATCGACATACACCGGAACCCGATTCTCGACCAAGCCAATCTCGACAGTGTCCATGCCCGAGCGGATCTCGCACCCGATCGATTCCTCGGTCATCCCCAGCGACGCGAGCACGTCGAGCTGCCCTGTGGCTGTTGCCCCACCGTGGCTGCCCATCGCGGGTACGGCGAAGACCTCCAGGCCCCGGGCCCGGAGCGCAGACACGGTGGCGCGCACGACGTCGGCGATTCGGTCGATCCCCCGGCTGCCAATCGCCAGGCAGGCCCGACCAGACCCAGGCAGGAGGTCCGCCACCGAGTCGACCGCCAGGGCAACCGCCGCGTCGACATCCTCGATCTCGGTGGGATCGATGCGCTGGCGGACGAGCGCCCAGGACGGCAGGCGCTCGTGACGGAAGACGGCGAGTGGATCGGCGGTGTCGATCATCCGGGCCGGTGGGATCGGTGCGTCGTCGCGGCGGATGTCCATGCTCGTCGCGCCTAGATCGTCATCGCGCTGAAGCCGCCATCCACCCGGACGATCGACCCGGTCACGTATCCGGAGGCAGCCTCCGACGCAAGCCAGACCGCGGTTCCCACCAGCTCCTGCGGCTCGCCCAGGCGCCCGGCCGGCGTGTGCGACATGATCGCCCTCACACGGTCCTCGGACAGCAGGGCGCGGTTCTGCTCGGCCGGGAAGAATCCGGGAGCGATCGCGTTGACCCGGATCCCGTGGGGCGCGAGCTCACGCGCGAGGTACTGGGTCAGGTTGTTCAGGCCCGCCTTCGCGACGGAGTAGGTGAGGACGCGAGACAGCGGCGGTCCTGACGACGCGGACGACATGTTGATGATCGAGCCACCACGGCCGTTGGCGATCATGGCGCGAGCGAACGCCTGACACGCGACGAGCACGGCCGTGAGGTTGGCGTCCAGGAGCCGGTGCCACTCGTCCAGCCCGATCTCCAGGAACGGGGTGGAGCTGTTCACGCCCGGCGCGTTCACGAGCACGTCGACCGGACCGAGGGCAGCCTCGACCTCCCGGCATGCGGCCTCGACCTGGACCGGGTCCGTCGCATCCACCCGGACGGCGATGGCGCGGATGCCCTGCGCCTCAAGTGCCGCGACTCGAGCCGCACCCCGTTCCTCGGATCGGCCGAGCACCGCGATGGCCGCACCGGCGTCGCCGAGACCGTGCGCGATGGCCCCACCGAGCACGCCCGTCCCACCGATCACCGCGGCGACCCGCCCGGTGAGATCGAACACGCCCGTCGTGGTCATCGGCTTCCACCTCTCCCGTCACTGACCGTTGCCGCGGGATCCGGCCAGGATTCCCGTCGGTCGTGCGCATGATGCGCCGTCTGCGACCTTGCGTACGCGATGTCCGAGGGTCTACTGTAGGACAATCAACTGCAGAGCGCGAGCGAATCGAGGGGCATGGCCGTGACCCAGTACGTCTTCGATCCCCGTGAGGTCATCCGATACCGATATCCGACGCACACCAATGACCTGATCATGGATCGTGCTCAGGGGTCCGCGGCCGAGGCGTTCTTCGTGATCCTCGAGCCCGGCGAGGCGCCCCCGATCCACGTCCATCCGGACGCCGAGCAGGTGTTCTTCATCCTCGAGGGCGAGGGCGAGATGCGCGTCGGGCCGGCGGCCGCCGAGACGCACCCCCTGAAGGTCGGTGACTTCGTGCGGACGCCCCCCGGCGTGCCCCACTCCGTCCGCTGCCTGGGCCAGGGCCGGTTCGTGTATCTGAGCATCGACTGCTTTGTGGCCGGACCCGATCCTGCCGAACCCACCTGGGACTCCCACGTTCACCAGATGTGCAAGGACAACGGCTGGGACTTCGATGCCGTGAAGCTGGGCGCCGTCGCCGACGGATCGGGAGCCCTGGACAAGCACTGAATCGCGTCCCAGGACCCTGGAGGAGCCATGATCAGGCACTTTGCCGACCTCGCGGTCGCACCCGAGGCCTACGCTGACTACCGGCCCGTCTTCGAGACGAGCCGGCTCAACGTCACGCACGTCCGGATCCACCCGGGCGAGACCGTCCCGAGGCACACCCATCTCGACGAGGACCAGGTCTACTACGTGGCCACGGGAACGGGCTTCGTGATCCTGGACGGCGAGCGGACCGACGTGACGGCCGGCAGCAGTGTCCTGATCCCGATGGGCACCGCGCACGAGATCACGAACACCGGTACCGAGCCCCTGAACTATGTGTTCTTCGTCGTGTTCATCCCGGAGCGGGCATGACCGAACTCCTGCGCGACCGGCTGCGGACGGTCGTCCTCGCGGACCGCGCAGCGCTCGGCACGACGTCCGCGGCGTATGCGGCAGATCGCCTGAGAGGGCTCCTGGACCACCAGCCCCGTGCGCGGGTCATCTTCGCGGCCGCGGCATCCCAGGCCGAGATGCTTGCCGCGCTGGCGAAGGAACCGGGCATCGACTGGGCGCGCGTGGACGCGTTCCACCTCGACGAGTACGTCGGCCTGCCGATCGGGCACGAGCGGGCATTCGGGACGTGGCTGGACGACCACATCTGGTCCCTCGTGCATCCCGGCCGAGTGGAGCGGCTCGACGGCGGCAACCCGGAGGGTGGCGACGCGGAGGCGGTGCGCTACGGAGCCCTCCTGGCGGACGGCGGCATCGACCTCGCGCTCGTCGGGATCGGCGAGAACGGCCACGTCGCCTTCAACGATCCGCACGTCGCGGATTTCGACGACCCGCTGTGGGTCAAGCCGGTGGAGATCGACGCCACGAGCCGGCACCAGCAGGTGCGCGACGGTGCGTTCGACCGGTTCGAGGACGTCCCGCAGATCGCCCTCACCGTGACCATGTCGACCATCCGCGCGTGTCGCGTGATCTCCCTCGTCGTGCCCGGTCCCCAGAAGGCCGCCGCCGTCGCCGCCGCCCTGGACGGCCCGATCACCACCGCCTGTCCCGCCTCAGTGCTGCGCGGCCACCCGGACGCCGTGTTGTTCGTGGACGGGGCGGCGGCCTCGTTCGTCAAGTCCTGACGGTGGATGACGTCCCGACCCGCCGCCAGCCGCAGGTGTTACAGGAGCGCTCGATGTCGACACTCGCCGTCAACGGGGGAACGCCGGTCCGGACCAGGCCCTTCGCGGCCTGGCCCGTCTTCGGGCGCGAGGAGGAGGAGGCGCTGTTGCGCGCCCTCCGATCCGGGGTCTGGGGATCGATCGACGGCACCTTCGTCAAGGAGCTCGAGATCGAGTTTGCGAAGCTCCAGGGTGCACGCCACGGCATCGCGTGCGTCAACGGCACGATGGCGCTGTCGGTTGCGCTCAAGGCGCTGGGCATCGGGCCCGGTGACGAGGTCATCGTCCCGCCGTACACGTTCATTGCCACGGCCAGCGCGGCGCTCATGATCGGTGCCGTTCCGGTGTTCGTCGACGTGGAGCTGGACACGCTCCTCATCGACCCGACCCAGATCGACGCCGCGGTCACCCCGCGTACCAAGGCGATCATTCCCGTCCACCACGGCGGATCGCCCGCGGACATGGACGGGGTCATGGCCGCTGCGCGCCGGCACGGTCTCAAGGTTGTCGAGGACGCGGCCCAGGCGCACGGGGCCGCCTGGCGCGGGACGCCGGTGGGCGCGATCGGCGATGTCGGGACCTTCAGCTTCCAGTCGTCCAAGCCGGTCAATGCGGGCGAGGGCGGCATGATGGTCACCAACGACGGCGAGCTCGACGAGCTCCTGTGGTCCTACCGCAACGTCGGTCGTCGTCGCGGCGGCGAGTGGTATGAGCACGTGCGCCTGGGCTGGAACCTGCGCATGACCGAGTTCCAGGCCGCGGTGATCCTGGAGCAGATGAAGCGCATGCCTGCCCAGCAGGCGCATCGTTCGGAGGCCGCCGCGTATCTCTCGAGCCGGCTGCGCGAGATCCCCGGGGCGGTCCCGCTCAGGGTGCCCGAGGGGGTCACCGCCCACAGCTGGTACACGTATCACTGGCGATGGCTCGGCGCGGAGCAGGGCGGGCTGCCGAAGAAGGTCTTCGCCGAGGCGCTTCGCGCGGAGGGCGTGCCGGTGTTCGCGGGCTATGTGCCGCTCAACCGGAACCGCGCGGTCATCGACGAGATCGCGCACCTTGGCGGCCAGGCCCCTGCCGCCTGCCCCAACGCGGAACGTGCCGAGGCGGACGAGATCATGATGTTCTCGCTGTCCATCCTGATGGGCACGCACGATGACATCGACGACGTCGTCGAGGCCGTCGCGAAAGTGGCCGCAGCCCGCGCATGAACACCGTGGCGCCGATCCGGATCGGGCTCGTCGGATGCGGGGCGATCTCGACCCAGCACCTCGAGGCGATCGCGGCCATCGACGGGCTGGCGCTCGCGGCGGTCACGAGTGCCTCCGTCGACCGCGCACGCACGGTGGGCGAGCGATGGGACGTGCCCTGGTCGACGTCGCTCGACGATTTCTTGGCTCGGGACGATGTCGATGCCGTGACGATCTGCACGCCGTCCGGGCTCCATCCGGCGCACGCGCTGGCCGCCCTGCGATCGGGTCGCCACGCGATCGTCGAGAAGCCGATTGCGCTGACCGTGGAGGACGCCGAGGCGGTGGTCCGGGAGGGTCACGACCGGGGGCTCGTGGTGGCCACGATCTCCCAGCGTCGCTTCGAGCCCGCTGCCCGGGCCCTGCAGGCAGCCGTCGCGGCCGGCGCGCTCGGGCGGATCTCGCTGATCCTCGCGGAGGGGCTGTACCATCGGCCGCAGACCTACTACGACAGTGCTGCCTGGCGTGGCACGCGCGACCTGGACGGCGGCGTGCTGATGAACCAGGCGATCCACATGATCGATCTCGTGCGCTGGATCGGCGGGCCGGTCTCGTCCGTATCCGGGCACGTCGCCACCCTGGGCCACGAGATGGAGGCCGAGGACACGGCATCGGTCTCCCTGCGATTCAGCAACGGAGCGCTCGGCGAGATCGTCGCCACGACCTGCGCCACGCCGGAGTTCCCCACCGAGCTCCGGGTCTACGGCGACAGGGGCCACGTCCGGATCGCCGGCGAGCGCGCCGTGGAGTGGGACGTGCCCGGCGTCGCCGAGCCGCGGGACGACGACGCCATCGGGGTGCTACCTGGAACCGGGGCCACCCAGACGTGGGGCACGAGCGGCGTGGGCTACCTGCGCCAGTACGGCGACTTCGTCCAGGCCGTCCGGACCGGGCGCACACCCGTCGTCACCGGCGAGGACGGGCGCAACGCGGTGGAGATCATTGCCGCCGCGTACGAGGCGGATCGCAACGGACGGGCCATCGTTCTCGAAGGAGGCCAGCGATGAAGGTCGGGGCTGCGAAGATCGACATCACCCCGCCGCTCGGATTCCGGATGGACGGGTTCGAGGCACGCACGAGCGGCGCCACCGGGATCCACGACCCGCTCCACGCGCGAGCGCTCGTTGCCGAGGGGGAGGATGGGACGACCGTGGCCCTGGTGGTCGCGGACCTCCTCCAGGTGGAGCTGCGGCTCCAGGATCAGGTGGCCGCCGAGGTCCTGGAGCGGACCGGCATTCCGCGGGACCGCCTCCAGCTTGCCGGCACGCACACCCACAGCGGACCCGCCCAGCGGGAGCCGTCGGATGTGGAGCGCACGATCGGACACCGGATCGCCGACGCAGTGGCGCAGGCGTGGGAGGCGCGGCGCGAGGCGGTCGCCGCGGTCGGCGTCGGGCATGTGGACGGGATCGCCGGCAACCGTCGGCCGAATGGCGGACCGGTTGACGACCGCGTGACCGTAACTCGCTTCGACACGACCGACGGGGAGCCCATCGCCACCCACGTCAACTACGGCTGCCACCCCACGACGCTCGGACCCAACAACACGCTCTATACCGCGGACTACCCGGGCGTTCTGTGCCGCCTGGTCGACGAGGCCGTGGGCGGGGTGACGATCTTCTCGACCGGTCCCCAGGGCGACGTGAACCCCGGCGGCTACTCGCCCGAGGGAAGCATGGTCGGTGTCGTGGTGCCGTGGCGGACATTCGAGTCCGCCGAGCGGTACGGGCACATCCTGGCTGATTGCACGCTTGCGGTCCGGGAGGCCCTCGCACCCGCGCCCTCCTCCCGGGTGTGGGGAACCTCCCGGATCGTCGAGCTCCTGCGCAAGCGTCTCCCGGACGCCGTGGTGGCCCGAGGGGCAGCCACCCTCGCCCGCGACGCGGAGCGGGCGGTAGCCGCCGCGGACCTCACCTGGGACGCGACCTATCACGCGCTCGTTGCCGCAGCGTACGCGGAGCTGATCGCGGGGCAGGCCGAGGATCGGGATCGTGACGGCCCCGTGCGCGTGCGGGCGAGCGCGCTCGCCCTGGGACCGCTGCTGCACCTCGGCGTGTCCGGCGAGCTCTTCGTGGCCCTCGGCCAGGAAGCGCGGCGGGCGCTCGGCGGCGATAGCACCTGCATCGCCGCGCTGTGCGACGGCACGGTGGGCTACATCCCGACGGCCGAGGCGTTCGAGATCGGCGCCTACGAGCCGAATGCGAGCGTCCTGCAGCCGGGCGAGGGCGAGCGCCTGGTCCGGGCGCTGGTCGAGCTCGCATCGGCGGCACCGCCCGCCTGACGAACCCCGCGCCGACGCTCCCACGCACGTCCGTCCACATCCGTCCGCCACTCGGGAGACATCCGATGACCGCCCCGATCCACGTCACCTACCTCGACCGGGCAATGGAGCTGCTCACCCGCCTCCGCGACGAGGAGGGTGAGGCGATCACCCGGGCCGGCCTTGCCGTCGCGGAACGCATCGCCGACGACCGCCTCATCTACGTGATCGGGCCGGGTGGCCATTCGCAGATCGGCGCGGAGGAGGTCTTCTCGCGTGCGGGCGGCCTCGCCTGCATCTGGTCGTTTCTCGATGACGGGTTCTACCTCGGTCACGGCGCCGCCCGGTCGATGGCCATCGAGCGGACCCCGGGCTACGCGCGCGCCATTCTCGATGGCGCAGGGATGGCCGACGGTGACGTCCTGCTCATCGTGAACGCCTACGGCATCAACTCCGCGACCATCGACAGCGCGATGTATGCCCGCGAGAAAGGCCTGACAAGCATCGCGGTGACCTCGGTCGCCAACCAGCGCGGCCTGCCGCAGGGCCACCCGAGCCGCCACCCGAGCGGCAAGGACCTGTGTGACCTTGCCGACATCGTCGTGGACACGAAGATGCCCCTGGGCGACGCGGTCATGGCCGTGGACCGCGTGACGGAGAAGGTCGGTCCCGTATCGACCATGGTCAACGCGTACGCGATCAACTCGATCATGCTGGAGGCAATCGCCGAGCTCGCCCGCCGGGGCATCGAGCCGCCGGTCTGGCGGAGCTCCAACAGCCCCGGAGGGGACGAAGCCAACCTCTCCGTGACGGCGCGATATCGGCACCGCGTCCCGAACCTGTGAGACGCGGGTTGCCACCGCCACCGGGATCAGGGACGATGACCGTCGTTCCCGCCCAGCTGACCGGGCCGGCTGGCCGGAACGGCCTTGCGTCAGGACTGTCCGATGATTTACTGTCGGACAATGTCGCGCAGGAGGGGCCAGTCCGCGCCATGAGCCTTCGTCGTCCCGAGACGCTCACGACTGCGGTCGCCAAGTACATCAGGGACGCGATCGTCCATGGTGAGTTCGCGCCCGGGTCGCGGCTCCCGGAGGTCGCCCTTGCGACCCAGCTCGAGACCTCTCGCGGGACCGTCCGGGAGGCGCTGCTCACCCTCGCCGACGGCGGGCTCATCCAGATCATCCCCCGCAGGGGCGTGTTCGTGTCCCAGCTCTCGGTGCGCGCGACCTGGGAGATCACGAGCGTGCGGGCACTCCTCGAGCCCTATGCCTCGCGATTGGCGCTGGAGGCGAGTGGCGCCGATCCGGCCATCGAGCGCGAGGTCCAGGCCGCGTTCGAGGTCCTGAAGGTCGCCGTGCATTCCGGAGACCCGCTGACGGTCGCCGACGCGGACGTCGCCTTCCACCGCTCGGTCTTTGCCCGCTGTGGACACGCGATGTTGCTCAGCCAGCTCGAGACGCTGCAGGCCCTGTCCCGCCGGATCGTGCTGACCAACCAGATCTCCTCGGCCGATGCTCCGACCCTGATCGCCCAGCACGCCCCGATCGCCGAGGCCGTCGGGCTCCGTGACCCGGAGCTCCTGGAGGCTGCTGTCCGCGCCCATGTGATCGAGGCCGGCGAGTTGCTCATGACGCGGATGGCCGCACTCGAGCCGGGACGGACCCGGCGTTCCCAGGGCATGACGTTCGGCCTCGGGCGCTGGCCTTCCGGGGCGAGCCCGCATCCGCGCCGAGGCATCACCCAGGCACCGGAAGAGAGGCCGATGCCGTGAGCATGCACCCGTTGTCCGCTCGCGTGCCGCACCCGAGCGCCGGGATGCGTTCGGCCGCCCACATCCCCGATGTGGGCCATTTGCAGGGAGTCCGGCTCTCGTGGTGGCCGGTTCGGTCGCCCCACGATGAGCCCCACGAGATGGGAGGCGGACGCCTTTGAGAGAGCCAGCTCCGCACAATCGGTAGTCATCGGCAACAGGAGGAGGAACATGACAAGCTCCCGCGTGTTGATCAGGACGCTCGCCTTGGCATCCGGCCTTGCGATCGTCGTCGCCGCGTGCGGGTCGGGCACTGCCACGCAGGCCCCCGCCACGCAGGCCCCCGCCACCCAGGCCCCTGCCGCCAGTGACGGCACGGCGCCGGCCAGCAGCGAGCCGGTCGCGGCCGCCTGCGGCACCGATCCCGTCACGTTGAGCGTCTGGGGCGGGTACCCGGAGGTCGACGCCGTGTACACGGCGGCTGGCGAGGCGTTCAAGGCAACCCATCCGAACGTCGACTTCACCGTCTTCAGCACCGATCTCCGGGGCTTCGAGCAGAAGCTGACCACCGCGCTGCCGTCCAAGACGGCTGGCGACGTCATCGTCCGGACGACCAACTTCCTCGCCCGGTTCATCGATGAGGGCCTGCTCCAGCCGGTCCCGGATGACCTGAAGACGGCGATCACGGGCGGCGGCTACGCGCCCGAGGTCGTCAAGGACAACACCTACGCCAACAACATCTGGGGCGTGCCGCTGTTCACGGGCGGGACTGCCGTCTACTACAACACCGACATGTACACGGAGGCGGGCATCTCCGGGCCGCCCACCACGATGGACGAGCTCAAGGCGAATGCCTACAAGCTTGCCAAGACAGACGCGAGCGGCAACCTGATCCGATCGGGCTGGAGCCTCCGGCTCTCCGGTCAGGGCAGCGGTGTTGCCGAGAAGTTCTGGATCCTGCTGCTCCAGGATAGCAAGACGCTCATCCGGGAGACCCCGGAGGGATCCGGCAAGTGGGTGGCCGAGTACAACGGGCCGGAAGGCGCCAAGCTGCTCCAGATGTACGTGGACATGCTGCGTGACAACGTCGTGTCGCTGAACATCGACGGTGACGCCAAGGCGTTCGAGACCGAGCAGACCGCGCAGTTCCTGCGCGAGTCGTGGGTGGTCCCCGAGATCGCCGCGACGGCCCCGAACCTCGTCGGCCACTATGCGACGATCGCGCCGCCCGCGGGCGACATCCTCACCGTCGAGTCCGCGTTCGTGCCGGAGGCTTCGCCCAACGCCGCGTGCGCGTGGGAGTTCGTCCGGTTCCTGCGCGAGCAGGATCAGCAGATCAACCTGCTCAAGGTGTCCGGCTGGCTGCCGGCCCGCAGCGACCTCGACATGACCGCGTTCCTGGCCGAGAACCCGACCTTCGAAGGCTTCCTCAAGCGACCCGACGGCTTCCAGCTGACGACCACCCCGGCGATCCCCGAGTTCGACGAGATCGAGACCAAGCTCGCGACTCACCTCGTCGAGGCCTATGCCGACTTCGCCAACCTTGCCGGCAACCCCGACAAGGTCCAGGCCCTGCTCAACACGTGGGCAGACGAGACGAACCAGATCCTCAAGGACAACGGCCACTTCGGCGGCTGACCACATGCACGCGGGCGCCGACGGCATGAGCCGCGGCGCCCGCGGACAGACCCGTACCCCACCCAGGAAGGGTTGACGGATTGAACAGTCCCCTGGCAGCCGTACGTAACGTGCCGAGACGGCGGTGGGCTCGCTATCGGTTCGTGCTGATCGTGCTCGCGCCCGTCATGGCGCTGTTCCTCTACCTCCGGGTCATTCCCACCGGGCAGGCGATGCTGATGAGCCTGTTCGACTGGGAGCTGATCAAGCCGGCCGAGAAGTTCGTCGGGCTCGACAACTACGTCAACCTGTTGTCCGACAAGAACTTCACGCTGGCGTTCACGAACACCACCATCTTCGCCGTGGCGACCACGGTGTTCTCGGTGCTGATCGCCCTGTTGCTCGCCGCAGTGCTGTCACGCTTCGTGACCGGCCGGATCGGGGGCTTCCTGGAGCTGTTGTACTTCGCCCCCGTGCTCGTGCCGATGGTCCCGGTCACGCTCGGCTGGCGCGAGATCTTCAACTACCAGCACGGGATCCTCAACTCCGCGCTGGGCGTCTTCGGGATCGACAAGCAGCCGTGGCTCAGCGACCCGACCATGGCCCTCGTCGCGGTCGTGATCCTCTCGGTCTGGAAACAGGTCGGGTACAACATGATCATCCTGCTGGTCGGGATGCGGGCGATCCCGGTGATCTATCACGAGGCGGCGGCCGTCGACGGCGCGAGCGCGTGGCAGCAGTTCCGGCGCATCACCATGCCCCTTCTCGCGCCCGTCACCCTGTTCGTGGTCGTCATCACGACCATCTCCGCGTACAACGTGTTCACCCAGGTCTACGTGCTGGCGTCAGACGTGCAGGGTGCCCCGGGGCGCCTCGTCCGAGTGCTCGTGTATGACATCTTCGAGAACGGGTTCCGCTTCTTCAACATGGGTTACGCGGCCGCCGAGGCGATGTACCTGTTCATCATCATCCTCGCCCTGACGGTCATCCAGTTCAGGTTCCTTCGGGGGGCGAACCCGTGATCACCAACCGCCACTCGTTGCTCGGCCGGATCACCTATTGGGTGGTCGTCGCACTCCTGTTCGCCGGCGGGATCCTGATGGTGTTCCCGTTGTTCTGGCTGTTCAGCACGTCGTTCCGTCCCGCGACGGAGCTGATCAAGATCCCGCCCGCGCTCCTGCCCGACGTGTGGACGATCGCGAACTACGAGAAAGTGTTCGCGACAGCGCCGGTGATGTCGTACCTGTGGAACAGCGTCGTATTCGCCGTGATCTCAACGGTGTTCATCCTGGTGACCTCGTCGATGGCGGGCTACATCTTCGCCAAGTTCAAGTTCCCCGGGAACAACGTCCTGTTCATGCTCGTGATCGCGACGGCCATCGTGCCCTTCGAGATCTACATGGTCCCACTGTTCCTGCAGATGAACGCCCTGGGTCTCGTCAACACGCCGGTCGGCCTGTTCCTGCCGTATCTGGTGCTGAGCTACGGCATCTTCTTCATGCGCCAGAACACGATCACCAGCGTCCCCGACGAGCTGCTCGACGCGGCGCGGATCGATGGCATGTCCGAGTACGGGATCATGCTGCGGCTCGTGCCGCGACTCCTCGCTCCGGCGATGGCGGCGCTCGCGATCCTCGCGTTCATCCAGGCGTGGACGGCATTCATCTGGCCGCTGCTGATCCTGAACGACCCCAAGTACTTCCCAATGGAGCTTGGTCTGTCGCAATTCGCCAACAGCACGCGGGTGGATTTCGGGGCGGTCGCTGCGGCGGCCGTGTTCGCGATGCTGCCGACGCTCATCGCGTTCCTGATCCTGCGGCGCCGGATCGTCGAGGGCATCACGCTCACGGGGCTCAAGGGCTGACCGCGAACCCCTGGAAAGGCTTCGTTCAATGGCATCGATGCTCACCGCAAACGTGAACCAGTCCGGCGCGCCTGCCGAGCTCTCGCTCCTGGGTCGATCAACGGAGGACGGGGGGGCCGTCCGGGTGACGGTGGTCGGTGGCCTCGTGACCGGGATCGAGCGCGTTGCGGAAGATCCGGGCGGCACCTGGATCTCCCCGGGCTGGATCGACATCCAGATCAACGGCTATGCCGGGCACGACCCGAACGATGCCGATGCGGACGCATCCACCACCGCGGCCATGATCCGCGCCCTGTGGCCCGAGGGGATCACCGGATCGTGCATCACCATCTGCACTGAGTCCGAGGAGCACATCAAGGCCAACCTTCGCGCCATCGTGGCGGCCTGCGATGCGGACCCGCTGATCGCGGGGTCCGTGGTCGGGATCCACGTTGAGGGCCCGCACATCGCGACCGAGGACGGACCGCGCGGGGCCCACCCGCTGCGCCATGTGCGCCCGCCGGATATCGCGGAGTACCGGCGGTGGCAGGAGGCCGCCGACGGCCGGATCCGGATCACCACGCTCTCGCCAGAGTACGAGGGAGCAGCCCCCTATATCCGGGCGGTCGCCGCCGACGGCGTCCTGGTCTCGATCGGGCACACCACGGCGACGGGCGACCAGATCCGGGCTGCCGTCGATGCCGGGGCCCGGTGGTCGACGCACCTCGGGAACGGCGCCCACGCCGTGATCCGGCGCCACCCGAACTACATCTGGGACCAGCTTGCCGAGGACCGGTTGAGTGCCGGCTTCATCTTCGACGGCCACCACCTGCCGCCCGCGGTTATGAAGACCGTCCTGCGCGCCAAGGGCGTCGAACGCACCGTCCTCGTCAGCGACGCGGTCTCGATGGCCGGCCTGCCACCCGGACGCTACACGCTGTTCGACGGTGGCGAGGTGGAGCTGCAGCCCGACGGCCGCCTGGAGCTGGTCGGGACGCCACTGCTCGCCGGAGCCGTCACGGCCCTTCCCACCTGCGTGGCGAATGCGGTCCGGCATGCCGGGGCAACGCTGTCGGACGCGGTGCGGATGGTGACCGCGAACCCTTCCCGCCTGCTCGGCCTGTCGATCACGGCCGGCCACGAGAGCCTTCGGACCGGTGTCGCCGCCAACTTGACGATGTTCCGCCGAGCCGAAGCCACGGGTGATATCGAGATCGTCAGGACGATTGTCGACGGAACGGTGGTGTTCGAGGCGCCGGCCGGTTGACCCGGGCGAGCACGAGCCCTCGGCATTCGACGTCTTGCCTGTCAGCGCTGGATGCGCGCCGATCCACCGGCGGCGAGCGCGCGGACCTGCTCCACGGTTGCCATCGTGGTATCGCCGGGGAACGTCGTCAGGAGCGCTCCGTGAGCCCAGCCAAGCTTCACCGCCTCGGCGGGGGTCTCGCCGGCGAGCAGCCCGTAGATGAACCCCGACGCGAAGCCGTCGCCACCGCCGACGCGGTCGTAGACGTCGAGCTCGCAGGTCGGGGCCACGATGCTTTCGCCCTCGACCCACGCGACCGCACTCCAGCTGTGGCGCGACGCGGAGTGAACCTCGCGGAGGGTCGTTGCGACGATCCTGAGTCGTGGATGCTGCTCCGCCACGCGATCCATGACGTCCAGGAAGGCTGCCGGATCCAGGCCGCCGCGCGGTCGTACCTCCGGACCGCCGATCCCGAGCCCCGCCTGGAGATCCTCCTCGTTGCCGACCAGGACGTCCACGTGCTCGACGATCCGCCTGAGCACGTCGTGGGCGCGATGCTCGCCACCGAGGACGCGCCACAGCTTGGGACGGAAGTTGAGGTCGAACGACACGATCGCGCCGGCGGCCCTGGCCGCCTGCATCGCCTCGATGATCAGCTCCGGCGTGGTGGGCGAGAGCGCGGCGAAGATGCCGCCGCTGTGGAACCAGCGCACCCCGGCGCCAAAGATGGTCGCCCAATCGAAGTCGCCGGGCGCGAGCCGGGCAGCGGCCTCGTTGGCGCGATTGTAGAACACGACGGGGGCACGCATCCCGAGGCCCCGGTCGCTGTACACGGTCGCGATGTTGGGACCGGTGACCCCGTCGTGGTCGAAGCGGCGGTAGATGCCGGTGACGCCCATCGACCGGACGCGCTGCGCGACGAGATCGCCGATCGGGTAGTCCACCATCGCGGTTGCGATGCCCGTCCGGAGATTGAAGGCATCCGCCAGGTTGGCAGCGACGTTGAACTCGCCGCCGGACACGTGGACCGCATACGACGTGGCCGTGCGGAACGGGATCGGCCCCGGGTCGAGGCGGGTTACCACCGCCCCCAGCGCCAGCATGTCGAACGCGCCATCAGCGCGGATGTTGAGCGGATTCGCCATCGCACCACCTCGCTGCGGCGACCGGTCGCCGCCTCCGTGCGCATCATCGCAGGAATGGGGCGGGATTGTCCGATTGACGGACAATCTGGCGCCAAGGTCACCGTGTCGGCCCCGCCCGAAGAGGAGTTGTCGCGTGTCTGCTGATCTTCAGCCCACTGGCTCGTGGGACCTTGCGGGAGACGGCTCGGACGGCTCCGGCCACGCCCTGCACGCACGGATTGACGGACCCGTGGCATTCGGCCCCTCCGAGGCGCCGGGGCTCGACGGTCCAGTTGGCCGGTTCCCCGGGGATGCCCGCCTCGTTGTCGACACTCCGGGCACGCTCGGCGCCGGCGATCTGACCGTCGCAGCCTGGGTCAGCGCGGCGGCGCAACCGACGACGGTCCTCGGAGACGTCGTTGCGCGCTTCGATCCGTCCACGCGACGCGGCTTCACGCTGGGGTTCGAGCATGGGACGCCGTGTGGCAGCCACGGCAACGACCGGACGGCGTGGTTCGGAGTGGATGCCGGGACGGAGCCGCGGCTCGAGGACCACGGAAGGCCGGGCTCGAGCGCAACCGTGATGGTCTGCTCGCTGGCGGCGTTCGGCGGTGCGCTCTACGCGGCCACCTGGGAGCAGGGCCCACATCCGCGTGGCCGGGTCCATCGGCTGGACGGCGGGGGTTGGGTGGACTGCGGATCACCGTGGGACGCCAACGCGGTGACCCGTCTCGCAGTGCACGACGGGGCCCTCTACGCGGGCGTCTCGCGGTTGCGTGGTGGCGGCTCGGGCCTGGAGGATTCCGCCAACCAGGGACCGGGAGGACGGATCCTGCGCTACGAGGGCGGCGAGCGGTGGGCGGACATGGGCCAGCTCGACGGAGCCGACTCGGTCACCGCGCTGGTGACGTTCGCGGGATCGTTGTACGCCGCCCCGATGTACCAGGAGGGCCTGTTCCGGTTCGATGGCCCGGGGACCTGGACATGGTGTGGATCGCCCGGGCGGCGGCTGCTGGCGCTCGGGGTCCACGCCGGCTCGCTCTATGGGGCCGGGAACGACCATGCGCAGGTGGACAGCGCCATCGCGATGACGAAGGCGGGCGTCGTCGTCCCGGCGCGTGAGACGGCGGGCGGAGGCGGCGTCTTCCGCTACGACGGCGGTGAGCGGTGGACCTCGCGGGGGCTCCAGCCGGACACGACCCAGCTGTACTCGATCGAGACATATGGCGGGCAGATGCACATCGGCACCTGGCCCACGGGCCTCGTGTTCCGCGCCAGGGATCTGGCGGCGAGCGGGGAGCCGGTCTGGGAGTCCACCGGACGCCTCGGCCCGGAGACCGAGATCATGAACTTGCAGGCGTACAACGGGATGCTGTACGCGGGGACGCTGCCGCATGCGCAGCTGTACCGGTATGACGGCGACTCGGCGTGGACGCCCCTGGCGACGCTGGACACCACAGCCGACGTCCGCTACCGGCGTGCCTCGTCGATGGTGCTGTACGCCGGACGGCTGTACGTCGGGACGCTGCCCTCGGCGCACGTCCATTCGTTGCGTGCCGGCAGCGTCGCAACCAACGACAGTTCGCTGTCACCGGGCTGGCACCATGTGGCCGGGGTCCGGCGGGGAGGAACGACGATCCTGTACGTCGACGGCACCCCTGTCGGCCGGGGCGACGCCGCACTGCCCTCCGGGCACGGGAGCCCTGATGCGCCGCTCGTCATCGGCGGTGGGCCTCGGTCGGGCTTCGAGGGCGAATTGGCCCGTGTCAAGGCATGGGATCGGGCGCTGGACGACGAGGAGATCGCGACGATCGCAGCGCCAGGGGCGACCGCGGGGTAGGGGCAGCCGGCGCCAGGCCGGGCCGGACCAGCTGGCCGACGCGGTCTGGCACGCCGGGCTCGTGAATGAGGCCTCCGAGCACGTCCAGCCGGCGAACGTCCGAGCGCTGATCAGCAAGGGGTGCGCGGCTTCGGCGAGCGAGGCCGAGTGCCCTTCCTTCCAGGCGGATCGCCTCGATCCCAAGGCGGGATACGCATCGAGGCCGAGGCGCCCGGCACCCCGTGGACTGGCTCGTCGCGGTGCTCGCCAGGACCCTGCGGCCGATCACCGCTCGCGCAGCGCCGCGACGACGCTGAGCCGGGCAACCCCCCGGTCTGCGATCGCGAGCCCGATGGTGAGCGCGACTGCGACCGCCGCGATGGTTGCCCCGATGAGGAGCAGGGGGACGGCAGGGGCATCGGCCGGCGGATCGAAGACGCCGGCCAGGATCTGCAGGAGCACGAAGCCGACGAGCGATCCGGTCAGGAGACCCGTGATCGTCCCGGCGATCCCGATGGTGAAGGTCTCGCCCAGCATCGACGCCCGGATCTGCCGGGGCTCGGCACCGATGGCGATGAGCGTCGCGATCTCGCGTCGGCGCTCGGCGAGCCCGGCCAGGAGGAACAGGGTCACCCCGACGCCGGCGATGACCAGGGCGAAGCTCACGTTGAGCAGGACCAGCCCGGACAGGTCCACCGAGGTGATGGCATTCGCGAGGCGCGCCGTCGTGGCGTCGTGATTGGCGACCTGCCAGCCGGACCCGAGACGAGCCGCCAGCTTCGATGAGGCGGAGCCGACGTCGCCATCGGCACGGGCGAGGACGAACGAGATCCGGTCGTTGCCGGTCTGGACGACGATGTAGCCTAGGTTCGCCACGAGGAACGCGTCCTTCGGGGCGGTCGGGAACTCGAGGGCGATCCCGGCCATCGTGAAGTCGACCGTCCTGAGGGTGCCGGTCGCGTCCGGAACCCGAATCCTGATCCGGTCGCCGGGCACGATGCTGTAGTCCTTCGCGGTCTCGGCCGACACGAGGATCGCGTCCGGGCGGGCGCGGAGCGCGTCGATGGCACCAGCCGCCGTCGAGCCCGAGAAGAAGGAGTCGGCCAGCGGCGAGATGCCGGGCAGCGTCGCGGTGTCGATGGCCAGCAGGTCCTGGGCCTCGGGTCCGACGTAGACGACGCGATCAACGAATGGCGTGGCATCCGCGATCCCCGGCCCGGCGACCCGTGCCACGTCGGCCGCTGTGGCCGGCGCCGTTGGGACGGCCTTGAGGTCCGCGCCGAGGGTCAGCTGGGCGTCGACTCGCTGCTGCTGCTGGTAGGTGGCATGGAACACGAGCACGCTCGTGGCGAATCCCACGGCGAGGGCGAGGACCACGATCGCGCGGGAGGCCGCCCCTGCCCGCTCGCGCAGGGAGTGGCCGGCCAGCCGGCCGCCGGGCCCGAGCATCCGGCCGAGGAGGTCCGCGGGGCCCCGGCCGCGCTCCAGGGCGACGCCGACGAGCCGCAGGAGCAGCAGGGTGCCCCCGGTCCAGAACAGGAGCGGCGCCACGAACGAGGTGAGCGCCAGGGTGACGGTCGGGTTGCCCTCGGCATTGAGGACCGGGTGGACGCCGCTGCCTCCCGCGACCAGGTAGACCGCGACGGCCGCGAGCAGGGCGAGCACGTCGAGGTAGAGCCGCTTCCAGAGCGGAGGACGGGCGCGCTGGAGCTCCTGGCGACCTGACGCGATCTCCTCCTGGAGCTGGCCCCGGAGCGGCAGGATCGCCGCCAGGCTCGCGAGGACCGTTGTCAGGCCGATCGCCGCCAGGGCGGCCCGCGCGAGGGACCCGGCGAAGCCCGCCGACGCCAGGTCTCCGCCGAACAGCGCCAGGCCGATCGTGGCGCCGAGCACGACCCCGAGGATCGAGCCGACGAGCGCGGTCATGACCGTAGCGCCCATGAACACGAGCCGGAGGTCGCGCCGGGTGGCGCCGCGGGCCCGGAGCAGGGCTGCGTGACGACGGGTGGTATCGGCCGTGGCGTCCGCTGCCAGCCGCGACAGCGCGAGGGCGAGGATGATCCCCGGCAGGGCAAGGAAGATGAACAGGATCTGGCCCCATGCGAGGTCGCCGGCGAGGGGCTCGAGCGACGCGCTCGCGTCGTCGACCCAGGTGAACGAGCCCGCGCCCTGGCGCTCGACGCGCCGGCGGACGGTGTCCAGCCACGCCTGCGCGGCGACCGGGTCGCCCGGCAGCTGGGCGTGGTCGAGCCGGACGTGGAGCTCGCGTCGGACGGCGGGATCGGCGGCGAAGACCGGCGTCGTTCCGGCCGCCCCGCTCTGCCCCGTGGTGGCGGGGTCCGCGGCCATCGCGGTCGGTGGGATCTTCGGCAGGACGAGACGCTCGAGATCGGAGCGGCTCATGACGGCCACGTTGACCGGCGGGTTCGCGCCGGCCGCCCGATGGGCCGCATCGATCGGACCCAGGATGAGATCGGCGCCGACGATCGAGACCACCCCGGAGACCTGGGCCGTGACCGTGCTGCCCCCGGGCAGCGTGAACGTGATCGAGTCGCCGGGAACGACGCCGAGGTTCGAGGCGAGGTCGCGACTGACGGCGATCGCTCCGGGCGCGACCGACCCCGACGAGAGGGTGAACAGCCCCGTCGTCGTCGTGTAGGCAGGATCGAGTCCGAGCAGTACGCCGACGCTGGTCTGGGTGGCGGTCCCGGCCTTGCTGGCCGCGGCCGCGTCGAAGTGGGCGACGTCGAACGGGAGGACCGAGCTGACCGCAGGATCGGCCGAGAGGGTCGCCTGGGCGGCGGCCGCGTCGGCCCCGGCAGCCAGGACGACCAGCCCGTCGACCGGCAGGTCGGCCAGGGCACGGCGGGTGACGGTGGTCCCCGAGGCGGCCCCGAACAGGACGACGCTGGTGATCAGGGCAGACGCGATCGCGACCCCGACGACTGCCGCGAGGGACCGACGCGGTTCCCGGATGACGAGGCGGAGCGAATGGCGGATGAGATTCATGCCGGGACTCCCTCGGTCAGGCGTCCGTCAAACATCCGGAGGCGCCGGTCGGCGAGCGCGGCGCTCGCGGGATCATGGGTGACGAGGACGAGGCTTGCGCCCCGTCGTCGGACCGCCGCCGAGAGGAGCCCGAGGATCACCCGGGCGTTCTCCTCGTCGAGGCTGCCGGTCGGCTCGTCGGCCAGGACGAGCGCCGGCTCGATGACGATGGCCCTCGCCACGCCGACACGCTGGCGCTCACCACCGGAGAGCTCATCGACGCGCGCGCCGAAGGCCGTGCCGAGCCCGACCTCCTCGAGGGCTGCCCGTGCCCGCTCCCGGCGCTCGGGCTCCGAAACGCCGGCCAGCATGAGCGGGAGCGCGACGTTGTCACCGGCGCGCAGGCTCGCGATGAGCCCGAAGGACTGGAAGACGATGCCGACCTGGCGCTGCCGCAGGCGGGCCCGCTCGGTCGACGACAGGCGAGCCAGGTCGTGACCGAGGACGCTGATCTCGCCACGATCGGGCGCCTCAAGGCCGGCCAGCAGCCCCAGGAGCGTCGTCTTGCCGGACCCGGACGGTCCTTCGATGACAACGAACATCCCGGGCTGGACGTCGAGATCGACGCCGTCGACGGCGACGACGGAAGCCGCACCGGCGCCCCCGTAGCGGCGGGTCAGGTCGCGACATCGGATGAGGCTCATCGGAGCCGCCGATCGGCGACGACCCGGCCGTCACGCAGCTCGACGACCCGGTCTGCCCGGTCGGCCACGCGTGGGTCGTGCGTCGCGAGGACGATCGTGACCCCCTCGGCACGGTGGATCTCCTCGAGGAGCCCGACCAGCAGGTCGGCGTTCGCGGAATCAAGCTCGCCCGTGACCTCGTCCGCGAGGACGACCGGGGGTCGCGTGCCGAGGACGATCGCGAGCGCCGCCCGCTGCTGCTCGCCACCCGAGAGCTGGGCCGGGCGGTTCGAGCCGCGGTCCTCGAGACCGACTCGGGCGAGGGTCGCTCGCGCGGTAGCTCGATCCATGGGTCGATCGGCGAGCGCCGCCGCGAGCAGGAGGTTCTCCTCGATGGAGAGGAACGGGATGAGGTTCTGGCTCTGGAAGACGAAGCCCACGTGGCGGCCCCGGACGCTTGCGCGCACGTCCTCGTCCGCCCGGGAGAGATCGATCCCGTCCACGATGACGCGGCCGGCGGTCGGCCGGTCGGACCCGGCGAGCAGCTGGAGCAGCGTCGACTTGCCCGAGCCGGAGCGGCCCATGATGGCGACGAACTCGCCCGCCGCGATCTCGAGATCGATGCCCCGCAAGGCGATCGTCTCGACGTCGACCTCGCGGAAGACCCGGATGACGTCGCCCAGGACGATGATCGGGCGGCTCGTCGTGGCCTCGGTCGGGACCGTGACGACCCCTTCACGCATGATCACTGCCACCTGAAGCTCTCGATCATCTGCCGGAAGGCGTCGACGTTGTCCACGCCGTCGGGCGTCGAGAGGCTCACCACGGCGAGGCCAGCCGGGCCCGGGACGTAGTAGCGGTCGACGGTCGAGGGCACCTGCTTGCCGGTCACCGGATCGGGCGGCGCGGGCAGGTGGTAGACGAGGTGGTCGTAGCTCGATCCTCCGACCTTGACGCGGTCCTGCGTGTCGAGCTTGAACCCTGCCTGCGCCTGGAGGGCCGGGAGGTCGGTGGACGCGATCCAGGTCGCCAGGTCCGCAGGTGCAGCCGCGACCGAGACCGTCTCGCTGCTGTCCTTGTCACGGATCACGACGCCGTCGGGTTGCGACGTGACCTGCCAGCCCTCGACGTACTGGACGGAGAACGGCGGCGTCCCGCCCCGATAGGTCAGGAAGACGGCGTTGTCGGGAACGTCGCCGCTGGTCGTGAGGCCTCCGGACTCGGGTTCCGGTGAGGCGCTCGCGCCCGCGGCCGGTGAGATGGCGCCAGGATCGCTTGACGCGGCCTGTGTGGGGTCGCTCGTCGGTGAGGCGAAGGGACTCGCCGACGCGGGAGGCGCCTCGACGGTCGCCGCCGGGACGGATGGCCCCGCGCTGCCGCAGGCCATGACCAGGAGCCCGACGCTCGGGATGATGAGCAGCCGCGCCAACGGGCCGGCGTGATGAGGACGAAGCATGTGGGGACCTCGCGTGAGCGTGCCGGGTCGATCGCCGGCGTGTCAGTACGAGGTATCGAGTCCCGAGATGAACCTCACCTGAAGCGCGGCAGCGACAGCCGGAAGGCGGCGCCCCCGCCCGGCCGGCTCGTGGCCTCAAGGCGGCCGCGGTTCCGCTCCGCCAGACTGCGTGCGATCGCGAGCCCCAGGCCCGTTCCCTCGGGGCTGTCGGCATCCGCGTGGATCCGGTAGAACGGCTCGAAGATCCGGTCGAGATCCGCGGCCGCGATGCCGGGGCCGCTGTCGCTGACCTCGACCGCCACCTCCCTCTCGCTGGCGCGGGTCACGACGCGCGGCGGATCGCTGCCCGGGCCCACGCCGTACCGGAAGGCATTGTCGAGGAGGTTGGCGACGATCCGGCCGAGCTCGTCCGGGTCGGCCGAGACACGGGCATCGGGGGCGAGCTTCATGCGCGCCACTGGGAGTGCCGGGTGCGCCGCCGCGAATGCCTCGACCGTCTCCGCCGTGAGCACGGACAGGTCCAGCGGCTCGCTCCGCCGGTCGAGGACCGCCTCGTCGCTCCGGGCAAGGAGGAGCAGGTCGTTGGTGAGGCGGGTCAGCCGCTCGGCGGACTCGACCATCGCCGCCACCGACGCCCTGAGCCCCTCGGCGCGACGCGATCCGACGAGAGCACTCTCCCCGGTTGCGCGGATCGCGGTCAGCGGCGTGCGCATCTCGTGCGATGCGTCGGCGACGAACCGTCGTTGTCGCGTGTGGGCCTCGCGGATCGGCACGAGCGTCCGGGCCGCCAGGATCCACGCGGCGACGCCGACGAAGGCGACGACGACCAGGTCGGCAACGAGCAGCGCGACCCCGATCCGTTCGATGGCCGCCTGGTAGGTCACCTCGGCGACCTGCTCGCTGCTCAGGTCGGGTGCGAGGTCGAAGGTCGGCGCGAGCACGGTCGACAGGCCGACGTAGAAGACCACGCTGAAGGCGCCGATGACGAGGGCGAACAGCCCGATGTAGAGCAGCGTGAGCCGGACTCGCGCACGGCGGAACATCAGTCGGCGCCCACGGCGCGAAGGCGATAGCCGGCACCGCGGACGGTCTCGATCAACCCGTCGCGTCGACCTTCATCGACCTTTCGCCGGAGGCTCCGGATGTAGACCTCGACGATGTTCGACTCGGCGGCGAAGTCCGCATCCCACAGGGCGTCGATCAGTCGCTCGCGAGGAAAGATCTGGCCCGGGTGGCGTGCGAGCAGCTCGAGGAGCGCGAACTCCCGCGCCGTGAGACGCACCTCCCGTGTACCGCGGCGGACACCGAGGGTCGCCGGATCGAGCTGCAGGTCACCCACCCGGATCTGCGGGACGCGCTCTTCCAGTCGCCGACGCCCGAGGGCCCGCACGCGTGCCTGGAGCTCCTTCATCGCGAACGGCTTGGCGAGGTAATCGTCGGCCCCCCGATCGAGGCCGGTGACACGGTCATCCACCCCATCGAGCGCGGTCAGCATCAGGATCGGAGCCGCCACGCCCTGGTCGCGAAGCGCGGAACAGATCGTGAAGCCGTCGAGCCCGGGCAGGATGACGTCGAGGATCACCAGGTCATAGTCGTACGTCCGCGCCCACTCGAGCGCGTCGCGCCCGTCGCTCACGATGTCCGTGGCGTGGCCGTCCGCGGCGAGCGCGATCTTGACCGCCTCGGCGATGGCCGTCTCGTCCTCGACGATCAGAATGCGCAGGCTCGGTCCTCCGTCGCTGTTCGGTGCGGATGTCGCAGCGCCCGTACGGTATCGCGGCGCAACCTGAATGCCCGATGAACCCGGTCCCCCGTCTGGCGTCTCGTGGTGTCGCTCTAGCCGGTTCGTCGCCCGGTCAGACGAAGCGCACCACACAGAGCAACCCGACAACGATCGAGTAGATCGCGAACGGCAGCAGCGTTCGGGTCCGGAAGTAGCGGGTGAGGAAGCGCACCGAGAGGTAGGCCGCGATGCCCGCGGCCAGGCTGCCGACGAAGACCTCCGCGCGCACCCCGTCCCCGTTAGGGCCGAGCAGATCTGGGAGCTTGTACACGCCGGCTGCGAGGATGATCGGCGTCGCCAGCAGGAAGCTGAACCGGGCCGCATCCTCGTGATCCAGGCCGCGGACGAGTCCGGTGACCATCGTGATCCCCGAGCGGCTGATCCCCGGAATCAGCGCGAACACCTGGGCCGTGCCGACGACCACGGACTCCCGGAGCTTCAGGGTGTCCAGCCGCCGGTCACCAGACGCGGTCCGGGCGTGCGCCGCGACGACACGCCGGACCTCGGCCCGGCGGCGGACACGCTCGCCGGCGAACAGGACGAGGCCGTTCACGATCAGGAAGCTCGCGGCCACGAGGGGCGTCGCGAACAGCATCCGGAGCGAGTGCTCGAACAGGAGGCCCAGCAGGCCCGCCGGGATCGTCGCCACGACGAGGAGCCAGCCCAGCCGCTCATCCGGCGTCTCGATCCGCCGCCGCCGTACCGAACGGAGAAGGCCGCGGATGATCCTCGCCCAGTCCGCCCGGAAGAAGAACAGCAGCGCGAGCGCCGTCGCGACGTGGAGGCCGACCAGAAACGCGAGGAAGAACGATTCGGTGGCGGACTGCGCCTCGACGACGTTCGTCCAGCCGAGCAGCGCCGGCAGCACAACGGAGTGACCCAGGCTCGAGATCGGGAACAGCTCGGTCACGCCCTGGATCAGGCCGAGGATGATCGCCTGGGCGAGGGTCACGCCGCGGACTCAGGTACCAGACCGCGCAGCGCTGGAGGCCGATGCTCGGGGTGGTCGAGGGGCGTCATGGGCACGGATGGTAGACGCGATCGACACGGAGTGCGGGCGTCGGCCGGTGACCCCCCGCGGCGTCCCCGGCCGACAGTGGATCGGCGGCTACTCCTCGCCGTCGAACTGGTGATCGACGTTCGCGCCGTCGGGATCCGCATGACCACCGGGGCCGTCGGACTCTGCGCCCTTGACCTCGGTGGCGTCTGCCGCGTCAGCAGCTTCGGTGGCGTCCGCCGCGTCTGCGGCCTCGGGGGCCTCGGCCACGCCAGCGACGTCCAGCGTGGTCTGGTCGCCTTCCTGAAGGGTGTCCGTGTCCGGCCCTGCGGGCTCGGCCTGGACCACGGGGGCCACCGGCGCCGTGAGAGTCGTCGGAGCCGGGCTTGCGGCAAACGCGCTCGCCACCCCGCTGATGAGAAGGACTGCCGTCGCAGCGAGCGCCGGCGCCTTGAGTCGATCGAGCTTCATTGCTCAGTCTCCTGCTGATGACCGGGGAACCTCCCCGGTCGCAGCAGCAACCTGCACCACGGGTGATGAAAGCCCGACGAATCACAGGGGACCTCCGATTCACGTGGAATTCACACGGTCGGCTCAGAATGTGTGCCGTGAAGATCCTCATGCTCGAGGACGACGTGCGCCTGCGGACGGTCGTCGTCCGCAGCCTCCAGCGCGCCGGTCATACCGTCGACGTCGCCGGGACCGTCGAGGAGGCGCGCTGGTACGTCGAGGAGTCCGACCACGACGTCCTCATCCTCGACGTGATGCTCCCGGACGGCGATGGGTTCACGCTGTGTCGCGAGCTTCGGGCATCCGGCGACTGGAGCCCCGTCCTCATGCTGACCGCGCGCGACGCCGTCGTCGATCGCGTCCGCGGCCTCGACGTCGGGGCCGACGACTACCTGATCAAGCCATTCGCGTTCGTCGAGCTCGAGGCGCGCCTGCGCGCGCTCGACCGCCGGGGACCGGTCCCACGCCATACGTCGATCACCGTGGGGCCGCTCGTCATCGACCCGGCCGCTCACCGGGCCCGGATCCAGTCGCGCGACCTCAAGCTCACGGCACGCGAGTTCGCGCTCCTGGAGCTGTTCGCCCGGCATGTCGACGAAGTTCTCAGCCGGTCCGCCATCCTCGACCAGGTCTGGGACTGGGCCTTCGATGGCGATCAGCGGATCATCGACGTCTACGTGCGCCTCCTCCGCAAGGCGATCGGGACCGGCTCGGGCGTGCCGCAGATCGAGACGGTGCGGGGCGTTGGCTACGTCCTCCGCCCGGCTCACGATGGCGAACGTCCGACGTGAGCATCAGGTTTCGGCTTGCGATGACCTATGCCGCTGGCGTCGGTGTCACCCTGGCGGTCGTTGTCATCCTCGTCTGGTGGCTCATGGGAGCGGCGCTTCGAGGGTCCCTGGAGACCACGCTTCGCACCCGTGCTGACGGCGTGCTGACATCACTCGAGAACCAGGGACAGGCGGGGCTCCAGGAAACCGAACGCGAGGCACCGGGAGTCTTCGTCGTGTTGTTCTCGAAGTCCGGGTCCCTCACCGACGCGACGGCAAACATGCCCGAGGGGATCCAGCCCTCGAGCGGAAGCCAGACGATCGCCGGGCGTGACTACCTGGTGTTGGTGCAGGCCGCCCCGGATGGCACCATCGTGCTGGCTGGGGCCGACCTTCGGTCGGTCGCCGACACCCAGGAAGCGCTCGCGCGGATCCTCATCGGCGTCGGCCTGCTCGCCGGCGTCGCCGCGTTCTTCGGCGGCTGGCTGCTGGCTGGACGGGCGCTTCGGCCGATCGGGCGGCTCGTCGACGATGCGTCGACGATCGGTCCCGGGGACCTTGACCGGCGTCTCTCCCCTCCGCGCAGGCTGGACGAGATCGGGCGCCTCACGCTGACGCTCAATGCGATGCTCGATCGGATCGCCGATGCCGCTGGGAGGCAGCGCCTGTTCGTGGCCATGGCCTCACATGAGCTCCGGGCCCCGCTGGCAGCGCTCCGAGCCCAACTGGACGACGTGGACCGGGAGGACGTCGGCATTGGCGAATACCGTGTCGCATTGCGAGAGGCGCAGGTCGATGCCATTCGCCTGGGCGACCTCGCGACAAGCCTGCTCGAGCTTGCCGCCGCCCAGGATGATGGCCGCGCGGTTGCGAGAAGCCTGGTCGATCTGCGCGAGCTGGTGTCTGCGGTTTCCCGGGGGTTGGCTCCCCTCGCGCGCCAGCGAGGCGTGTCGCTTGATCTCGGTGTGCCCGAGGCGGATGTGTGGGTCGATCGCATCCGCATTGAACACGCCATCGGGAATCTGGTGAGCAACGCGATCACGCATGGAGGAGGCCCAGCAACGGTCGAGGTGCGCTGCCGGATCGATGGGCCGAGCTCCACGCAAGTGCTGGCCGTTGACGTCCTCGATCGAGGTCCCGGCATCGGCACTGGATCCGTCGAGGAGCTGTTCGAGCCATTCCGCAGGGGCGCTGTTCCGCACGGCCCCGGGTCCGGTCTGGGCCTGGCTACCGTCGCCGCCACCGTGAAGGCGCACCGGGGCCAGTTCGGCGCGGAGAACCGCGCCGGCGGTGGGGCGCGGTTCTGGTTTGTCGTGCCGGCGGGCGGGGAGTGAGGACGGTGCCGGGTCCTGGCGGCTATCGCGTCGCTCGATCCAACCGTCCGGCGCCTCCTCGCCGGAGCCCGTGATCCGGTTCCGCCAGACCGTGGTCGGAGCGACCGCGACGGGGGCCGCGGGCACGTGGGCGGTGGCGCTGGCGGCCGTGCGGCGGCTCATCGCGGGACGTGGGCCAACGTGGGCGCCCAAGGGCGAACCTGGGCGGGTCCGTGATCAGGGATCGGGATGCTTGGCGAAACCCGGCCGAGCGAACACATCCGCGAGGCGCGGTCAGGGCGCATCCGCGCCGCCATGTGGGCTACCCCACCCCGTGGTCAGCGGACCAGGACGGTCACCCCGCCTCGGGTGGTTTCGCGCGGCAGCGCACCCCGGATCGCGGCCCACGACGCCGGGCTGAACACGTCGTGGTCCTCACGGACGAGGAGGACGGCGTCCGCCTCCGAGTAGTACGCGGTCATCGTCTGTTGGTAGGCGGCGTTCTGCCCCCTCGGGAGCCCCGTTCCGCGGCCAACATCGTAGGACGTGCCCGACGGGTCCAACAGCAGCGGGCACCCGTTGTCCAGGGCGCGCTCGAGCTCGCCGGTCTCGATGAGGAGTACCGGGGAGTCGGCCACGACACAGCGTGCCCCCGCGAGATCGGCGCGGATGCTGGCGACATCGATATGGACGGGATTGCCGTGCACGGCGGCCAGCAGGAGAAGGAACGTGAAGCCCGTCGCGCAAACACCGGCAACCGCCCAACGCCTCGGGCGTCGCGCGCCGGATGGAACCAGCGCCGCGATCGTGCCGCCAACGGCGAGGGCACCGGTCGGCGCAATCCATCCGGCGTAGTGGGCGAAGGGCGGGACCACGAACAGGACCAGCATCTGGGCGCCCGCGAGCAGCACGGGCAGCCTGACCTCCGGCCGGCGCCATCCTCCCCATGTGATGGAGGCCACCAGCGCCGTGAACACGGACACCACGATCGCGGAGGGAACCCCTCGCCCGTTGAGCGGGAGGCCCTCCAGCGCCCGCAGGCGCACGACAATTGACCCATGCACCGGCGGCCGTCCCAGTTGGTCCACCAGCACGTACCGCAGCAGGGGCTCGCCGGCGAGCAGGAGGAACGGCAGCCAGACGGCCCCGACCGCGAACACCGCCCCAGCGCCGAAGGCGGCTGTTCTCCCCAACCACCCGTCGGCCGCGCGGCGGCTCGTGAAGGCAAGCCAGGTCAGCATCACCCCCAGCGGCACGATGCCCCAGATCTGCACGCCGACCGCGAGGCCCGCCAACGCTCCGGACAGCGCGCTCCGGCGCGGGCCGGGCGGGATCCCGGAGGCCTGCGCATGGAGCAGCACAGCCAGTGCCAGCAGGAGGAGCGTGTTCTGCGGAGCAATCAGCCAGGTGGTGCGCTCGACCAACACCGCTGCCGGCATCACCGCGTACAGCAGTCCGGCCGCAATCGCTGCCCGCCGGCTCCACCTCCTCGCGACCACCATCACCAGTCCAGTGTTCACGGCGCCAAGGGCCATGAACGCCACCCGGGCGATCGCCAGGGCGGTCGCCGATCCGGTGACGTTCCCGAGGACGGCGAACGGTGCCAGCACGTAGAGGATCCCGGGCGGGTGAAGCAGCAGGAAGTCGCGGTAGGGGATGCGCCCGTGGACCAGCGCCACCGCCGACCCGAAGTAGACCCCGTCGTCGTAGGTGAAGTCGCCGTGCAGGCCGCCCGTCGCCAGGACCGGCACCAGCCGGACGAGAAACGCGAGCGCGACGATCCCAGCGAACGGAGCTGCGCCGCGGACCGACCACCGAATCAGGGTGTCACGGTCCGGCCCGCTGGGAGACTCGACCCTCGTCGCAGAACACGAGCTGGGCACTGGGATGTTCTCAACAGATGCGCCGCCGTGGCGCGGTCCGGGGCGAACGCCTCGCGGGCGGTCAGAGTACCCCCGGACCGCGTTGGGCCCGTGAACAGCCCTCGTGGCATGGCTCGCGGGCCGGCGCCCGGCGACGAGCCGTGAACGACGTCTACGGGGTAACGGTCGCCCGTCGCTTGCGCCCGTCGCCCTTGAATGGTTCGTCCGGTGACTCGCTAGCCAGCCAGGCGAACCACTGGCGATCGGATGCGTTCATGACGCGGCCACGTCCGCCGCCCGGACGGACGTCCCGACGACGGCGTGATCGCCATCGGGCGATCGAGACCCGGTGACGGCCGCCTTGAAGAGCCAGACGATCAGCAACGCCTCGCCGACGAACGTGACCGTGCTGACCGTGAGCGAGTAGCGGGGCACGAGGATCGTTCCGAACGAGTCGGCCAGGTACCCGGCCCCGGCGATCACGACGAGGGCCCCGAGGACCGTCGGGAACAGGACGGAGCGGATGAGCAGCCCGCCAAGCCCGACCAGATGGAGGCCGAAGATCGCGAGCGCCAGATGCCAGCCATCGTTGAACGAGGCGATCGACGAGGCGACCTGGCCCTCGAGCTGGGCAGGGGACAGGGCCGTCGCAACGACGCCCTGGAGGAGCTGCGCGACATCGAGCAGGTTGACGAGCGCATACGCAAAGACGGCCGCGTAGACCACCCGGAGCCACCCGACGAGGAGCGCGAGGCTCTCGTTCGCCGGCCGCAGGAGGACGTACAGGCCCCACGCGACCACGATGTCGAGCATGGCTACCACGATGAACGCGGCGATCGCGAACCGGAAGGGCTCCATCGAGCCAGCGATGTTGGCGACGGTCGCCGCGGTGTCGGTCGGGATGACCAGCGTCTGGAGCACTCCGAAGTTCGCAAGGGGCGCCAGGAGCGCCATCAGCAGCAGGCTGACGGCCGTGGCCAGCGCAGCGCTGCGATGGGTGTGGCCGTTGATGCGCGGGATGGTGGCGGTCGGGACGGTCGGGACGTTCACGTGGGCCCAATGCGACGAGTCAGGCACAAGGCGAGAGCGACGTGAGCGCTGGTCGCCTCGACGTCCTCGTGAGCGGCCCGGCCACCGCCCCAACGGCGCTCGTCAAGACCGTGCTCGACCCGACGATCGAGGCCGCCCTCGCCATCACCGTCCGGCAGGCCATCCTCGCCGACGTCGTCGCCAGGTCGGGCCTCGATCCTGCGGCGGTCGCCGCCGAGCTCGCGGCGGGCCAGGTCGACGTGCAGAGCCAGAAGCCACCGAGCCCCGCCCGCAACCAGGGGGAGACCATCCTCGCCCTGGTGGTCGCCTACTTCCTGATGTACGCACTCGCCACCTACGGCGCGTTCGTCGCGAGCGGGGTCGTCGAGGAGAAGTCGACGCGGATCGTCGAGATCATCCTCTCGACGGTGCGGCCGACGCAGCTCCTGGCGGGCAAGCTCCTCGGCATCGGCACCGTCGGGCTGCTCCAGGTCGGGCTGGTCGGGGCGACGGGGCTCGTCATGGTCCAGGTCACGCACGTCGTCACCGTGCCCGCGGCCAGCCCCGGCGTGATCGCCCTCGACGTCGTGTGGTTCCTGCTGGGCTTCTCGTTCTACGCGACGCTGTTCGCGATAGGGGGCGCCCTCGTCTCGCGCCAGGAGGATGTCCAGTCCGTGAGCGTCGTCCCGATCGTGTTCCTGATCGCCGCCCTCCTGCTCTCCTATGCAGTTGTGGCAAATCCAACCAGCCCCTTGAACATCGCCCTCTCGTTCCTGCCGCCGTTCGCGCCCGTCCTCATGCCGGTCCGGCTGGCGACGAGCGATGTCGCACTCTGGCAGATCCTCCTTGCCGCCGGTCTGGCCCTCGTCACCACGATCGGCCTGACTGCGCTCGCCGGCCGCATCTACTCGAACGCTGTCTTGCACAGCGGCGGCCGGGTCGCCCTTCGTGATGCCCTGCGGGGCAGATAGGTCCAGCGTGCTCGTCCGGAACCGGCAACGAAAGGAGAGACACGGCAACGCTCGCGGGTAGGTACAAGCACAGTCCGGCCCGATCGGGCCGCAAGAGCTCGGAGGAACCAGGCGATGTCTCGCATACGGTCTCGTCCATTCGCGAGCCTGCTGGCGCTGGTCTCCGCGATCCTCATCGTGGTCGGCCGGGTCAACCGCGATCTCTGGTGGGGCGACTGGATCTTCTTCGCCGGACTCGCGGTGCTCGTGGTCGCAGGCGTCCTCACCCTCCTTCCAAGACGCTGAGCGAAACGACCTCCTTTTGGCGCGGGTCCCGCGGCCACTCTCGCTGGGCCGTCCGGGTCGACTCGCACTCCGTCCTGCAGGTGGGGCGCCGCCTGGCGCTCCGGGACGCGCTGCGCGGGGTCGCGGCGCAGCGTCCGCGCTGAGCGACCCCGATGGAGACACGAACGTGCCCGACATGCCCTTCTGGCTGGCCATCGTCGCCGCGATCCTCATCGTCGTCGGCCGCATGACCCGGAAGAACCGGGTCGCCATCGTCGGCTTCGCCGTGCTGGCGGTGGCGGGCCTGCTGGTCGTCCTGGCCCGCGCCTGACCGGGACGCTCCAGGCCGTTCAGATCGGGAGGATCGCGAGCGCCACGGCCGAGGCGTCGAGCCCGATCCCGTAGACGGTGTGGGTGGCGAGGTTTCGCAGCCGCGCGGCGACGGGGTCAGGCGTTCTCGACGCCGCGATCCCGGTGCCCATGGCAGGCTGCATGACGAGCCAGGGAGCGACGATCGTGCCCAGGCCCACCACCAGGGCCGGCCCGAGCGTGGGTGACCGGGCCCAATCCGCCCCCCAGATCGCGAGCAACAGGACGGCGAATGCGACGCCGATCGAAGAGTGGGCCAGCCACCCGAGCCGTCGTTCGCCGCGAACGGGATCGGCCGACGCGATGCGCTCGTGGACGAAGCGGCCCCGCGGGAGGTGGCCGCTCCAGCGCCCCAGCATCGCGTAGTCGAGGCCGCGGACATCGAACGCCCGTCGCACGAACAGGGCCCAGGCATCCATCAGGGCGGCGCCGCCCACACCGATGAGCACGGCCCGCGTGAGGAGCTCGACGACGTCAGGCATGCAGCACGCCCGACCGAGGGTCGAGGGCGGAGCGGACGCGACGGACTCCATCCGTCGTCCGCAGCCCGTCGCCGAAGGCCCGATCGACCACGATGTGGCTGAGCCACGCCAGCGCACCCACGAACCAGAATGGTGGCAGGATGCCCGCCGCGGCGAGGGCGAGCACCGCCAGCGGCGGCACGGGGTGGTGCATGACGTTGAACAGGGGCACCGCGCGCGGGGCCAGCTGACCCGGTGCATGCGGCTGACCGATGCCCACCAGCACGGTGAGGTGGGGAACGATCCCGAACACGAGGAGGGGTGCCAGCCCGAGGCCAAGGTGGCTGGCCTGCAGGCTCGCGATCAGGCCCAGGCCGAGCCCGGGAACCAGCCAGAGGTGGCGTCGTGCCAGGCGGCGAGGCCGGCCTACGTGCACAGACGGGGTGCGTGCGATCGTGGTCATGGCTACGCCGTGATCCCGGCCGGGCGAGGCTCGAGCACGACGACCGCCGTCTTCGTCGATCGGCGCGCGGCGAGCGCGTCGACGTCGTCACCCCAGCCCGGGTAATCGCGGAATGTGGCCCACAGCCGCTCCCGCTCCGGTCCCGCGGCGGCGCGAGCTCGCACCGCGCGGGAACCGTCGGCCAGGCGAACGGTCGCGTCCGGGTTCGCCTGGAGGTTCAGCCACCACGCCGGCTCCTCGTCACCCCAGCCGTTCATGGCCAGGGTGACGAGGTTCGGGCCATCCTCGTAGTACCCGATGATCGCGGTCCGCGGCCGGCCCGAACGCCGCCCGACCGTGTCGAGCCGCAGCATCCCGAACGCCTCGCGGGAGCGGGGTCGCGCGAGGCCGGCCCGCCCCCCGCTCATCCGAAGGAGGGCCCGGTGCAGCGCCCAGAAGGTACGAAGCACGAACCGCGGAAGGGTCGTGATGGTCTGCTCACGAACGGCGGTCATGCCGCCGCCGCCTTCGTCGCGAGGGCGGCCTGGGACGGCGTCGCGGTCGTCGCGCGATCGGGGCTCCCTGCCTCGGCCGCCATCGCGACCATGAGCGGGGCGGACCGGTTGAACCCCTTGAAGGTGAGCCACAGGCCCAGGAAGGCCTCCCAGATGACTTCGGGAACGGTCGCGATGCCCTGCACCGCTCCGAACTGCGGGATGACCCCGAGCAGCACGGCGATCCCCGAGGCGGCGAGCAGCGGACCTCCGATGACCCCGAAGAGCGCCATGCGGCGGGAAACCACGCCGGAGCGGTACATCAGCCAGCCCAGGATCATCCCGGTCCCGATGCCGTCGGCGAAGCCGGGTCCGAGCAGGAAGGTCCAGTTGTGGAGCGCGAGGAGGGACGTGCCGGGCCTGTCACACCGGCATTGTGCAGCGGCTTCGTCCGGAGGCATAGCCGCGACCCGACGAGCGGAGGTCCGCGGCGACGGCCTCGATGCTGTTCACCGATTCCGGGCCGCGATCCATGCTGCATCCGCCGCGAGCTCGGTGTTGGCCGGCCCGAAATGCTTGAGGATGACGAGCGGATCCGTGCCGCTCTGGTTGACGAGGGTCACGCCGGCCCGCCCGGCCATCTCGGAGACGAAGAACTCGTCGTCGGTCAGCTGGCCGTACCGGATCAGGGCCGGCGCCGAGACCTGGCGGCCGTTCATGGTCCCGTACCCCTGGACGACGACACAGCCATAGGGATCGTCATCGGCGATGACAACCGTTCGGCCGGGCTCGACCGTCAACTCCTTGGCGGAGAAGGCGTCCGCCCGGTACACGACCCAGCGCTCGATCCAGTCATCCCCGCCTGCGGCCGACCGCTGCGTCTCGACGGGAATCATCCTCCGGTTGGCCAGGAACTCCGGGTCGACGTTCGTGTCCCAGTCGAGCAGCTCGACGATGAAGTCGACGTCACCGACCCGGTCGGCCGGCACATCCTTCCAGAGCAGCTCGCTGGGAACCTCCCGGCTGTTCGACCAGGACTCGCACATGCAGAAGACATCGCTCGCCGCCTGCGGCTCGTACGTGCACACGCTCGCGGGAGCATGGAGAACGCCCACCGGGATGTCCCAGCCGGTCCCGGCCTCGATCCGGTAGCCGCGCGAGAGGTCAGTGATCCGATTGTCGCCACCGTCGGCGAAGCGCGCGATCCTCTCGGCGAACTGGGCCCGGGTGGTCTCCGGGCTCAGCCCGAAGAAGGAGTAGGGCATCTCGCCCAGGTGGTTGTTCAGTTGGGGCGGGTAGTAGTACGCCTCGGGCTTGCCCTTCTTGCCGATCAGCGCCGCGTGCTCGTCGCGGTGGTGGAGGTGGAGCGGCAGGGCGTAGAGATTGTCGAAGAACTTCGAGTACATCGGCCAGCCGCCATGGGCCGCCCAAAGGCGGGCCCCGATCAGGTCGGGGCCATGGTGGGCGACGAACTCGTCAAACGGCAGGAGGCGTCCGTCCGGCGCCACAACCATGCTGATGCCTTCGTGGGCACTCGTCCCCGGTCCGTTGTCGGCCCGGACGGTCGACGACAGCCAGCGCTCGTCGATCCCGCCACGGCCCTCGGCGAACGGGAAGTAGTCGGCGGGATGCAGCTTGATCCGCCGTCCGGGCGTGCAGAACGAACGCGGCACCCAGGTGGGCGCAAGGCGCACGATCCCCGCCCCCGACTCGAGGGCCTCGTTCATGATGCGGACGCTGGTGACGATCCGCGCCTCGGCTTGCTTCATCAGGGGACTCCTTGGGGGTGGCCATGCGGTGCTGGCAAGGAACCGCAATCATCCACGACTTCACGCCGCGCGGCTCCCGTTGGTGCCGCCCGGGCCGCACCCGGCTCAGCGGGCGGCCACGGCACGTGCACGATCGTCAGGGCGGCCCTCGCGCGTCATCGGCGCAGCCCCGGGTCGTGCCGCTCGAACCCAGCCGGCTACAGCGCCTCGACGGCCTGGCGGTCGAGGAATCGAGCGAGTGCCGCCTCCGGGTCGAGCTGGCCACCGAGCTCGTGGTCCGGGAGAGCACGTCGCCGCCGCGGCCGGCAGCGCGACGATCGCGCGCGCCGCGACGATAGCCCGGGCGGGCGAACGGATGGCGCCGGTTCAGATTGCCCGGCGGCGGCGCTCGTGGACCGCGTCGTGGATCTCGGCGGTCGTGTGTGTCCGGCCGCCGGCAGCCGTGCCGTAGCCGTGGGAGCGACGGGCGGTTGCCGCGCCCACGTCCCCAGGCGTGTGAACGTGCTCGTCGGGTTCCCAGGGGACGCCCGCCGCGAAGACATCGGCGAAGACCTCCACGAGCTCCGGGTCGAACTGGACGCCGGCCTGGCGGTGGAGCTCGGCGATGGCCTCCTCGTGCGAGATGGCCTCGCGGTACGGGCGTCCGGCGATCATCGCCTCGTAGGCATCGACGATGGACACGATCCGGGCGCCGACGGGGATCTCGTGCCCGGCGAGCCCGTGCGGGTAGCCGCGGCCGTCGTACCACTCGTGGTGGTGGAGGACGATCGTCGCCGCGTCCCGGAGGGCCCCCGCCTGCTCGAGGACGACCTGACCGATCTTGGGGTGCTCGGCCACGGCCCGCCACTCGGCTGCCGCAAGGTCGCCGGGCTTGGCCAGGATGTCCTCGGGGATCGCGAGCTTGCCGAGGTCGTGGAGGAGGCTCGCCGTGCGGATGCGGTCCAGCTCGCCCGCCGGCAGGTCGATCGCCCGGGCGAGCGCGACCGAGGCCTCCGCGATGAGCGTCGACGGCTTGCCGGCCCAGCTCGGGCGACCGGAGAGCGTGACGAGGAGCGCCTGCTGCGCGGCGGCCATCGCCTCCCGGCCCACGTCGAGGGCACGCGTGCGGGCCTCGGCGGCGATCGGTGCGCGGCGGATCGTGCCCTCGTCGCCCGTCTCGCGGAAGACGTAGACCTGGTCCCGGCCCAGGGCCTTGGCCGAGTACATGGCCGCGTCCGCGTCGCGCACGAGCACGTCCGGGCGGAGAACCTCACCGAGACCACCGGCCACGCCCGCGGACAGCGTCACCGACACCGACTCGCCGTCGGCCAGGCGGACCGGCGTGCTGCCGATGATCCGCCGGAGCTTCTCCGCCACCGAGGCGGCCGCGTCGGCGTCGGTCTCGGGCACCACGATGAGGAACTCCTCGCCCCCGTAGCGGCCGGCGACGTCGGTCGCTCGCACATTGGCGGCGAGGAGCGCACCGACATGGCGCAGGACTTCGTCGCCGGCGAGGTGCCCATGCGAGTCGTTGAGGCGCTTGAAGTGGTCGAGGTCGAGGAGGATCACCGAGAGTGGGTGACGGTACCGGGTCGCGCGTGCGAGCTCCACGTCCACGCGGTCCAGGATCGCCTGCCGCGTCGCGACACCCGTCAGCGGGTCCACCGTGGCGAGGCGCCAGGTGTCGGCGACGCGGTCGGCGAGCGCGCGGAAGGCGGTCCGAAGGCGGGGGTCCTGGATCCCGAGCGCGTCCACGGCGACCAGGGCGCCCTCGTCCTGCGCCTTCGTCAGGTGTTCCGCGAGGGCGGCGAGACGGCGGTTCTGGCGGCCGACCACCAGCGCCGCGAACCCGGCCGCACCGACGAGCGCCCCGATCAGGGTGATCGCGAGGCACACGACCAGGACGGCGGTCAAGTCATTCACGTGGATGCCCATGTCCGTTCGGCGGTGGTGCGATCCCCCGGTGGCCGCACCTGCGCACCGACCCTACGCCGCCGGCCCACTGTCTCCAATGGGGCGAAGGTCCGGGCGGACGCGGCCGGGGTGGGTCGTGGTGACCGCTCGCACCGCACGAGCGCCGCCGGGTCATGCCCCAGAAGTCCTACGCGAGTACCACCCGGCTCCGGGGTGAGCCCCGAGGAGGCCGCTGCCGCGAGCCCGGCTCAGGCGGTCGACAGGACCCGCGCGCGGGCCAGCTCGCGACCCGTGTCGTCCGAGAGACGCCACGCCCAGCCATCGGCGCCGTCGAGCGAATCCGGCCACGCCTCGTTCAGGAGCACGACGCCCGGCGCGGCGGGGGCGAGGTACTCGAGGCGGATCCGGCGGGGGGTCCCGGTGATCGCCGGGCGCGCGGCGTCGCCGGCGGCGTGGAGCGCCTCCTCGAGGTAGTCGAGATAGGCCGCGTTGTTGACGTGACCCATCGGGTCCAGGTCCTGGGGCCGCACCGACGAGCGGTGGCGGACGGCATCGTCGGGCGTGGGCGGGAGCGGCACACGCCCCGGCTGGAACGGACCGGGCGGGACGTCGAAGACGCCGGGGAACTCCGGCGGGACACGTCCCGGGTGGCCGCGGGCCACATCGGTCATGACCCAATCGGTGTGGCCCCACAGCACCAGCCGGCCGTCGGGGAGGCGGCCCTCCGTGCGGCGCCGGGCCCAGACCTTGCGGAACCCGATGACGCCAGTCGAGACGTCGATCGTCTCGCCCAGGGCGATCGGCTCCAGGATCGCGAGCTCGGCCGCGCGCACCACCCAGGCCAGATTCCGGGCCGCGTACCACTCGCGGCCGAAGCCCATCCGCTCCGAGTGGATCCAGGCGATGTCCTGGGCGTAGCGCAGGAGCGCTGACGACCGCGCGACGCCGTCAGGGGCGCACTCGTCGAAGCGGACCCGGTACGGCACCGTGACGCCGCGGACGACCTCGGGGTCCGGGCGCGGCGCGCTCACCCGGGCTTCCGGCCGGCGAGCCGGTCCAGCCCCTCGAGGGCGATCAGCTTGAGCCCCTCGAGCGCCACCGGCCCACGCTCGCGCACGAGCCGCACCTCGCAGGAGCGGCGGGCGTCGAAGACCACGAGGCCCACCAGCAGCCGGACGCCCTCGTCCGCGGCACCGCGCCGGGCGTCATCGAGCTGGTGCAGTACGTCTGCCTTGATGCCACGCGCGCCCCACTTGCAGTCCCATGCCTCGCCCGCACCCGCGCGCTCGACGGTCACGTCGTATGGGTGGATCTCGGCGGGGCGGCCATCGAACAGGATCCGGCGCTCGCGGTGGACGGGCTCGGGGCCGGCCCGTTCGGCGAGGAGCCGCTCCGTGAGCGCCTCCACGAGGGCGCCGCGGAACTGGCTCCGGGTCTGCTCGCCACGGTCGGCGACCGCGAGCGACGCGTCGAGGATCGCCTCGGAACGGTCGCGGACGGGGCCACCGGGGGCGGGCGCCGCCGGGCCGAACAGGGTCGGGAACATGGTCCGCCAGGTCGCCGGATCGGTGGATTCACCGTTCATGACGGCGCGGGCGAGGAGGCGCTGGGTGGTGGTGGCGCCGGCGAGCAGGTCGGCCGCGCGGGCCACGAGCGGGTCCGCCTGGATGTGCGCGTAGACGATCGCCCGGCCGTCCGGCCGGGCCTCCATGAACCGCATCAGGCCCCCTCGCCCAGCGCCGCCAGGGCGACCTGCGGGAGGGTCGAGAGCCAGTCGATGGCCCGGTGCGGATCCGTGACCCTCCCGGCCTCCTCGACGAGGGCGGCCACGGCCGCCTCCGCACCGGGCGGGCCGGGTTCCGTACCGCGGGCGGCACCGACGGCCGTCAGGCGGCCCCGCCAGACGGTCTCGAGATCCGCGACGTACTGCAACTCGTCGGCGATCGGTTCCGCGGTGGCGGCGAGCGCCTCGAAGCCCGCGAGGGCACGGGCGATGAGGTCGGCGACGGTCGTGGACATGGGCGTGAGCGTACGCCGGTCGCGGGTTGTGCGGGGGAAGCGGCGGGCGGGCGCCGATCAGGCGAGCTCGCGGCTCCCGGCGAGGGCCCCCACGGCGGCGCGCGGGTTGGCGTCGAGGCGGGCCTGCGCCTCACGGACCAGCTTGTCCATCGCGCGGCGCCCGGCGTCGTCCCAGCGCGCGGAGTACGTCCGGATCGCTCGGCGGCGGATCTCGTACGCTCGTGCGCGCTCGTCGACCCGCTCCAACCGCGCGACAGCGTCGAGCACCTCTCGGTAGAGGCGCGGCAGGTCCGCAGCAGGGATGGACTCGTCCATGCCACACAGCGTGCCCGACGGGAGGGACGCCCCGGAATGGGCGGGTGGTCCGGGTGCGGTGGCGCCATCCGTCCGGGGGGGCGGTGCGTTGGCGCACCGGCCGGGCGGGCGCCCGGGCGAGCCCTGGTCCTAGTCGCCCCGGTGCGCCCCGGACTCGATACGGAAGCCGCCCGTGATGCCGCGTTCCGGCTCCCAGTGCGCCTGCACCGTGTCGACCCAACCTGCCGGCGGCCCCTCCTCGAGGCGCGCCATGAGGTCCTCCAGGTCGTCCCGCGTTCCCTCCGCGAGCACCCGGACACCCCCGTCGCTCAGGTTGGCCACGAACCCGTCGAGGCCCAGCGCCATCGCCTCGCGGAGCGCGAACACCCGGTAGCCCACGCCCTGGACGCGGCCGCGGACGACCGCGTCGAGCCGGACACGGCCCGCCATCACGCGGCCCCGGCCGCGCGACCCCGGCGCGGCCAGCGGATCAGGAGCACGTCGAGCACCAGCTCCGGGGTCGCGTTGACGTCCAGGAGCTCGCCCGCCCGGACGAGCCGTGCGAGGGCATCCGACGCGGCACCCAGCGGCAGTTCGCGGGCGGCGGCCACGAGTTCCTCGAGCAGCGCCACGTCGCGAATGGAGCCCGGCGCGCCGCGCTGCGCGCAGGCCAGGTCCCGGGCCACGTCCCGCCAGAGGTCGAGCAGGAGCGAGAGGGCGCGCCGGCGCTCCGCGGCGGTGATCTTGCCGCCGGCCGCCTCCGGGGCGCCGCTGGCGTCTCCGCCCTCCCCCGGGGCCCCGTCAACGGCCGCATTCATGGGTCCGGCGGCAGCCGTGGGTCCGGTCGGGCCGGGGCCTGATCCGGACCGGCTCCTGCCGCGTTTCCGGGGCGCGTCGTCCGGCTCGGGCGCCGTGGGCTCCAGGGCCCTGGCGAGCGTCATCGCACGACCGAGGAGGTCCCTGCCGGCGACGAGCCGGTCGGCCCGCCCCCGCCCGAGCAGGTCCAGCAGCGTCCGGACGAGCTCCGCGCGCACGGCCTCCGCCTCCGGGGCGACCGCGTAGGCGACCGCGATCCCGGGTCGGCCGCCGGCGAGGCGCGCGAGCCGGGCCGCGGTCGGGGCGTCGGCCAGGCCCCGCTCGTCCAGCAGCCGCTCCACGTCCCGCGTCGCCAGCGTCCCGAGCCGGACCCGCGCGCAGCGCGACCGGATCGTGGGCAGGAGCTGCTCCTCGTCGTCCACGCACAGGACGAGGGTCGTGGCCGGGGGTGGCTCCTCGAGCGTCTTGAGCAGTGCCGACTGCGCGACATCGTTCATGCGCTGGGCGTCGCGGATGATCGCGACCCGCTCCCCGCCCTCGACCGGGAGCAGCGAGAGGTCGATGGCGAGGCGTCGGATGGTGCCCGGCTCGGGGTGCTGGTCCTCGCCGATGCGGATCTGGTTCCCGGCCCCGGACGGCGCCAGGCGATGGAGGTCGGGGTGGTTGCCGTGCTCAACCATGCGGCACCCGCGGCACCCGCGGCACGGCCGGTCCGCACCGGCCGCACCCGTGCACAGGAGTGCGGCGGCGAGGTCGGTGGCGAGCTGGTGCTTGCCCACCGACGCCGGGCCCACCAGGAGCACGGCGTGGGCGACGTGGGTCGCGAGCATGGCGTGGACGGCCGCCACGGCGGCCGGTTGGCCGACGGTCTGGAAGCCGTCCACGATGCTGCGATCTCGGGTTGTGCCGGGGCTCAGCCCTCGGCGGCCGGGGCGGCCTTGCGGGTCGTCCGGCGCTTGGGTGCCTCGGCGACGGTCTCGGCGGCCGTGGTCTCGGCGACCGGGGTCTCGGCGGGGGCGGCGGCCTTGCGGGTCGTCGTCCGGCGCCTGGGTGCCGCGGCAGGTGCCTCGGCGACCGGCGCGACCTCGGCCGGAGCCTCGGCGGCCGGGGCGGCCTTGCGGGTCGTCCGGCGCTTGGGTGCCTCGGCGACGGTCTCGGCGACCGGGGTCTCGGCGGGGGCCTGCGTGGACGCGGCCGGCCGGCGCTCTGCCGGCTTGCCGCGCTGCATCTGGGCCCGCAGGAGCTCCTCGAGCTCCGGCGGCACCTCGCTCCACTCGGAGCCGCCGCTGCTGCGCGGCGCCCGCTCCACGCGGTCGGGGCGCTCCGGGCGACCGCCGCGCACGGGCTGCTGCCCGCCGCGGGTGCCACCGCTCACGCCGCCGCCGCTGCGGCCGCCACCCTGGCCGCCACCCTGGCCGCCACGGGTCGGCTCGGAGAACCGGCTCGTGGTGGTCCCACGCGACCCGCCGTAGCGCTCGCGCTCGATGGCCGCCGCATAGGCACTGCGAGCGCCCCCACGACCGCCGCCGCCGCCGCGACCACCCTGGCCGCCGCGACCACCCTGGCCGCCGCGACCGCCCTGGCGCCGCTCGGCGAGCAGGTACTCCGGGATCTCCGGCTCCTCGAGGTCCTCGTCGTCGTCCGGGAGCGGCGTGCGATCGGCCGCGGCCGCGGGGCGCGACGTGGTCGTGCCCAGCTGCCGGTCCCACACGGACCCGAACGGCGTGGCCCGCGGCGCGCGCGGCGTGGCCGCGAGCGCATCGAGATCGTCGAACGGCGTCGGCAGATCGCCGGACGGCGTCCGCCCGGTCGAGCGCCCGCCTCCGCGGGCACCGCGCACCGGCTTCGCCTCGGCCGCGACAGCCTCGACGAGCGCCTCGCCATCCTCGGGGGCATCAGCGGCCTCCTCGGGCTCGTCGCCCTCGGGTGCCTCGCCCTTGACGGGCGGCTCGCCCTCGACGGCACCTTCGAGCTCCAGGCCCTCGCGCCGTCCACGGCCCCGGCCGCGACCACCGCGCCGTCGGCGGCGGCGGCGACCCTCGGCGTCCAGCTCACCGTCGAGGGCGCCCTCGGCGGCACCCTCGCTGTCGAGGTCCACGCCGGCCGGCTCGTCCAGATCCTCGACGGACGTGGCGATCGTCGCCGCGCGGGAGAGCTTCTCCCCCGGCAGCGCGATCAGCGTGCCGCCCCCAGCGGGCGCGGCGGCAACCGGCACGTCCTCGCGGGTGCGGTCCCGGTCGCGGTCCCGGTCGCGGTCCCGGCCACGGCCGCGAGAGGCGGCGTAGCCCTCGTCCCGGCCACGGCCCCGGCCACGGCCACGGCCCCGGCCGGTGCCCTCGGTCATCTTGTCGGGGACCTCGGTCATCGACAGGTCCTCGTCGTCGTCCTCCGCCACCCGGCGGCCGGAACGCGTGGAGCTCTTGTCGACCTTCGCGATGTGCGAGATATCGGTGAACAGGTCCGCGACCTCGATCAGGTCGGAGGAGGTGTTGCCGCGGAAGCTGATGACCTCGCAGCGGACGCCCATCTCCTGGACAGCGCGGATGGCGGGCGCGAAGTCCCCGTCGCCCGACACGATGACGGCCACGTCCAGGTTGCGCGCGGTCTTCATCATGTCCACGACGAGCTCGATGTCGAGGTTCGCCTTGACCTTGCCATCGCCGTACTTGCGGATGTCCTTGCTGACAACCTTGTACTGGTGGCGCGCGAGGAACTGGTGGAAGTTGCGCTGGTTCTCGTTGTCCGGGTCGAGCCCGGTATAGGCATACGCGCGGACGAAATCGCGTCCGGCGGTGGCCGACTTCAGCAGCGTGACGTAATCGATATCCACGCCGGCCGCCTTGGCCGCGTAGAAGATGTTCGCCACGTCCACGAAGACGGCGACGTTCTTCCCCACTGTGACTCCTAGTGTGGTTGGGGGAGCCCGGCCCGTCCGGGACTGCCCTGGGGCGCGTTATGGGCGGCGGGTTGAACCGGCCGCCGCGAGAGGCCGCCTGAGCGTTGGCCCGGCGGGAGCGAACCCGGCGCGCTCGAGGCGTGCGAGGCTCGCGGGATCGGAAGGCTGGGCCGCCTCCACGGTGGAGCAACCCTTGTTGCCCGCGGAACGGAGCAGCTCCTCGAGGAGCGCCTCCGTCACGCGATCTGCGTCGTGGTCCGGGGCGACGACCAGGAAATCCACGGTGCCCACGTAGCCGCCGGCAGTCACCGACGGGCGCAGGACCAGGAGCGCCCCGCCCACGATCTCCCGCCGCGTCTCGGCGACGAGCAGGCTCGCGTTCGGAAGGTAGACGAGCTGCCGGAGCAGGTCCGCGGCGTCGAGCGACCCGGTGCCTGACCCCGTCATCGTCCGCCGGCCGATGACGGCCAACCGGTCGATGTCGGTGATGCGGGCCTGGCGGATCTGGTACTCCACGCCGTGATCACGACCTCGTGCAGCAACTGCGGCTTCTGCGCGGGTACCCTGCCCAGCGTTGCCGGTTCGGGTGGGCGGCCCACGCCTGGCCGCGAGTACGGGCGCCCGGGAGGCGAGCGACACGAGGCTCAGACCAGCCGTCCCGGAGCGAGAATGGCAGAGGGGATGGATGCAAACGACAACCTTGCATCCCCGGCGCCGATGTCTATGATACGGCATCGCTCGACCGCGTCTCGCGGAAGAGCGTTTTGGGTCCCTCGTCCCGTTCTGTCGTCACCGGCGCCGAGCCTGCCCACCTCGGCCATCATGGGACGGCGGAGCGGCGCCCGACCTGCGGAACGGCCGGGCGCATCTCGACGAGGGCAATTGGAGGAGGCGTTCATGAAGTTCGCGCGTGTCGGCGCGGTTTTCGCGGCCGCGGCCATCGTCGTCGCAGCCTGCGGTGGCGCAGGCGGCGGTGGCAAGACCATCAAGATCGGGATCACGCTCCCGCTGTCGGGCTCCGCGCTTGCCAGCGCCGGGCCCGCCGATAAGGGCGCCCGGCTGGCGATCAAGGATTTCGTGCTCGACGGCTACACGATCACCGACCTGGTCAAGGACCATGCCGTCAACGGCGTCCACGACCCGCAGCAGGGCGCCAAGGACATGACGGCGTTCGTTGCTGACGACACGGTCGTCGGCGTCGTCGGTCCGTTCAACTCGTCTGTCGCCAAGGTGCAGATCCCGATCTCCAACGAGGCCGGCCTGTTCCAGTGCTCACCCGCAAACACGAACCCGGACCTCACCAAGGGTGCCGGCGGGCTGGAGCTGCGCAGCAAGCAGCCGGACAAGATCAACTACGTCCGGGTCGCCACCACCGACGACATCCAGGGCCCGGCCGTCGCGCAGTACGGCTACACCACCCTGGGGCTCAAGAAGGTCGCGATCATCGACGACACCGAGACCTACGGCAAGGGCATCGCCGACGCGTTCGCGGCGGAATGGACCAAGCTCGGCGGCGAGGTTGTCGGTCGCGAGGGCGCCCCGAAGGGCACCACCGACTACACGGCGATCCTGACCCAGTTCAAGGCCGCCTCTCCCGACGCCGTGTTCTACGGCGGCGTGACGGCGACCGGTGGCGGCCTCGTGCGCAAGCAGATGCCGCAGGTCGGTCTCGGCGCACTCGCCTACCTCGGTGGCGACGGCATCCAGGACGGCCGCGGTGACACCCCGGGCTCGTTCATCAACATCGCCGGCGAGGCTGCGGCCAACAGCTACAGCTCCGTCGCCGCGATCGCCGAGTACCCGGGCAAGGCGGACTTCAACGCGAAGTACAAGGCCGCCTACAACGAGGAGGCGGGAGCCTACTCCGCGTCGGGCTACGCCTGCGCCCAGGTCGTGCTCCAGGCCATCAAGACCGCCGCCTCCAAGGGCGACGTGACCCGCGAGTCCGTCCGCGCCGCCGGCGTGGATCCGAACACCACCTTCGAGACCGTGCTCGGCCCCGTCAAGTTCGATGCGGTCGGCGACACGAACCAGAAGATCATCTCCCTCTACAAGGTCGACCTCACGGCCGGCGAGGGGAATGGCGACTGGGTCTTCGACTCCCAGGTCGACTACAAGTAGGGATCCCCACCCGGATCTGACAGAAGAGCCGGGAGGCCTCCGGGCTTCCCGGCTCTTGCTATCCGGACCATCGCCAGCGGAGAACCCCGATGACGGCACTCCCTGCGACCAATGATGCCGGGCGCTCGAGCGTGCCGGTGGGACGGGTGGTCCGCCTGCTCGTCCTCCTCGCGATCTTGGTCGGGATCGGATGGGTCGCGGTCACCAACCTCGGAGCCGAGCAGGCCACGGAACAGCTCGTGAACGCGCTGACGCGCGGCGCGATCTACGCCCTGATCGCCCTCGGCTACACGATGGTGTACGGCATCATCGAGCTCATCAACTTCGCCCACGGCGACATGTTCATGGTCGGCGCGTTCGTCAGCCTGACCTTCCTCGGCCAGATCCTCGGGCTCGGGGGCGCCGTGCCGGACGTCCCCGTGCTGATCGCCCTCCTGGTGGCCAGCCTTGCCGTGAGCATGACCGTGCTCGCCCTCGTTGGCGTCACGATCGAGCGCTACGCCTACAAGCCGCTCCGCAACGCCCCGCGCCTGGCCCCCCTGATCACCGCCATCGGCGTCTCGTTCATCCTGCAGAACCTCGTGCAGCTGGTGTACGGCCCGTACCAGACGAACTCGCCCAAGGTGTTCCCGGACACCTGGGTCGTCCAGGTCGGCGCGGCGACCGTCCCGGTGCTGAGCCTGTTCATCATCGGCGTCGCCGTGGCGCTGATGATCGCCCTGCAGCTGTTCATCGGCCGCACCCGGCTCGGCCGGGCGATGCGCTCCACGGCCGCGGACCGCGACGCCGCCGCCCTCATGGGCGTGAACATCAACCGCACCATCGCCATCACGTTCCTGATCGGCTCCGCGCTCGCGGGCGCCGCCGGCGTCGTCAACGGCCTCCAGTACGGTGTGGGCCGCTTCGACGACGGCTTCCAGGCGGGCCTCAAGGCGTTCACCGCCGCCGTCCTCGGCGGCATCGGGAACACGATGGGCGCCGCCCTGGGTGGCTTCATCATCGGCTTCATCGAGGTGGGCGCCACCACGATGGGCTACACCCGCTGGGGTCCCGCCATCGTGTTCGGTGTCCTCGTCATCGTGCTCGTCTTCCGTCCCGCCGGTCTCCTCGGCCAGCAGTTGGGGGAGCGGGCATGAGCGTCGTGACGGATCTCTCCCCGGGAGCCGCCGGCGGCGGCCGCATGCGCGGGCTGCGCCTGAGTGCCTCGCGCCATCGCTCGCTGTCCATCGCGCTGGGCATCGCCGTGGTCGGGGCCATCCTGCCCGTGCTCGCCTTCATCCCCCCGTTCACGCTGGCCCAGCCGCCCAACGCGTGGATCGACGGCTACACCAACGCAGGGGTGTTCGTGCTCCTGGCCCTTGGCCTCAACCTGGTCGTCGGCGTGGCGGGCCTGCTGGACCTCGGCTACGCGGCGTTCTTCGCGATCGGGGCCTACGCCTACGCATACGTCGCCTCGCCGTTCGGGAACAGCATCCTCGGCATCGACCTCGTCGCGGGCCTGGGGACCGAGGTGGGCGGCTTCGTGTTCTGGCCCATGCTCCTGATCGGCGCGCTCGTCGCGGCCACGTTCGGGATCCTGCTCGGCGCGCCGACCCTGCGGCTCCGTGGGGACTACCTCGCAATCGTCACCCTCGGCTTCGGCGAGATCGTGCCGATCGTGTTCCTCAACTCGGACGCGGTCACCAACGGCACCAACGGCATCGGCGGGCTGCTGCGGCCCTCGCTGCCGATCATCGGCTCCTTCTCGGCCGTCAACCCGTGGCCGTACTACCTCACGATGCTCGCGCTGGTCGCGATCGTCATGATCCTGTGCTACCGGCTCGTGGAGAGCCGGCTGGGACGGGCCTGGGAGGCGATCCGCGAGGACGAGCTGGCGGCGGCCGCCAACGGCATCAACACCGTCACCGTCAAGCTGCTCGCCTTCGCGCTCGGCGCCTCGACCGCCGGGATCGCCGGCGTCTTCAACGCCGCCAAGCTCGTGACCGTCAGCCCGGACCAGTTCACGTTCATCGTGTCGTTCACGGTGCTGTCCATGGTGGTCCTCGGTGGCATGGGCAACTTCTGGGGCGTCGGCGTGGGCGCGTTCGTGATCTACACGATCAACAACGTCCTCCTCAAGACGCTCAATGACTTCTTCGACCAGACCGGCATCCCGTTCCTGCGGGACATCGACTTCATCCAGCTCCAGTTCCTGCTCTATGGCCTGGCGCTGGTCGCGATGATGCTGTTGCGACCGGAGGGCCTGTTCCCCAACAGCCGGCGACAACGCGAGCTGCACACGGCGGTCACCGAGGAGGAGCAGGACTCGCTCACCACGGCAGAGGGCACGTCCGAGGAGGGGCAGCGATGAGCAGCGACGTCCTGCGCAACCAGCCGATCCTCGTCGCCAGCCAGGTCACGCGCCGGTTCGGGGGTCTGGTCGCGGTGAACCGGGTGGACTTCACCATCCCGGAGCGTTCGATCGTGTCCCTCATCGGCCCCAACGGCGCCGGCAAGACCACGTTCTTCAACGTGCTGCTGGGCGTCATCGACCCCACGGACGGCGCGGTCGAGTTCCTGGGCCGGCGGATGATCGCCCGGCCGGAGCGGCTCGCCTACGAGTCGCTCGTGTGGGTGCTCCCGGCCCTGCTCACGGGCCTGCTGGCGTTCGCGCTGGCGGAGGCCGACATCGTGAGCGGGCGGCTCCTCGCCCTGGTGGGCTTCCTCGTCCTCGCGCTCCTGATCGGGTCGCTGCTCCTCGCGATCATCCGGCCCGTCTGGTACCAGAAGCGTCTCGCCCGCATCGGCATCTTCCGGAGCGCCCGGCCAAACGACATGGTCGAGGCGGGCGTGGGCCGCACGTTCCAGAACATCCGCCTGTTCAAGAACATGACCGCGGTCGAGAACGTGCTGGTGGGGATGCATTCCAAGCTGCACGGCAACCTGCTCAGCGCCATGCTCAACAGCAAGGCGATGCGGCTGGAAGAGGCGGCCGCCGAGCGCCGCGCCGAAGAGCTGCTGACCCTGGTGGGCCTCTACGGCAAGGGCAACGAGGCGGCCCGCAACCTCCCGTACGGCGACCAGCGCCGCCTGGAGATCGCCCGGGCGCTCGCGTCCGACCCGAAGTTGCTCCTGCTCGACGAGCCGGCCGCCGGCATGAATCCCAAGGAGACGCAGGACCTCGTGGGCCTGATCTCCAAGCTCCGGGACGACCTGGGGCTCACGATCCTGCTGATCGAGCACGACATGAAGCTCGTCATGGGGATCAGCGACCGGATCACGGTCCTTGACCATGGCGACAAGATCGCCGAGGGCACGCCCGAGGAGGTTCGCAAGGACCCCAAGGTGATCGAGGCCTACCTGGGAGCGCCTGCCGCATGACCGCCGAAGCCACCGCGCCGGCGGCGACCGATGTCGTCCTCCGGATCACCGATGTCCACAGCTACTACGGCGCGATCCACGCGCTCCAGGGCGTCACCGCGGAGGTCCGCCGCGGCGAGATCGTGACCCTGATCGGCGCCAACGGCGCCGGCAAGACCACGACGCTCAAGACCATCAGCGGGCTGATCCATCCACGCCACGGATCCGTGGAGCTGGACGGCGCCGACATCAGCCACGTGGCGCCGCACATCCTCGTGACGCGAGGCATCGGGCATGCGCCTGAGGGCCGGCGGATCTTCTCGCGCCTGACGGTCTACGAGAACCTGCTCATGGGCGGGTTCACGCGGTCCAGGGCCGAGAACGACGAGCAGGTCGCCCACGTCTACGAGCTGTTCCCGCGCCTCCAGGAGCGGCACACCCAGAAGGGCGGGACGCTGTCCGGCGGCGAGCAGCAGATGCTCGCCATCGGGCGGGCACTCATGACCCGTCCGTCCGTGCTGCTGCTCGACGAGCCGTCGCTGGGCCTCGCGCCGATCCTGGTGCAGCAGATCTTCAGGATCATCCGCGAGATCAACGAGCGGGGCATGACGATCCTGCTCGTCGAGCAGAACGCCCTCCAGGCCCTCTCGGTGGCCAATCGCGGCTACGTGCTGCAGACGGGCGAGGTGGTCCTGTCCGGCGACTCCCGCGACCTGATGGTCAACGAGACGGTCCGCAAGGCCTACCTCGGAGAGGACTGACCGGGGGCCTCCCCCGGTCCGCTCCCGGTTGGTGAGGCCGCCGGACGGCAGGCAGCCCCGGCGGTCGCAGGGCCGCCCAGGCCCGTCGCGCCCGGGAGCCGTCGCGGACGCGGCGGACGAGGCACGCCTCGGGCCGGCCGAGCAGGCGCGCATCGACGCGGCTGGACCCGGTGGAACGCTCGTCGCCGCCCCGTTCCAGGCCCCGACCTGCGGCTATCCCACGAGCTGGCGCACGGCGGCGATCTCGTTCTGGGCCGGGGCGCGCGCCCGGGTCTGGACCGCCGCCGGGGCCGTGGAGGCCACGGGTCCCGACGATCCGGCGATCCCCTTCCATCCCATCTCGTCGGACACGGTGGAGGCGATCGGCTGGTGTGCGCCCGTGAGTGGTCCCGAGCGGCCGCCGCTCGCCGCGGTGGGGACGCTGTTCCGGCTCCTGGAGGGCGTGGCGACGCCGGTGGCCGTGGACCGCCTGGAGCCCGCCGCCCCCGACGCGCTGGGAGAGCTTTGGGCGCCGCCCGCCCGGACCGTGGGCGCCGCCCGCCCGGACCGTGGGCAAGCGGCCGCCGTGGACGCCGGGCCGCTACGTCGTGCGGCTGGCGACGCCGTCGGGGTCGTATGCGCGGTACCTGGGCCTGGAGGTCGTCACGCCGGGGACGCCGGGCACGCCGGGCGTGACCGCCGCACCGGTCCCCGCCGCCTCGGCCGGCGCGCCGCTTCCGGGCGCGTCCACCTAGCGACGCGGCGGCTCGCGCGAGATCTCGAACGCCGCCCGGGCGAGCATGACGGCCCCGACCGCCGCGATCCAGAACCCGTAGGCGCCCGTCGGCAGCAGCCCCTGGGGCGCCGGCAGCACCGCGAACACCCACAGGACGAGGCCCACGATCGCCGTGGCCGCGAGGATTCCGAAGACGAGGCCCCGGTCCAGGGCGACCGGGCGCGGGCCCATGGCGTAGGGCAGCGCGAGGAGCGCCAGCGTCCCGAGCGCCGCCAGGAACGCGACCAGGCCCTGCGGGTAGGTGAAGGCGCGGTACACCGTGGGCGGCAGCCCGCCGTCGCCGCCCAGCGTGTACCACGGCAGCAGGCAGCCCACGATGAGGACGACCGCGCCGAGGAGCGCGAGCCGCCGACCGCCGCCCATGGACCTGGAGTGCATCATTCGGGCGGCGTGTACACCTCGGGGCGCAGGACGCCCACGAAGCGCAGATTGCGGTATCGCTCGCCGTAGTCCAGGCCGTAGCCCACGACGAACTGGTCCGGGATCTCGAACCCCCGGTAGTCGACGGGGATCTCGACCAGCCGCCGGGCGGGCTTGTCGAGCAGGGTGCAGATCTTGAGCGACGCCGGCCCCTTCCCGCGCAGGTAGCGGACGAGGTAGTTGAGCGTCAGGCCCGTGTCGATGATGTCCTCGACCAGGAGGACGTCCTCGTCGGCGATGCTCGCCGACAGGTCCTTCATGATCCTGACGAGACCGGAGGACTCCGTGGCCGTGCCGCCATAGGAGCTGACCTCCATGAGGTCGATCCGGAGCGGAAGCGGGATCTGGCGCATGAGGTCCGCCATGAACGGCAGGGACCCCTTGAGCACGGAGACGAGCGTGAGCCTGCGCCCGGCATAGTCGGCGGCGATCTGGCGGCCCAGCTCGGCGACGCGGGCGGCGATCGCCTCTTCGCTCAGCAGGACCTCTCCGATGTCAGCCTGGAGATCGGCGGTGCGGGTCATGTGGGGTTCGGCGCTGCCTCCGGTGCGTGCTGCTTCGGGTACGGGTCGATGATCGCGCCTCCGGGCGTCCCGTGCACGCCGGGCGGCGCCATCATGCGGACCCGAGGGCGGGGCCCGCCGTGGCGGCGGCCACGAGGGACGGATCGGCGGCCACGCCGCCCTCGAGCGCGTCGGCGGCGATCGTGGCGTCGCGTCGGCGGCGGTGGCCGCGCCGGCGGCCCCGTCCGGTGGACGCCGCGTGCGACGGCACCGGGCCGGCCCCCAGGGCCGCGAGCGGGGCGGCGGCGGTCTCGGCGGCCGTGTCGGCGGCGGTGGCCTGGGCGGGCGCCGCGTGCCCGGACGCGACAGCCCGCGTGCCCGGGATGCCGCCGAGGCCGGCGGCGGTGGCCGCCTCAGTCACGATGCGGTCCGCCGGTCGGGGCGGCGTCGCCTGGCCCGTGGTCCCCGACAGGTCGTCGAGCAGTGCGAGCCGTCCGAACTTGAGCAGCAGCATCCGGAAGTCGCGGGCGTAGAACAGCTTGATGCGGACGTCCGGGTAGAGCTCGCGGAGCCGGCGCAGCTTGCGGTTCTTCTTGCGGACCAGCTTCTGTTTGAGCGTCGTGAGCTCGACGTAGAGATCGAGGTCAGGCAGGTAGAAGTCCGGCGAGAAGCTTTCCACCACCTCGCCGGTCATCGACCAGCCGATGGGGAAGATGTCGGGCTCATACGTCCAGGCCACCTGGTAGAAGTCGAGGATCCGTGCAAGCTCCGCCTCGCTCGCGTGCGCGAACGCCGGCCGCGGCTGGGCCTCGACCGAGGCCGCCGCCGTCACCGGCGCGGCTCCCGGTCGGCGTCACCGGGGGAGCCGTCGAGGAGCGTGCGCAGGTCGCCCCGCCAACCGGCGAGGAACCGGCTCATCGCGACAACGTCGTCCTCGTCGAGGGCTGGCGCGCCGGCCGGGCGGGCCTCCGTCGCGGGGTCCAGCTCCGGGTGCGGGGCCGTGTCCAGGCGGGGGGTCGCCCCGTCAGCCGCGACCACCACGCCGAGCGTCCGCGAGCCGCAGGCCGGGCAGCGCAGCTCGACAAAGGCCATGTCGTCACGGTCGGCGAGGACAGCGATCCGGTCGACGGGGATGGCCGCGCCGCACGACGTGCAGCCAGCCCCGGTGAGGCGCGCCCGGAGTCCGCGAGGGTCCATCGGAGGTCAGTCTACCGAAGCGCCGCCCGGAGCGGGCGGACGGGAATCCCCGGGGGATCCGATACTGGGGTGGGGTATCATGCGAGCCATGGCCGAGACTACCCCCCGGGCTACCGCCGCCCACGCCGATCATCCCACCTTCCGCCACAGCTACAGCAAGGACAAGGCCCAGCTCGTCCGGCGCCTCAGCCGCATCGAGGGCCAGGTCCGCGGGATCGCGCGGATGATCGAGCGCGACGAGTACTGCGTGGACATCCTCCAGCAGACGGCGGCGCTCCGAGCGGCGGTGGACGCGGTCTCGATCATGATCCTCGAGGACCACGTCCAGGGCTGTGTGCGGACCGCGGCCGAGCGCGGCGAGGCGGATCGCTACGTGGACGAGGTCGTGGACGTCGTCCGGCGCACGCTCGGGCGGCCGGTCCGCGGCACCAAGACCCCCGGCTGACCCGGGTTATCCACAGCGATCGCGCCGGGGCCCGCCGAATCGTGGACAACCCGTCTTGACGCTCCACCAGCCGACGCCTAACGTCCGCACTCCGCACGCAGCATGCGCGCTCGGGGAGCGCCGTCCGCGAGGGGTGCCGGGGAGACCCGGGCCGGAACCGACCGGGCGGCGCGAGACCGTCAGACGCCGGCCGCGGCGAACGATCGACGCCGGGAGCGGCTCCCGGACGGCCTGGTGCACGACCACATGGAGGGTGCCCTGGACCGGCCGAGAGATCCGCTCCCGACGCGCGTTCAGGACCTCGCGCCCCTGCCCCCCTCGTACGCAGAGACGCTCGACGCCGGCCTCGCAGCGCTCGGGCTGGACCTGCCGCCGGGTGCCCGCGAGGCGATCGATGCCCATGTCCGCTTCCTCCTCGCCTGGACCGGGGCGATCAACCTGACCGCCATCCGGGAGCCCGCCGACGTCGCGCGCCTCCACGTCCTGGACTCGCTGGCTGCGGCGCCCCACCTCGCGACGCGCGGCATCACCCGGCTCCTCGACCTCGGGTCCGGCGGCGGCTTCCCGGGGCTGCCGCTGGCCGTCGCGCTCGGGTCGGACCGGACCCTGCTCGTGGACTCGGTGGGCAAGAAGGTGCGGTTCCTGGACACCGTCGTGCGGGCCACGGGCCTGACCCGGCGCGTCGCGGCCGAGACGGCGCGGGCCGAGGTACTCGCGCGTGACCCTCGTGACCGGGGCGCGTGGCCCGCCGTCACGGCACGGGCCGTGACGTCGCTGGCGGAGCTCGTGGAGCTTGCGCTGCCGCTGGTCGCCCCGGGCGGCGTGCTCGTCGCGTGGAAGCGCGAGCCGTTCGACGAGGAGCTGGCCGGGGCCGTGGGCGCCCTCGAGGCGCTGCGGGCCGGGCCCGTGGAGATCACCGGAACGGGCGTGCCCGGCCTCGAGACGCACCGCCTCGTCATCGTCCCGCGCGGCGGGCGCATCGATGCCCGGTTCCCGCGCGACCCGGCCGAGCGCCGCCGGCGGCCCCTGGAGCCCGGTGCTCACGCCTGAGGCGGACCCTCGCCGACCGCGCGCTGCGCTACCCTCCTCCCGATGCGCGTCGCCGTCCTCTCCGACATCCACGCGAACCTGGTCGCGCTCGACGCGGTTCTCGCTGCCATCCCGTCCGTGGACGAGGTGTGGCACCTGGGCGATGTCGTGGGCTACGGCCCGCACCCCGACGAGGTCGTCGCGCGGCTCCGTGAGCTGGGCGCGATCGGCGTGCGCGGCAACCACGACGCCGCGGCCCTCGGCGGCGATGAGATCGAGAGCTTCAACGTGGACGCCCGCCGGGCCGCGGAGTGGACCCTCGCGACGATCTCCGACGACACCCGGGCCTGGCTCGCCGCGCAGCCCGAGACGCGCGAGCGCGAGGGGTTCCTCATGGTGCATGGCAGCCCCCGGGATCCCATCTGGGAATACGTGACGTCGACACCGGTCGCGCGCGCCGCGATGGCCGCCATGGAGGCGCACTCGGGGCTGCACGGGCATACCCACCTGCCGATCGCCTATATCGAGGACGACGGGCGGCTCGAGACCATGAGCCCGGGGTCAGGCTCCAGGCTGACCTTCGACGGACGGCGCGTCCTCCTCAACCCGGGCAGCGTGGGCCAGCCCCGCGACGGCATCCCGACGGCGGGATGGATGCTCCTGGACACCGACGCCGGGAGCGCGACCTGGCGCCGGACCGCGTATGACATCGCCGCGGTCCAGGCGGCCATGACCAGGCTTGAACTGCCCGAGCGTCTCGTGGCGCGGCTGGCGTATGGGCTGTAGGCGGAGATGATCGGCGGCCGAAAACCCATCACGGGCCGCAAGCCGGGTGACCGGCGCGTCCGCGTCGAGCGCCACCACGCGCCGTACTTTCGCTACACCGGCCCGGGCCAGCTGACGGCGAAGGCGGCCGCCAACGCGCCCACCACGACGATGGGCCGGGTCACCATGCGGCTCAAGCACCTGCTGCTGGGCCGACCGCTCGCCAACGAGGAGGAGATCGGGGAACGCCTGTCCAAGAAGAAGGCGCTGGCGATCTTCAGCTCGGATGCGATCTCGTCCTCCGCCTATGCGACCGAGGAGATCGTCCTCGCGTTCCTCCTCGCGGGCGTCGGTGGCGCCGCGTTCAGCCTGTCCATCGAGGTCAGCATCGCGATCGCGGTCCTGCTCGCGATCGTCGCCTTCAGCTATCGCCAGGTCTGCATCGCCTATCCCAACGGTGGCGGCTCCTACTCGGTCTCCAAGGCGACGCTGGGCAAGATGGCATCGCTGGTCGCCGCGTCGGCCCTGCTCATCGACTACACCCTCACGGTGGCGGTGTCGACGTCCTCGGCCGTGGAGCAGATCGCCTCGGCCGTCCCGGCCCTCCACGAATGGACGGTGCTGATCGGGCTCGTGGCCATCGGCCTCATCACGCTCGGCAACCTGCGCGGGCTGCGCGAGGCCGGCAGCATCTTCGCGATCCCCACGTACCTGTTCCTGGGCTCGGCCTTCCTGATGATCGGCATGGGCGTGTTCCGGATCGTGGTCCAGGGCGACCAGGGGCCGACACCATCCCCCGAGGTCGCCAAGGCGATGACCGAGACGGCGCAGAGCGTCGGGATCCTCATCCTGCTGCGTGCCTTCGCGTCCGGCGCGGTCGCCCTCACCGGGACGGAGGCCATCGCCACGGGCGTCCCGGCGTTCCAGCCGCCCGAGTCCCGGAACGCCGCCCGGACGCTGATGGCGATGGCCTCGATCCTGGGCGTGCTGTTCATCGGCATCACCTTCCTGGCCACCAACTTCCACATCCTGCCGATCGAGGTGCCCAAGCAGACGGTGATCGCGCAGATCGCGAAGCACGTCTACGGCGACACGGTCGGCTTCTACCTGTTCCAGGCGTTCACGGCGCTCCTCCTGTTCCTGGCCGCGAACACGAGCTACAACGCCTTCCCGCGGCTCGCCGCGGTCCTGGGCGAGGACGGGTTCTTCCCCCGCCAGTTCGCCTTCCGCGGAGACCGGCTCGCCTTCTCCACCGGGATCCTGCTGCTGGGCCTCGTCGCGGGCACCGTCGTGTTCCTGGGCGGCGCGTCGACCCATGCGCTCATCCCGCTGTATGCCGTGGGGGTGTTCATCGACTTCACCATCGCCCAGTCGGGCATGGTCAAGCACTGGCTGGCCACCAAGAGCCAGGGCTGGCGCTACCGCCTGGCCATCAACGCCACGGGCGCGGTGCTGACCGGGATCATCGCGATCGTCGTGACGTCGGTGAAGTTCACCTCCGGTGCGTGGTTCGTCGTGGTCCTGATCCCGAGCCTCGTGGCGATGATGCTGTTCATCCGCCACGAGTACACCGCCCAGGCCCGGGAGCTGGGCGTCCGCGACGACCTCGTGTTTGACCGGCCGCACCGCGAGCAGCGGGTCGTGATCCCGGTGAACGGGATCAGCCGGTCGGTCATCCAGGCGGTCATGTTCGGCAAGTCGCTGGCGTCCGACCCCTCGATGCTCCAGGCCGTGTTCGTCACGACCGAGCTCGATGAGGCCGAGCGACTGCGGGAACGCTGGGAACGCCAGCTGCCGGGCGTGCCGCTGGTCGTCGTGGAATCGCCGTATCGCGCGCTCGTGGGCCCCATGATCACCTACCTCGACGTGCTCGAGCGGGCCTGGCCGCCCGACAAGGACACGCCCACCACGATCGTCGTCCTGCCCGAGTACGTGGCACGCCACTGGTGGGACCGCCTGCTCTACAACCAGGCGGCCAAGCGCCTCAAGTCGGCGCTCGTGGGCCGCGACCACACCGTCATCGCGGACGTGCCGTACCGCCGGACCGAGCACCCCGATGACGAGGGCGACGTCGACACGTAGCCGCCCGCGAACGCCCGACCGGCTCACGCATCGCCCGTAGGGTGGGCGGGCCGTCCGGCCCCCGACCAGCGGGCCGTGGCGCCTGCACGGACCGGCCGTCGTACCCCCGGGACCCGGCCGGTTGCCGGGACCCGGCCCGCCGACCCGGTGGTATCGTGACCCGGCGCGACGACGCGGCCGGGAGCGTCCCGGTGGCCCTGCCGTCGTCGCAGGACTCGGAGGCTCTTCGCGATCGTGGCCGACTCGTCGGCACCCCAGTTCCGACGCGCTGTCATCGCGCTGTCGGGTGGCCGGACGGACCGGCAGATCGTCTCCCTTGCGGCGGACATCGCCAAGGCCGGCCGTGCCGAGCTCGTCGGCGTACACGTCGTCGAGATCGACTGGACGCTCCCGCTCGATGCGGATGTCGCCGGCCATGACGAAGGCGCGCAGCGCGTGCTCGACATCGCCGAGGCGACCGCCGAGGCGGCGCGGTACAAGATGGAGACGGTCCTCCTGCAGGCCCGCGACGTCGGGGCCGCCATCGTCGACGAGGCCACCGAACGTGAGGCCGACCTGATCATCTGCGGCCTGCCGTTCCGGCGCCGCTTCGGCGGCGAGTTCACGGTCGGCAAGACCATCCCCTACATCCTGAGGAACGCGCCCTGCGGGGTCTGGGTCATCCGCGAAGCGATGCCCGAGGAGCAAGCATGAAAGCCGTCATCGTCGGCTGTGGTCGCGTCGGAGCCGCCCTGGCGGACTCGCTGGACCGCGCGGGCTGGCAGGTCCTGATCATCGACGCGGTCTCGGCGGCCTTCGACCGGCTGCCGTCGAGCTTCGGCGGCACCGCGATCCGCGGCGACGGCACGGACGAGGACACGCTCCGCCGCGAGGGCGCAGAGGGCGCGGACCTGTTCCTGGCCCTCACGGAGGGCGACAACCGCAACGTCATGGCGGCGCAGCTGGGCGTCGAGGCGCTGGGCGCCCGCCAGACCGTCGCCAAGATCAACGACCCCGTCCGCGCCCACGCGTACGCCAGCCTGGGCATCACGACGCTCTGCCGCACGAACCTGATGACCACCGCGGTGCTCGGCTTCCTGGGGCAGGCGGCACCGGCGCTGCCCGGCATCTATGCGCCCGAGGCGCCGCACACCCACGCGGAGCGCCAGCCGCACAGCGTCGCGGAGGAATAGTCCATGTTCGTGCTGGTGGTTGGCGGCGGAAAGGTCGGGTACTACCTGACCAAGGAGCTGATCGCGTCGGGCCACGAGGTCGCCCTCATGGAGAAGGACCGGCGCCGGGGCGAGCAGATCAAGGAGGAGATCGGGTCGGTCGTCATCGCCCAGGACGGCTGCGAGGGCAAGTACCTGCGCGAGGCCGGGGCGAACCGCGCGGACATCGTGGCCGCGGTCACCGGCGACGACGAGGACAACCTGGTCATCTGCCAGATGGCCAAGCACCACTTCGACGTGCCGCGGACCATCGCCCGCGTCAACAACCCCAAGAACGAGCGGCTGTTCCGCCACCTGGGTGTCGACGAGATCATCAGCCCCACCCGGATGATCCTGGGCTCCATCGAGCAGGACATCCCCGTCCACGAGCTGCTCCATCTGGCGGCCCTCGGCGTCGGGGAGCTGGAGATCATCGAGGCGCACCTGCAGCCCGGCTCGCCGGCCATCGGCAAGATCGCGCTCGACCTCCCGGTCCCGGCGGGCTGCTCGGTGTTCGGGGTGATCCGCAACGGGCAGCCATCCCCGCTCCGCTCGGACACGGTCCTGGCCGAGGGCGACAAGGTGATCGCCATCGGCCGGCCCGACTGCGAGGAGGAGCTGCGCGGGCAGCTCATCGGCGAGCACGTCGAGGCGTAGCCTCGCCGCCCCGAGGGCCGCACCGGGCCCGGATCCATCCGCCACGAACGGGGGTCTGTGCCGCTGCCCCGAGCCCGGCCACAATGGCCCCGTTCCCACGGGGTCGCGATGGAGGGCTCGAGACAGGGTGACCGTCATGCAGGCCGGTTCAGGGCGCCTGCCGCGATGCCCTCGGTGCCTCCTGACGGGGACGCCGGACAGGCGATCAGCCGAGTCACCGGACCATGACTGACGTCCCGGAGCGGCCGGTGTCCGAATCCACCCGGCCACTGAGGCGCGGACGCCTCCGGCGCCATGAACGGGTCGGCCGCCTGACCCCGACCGGCCGTTCGGCCGGGCCCTCAGCGGCGCTGGAGCCGGGTCAGCCACGCGTGGACCCAGCCGGGTGGCAATCGGGTCTCGAGGGTGACCGGTTCGATCGTATCGACGCGCCAGCCCTCGTCGGACCGGAACGCGTGGCGCAGCTCCCGCCGGCTCACGCGCGCCGGTCCGCGCCCGAACGCGTTCCGGTCGCTCCAGGCCAGGACGAAGCCGGCCCCTCCCCGACGCACGACGCCGGCGAGCGCCCGCGCGTATGCGTGACGGTCCGCCGGCTGGAGGACGTGGAACAGCCCGACATCGAGCACGGTGTCGAACGGCGCCCCGAGTGCGTCGCCCAGCGACTCGAGCTCGAGGACATCCCCGACCAGGAGGCGGACCTCGACGCCGGCATCCCGTGCCCGGGCGCGCGCCCGCTCGATGGCCCGCGGCACCACGTCCAGGCCCGTGACCTCGTGGCCCCGTGACGCAACCAAGGCCGCATGCAGCCCGGTCCCGCACCCGACATCCAGGACCCGGCCGCGGATCTCGCTCGCGTCGAGCAGCCCGAGCACCGCGGGCTGCGGCCGCCCGGTCTCCCAGCTCGGGGTGCCCTCGTACGCGATGTGGAACGCGCGGTGGGCGGGAGGCTGGTCCATGGACGTGACGATACGGCGCCACCGCTGCTCACGGGGCGACGACGGGCGCTCGGTCCACGGCGCGCGAGGACCGAGGGTGAGGTCCATCTCGAACCCAGATCACCAGCAAGGTTTAGACCTCTTTATCCGTATCTATCTTGACAACGCCATTGTCAGGGTTCTAGCCTGTTGATTGCCCGACGGGCGGCCGACCCGCCGCGTCGGCGACCAACCCAACCCCGGGCCGGCGAGCGAACCGCCGGCGTACCAGCAGGAGGATCGATGCGATGACGCTCACCCGTCGCCCGTCGCCCTTCGGCGAGCTCGTGACGCTCCGCCAGGCGATGGACCGCCTGTTTGACGACACCGTCTTCCGGCCGCTGGCCGCGTACAGCGGCAACGGCGATGTCGGCCGGCTGCCGCTCGACGTGCGAACCACCCCCGACGCCCTCCTCGTCGAGGCGTCCCTCCCCGGCGTCAGGCCGGAGGACGTCGAGATCACCGTCGAGAACGGCACCCTCACCATCCGCGCCGAGGACCGCGTCGAGGAGACGCGCGACGAGGGCGGCTGGGTGGTGCGCGAGATCGCGCGCGTCAGCACGATGCGAGCCGTCACCCTGCCGACCGGCCTCGAGGCCGACAAGGCCGAGGCCTAGCCCATGGCAGCTGCGCGCCGGCCGGACCGGGACCCCACTCGACCGGTCTACGTCATCAGCGTGGCGGCGACGCTCGTCTCCGCGCACCCGAGGACGCTCCGGATCTACGAGGACGAGGGCCTGGTCTGCCCGGCACGCACGCCCACGAACATCCGCCTGTACTCCGAGGAAGACATCCGGCGCATCCTCTGGATCCGCCACCTGACGCGTGATCGCGGCGTGAACCTCGCCGGGGTCCGCACCCTGTTCGAGCTCGAGGAACGCCTCGGCAAGCGCATCCTCGAGGCCCTCTACGACGAAGGGACCCGCGAGGCCGCGGCGGAGCGCCCCCACGGACGCGCCGCCGGCCACGCGGGGCCCGCCCCGGACGTCGGTTCGGACCCTGCTCCCTGACCCATCCCCGCCACCGCACCCAGTCCACCGAACCCGAACCCGAACCGTCGCCGGACCCGCCCGGCCGGCAATCCAAGGAGACCCTGATGGCCAAGCGCCCGTCCAAGCCGGAGGAGACACAGACCACGCCCGGCACCGCCGAGCTGCGTGAGCTGCCGCTCGTCGCCCTCCGTGAGACGGTCATCTTCCCGGAGATGATCGTCCCGCTCCAGGTGGGGCGCGACAAGAGCGTCGCCGCGCTGAACGCAGCCACGGAATCCGGCGGCCCGATCGTCCTCGTGACCCAGCGCCATCCTGAGCAGGAGGAGATCGGCGACCCGTCCGAGCTCTACTCGGTCGGCACCATCGCCAAGATCGCCCAGGTCGTGCAGCTCCAGGATGGGACCGTCCGGGCGATCGTCCAGGGCCAGGGACGCATCCGTGTCCATGGCTTCGCGCACACGAGCCCATACCTTTCCGCGCGCGTCGAGGAGCTCACGGACGAGGTGCCCACGGGCGTCGAGATGGCGGCTCTCGTCCGCAGCGTCCAGGCGCAGATCGAGCAGTACGTCGCCAACGGCGCGCCGGTCCCCCCGGAGGCCGCCGTCGCGGCGCGCAACATCACCGAGCCCGGCCTCCTCGCCGACATGGTGGCGTACAGCCCCGACATGTCGACCGAGCAGCGCCAGGAGCTCCTCGAGACGATCGACGTGGAGGAGCGCCTCAAGCTCGTCTCCGCGTTCCTCGCCCGCCAGGTCGAGATCCTCGAGCTCAAGGGAAAGATCCAGAGCGAGGTCAAGTCCGAGATGGACAAGACCCAGCGGGAGTACATCCTCCGCGAGCAGCTCAAGGCGATCCAGCGCGAGCTGGGCGAGGACGATCCCCAGCAGGCCGAGATCAACGAGCTGCGCGAGAAGGTGGAGTCCTCGGGCATGCCCGAGGAGGTCCGCACCCGGGCGATCAAGGAGATCGACCGGATGAGCCGGATCCCGTCCGCCTCGCCCGAGGTCGGGGTCATCCGCACCTACGTGGACTGGCTCGTCTCGCTGCCGTGGACCGTCTCCACCGATGACCGCCTCGACATCAAGGAGGCATCGGTCATCCTCGACGAGGACCACTACGGCCTCGAGAAGGTCAAGGAGCGCATCCTCGAGTACCTCGCGGTGCGCAGCCTCGCGGACACGATCCGCTCGCCGATCCTCCTGTTCGTGGGCCCTCCCGGCGTGGGCAAGACCTCGCTGGGCAAGTCCATCGCCAGGGCGATGGGGCGCAAGTTCACCCGCATGAGCCTGGGTGGCATCCACGACGAGGCGGAGATCCGCGGCCACCGGCGCACCTACATCGGCGCCCTGCCCGGCCGGATCGTCCAGAGCATCAAGACCGCGGGCACCAACAACCCGGTCTTCATGCTCGACGAGGTCGACAAGATCGGCATGGACTTCCGGGGCGACCCGAGCTCCGCGCTGCTCGAGGTGCTGGACCCGGAGCAGAACTTCAGCTTCCAGGACAACTACCTCGAGGTCCCGTTCGACCTCCGCAAGGTGCTGTTCGTCGCGACCGCCAACCTGCTCGACCCGATCCCCGCCGCGCTGCGCGACCGGATGGAGGTCATCCAGCTGCCGGGCTACACGCAGATGGAGAAGGTCCAGATCGCGCGCCGGTTCCTCGTCCCCAAGCAGATGGAGAACCACGGGCTCACCGCCAAGCACGTGGAGATCACCGACGCGGTCCTCACGGAGCTCGTCCAGGCCTACACGCACGAGGCAGGCGTCCGCAACCTCGAGCGCGAGCTCGCCAACATCATGCGCAAGGTCGCGCGGGCCGTGGCCGAGGGTCGCAAGCGCCGGACCGTCGTGGACGTCAAGAAGCTCAACGAGTATCTCGGGCCGGGGCGATTCGAGTACGGCGAGCTCGAGGCCGAGGACCAGACCGGCTCGGCCACGGGCCTCGTGGTGACCGAGGTCGGCGGCGATGTCGTCGCCATCGAGGTCACGCTCATGGAGGGCAAGGAAGACTTCATCCTCACCGGCCAGCTGGGCGACGTCATGCGGGAGTCCGCCCGGGCGGCGCTGTCCTGGATCCGGTCGCACGCGGCGGAGCTCGGGATCGCCCGCGAGGTGTTCGAGAGGCACACCCTGCACATCCACGTCCCGGCCGGCGCCACCCCCAAGGACGGCCCGTCGGCCGGCGTGACCATGGCCACGGCCATGGTCTCCGCCCTCGCCGGGATCCCCGTCCGCAAGGACGTCGCCATGACGGGCGAGATCACGCTTCGTGGCCGCGTCCTGCCCATCGGCGGGCTCAAGTCCAAGATCCTTGCCGCGCACCTCGCCGGTGCGGGCATGGTCATCCTGCCCAGGAAGAACGAGAAGGACCTGCGGGACATCCCCGAGGAGATCCGCAAGCAGGTCAAGCTCGTCCTCGCGGACAACATGGACCAGGTCCTCGAGGCGGCGCTCCGCCGCCGCCCGAAGCCGCTCAAGGCCGTCCCGCCCATGACCGTCGAGGGCGGCGGCGAGCTCCCCAGGCCGGAGGCCGGGTCCCGCGTGCGGCGCAGCACGTTCCCACCCGCGGACCAGCCTCCGGTCGTGGTCGAAGGCCGCTGAGAACAACCCGAGCCCGCGGGGCGCCGGTCCGGAGGACGGGCCGGCCGCTCCCGGGAGAGGGGACCGTCGGATGGAGTACCGCGACTACTACGAGATCCTGGGCGTCCCGAGGTCGGCCAGCCAGGCCGACATCAAGAAGGCGTTCCGGAAGCTCGCGCGCCAGCACCACCCGGACCGGAACCCCGGCGACAAGGCCGCCGAGAGGCGGTTCAAGGACGTCAACGAGGCCAACGCGGTCCTGTCGGACGCCGAGAAGCGCAAGCAGTACGACACCCTCGGCGCGAGCTGGGACCAGTTCCAGCAGACCGGCGGCGGTCGGGGCGGGGCCGACCCGTTCGAGGCCGGCGGGCCGTTCGCCGGCTTCGGCGGCGCCGGTGCTCCGGCGGGCGGCGGTTCGGGTGGCGGCAACGTCCGCTACGAGTTCCGCTCGGCCGGCGGCGGCGACGCCGGCTTCTCCGACTTCTTCCGGATGTTCTTCTCCGGCGCCGACGCGGCCCAGGCCGGCCGCCGGACGGCCGGTGGCGCGACCCGCGGCCAGCCCCGGGGCGGTGCCAGCTTCGCCGACATCCTGTCCGAGATGGGCCGGACCGGGAGCGGGGGCGGCACCGGCCCGGCGTCGAGGGTTCCGGCGGCCGAGCGCGCGGCGAAGGGGGAGATCGAGGCGCCGGCGGACCTGAGCCTCGAGGAGGCGTTCCACGGGACCCAGCGCCTCGTGGAGATCGAGGGCAAGCGCTACGAGGTGGCGCTGCCGCGCGGCGTGGATACCGGGAGCCGCATCCGGCTGAGCGGCAAGGGGCCCAACGGCCGCGACGTCGTGGTGACCGTCCGCATGCGCCCCCACGACGTCTACCAGCGCCGGGGCGCGGACCTGGAGCGCGAGCTCCCGGTCACGCTGCGCGAGGCGCTGCTGGGCGCGGAGGTCCCCGTCGCGACCCTCAAGGGCCGGATCCTGCTCACCATCCCCGCCGGGACGCAGAGCGGCAAGACGTTCCGGCTCACGGGCCAGGGCATGCCGAAGATCAAGGATGGCGGGACCGGAGACCTCTACGTCAAGGTCCGCGTCGTCCTGCCCACTGGGATGGGCGACCAGGCGAAGGACGCCGCGAAGGCCTTCCTGGACCTCGCCGACCAGCCCGACCCCCGCGCCACCACCTGAACCGAACGAACCGACACCGAACGCGAGACCCCGGACCATGCAACTCGACCGATTCACCGAGAAGGCCCAGGAGGCCATCGTCGCCGCCCAGCAGCTCGCCGAGCGGATGCAGAGCCCCGCGCTGGACGCGGAGCACCTGCTCGCCGCCCTGGTGGGCCCCGACGACGGCGTCCCCGCCGAGACGCTCCGGCGGCTGGGCGTGGATCTCGCCGCGTTCCGCGGCGAGATCGCCTCGATCCTCGCCCGGCGCGCCCGCATCCAGGGCGGCCAGCTGGGCCTCGACGCGCGCGCCAAGCGCGTCATCGACCGCGCCCAGGACGAGGCGCGGCACATGGGCGACGAGTACACCAGCACCGAGCACCTGCTGCTGGGCGTCGCCGAGGTGGGCGGCGATGCCCAACGGCTCCTCGAGCAGCACGGCGCCGGCCGCGAGCCGATCCTGGGCGCGCTCCAGGGCGTCCGCGGGAGCCAGCGCGTGACCAGCGCCAACCCCGAGAGCACCTACCAGGCGCTCGAGAAGTACGGGCGGGACCTCACGGCCGAGGCGCGCGCCGGCAAGCTGGACCCGGTCATCGGGCGCGACGAGGAGATCCGCCGCGTCATCCAGGTCCTCTCACGCCGGACGAAGAACAACCCCGTGCTCATCGGTGAGCCGGGCGTCGGCAAGACCGCCATCGCGGAGGGCCTCGCCCAGCGGATCATCCGGGGCGACGTCCCCGAGACGCTCAAGGACAAGCGCGTCATCTCGCTCGACCTCGGCGCGATCATCGCCGGCGCCAAGTTCCGCGGCGAGTTCGAGGAGCGCCTCAAGGCGGTGCTCAAGGAGATCAAGGACGCCGAGGGCCGCGTGATCCTGTTCATCGACGAGCTCCACACCGTGGTTGGCGCGGGCGCCGCGGAGGGCGCGATGGACGCCTCCAACCTGCTCAAGCCGATGCTGGCGCGCGGCGAGCTCCACACGATCGGCGCGACCACGCTCGACGAGTACCGCAAGCACATCGAGAAGGACGCGGCGCTCGAGCGGCGCTTCCAGCCGGTCGTGGTGGACGAGCCGACGGTCGAGGAGACCATCTCGATCCTGCGCGGGCTCCGCGAGCGCTACGAGGTCCACCACGGCGTCCGGATCACGGACTCGGCGCTCGTGGCCGCGGCCACCCTGTCCAACCGCTACATCACCGAGCGCTTCCTGCCCGACAAGGCGATCGACCTCGTGGACGAGGCGGCCTCGCGGCTGCGCATGGAGATCGACTCCATGCCGATCGAGCTCGACGAGCTGGAGCGCCGCCGCATCCAGCTGGAGATCGAGCGCGAGGCCCTGCGCAAGGAGACCGACGAGGCCTCGCGGGCGCGCCTGGAGGTCCTGGAGAAGGAGCTCGCGGAGCTGTCCGAGGAGGCCGGCGCCATGAAGCAGCGCTGGGAGGCCGAGAAGTCGGCCATCGCCGCGATGCGGGAGACCAAGTCCGAGGTCGAGCAGCTGGCCGTGCGCATCGAGCAGGCGGAGCGTGAGGCCGACTACGGCACCGCCGCGGAGCTCAAGTACGGACGCTCCCGCGAGCTCGCCGACCGGATGGCCCAGCAGGAGGCGGCGATCGCCGCGCTCCAGGGTCCCGGCGCGCTGCTCAAGGAGGAGGTCTCCGCGGACGACATCGCCGAGATCGTGGGGGCCTGGACCGGGATCCCGGTGACGCGCCTCATGGAGGGGGAGCTCGAGAAGCTGGTCAAGATGGAGGAGCGCCTCCACGACCGCGTGGTGGGCCAGGATGAGCCCATCGCGGCCGTGTCCGACGCGGTCCGCCGGGCCCGGGCCGGGCTCAAGGACCCGCGGCGGCCCATCGGGTCGTTCCTGTTCCTGGGGCCCACCGGTGTCGGCAAGACGGAGCTCGCCCGGGCGCTCGCCCAGTTCCTGTTCGATGACGAGCAGGCGATGGTCCGCATCGACATGAGCGAGTACATGGAGAAGTTCGCCGTGTCGCGGCTGGTCGGGGCCCCTCCCGGCTACGTGGGCTACGAGGAGGGCGGCCAGCTGACCGAGGCCGTCAGGCGCCGGCCGTACCAGGTGATCCTGCTCGACGAGATCGAGAAGGCGCACCCGGACGTGTTCAACGTGCTGCTCCAGGTCCTCGACGACGGCCGGCTCACCGATTCGCAGGGGCGGACCGTCGACTTCAAGAACACCGTCGTGATCATGACCAGCAACATCGGGTCGCAGCAGATCATGGCGTTCGCCGGGAGGCCCGGCGGCGAGGACTACGAGTCCATGAAGCGCCGGGTCACGGACGAGCTGCGCGGCACGTTCCGGCCGGAGTTCCTCAACCGGATCGACGAGGTCATCGTGTTCCACGCGCTGACCGACGCCGACCTGGTCGCGATCGTGGACCTGCTCCTCGCCGACCTGCAGAAGCGGATCGCGGCCAACGACCTGGCCCTCGAGCTCACGCCGGCCGCGCGGCTGCTGATCGTGCGCGACGGCACCGACCCGGCGTTCGGGGCGCGGCCGCTCAAGCGGGCGATCCAGCGCCTCGTCGAGAACCCGTTCGCGCGGGCGCTCCTGTCCGGGACCTTCAAGCCCGGCGACCTCGTCACGGCCGATGCGGACCCGGTCTCGGGGACGCTGGTCTTCTCGTCCAAGTCGGACACGGTGACCGTGGAGGCCGGCGACCGCCGCGATGCCCGCGGCTCCACGGCCGAACGCGAGGCCGCGGGGTTGGGGTCGGCGCGCGGGCGCCGATCCGCCTTCGACCTGCCGCCGCTTGACGAGGACGACGGCCCCGACGGCGGCCTGGTCAACTAGCCCCCGTGCGGTTCGAGGAGGCCGTCCGCCGGCTCGAGGTCCTGCCCGACGTCCTGCCCGATGGCCCCGAGGCGCTGATCCCCGTGTTCCGCGAGGGTGGGGCCCGGCGCCCACGGTCCCCGTGGGGCGACGCCGACGCATCCGCGCGGCCGGCGGCGGTGCTGGTCCTCGTCTTCCCCGACGATCGCGGCGACGCGCACCTCGTCCTGACCGAGCGCGCGGACCGTGGCGGGCACCACAGCGGGGAGGTCTCGTTCCCGGGTGGCCGCGCGGAGCCGGGGGACGCGGATGTCGTCGCCACCGCGCTCCGCGAGGCCGCCGAGGAGGTGGGCCTGGACGCGGTCGCCGCCGGGGTCCGGGTGCTCGGGACGCTGTCGATGCAGTGGATCCCGGTGTCCAACTTCACGGTGACCCCGGTCGTGGCGGTGGCCGCGCGGCGCCCGATCCTGGTCCCGCAGCCGTCGGAAGTGGCGGCGATCCTGGAGGCGCCGGTCGCCGCGTTCCTGCCGGACGGCGAGCTGGTCTGGGTGGAGCGCGAGATCCGGGGCTGGGACCTGCGCTACGCCGCGTACCCCGTGGAGGGGCTGGGGGTCTGGGGCATGACGGCGCGCGTGCTGGGCGGCCTGGGCGCCTGGCTGGGGCGAAACGAGACGTAGCGGGCGGCACGACGGCCCGAGTAGCCGGCCCGCGGCTCAACGCGCCCCGCCGCGGCGCGGATCATGGACATCTGCGCCTCGCTGCCGCATGCCGATGCGATACCCCTCGAGGCGTCGGCGAGCGGACCCACGTCATCGAGCCGCCCGGGTGCTCGGCGCGACGTGGCTGGAGGTGCGCGACGGGCGCGGTGGGGTCCGCGGCGCTGGAGGTCGTCGACGATCACATCCGCCGCATCGAGCAGGTCGATGGGCGGCTCAACGTCGTCGTCGCGCGTCAATTCGACCAGGACCGGCCCCCGTGACGCGGGTTCACGCCGCTGCCTCACGGGCGCTCCCCTGCCGGTGAAGGATCGTCCGTGGCTGCTGCCAGCGCCCGCCAGGCGTCCACCGGCGCCGGCCGTCCCAGCAGGTAGCCCTGTCCGAGCTCGACCCCGAGGGACCTCAGGGTCTCCAGTTCGGCGTCCGTCTCGATCCCCTCCGCGATCAGACGACAGCCCACCGAACGAGCGAAGTGCCGGAGCCCGACGACCAGTGCCTGCCGCGCCGCGTCCTGGTTGATCCCGCGGACGAGCTGGATGTCCAGCTCCACGAAGTCCGGCTGCAGCTCGACGATGTGCGCGAAGTTCGCCACTCCGGAGCCGACGCCGTCGACCGCGACCAGGACGTTGTTGCCGAGCCCCCGCGCCGCGTGCCTGAGTCCGGGGTAGTCCGGCACCAGCTCGTGCTCGGTGACCTCGATCACGATCGGCCGGTCGGACGCTCGGAGCATCAGCAGGTCCGCCTGGTGCGTCGTGACGGTGCCGGGCGCGAGGTTGACCGATAGCCAGCGCCCGGCCGGTAGCCACGCCGACTCCGCGAGCGCAAGACCGAGGGCGGCGAGCTCGGCTTCGGGACCAAGCGACACCGACCACGCGCCTGCGAAGAATGCGTCCGGTCGCTGTCCGGAGTCGAGACGGGTGAGAGCCTCGTACCCCACGACCTCCATCGTGGCGAGACCCACGATGGGCTGGAACACCGGGGTCATGGCGCGTCGCGAGATCGCGTGGCGGATGCTGGTCCTGAGGGCGCCGCGGGTCGTCCGCTCGCCGAGCGAGGCGCCGACCAGGGTGCCCGACAGGTTCGCGAACTCCAGCAGCGCCGGCAGGTGACCTGCGAGCACATCGGGCGCATCACGGCGCGAGGACACGGCCATGATCAGGCCGGACACGCTGCCGTCCACGACGATGGGCACCCACGCGATGGCGACTGCCCCGGTGACCACCAGGAGATCGTTGTAGGTACGACCGGGGCGGTTGGCCCAACGCTGGATCCAGGGTCCTTCCGCGGCACGTGTCCGCAGCGGCCGGGCAACGCGGACCGGCAGCCGCCGGAGCGGCCACGGGATGCCCTTCGCCGTGGCGACCGCCAGCGGCAACGCAGCGCTGTCGTGCTCGAACGCGATGACGGCGACGGCAGAAACCGCTTCCAGGGTCACCAGCTGCTCGGCGACCAGCCTGGCGGCCGACTCGGGCGAGTGCGCGGTGGGAAGCGCCGACAGGGTCTCGGAGATCATCACGCGCTGACGGGCCAGCTCGGTGGAGCGACCCTCGATCTCTCGCTCACGGCTGACGTCGTGCTTGACGGTCACGTAGCTCTCGATCGCCCCGTCCGCCCCGAAGACGGGCGAGATGTGGGAGACCTCGAGGAAGAGCGAGCCATCCTTGCGCCGATTGGTAAACTCGGCCACCCAGGGCTTGCCTGCCGTCAGGGCAGCCCACATGGCCCGCTAGACCGAAGTTCCAGCGTTTCGCGAGCGTGTCTGAACACGACATCCCGTGACGCGTTCTGCCTACGTGCCGGTGGGTGAGAGCCCCAGGAGGGCGAAGGCACGGCTCTGCAGGGCCGTTGGTGTGGCCGGGATCTCGAAGGCGGCGGCGTCAGGCGCGCCGGGAGGGACGACGAGGTTGCGGGTGAGGGTGGCGAGTTCGGCGAGCAGGGTCCGGAACGAGTGGACTGCCGACCCGTCGGCAAGGGTGTGGCGGCTCGCCTTGGCGAGCGCGGCTGCCGAGCGGCGGGCCGGGGCGACCGGGTCGGGAAGGTCAGCCGGCGCCTCGTCGCGGAACAGGAGCGGCGCCCAGGCGCGCTCGAGGTGCCAGCGGACGTAGTACGCGAGCACGCACAGGAAGACGTGCGCCCGGACGCGGTCCTCCGTCCAATGGTGGATCGGGCGGATCGCGAGGTCGGGCGCCTTGAGGGTCCGGAAGGCCCGCTCGACCCGCGAGAGGCGCTTGTACGTGCGGACCACCTCCGCCGCGTCGAGTCGGGTGGCGGGCACGCTCGTGCGCAGGACGTACAGCCCGTCGAGGGCCGCCTCGGCCGCGATCGCCTCGGTCCGGCGGCTGACCGCCAGGCGGTCGTCGGTGATCTCGAGCTCGAAGTGCTTGGCCATCTTGTGGCGGTCGACGATCCGTCCGACCGCCAGACCGATCCGGGCCGCCTCCCGCAGCCTGCCCGCCTCGACCCGGGCGACCACCTTCGCGAGCGCGGCCTCGGTCGCGGCGAGCAGGTCGTCGCGCTTGCGCGCCCGCTCGGCGGCGAGGGCGGGATTGCGGCACACGACCAGGCGCTCGCCCGGGAAGTCGGGGCTCGTGATCTCGGCGAGGTCGCGCTCGTCGAACAACCCGAGCTGGAGATCCCCCGCGTCGGCGAGGCCGCGGATGGCGGGGCCGCGCAGGGCGCTGACCCAGTCGAAGCCGGCGGTCCGCAGCGTCTCGATCCGGGCCTGCGTCAGCATCCCCCGGTCGCCGACGAGGACGACCGAGGTCAGGCCGAAGCGCTCGCGCAGGGTCTGCAGCGTCGCCGGCACGGTGGCCGGGTCGCCGGTGTTGCCCGCCACGACCTGCACCGCGACCGGGCGGCCATCGGGGTCCGTGAGCAGGGCGTACTCGATCTGGCGGGTCCCCGGCTTGCCGTCGCGCGAGTAGCCGATCGCCGCGAGGGGGTTGTGCCGCCCGGTGACGACCGAGGAGGAGAGGTCGACGTACACCTGGCCGCCGGGGCTGAGGTGGCGGTCCGCGAGGCGCTTCTCGATCCGGGGCTGGCGCACGCGCAACCAGTCGAGGGCCCCGTACAACTCGTCCTCGGTCGCGTCGCCGATCCCGAGCACGGAGCCCAGAGTCGTGGCGTCGAGGCTGCGGGCGGTGGCAAGCTTCGAGACCGGGGCCAGCAGGCGGGCGACCACCATGCCCACCACGAGGTCGCGCTCGCGGCAGTGGCGGGGATCGATCAGGCGCGGAAGATCGAGACTGCGCAGCATGCCCAGGACCGCCGCGACGTGGCCGTGGGGGGTGCTGCGCCGGATCTCGAAGCCCGAGGCGGGCAGGAAGTGCTCGCCGGCAAGGGCTCGCCGGATGAGCTCGATGAGCTCCGGCGGCAGGTGGCTGATGTTGCCCACCGTCTCGGTCTTGACCTTGCCGTCCTCGCGGTACGAGCGGCGCAGCAGGTGGGCCTCGTACACCCGGTCCTTGTAGTGCCGACGG
>JBBSCF010000010.1:0-93412 GCA_038250545.1 Candidatus Limnocylindrales bacterium | reverse complement strand
GCATCCCCCCGATCAACCCGTTTCTACCCCCGCCCGGCGCGTTGGCCGGGGGAGACGCATCCTCGGCATCCCGCGCTCGCTGTACCTCTATGTTTCAACCCACGCCCGGCGCGATGGCCGGGCGAGACGCGGACTCCCGCATGGACGGGCGCCAGGCCTTGTTTCAACCCACGCCCGGCGCGATGGCCGGGCGAGACGGCCTGATCCGGTGGGCAGCAAGTCCAACGCGCTCGTTTCAACCCACGCCCGGCGCGATGGCCGGGCGAGACTCCATTCTGTCAGGCGCGATGGGTCGCCAGCCTAACGCCCTCACCCTCGTGACGCTCAACGACCTTCAGCAGTGAGGATCCGTCCCAGGCTCCAAGACTTGCCGTTGCCGGACCCCGCTCGACAGACGCGCGGACCTCGTTCGCGAGCAGGCAGTGCTTGCCATCCGCGCACGAGGGCGCCAGCTGCTCAGACGACGATCGCGTCATGGATGTCGAACGGCACGTCTCGACCGATAACGACGAGGAACTCACCCCGCGGCTCTCGGAGCCGGTAGATCCGCAGGCTGTCCTCCTTGACGCCAACCTCACGACGCAGCCGCTCTGTCAGCCTCGCGAGATCCCCCTCGGATAAGACGCATTCGAACACCGACTTCTGGACGCGCTGGCCGAAACCCTCGCAGACCTTGGCCACCCGGCGGAGCCGACGCCGCCCAGCCACAGTATCCGTGGCGACGTCATACGTCACGAGAAACTCGATGGGCTTCACCTGGCTACGAACGGCGGGTACGTGTCGAGGTCGTTGCGCAGGTGGCGCGCCAGCATTCGCGCCTGCACATGCGGCACGAGCCCGATGGGGAGCTTCCGGCGAATGACGGGGTGTTGAACTTCCTCGAGCTTGCGCTCCTGGAAGGCCTTCACGACCACGCGTCTGCCTTCGTCGCTCAGGTAGACCGTGCCGCCGGCCAGCAGCTCGAAGTGCTCATCAGGCCGAAGCTGGCGCCTGTTGATGAGCCGCAAGGCAAGTCGGTCGGCAGCCGGCGCTCGAAACTCCTCGAGGAGATCGAGGGCAAGCGCCGGCCGGCCGGGCCGGAGGACGTGGAGGTAGCCGACCTGCGGATCGAGTCCAACGCCCTCAAGGGCCGCTGTGCACTCGGTGAGCCAGAGGGCATACAAGAAGGAGAGGACCGCATTCGTGCGGTCGCGCGGCGGTCGGCGGCTGCGCCGCTCGAACGGGAAGTCGTCGCGTGACGTGCGGATCATGGCAGCAAAGGCGCCGAAGTACGCCCGTGCTCCATCGCCCTCGACGCCGCGGAGCTCCGTGAGCGCAGCTGCCACAGCGGTATGTTCGATTGCACTTGCCAAACGCACCGCTGACCTCGTGAGGGCCTCCGAGTCGGCGGCGGCGTCGGCCTCGCGAGCCGCGCGCAGGACGAGTTGGCGGCAGTTCTGGAGCTTCGCGGCAACGACCCGCCGCGCGATCTCGAGCGTCCGCGAGGGATCGTCCGCCGCGCGATGCTGGGCACGGCGAAGCAGCACGTTGCCGCGGGTTGGACCCTCGATGCGTGCCATGAACCGCCCGCGCTGATCGAGCCACACGATGCTCCGCCCATCCGCTGCGCACCGTTCGATGAGGAAGGGCGTGACCGTCACCCGCCCGAAGACGACGATCGAAGCCAGTCGGAGGAGAGGGAGGCGCAACCGCAGCTCGCCATCGACGTCCACCCGGATGGCATCGTGGTCGAGCTTCAGCACGGCTCCCTGTGTCTGAACGTAGAGCACATTGAGCAACTCGATCATGCGGGATCCCCCAGTGGGAGCGGTCGAAACAGCCCGGAGTCCCACCGCCGACGGGCGTCGAGGTCATGCATGGCCGTGGGCTGGCAAGAGTCCGCCAGCGAGCACGACCGGCACCGGCTGTCAGCGACTGGAGCCGGCACCTCCTGGAAGTCGAGCATCTTCCTGATTTCGCCGGTAATCGCGATCGTGGCATCGCGCAGGGCCCTGCTGAACACGACCTCCCGGCGTCGTCGCGTGGCGTGGTGATAGGTGGCACCGCGCGGCACCTTCGATCCTGTCATCTCCTCGAGGCACAGCGCCTGGGCACACAGCTGGAGATCGGCGTGGTGCGAGTGAGGCGGCCCGACCTTGTACTCGACGGGATAGGGACCTGACGGCCGCATCTCCACCACGTCCGCCTTCCCGACGAGCCCGTGCCGATCGGACCACAGCGGAAGTGCGCGGAGGACGACGAGATCGCCATCGACCTCGTCCTCGCCGCTGTCGACACGCTCGTGCGCGAGGCGCCCGCGAATCGTGTACAGGTTCTCGTCGAACGTCTGCTCGACGTGGATGAGCGCGCACTGGCGCGGACAGTAGCTCCAGTGCTCGATGGCGGAGATGGGGACCAGGGTCTGCTCCTGGTCCCCGTCCGTGGTCATCGGGGTGGTCAGGCGAGGCGACGAAGGGTCACCCCAGGCACAACGTCGACCGTGGCCCCGATGGCAACGGCGTTCCCGTCGAGGGTCACGTTGAAGTCCGCGAAGCCCCGCGCAGGCCCGTCGGAGTCTGCGCGTCGGCTGACGGCCAGGCGATCGAAGAGCGAATAGGCCGGCGCGTTGCCGAGCTCGGACTGATGCTCGAAGACGTACAAGCCCCGGGTGGCCATCTCGCCCCGGGCCGCCGATCGATCGTGGTCGAACATGTTCGCGAGCGCCTGCCAGAGCAGCTCCAGGTCGTCCTCCCCGAAGCCCGTCTGCTTCGAGAGGAAGGCGGACACGAAGCCGTGGCTCCGGTAGAGCCCGTACGGGACCGTGGACTTGCGGCCCATGGTCCGGTTGTCGCCCTGCTGCTTCTCAGCCTCCTCGTGGGTGGCCACTGCCATGCGGGTGATCGAGTGTTCGAGGCTCGTGATCGGTTCGAGGGACCGTCCGAAGGTCAGCTGCACGGGGCCGCGGACCTGGCCGCAGTTCACGCCGGTCGACATGACGGCCCCAAAGGTGCGCACGTCGAAGAAGTTGTCACACATGAACTGGCGAGCCTTGCCGACAGCGTCGCCACCAGTGCGCTTCTTGTCGCCCTTGCCGAGCAGATCCCCGGATCCGGTCGCGACGTAGGCCCGCTCGTGGATCTCGTTCAGGACGCCGCGTTCCTTGATGTAGATCTCGAAGGGTGGCTGATCGTCCTTGACGAGCCCGACGAAGTTCCGGACCTTCCGCTTCAGGCTGACGTCTGTGACGAGCCCTTGACCGGACACAGCGTCCACACGCGGCAGGTTGCCGGCATCGGGATCGCCGTTCGGGTTCCCGTCCCGCACGTCGAACAGCAGGACGAAGTCGTAGCGATGCTGCAGGCCGGTCATCTCAGTTGCTCTCCCCGTTTTCGGTGGTGTGCTTGCGGAAGAAGTCCTGGCGCTGGTGGTAGTAGCCGATCGCGAACGCGCCCTGCTGCTCCAGCGACAGGTGGGCCGGGATCTCCGGGATCCCATCGATGATCTCGCCGACCAGGCGCTCGATCCAGATTCGCAATCCCGTCGACTCGACCTTCGCCACGTGGTGGTTCTTCAGGCTGAGCAGGCGCGGGAAGACGGTGATCGGCGTGCTGGATGCGGCCCCGTAGAAGCGGTCGCGGATGGTCGCATTGAGCCCCGGACTCGCCATCTCCTGCGCCCTCTCCAGGGCTGCGAACAGCCGTCCAAGGCGATAGGCCGGGTCCGGATTGGCAGGATCGAGTGCCACGCTGAGTTCCTCCCTGGGGACCCCGGTCGATCGCCGGAGCCGGTTGATGGTGGCCTTGATGAGAGCCGCACGATCCGGCGTGACGTCCTGCTCCGCGCGCGAACGCGCGACGGCTGCTGCCAGCAGGCTGATCGGGTACGGGCGGCCCTCCAGGATTGCGCGGATGACCTCGCCTTCGAGGATCGGCTGGATGTTCTCCGCCTTCTCCAGGACCGCCGTGGAGCGGAGTAGCCAGTAGAGCGACGGGTATCGATGCGACTTCGGCGGCCGGTCGATCTCGATGTCGTCGAAGTGCCGGACGATCCGCTGGCCAATGTCGATCGCCCCGGCGACGATCCACGCACGCACGGCGACGCGCGCGACATTCGGCGCCAGACCGAGCAAGTAGAAGCGGCCACCACCCGCGCCGGCCGGGCGCGCGCCGGTCCGCAGGCCGACAAGGATGTCCGACACGACCGACGCGTTGCGATCTGGGTCGTCCCGCACGGGTTCGCTGAAGAGGAGCGAGACGCCTCGCTCAACGAGTTCGTCTGCCGGACGCTCTGCCCAGTAGACGAACGTCGTGTCGCCGATCGCCTGCTTCTGCTTCGAGTCGGGCCGCAGCAACGTGTTCAGGGCCGTCGTGTAGCGGAAGACGGTGTCTTCGCTTACGGGTGCGTTGTAGCCCTGCGTCCGTCCGTAAGACTCGGAAGCCGAGAGGTTGAAGGACACCAGGCTGGCCCCGCTGGTGTTGGTGCCGCGTACTCCCTTGATTGACGCGTGCAGGCGAGCGATCCGGGCCGGGTCGCCGGTGACGATGCACCGTCCATCCGCCGCCTCGGCGGGGCCGTCCAGCGCAGCTCGGACGACGGGACGTCGGCAGATCAGGTCCGGATCACCCGGGAGCCGGAAGGAGATGAACGGGTTTCCCTGGGCCAGCTGGGGCCACGCGGAATCGGCGACCAGCTCGTCGTATGGCAGGACCGTGAGGAACCGCAGCACCGCGCCAATCCCCTCGTCGTCCGGCTGATGGCCGAAGCGGTCGGTGATGGCCGCAACGAACGCCTTGTGCGCGCTTGCGACGCGGTCTGGCTTGTTGTTCACGGGGACGCCAAGCGCGTATTCGACATTTCCCCACAGCAACGCCGTGGCGATGTTGACGCTCTTCTTCGGTGCCAGCGGAACGAGGAACTCGGCCGGCACCAACCTGGCACCCTCGCCGGTCTGGGTATCGACGATCTGGACGAGCATTCCGTCCGTCCGGATCTCGATGATGAATGGCAGGCGCTTACGCTCCCACCCCGGCGGCGGGAGCGCGCCCGCGTCCAGCGACACGGCTCGGTTGTAGTAGTCCGCGAGGGCCTGGAGGATCACCGCAGCACCTCCGGGCTACCGGGTGCCGGTACCGCTAGCGTCCCGTGGTCAAGGCGGGCGCGGAAGAACATCGGAGTCGGCCGCGACGCGTCGGCGAAGTCGAGGTCGTACAGCATCACGCCTAACTCCCGGGTCTCGTCAATCGGCGCGGTCGCGGACTCGTTTGTCAACTCGAATGAGCAGGCGAACTCCCTGCAGCCGAGATACGGCTGGTTGACGCACTGCCCCCGACTCGCCCGGCGCTGGAACATCTCCTCGAACTTGGCGAGGTTGTCGCCGGAACCGGCTGCCCCGGTGAGGACCGGCCGTGCCCAGAGTCGATACGCAACGTCTCGCAGCAGCAGGCTTGCCCGTTGCTGTCGATCCTCGTCGACATACAACCCTAAGTTGCCGACACCGCGCCGCATCGCCGTCCCGACTGAGTCCGCTGGGACCTTCGATGCCACCTCGTTGCGCCGCACGGACATCCACTGGATCGGCCGAAGCACGTCGATGCGCTCCACCTGCCAACGCATAGCCGGCTTCCAGAGGATCGCATCGAAGATCGCGCGCGCCGCCGAGGGCGTCATCACGTCGTACGAGACGCGTTCGACCTTCATCTCCGGCCGCGTGAAGCACGCGAGGTCACCGCGCACCTCCAGGCACATGCTCCCCATGGACACCTCCGTTCAGACGCTGAGGCTGAGACTGAACCCCCGTTCAGTGATCAGGACGCCGCGCTTGTCGTCGTAGAAGTCAGGCCGGATCGCGATGAACTCATCACCGAGCCGGTCGAGGCCCCTGTTGCGGTCCAGTTCGGCGATCTCCGCGGCGCGGAGCACGACGGTGAACCGCTGCAACTTGCGGAGTAGCGTTCGGTCTGGTCCGCCGCTGGCTGCGGACGCCGCCCGAAGCCGCTCGATCAGGCGGGTGCCGCGGCCGTACGGGACGAAGACCGTCGTCGTCCCGGCGTCATCGATCAGCTGGAAGCGGCTCGCCGCCTCGCGGAACGAGATCTGCAAATCGCGCGCCTCCTTCGTGAGGAGAGGCAGGATGCCCTGGCGGTCGAGGCCACCATCGACCGAGTACAGGAGCTCGAAGAAGCGAAGGAAGGCATCCGGGCGGGTGAGTCGTGCCGGATCGAGGCCGGCGCCGAGCAGACTCCGGGTGGCCTCCTCGGCATGGCGCAGGTGCCCGGGCGGGCTGGGGCGGGGTGGGACGAACACGACGACTCGGCCCTTCGCCAGCCGACCTTCGCGATTGCAGCGACCGGCGGCCTGTGCGATCGAGTCGAGCCCCGCCAACGCGCGGTAGACGACAGGAAAGTCCACGTCGACGCCGGCCTCGACGAGCTGCGTGCTGACGAGACGCACATCTCGGCCCGCTTTCAGTCGCGCCTTGGCCTGCGCTAGAACGACTGCGCGGTTCTCGGCGCACATGAGCGCGGACAGGTGCAGCGCGCCGGGCACGAGCGTGGCGAGGGCGCGCGCGTCTGCACGCGTATTCACCACACACAGGACCTGCCGCTCGCCACTCACTTGATCCCCGACCTCGGTCCAGCTTGTGCGGACGCCCAGATCCTCCGGCCAGGTGATCGCCACCCGGTCGAGCCGGTTCGCGAGGCCGAGCGGGTCGTCGGCAAGTTCACGCACACCGGACAGCCCGGGGAAGCGGCGACCGTTGGGCAGCTGTCGCTCGCCGAGCGCCGGCTGTGTCGCCGTGCACAGGACGACGGAGACACCGAACCCTTCGACGAGCACGCGCAGCGCCGAGAGGATCGGCTCCAGGAAGTCCGGCGGGAGCAACTGGGCCTCGTCGAGCACGATCACGCTGTTTGCGATGTTGTGCAGCTTGCGAGTCCTGCTCCGCTTCGACGCGAACAGCGATTCGAAGAGTTGCACGGTGGTCGTCACGATCAGCGGCGCGTCCCAGTTCTCCGCGGCGAGCGCGCTGCGCCAGTCCTGGTCGTCCACGTCGATGCTGCTGTGGTGTTCGAGCACCCCGTTGCGACCCACCGCGTTGCGGAACTCCCGGGCGGTCTGCTCGATGATGCTGAGGTACGGGATCGCGTAGATCACACGCCGCTTGCCACGTGCGCGCGCGTGCGCCATCGCGAACGCGAGCGATGTCAGCGTCTTGCCCCCGCCGGTCGGGACGGTCAACGAGAAGAAGCCGGGCTCGTCGGCCGAGTGGCGCATCACCTGCTCGCGGACCTGCGTTCGCAACGCGTTCACGGGCCCGCCCGTGGTGAACGATGCGAGCCTTCGCTCGAGGTTCACTTCGAGCTCGCCGAGCTCCGACCAGTCAGCCCGAGCCGCCGGCCGGTCCGGGTGCGCGAACGCCTCCGCGTCGAGCGAGTCTGCATCCACCACGCATGAGTGGAGCATTCGGATCCACAGGTGCATCGCCTCCTGGGTGCGCACCGGCGCGGCGGTGGACGGCCCGGGTGCCTCCAGGATGTCCGCGGCGATCCCGCCGAACGCCAGCGTGTCCGCTAGCTGACTGCCCTTCTCGGAGAGGCGGACCGACAGTGCGCCGTTCGCGGCGTCCGCAGCGCTCCAGTCGGTCAGGCCCGCGTGGTGGCCCGCGATGATGTACGCAAGGGCCTTGCCCACAAACCCGAAACGCTCCATCGCGAGACTGGCGCCCGTGATCGCGTGGTCGAACCGCGTTGTGACGCTGCCGGCCGACGGATCGAAGCCGGTCGACGCGCGAAGGTAGCCTTGGAAGGTCGGATGGCATTTGCCGAGATCATGGTACAGCCCCGCCAGGGCGGCCCATTCCCGCGAGCCAAAGGCGGCGCCGAAGTCGCCGGCCAACTTGGCGACGCCGTGCAGATGATCGTCCAGGGTCTGGAGACGCCACCCTCCGCTGGGGTCCTCGACGATGCGAGCGAGCCGCTCGCCGTTCGCCTGACTGGAGTCCCCTCTGGTTGGCAAGCACGCCTCCCCCGCTGTCGGGAGCATACGCCCCAGCCGTCACCGCGCCGAGGTTGTACAACACGGTCGCAGCGTCCTGTGACAGCTCTGATGTCACTGGCCACATCTCCGTCCAGAGGCCCAGCGAAGCGCCAGGGCGCGCAACGGCCGCCAGCCTGGGGGCCGGCGGCCCCCTCGTGGCGCTCCGGGTGCGACCCGGGCTACGGGCGGTAGAAGTCCGTCACGAGCCGGGTGTGGCCGTTCGCCTTCCACACGCCGATGCCGACGTACTTGAACCGGGCGTTCTTGATGTTCTTCCAGTGGCCACCGCCGCTGGACCGCTCGGCCTGGAACGCGCGGTGCGAGGCGAGCACGGACTTGTAGGCGCTCGCGAGGTCCCAGCAACCGATGTTCTCGCCCCACGTCCAGGCCCGGTAGCCGGCCTTGCGGAGGCGCGCGCCGGGATCGCCGTGGCGGCAGGCGCCCTCGGTCGCGATCTTCCTGGCCCAATAGCGGGCCACGGCGGAGATCCCGTCGCTGCGCTTGAGGGGCGCCACGTACGTGCTGTACCTGCCAGAGCCATACCCCGCGCAGCTGCCGTCCGTGCGCACCCACCCGCCCGTCCGGGTGCAGTTGAGGAGGCGCAGGTAGTACGTCTCGACGGCGTACCAGGGTGGCGTGGCCGCGGAGGCGCTCTGGGGGGCGGCGGCCGAGACGCCGAAGGCGAACAGGGACGCGAACAGGCTCGTGGCGAGCAGCATCGATAGACGGGTGGAGAAGGACGCCCGCTGGGCGCCTGGGCGCAGCAATCGCACGACCGGATCCTCTCTGCCTGACGGGGCCGGGACGACCGGCCCCGACGGTTGGGGGGCGCTCCCGCCGCCTGGCGATGTCGGCGGTCGTGGAGCGCGTGGGCAGGCCCAAGGCTACCGGGCGAGCCGGGGTGCTGCCCTCCCCCAGATGGCCCAGTCGTGGCGCCGACCGCGCCGGGGGTACATTCCCCTGCACGATGCCTGCCCCCGCCGTCGCCTCGCCGTTCACCCGCGAGACCCGCCTCGCGCGCCTGTCCGGGCTCCTGCGCGAGCGCATCCTCGTCCTGGACGGGGCGATGGGCACGCTCCTCCAGCGCCACGGGTTCAGCGAGGCGGACTTCCGGGGCGACCGCCTCGCGGACCATGACCGGGACGTCCGCGGCGACAACGACCTGCTGTGCCTGACCCAGCCGGACGCCGTACGGGACGTCCACCGCGCGTACCTGGCGGCCGGCGCGGACATCGTCAGCACCAACTCGTTCACCTCGACCCGGATCGCCCAGGCGGACTACGGCCTGGCCCACCTGGCCCGCGAGCTCAACGAGGCCTCCGCGCGCCTCGCCCGCGAGGCCGCCGACGAGGCCGAGTCCCGCGACGGCCGTCCCCGCTACGTGGCTGGCTCGCTGGGTCCCACCAACCGCACCGGGTCCATCTCGCCGGACGTCAACGACCCCGCTGCCCGCAACGTCTCCTTCGAGGAGCTCGCCGAGGCGTACCGGGAGGCGGCCGAGGGCCAGATCGCGGGCGGCGCCGACCTGCTCCTCGTCGAGACCATCTTCGACACCCTCAACGCCAAGGCCGCCATCTTCGCGCTCAAGGGCGTCTTCGAGGACCTGGGCAGCGAGCTGCCCGTGATCATCTCGGGGACCATCGTGGACGCCTCGGGGAGGACGCTGACCGGGCAGACCCTCGAGGCGTTCTGGACGAGCATCCGGCACGCGGACCCCATCCTCGTGGGCCTCAACTGCGCCCTGGGCCCGCGGCAGCTGCGGGAGCACATCGAGGAGCTCTCGCGCCTCGCCGACACCGCGCTGTCCGCCTACCCCAATGCGGGCCTGCCCAACGAGCTCGGCGGGTACGACGAGACGCCCGACGAGATGGCGGCGGCCATGGGCGAGTGGGCCCGTGCGGGTCTGCTCAACGTGGCGGGCTCCTGCTGCGGCTCCACGCCGGAACACACCGCGGCCATCGCGGCGGCGGTCGCCGGCATCGCGCCGCGCCCCATCCCGGAGCGCGACACGGACACGCACCTCTCGGGCCTCGAGCCGCTCACCATCCCGATGCCCGGAGGCGCGTTCGTCAACATCGGCGAGCGCACCAACGTCACCGGCTCCCGCAAGTTCGCGCGGCTGATGGCCGGCGCCCTGGGCGAGGACCGCGCCGGCGAGGACGAGGCCGTGGCCATCGCACGCGACCAGGTCGTCAACGGCGCGGTGGTGCTGGACGTGAACATGGACGAGGCGATGCTCGACGGCGTCGCCGCCATGACCCGGTTCCTGCGCCGGCTGGGCACGGAGCCCGATATCGCCGCCGTGCCGGTGATGGTCGACAGCTCGCGGTGGTCCGTCATCGAAGCCGGCCTGCGCCAGCTCCAGGGCCGGGGGGTCGTCAACTCGATCAGCCTCAAAGAGGGCGAGGCGGAGTTCCTGCGCCAGGCCCGGCTGTGCCGCCGCTACGGCGCCGCGGCCGTCGTGATGGCCTTCGACGAGCAGGGCCAGGCCGACTCCGTCGAGCGCCGGGTGGCGGTCCTCACCCGTGCCCACCGCCTGCTGACCGAGCAGGCGGGCTTCACGAACGCGGACATCATCCTCGACCCCAACATCTTCGCGATCGCCACCGGAATCGAGGAGCACGCCGAGTACGCGCTCGCCTTCTTCGAGGCCACGCGGCGGCTCAAGGCGGCCCTCCCCGGCGTGCGGGTCTCCGGGGGCGTGTCCAACGTCTCCTTCGCGTTCCGCGGCAACGACCGCGTCCGCGAGGCGATCCACGCGGTCTTCCTCTACCACGCGATCCGGGCCGGCCTCGACATGGCCATCGTCAACGCGGGCGTCATCCCCCAGTACGACGACATCGACGCCGACCTCCTCGAGCGGGTCGAGGACGTCGTGCTGAACCGGCGCCCGGACGCGACCGACCGGCTCCTGGAGATCGCCCCGCGCTACGCGGGTGGCGCCGCCGTGACCCGAACCGGTGACGACCTCGCGTGGCGCGAGCTGCCCGTGGACGAGCGGCTGACCCACGCCCTGGTCGAGGGCCTGGACGCCTTCATCGCCGAGGACACCGAGGAGGCCCGGCTTGCCGCCACCCGGCCGCTGGACGTCATCGAGGGGCCGCTCATGCGCGGCATGAACATCGTGGGCGACCGGTTCGGGGATGGCCGGATGTTCCTGCCCCAGGTCGTGAAGAGCGCCCGCGTCATGAAGAAGGCCGTGGCGGTGCTGATCCCCTACCTCGAGGCGGAGCGCGAGGGGATCGGCCGCCGGGCGGGAACCATCGTCATGGCGACCGTCAAGGGCGACGTCCACGACATCGGCAAGAACATCGTGGGGGTCGTGCTGGGCTGCAACGACTACGAGGTGATCGATCTCGGGGTCATGGTGCCCGCCTCGCGCATCCTCGACACGGCCCGCGAGGTGGGCGCGGACCTCATCGGGCTGTCGGGGCTGATCACGCCCTCGCTCGACGAGATGGTCCACATCGCGGCCACGATGGAGCGCGAGGGGATGACCACGCCGCTGCTGATCGGCGGCGCGACCACGTCGCGCATCCATACCGCGGTCAAGATCGCGCCCGGCTACGCGCAGCCCGTGGTGCACGTCGCGGATGCCTCGCGCGCCGTGGGGGTGGCCGGCGCGCTGGTGGATCGGGGCGCCCGCGAGGCGTTCGCCGCGAGCATCCGCGAGGAGTACGAGACCCTCCGCCGCGAGCGCGAGGGCCGGGCCGGCCGGGAGCGGCGGCTGACGCTGGCGGAGGCGCGCGCCAACCGGCCGGTCGTCGCGTGGCCGGCCGTGCCGCCGGTGCCGTCGTTCACGGGCGTGCGCGCCTTCGAGCGCTATCCGCTCGCCGAGCTCGTGGAGCGGATCGACTGGGGGCCGCTGTTCCACACCTGGGAGCTCAAGGGCGCCTACCCCGCGATCCTCGACGACCCGGTGGTCGGGCCCCACGCACGCGAGCTGTTCGAGGACGCGAAGGCGCTCCTGGCCCGCATCGTTGACGAGGGGCTGCTGGAGGCCCGCGCCGTCGTGGGCTTCTGGCCCGCCAACGCGACCCCCGACGACGACATCGTGCTGTGGGCGGACGATGGCCGGACCACGGAGCTGGCCCGGATCCACGCGCTGCGCCAGCAGATGGCGAAGGCCGGCGGGCGCCCGAACCTGTGCGTCGCCGACGACGTGGGACCCGCGGGCGTGCCCGACTTCGTGGGGGCGTTCGCGGTGACGGCGGGGATCGGGATCGACGCCGTGGTGCGCGGCTTCGAGGCGGCCCACGACGACTACAGCGCGATCATGACCAAGGCCCTCGCGGACCGCCTGGCCGAGGCCCTCGCCGAGCGCCTGCACGAGCGCGTGCGGCGCGAGCTGTGGGGCTACGCCGCGGACGAGGCGCTCAGCAACGAGGACCTGATCGCGGAGCGCTACCAGGGCATCCGGCCCGCACCCGGCTACCCGGCCACCCCGGACCACCTGGCGAAGGCGGTCCTGTTCCGGGTGCTGGACGCCGAGGCCCTGGCCGGGATCACCCTCACCGAGTCGATGGCCATGCTGCCCGCCGCGTCCGTGTCCGGGCTGTACCTGTGGCACCCCGACGCGCGCTACTTCGGCGTGGGGCGCATGGGCCGCGACCAGCTGGAGGACTACGCGCGGCGGGCCGGGATGCCGCTCGAGGAGGCGGCCCGCTGGCTGGCGCCCAACCTCGGGGATGACGTCCGGGTCTGACCGCCCCCGAGGTCCCGCCGGAGAACCGGCTCCGTCGGGTTGGCGTATCCTCCGCCGACCGATGGCCGCGTTCCCGCTCCCCCGTCGCCGGCTCCACCTCGCCGCCGCGCTCGTCCTGGCGCTGGGCCTGCTCCCCGTGCCCGGGGTCGCCGCGAGCGGGCCCGCGTTCCGGCTCGACCTCGCGGCCCGTGGCGACGACGTGCGCCAGACCACCTTCGTCCAGTGCGTGGGCGCCAGCGTCCAGATGATGCTCAACATCATGGAGCCCGGGGCGGACCGGACCCGGAAGACCCAGCGCGAGCTCCAGCTCACGGCGCGCGCCTGGAGCGGTCCGCGACCCGACGGGCGACCGCGCCAGGGCGCCGGCGTCGCGGGCTGGGCGGCGGCCCTCGTGATCAACCGCGCGGGCCCCTACCGGGTCGTGGGCGCGGACACGCTCGGGGAGGCGATGCAGATCGCCGCTACCGCCATTCGCGACTACGGCCGTCCCGTGGGCCTGCTCGTCTGGCAGGGCCGCCACGCCTGGGTGGTGAGCGGCTTCGAGTCCACGCGGGACCCGGTCGACGGCTCGTTCCGGGTCACGAAGGCCTCCATCCTCGACCCGCTCTACCCGTACGGCTCGAAGGTCTGGGGTCCCAGCCCGCAACCCGGGACGGCGATCAGCGTCGCGGCGGTCGCCCGCCAGTTCGTCCCGCGGCGGACGGGCGGGCCGTGGAACGCGCTGCCCGGGATGGCCCGCCTGGCCGGCCGGTACGTCCTCGTCGTCCCGTCCGGGCCGATCCGTCCCGGCATCGACTGACGGAAGCCCGCGCGGGGGGGGTGCGACCCCCCTGCGGTACAGTTGATCGCGGTCCCGCCTCCTCCTCCCGACCCCGCGGCGCGACCCCCGATCGGAGCTCCTCCATGAAGACGACCCACGCGCTTGCCGCCCTCGGCCAGAGCCTCTGGCTGGACAACATCACCCGGCCCCTCCTCGACAGCGGCACCCTCGCGCGCTACATCGACGAGCTGGACGTCACCGGCCTCACGTCCAACCCCACGATCTACGACCGCGCCATCGGCGGCTCCGACAGCTACGACGCCGAGATCGCCGAGGCGGCCCACGCCGGCAAGAGCGGCGAGGACACCTTCTTCGAGGTCGCCCTGTCGGACCTGCGGCGCGCCGCGGACCTGTTCCGCCCCGTCCACGACCGCACGGACGGCGTCGACGGCTTCGTCTCGCTCGAGGTCTCGCCCCTCCTGGCCTATGACACGGCGGCCACCGTGGCCCAGGCCAAGCGCCTCCACGGGCAGGGCGAGCGGCCGAACCTGTTCATCAAGATCCCGGGCACGCCGGAGGGCCTGCCGGCCATCGAGGAGGCGATCTTGTCGGGCGTGTCGGTCAACGTCACCCTGCTGTTCTCGCCGGCCCAGGTGCTCGCGTGCGCCGAGGCCTACACCCGGGGCATCGAGCGCCGCGTCGAGGCCGGGCTGCCGGCGTACGTCGCCTCGGTCGCCTCGCTGTTCGTCAGCCGCTGGGACCCGGCCACCGCCAAGAGCCTCCCGGCCGACATGCAGAACGAGCTCGGCCTGGCCATCGGCCGCCAGAGCTACGTGGTGTCCCACGCGTTCTTCGCCTCGGAGCGCTGGCAGGCGCTCCTCGCCGCCGGGGCCCGCCCGCAGCGCCTCCTGTTCGCGAGCACCGGCACCAAGGACCCGTCCCTGCCGCCGACGCTGTACATCACCGGCCTCGCCGCTCCGGACACGGTCAACACCATGCCCGAGGAGACGCTCCTCGCGACCGGCGCGTCCGAGGCGCCCGTGACGGCCCTCGCGACCGATGGGCCCGACCAGCTGGCCCGTTTCGCGGCCGCCGGGGTGGACCTCGACGCCGTGGCCGGCGAGCTCCAGCGCAAGGGCGCCGAGTCGTTCGTGGGGTCGTGGACCTCGCTGCTGGACCGGATCGCGACCAAGGTGACCGCGGTCGCCTGAGCGGTGCCCACGTTCGAGAAGTCGCCGGCGGCGCTCGACGCCTGGCTGACCCGCGCGCTCGCGTTCGCGGCCTCGCTGCCGGCCAAGGGGTGAGGCTGGACCCGGCCGCCGGCGGCGTTCGGGGCCTGCTCGATGCGGCGTCGCGGTCCGCGGCCGGGCCACCATCACGCCCGACGACGGCGCCGGGGACACGGCTGGCGATCACGTCGCGCTACCTCGGGCCCGACGACGGAGCCGCGTGCGCGGACCTCGCCCGCCGGCCGCCCGGCTTCGTGATCCGCCTGCCGCTTCACGCAGCGCGCGCCTGGGACCTCGCCGACACGCTGGATGCCTCAGCCCCGACCCTGCTCCTCGGGCGGGCGCATCGACCGGAAGGACCGGTACAGGAGCAGGTCGTAAGCGATCTTGAGGCTGCCCGCGATCACGAACGGCAGGCCCGCGAGGGCCGGGACGCCCACCAGCGGCGCCGAGAGGATCGGCGCGGCCGCAGCGCCCACGCTCCGCGCGATGCCGGTGACGCCCGCCGCCGCGGACCGCTCGTCGGGGTCCACCACGGCCATCGTGTAGGACTGGCGCGTGGGGACGTCCATCTGGCTGATCGAGTAGCGCACGAGGAGCACGAGCGTCGCCAGCTCCAGCGTGGGCATGAACGGGACGAGGATCAGCAGCACGTTCGAGGGCAGGTGCGTGAAGACCATCGTGCGCACGAGCCCGATGCGGGCGGCGATCCGGACCGCGAGGAGCGCGGAGATCCCGGCCAGCAGGTTGGCGGCGAACAGCACGCCGCCGATGAGCGCCGGGCTGGCGCCGAAGCGCACGTGGAACCAGTAGGCGATCAGCGCCTGGACCACGAAGCCGCCCCCGAACGCGTCGAGGGCGAACAGGGCCGAGAGCCGCGCGACCGTGCGCTGCGAGCGGTGCAGGCCCAGCCGGCGGGCGACGGTGACGTCGGGCGCATCGGGCACCTCGATCGCGGCCGACACCCGGGTGAACAGCAGGGCGAGCAGCACGCCCAGCAGCGCGTAGCCGATGATCACGTCCCGGTAGGCCGCGACCGGCGCCAGGCCGGTCCCGATCAGCGCGGCCGCGGTGAGGCCCCCGGACAGCGCGCCAGCGGCCGTGGAGAACGACGCGGCCAGGTTCCACCAGGCGAGGACCCGCGTCCGCTCGCGGTCGTCCGTCGTCTGGGCGAGCGACGCCTGCTCCACGGCGAGGAACGGCCCGACCTCGTTGCCGCTGGGGCTGATGACGCCGATCACGGCGGCGACGAGGAGCACGGCGAACACGTCGGTGGCCGCGAAGGCGACGCCCGCGACGCACATCAGCACGGCCCCGATGAGCAGGACCTTGCGCCGCCCCACCCGGTCGGCGTGGGTCGTGAGCCAGAGCGAGATCGCGGCGTCGCCGGCGAGGGTCAGGCCCAGGAGCAGGCCGATGCTCGCGTCGTGGAGCCCGAGCGCCGCCAGGTAGAGCACGAGCACGATCGAGACGAGGCCGTAACTGAACATCCGCAGCGAGCGCGTCGCGAACAGGAGGCGGGCATCCCGCCCGAGCGCGGGCAGGCGGCTGGGGGCGGCCATGATCGGCGTCGACCTCGGAGGTGGCTGGGCATCCCTGATGATGCCTCCTCTCCGGCCGGGGCGCCTACCCGTCCCGGCGGGCCACGAGTCGGACCCGGACCGGCCCGTCCGGACCCGCGACGTCCAGCCAGGCCCACGCCTCCTGCGTGCCGCCTGCGGGTTCGGCCACGGCCCGCGGCAGCTCCGGGGCGAGCGTCCAGCCCGCGGTGGTCGTGAGGACCTCGCCGCGCGGGCCCTCCGGCTCTACGCCGGGGCCGGCGGACGCGCGCTCCACGACCACGCCGTCGGCGTCGCGCGCGTAGGCCTCCACGTGGAGCGTCGCGGGCCACGTCCGCAGCTCCGCGGCGCCGAGGCGCGCCAGGACCGGCCCGTCCGGTTCCAGCCGGAGCTCGAGAGCCGCCTCGGCATCGTCCGGGGTCGCGAGCGCCTCGCTCCACGTCCGGAGAAGCCCCAGGAGCGGCCGCCACGGGCCGTTCACGTCCCGCCCGGCCGCGAGGTCGACCACCGCCTCGCCGGCCCGCACGGCCTCGCGTGCCGCATCACGGGCCACGCGCGTCGGCTTGGGCGGGGGTGCGTCCGCGGCCGACGCCAGCGCGGCGTCCAGCTCGCGGCGCCGACCGTCGCCGAGGTGCCCGGCGAACGTCCCGACCCGCGGTCCGCCCATCGTCCGCCGCAGGCGCCACGCGCCGTCGTCGTCGATCTCGAGCCGCTCGTCGTCCTCGGGCAGGCGCCCGCCCGTCCGGCTGTAGGTGGCGATGACGGTCATCGGCCGGCCCTACCCACCGCGGACCAGGCGCCACGACCCGGACCGGTTGGCCTGGACGATGCGCAGGAAATGGCGGACATGACGCTCCTCCACCGGGTGGTCGTGCTCCGGCGTCACCGTGCCGCGGCCCTGGGGGTTGTTGAGGCTCTGCATGTTGCCCATCAGGGAGCGGTTCGTGTAGGTGAACGGGTTCGTGATGCGCGCCTCGTTGTCCTGGCCGGGCAGGCGCGCGGCGATGTCGAGGTCGATGGTGCCACCCGGGTTGGGCACGACGCGGAAGCCCACCCCGTCCACGAAGTCCTCGCGTTTGAGGTCCGCGGCGTGGGCCGGCTCGTAGGCCTCCGCCACCCGCTGGCTGAAGGCGCCCTGGACGAGGCTGTGGTTGCTGATCACGGCCCGCGCCGCCGCGGCGCGCCCGCTCGCGGGGTTGAGGTTGAGGGCGGTCCACAGCTCGAGGACGGCGCCGGGCGAGAGATGGTCCGCGACGCCCGGAGAAGCCGGTGACGCGTTGAGTCTGTGCGGGACGTGGCCGGCCCCGGCGCGCCCGGCGGGCGTCCGAGCGGGAGCAGACGTTGGCGCCGAGTCCGGCCCTCCCAGCCCAGTGACGGCGCCGCCTGCCGGCCATTTCGGGGTGCCGGCGGGTCGCCCGGCACCGCACGTCGCAACGTCAGAGTTGCGTTCCTGCAGGAATCGCGTATAGTCCCGCGACGCCCCATCGTCGGGCGCATCAGCCCAGCGCGGCCGACTCGATCCACCACCTCCCGGTTTCCGCCGAGGCCAGATCGCGGACACCGTCGCCACTACAGGAGTGGATCGCATCCATGAACGTCGACAAGACGCTGACCTGCAGCGACTGCAACCAGTCGTTCACCTTCACTGCCTCTGAGCAGGATTTCTACGCGGAGCGCGGTTTCACCGAGCCCCGTCGCTGCCCCACCTGCCGCGCCGCCCGCAAGGCCCAGCGTGGTGACTCCGGCGGCAGCAGCTACAGCTCCGGCGCCGGCTACGGCTCCGGCGGCGGCGCCCGCTCCGGCGGCGGCGGCGGCTACGGGGCTCCTCGCGGTCCGCGCGAGATGTTCACGGCCACGTGCTCGGCGTGCGGCCAGGAGACCGAGGTCCCCTTCCGCCCCACGTCCGGCAAGCCGGTCTACTGCTCCGCCTGCTTCGCGCAGCGCCGCGCCTAGCCCATGACCGAGCTCCGTCGTCCCGGCAACGGGTTGCCCTCGCGGCGCCCGTCTCCCGAGCCCGATGCCCGCAAGCATGTGATCGCCGAGTACCGGCATAGCGCACAGCAGGTCACATGCGTCTGCGGTTGGATCGGCAGCTCGGAGTCGCCGGACGGTCGGACCTCGGACTGGAGCCGCCACGTGACGGCGGGGCGCACCGGCCAGGCCTAGGGTCCGGCGGGTTCGCCCCAACCTCAACGCTCAGCGGCACGTTCGGCCGCCGGCCCCGCCGGCGGCCGTTTCGATTCCCTGGGCCCTCCGGGCCCGTGGACCTCACCCGGCCGTCAGCAGCTCCACGGCCTTCCTGACCTGCGCGTCCGTGCTGGCCGCGAACTCCGACGCGCTCATGTCGCGCAGGGCATCCGGCAAGAGCGGCTGGGCGTCGGCCGCCAGGGGCACCGTCACGTCGGGGTCCAGGCCCTCGTGCCAGATCGGGCGGCCCGCGCGGGTGAGCCAGCGCTCCACGCCGATCCGCATTGACGAGCCATCCGCGAGATCGAACCGCCCCAGCACGGTGCCCGTCCCGAAGGTCTTCTCCCCCACGACCTGCCCGCGCTTCGCGTCCTGGATGGCGCCGGTCACGATCTCGGCGGAGCTCGCGGTGTCGCCGTTCGCCAGCACGACCAGCGGGATGTCGGTGGCGAGGCCGCCCGGCTCGACGTTGGCGTCCTTGCGCTCGCCGCTGCGGTCGAACGACTGGTAGACGATGCCGTCGCCCACGAACTCGGAGGCGACGCCCACGGCCTCGTTCACGTAGCCGCCCGGGTTGGAGCGCAGATCCAGGACGAGGCCCGTTGCCCCCTGCGCCTTCGCCCCGGTGATCGCCTTCTTGAGCGCTTCGGTGGCTCCGGTCGCGAACTGCTCGAGCCGGATCATCGCCACGTGCGTGCCGGGCACCATGGCCCAGCTGATGAGCGGCAGGTCGAACTTGCGGCGCGTGATGGTGAGGTCCAGGTTGGCGGTGCCGACGCGCTCGAGGGTGAGCGTGACCTTCTCGCCCTCCGGCCCGCGGACGCGCGCGACCGTCTGGTCGACCGTCTCGCCCGCGGTGGTCTGGCCGTCGACCGCCACGATGTGGTCGCCCCGCCGGATGCCGGCCTCTTCCGCGGGCGTGCCGGGGAAGACCGTGCTGATCGTGACCTTTCCGGCGTCGTCCGCGCTGACCTGGACGCCGATGCCGACGAACGATCCCGACAGCGATTGCTCGGCGGCCTTCGCCTCCTCGGCGGTCATGAACGACGTGTGGCCTTCGTCGCCGACGGCCTGCGTCATGCCCCGGATCGCGGCGTAGGCGAGCTGCTGGTCGTCGAGGCCCTTGGGATCGACGTAGTTGTCCTGGATGGTCTTCCACGCCTCCTCGACGAGGTCGAGCTCCGCGGTTGGCCCGGATGCCGCGGGCCCGGCCGTCGCGGCCGGCACGGTGGCGGGGCCGAGCGCACCCGAGCGCTCCGCGAACACACCACCCGCGAACATGACGGCGGCGAGCACCGGCGCCAGGACCATCACCAGGGCCCCTGGGACCCGACCGCCTCCGAAGCCTCCGGACGCCCTGACCGGCACGAGGACCGGCGCGGGCGGGGGGGCCGATGGCGCCTCGGAGGGCCCGGGGGGCGACGGTACCCAGGCGGTGGGCTCCGGCGCCGGTCCGGGAGCGGGAGCCGGCGCGTCGTGGTCGAGGGTCGGTTCGGTCATTCGTCTCGTGGTTGGCGGACGCCGAGGCATGGTCGGCGGCGTCCAGCATGACGCCTCCGGCTTCAGCGCGGGTGGACACCGGGTGAAGTTGCCTTACGCATCCTGTTCGCCGGGGCACCGCGCACGGATGCGGCGGGCGCGGATGTGCCCCCGGCGGTGACCGCCGGGGGCGCGGGATGGGCGGGGCGGGAGCCGCGGCCGCGAGCGGCGCGCCGCCGTGCCGGACCCTAGGTCCGGACGTTATGGTTGCCGTGGGATACGTTCTCCGGGTCGACCCGGCGTGGACGCTCGCCGGCGAGCCGACTGGAGGGATGACGACCCCGCCTACCCGTCCCCGCGCACGAGGCGGCGGGCGGCCCGGGTCGCGCGCACGAAGTGCCGCAGGTGGGCGACGGGCTTCACGTGGCTCGGCTCACCCGCGTAGATGGTGGAGATGGGCACCCAGGCCAGGGTCCAGCCGCGGCGCAGGCAGACGGCGATCATCTCGACCTCGAACTCGAAGCCCGTCTCGCGGCTGTCGAGGGTCGCGGCCATCAGCCGGCGTCCGAGGAGCCGGTAGCCGGACTGGTTGTCGGGGATCGACCGGCCCACCGCCCACGAGAAGGCCGCCGTCCCGAGCGTGTTGGACAGGCGCCGGACCGGTGGCATCCGCGCGAAGTCGCGCCGGCCGATGATCAGCTCGGGACGCGGGCCGCTCGCCCCCGGTGCCCCGAACGCCGCCACGAACCGCGGGATCTCGTCGGGGTCATGCTGGCCGTCCGCGTCGAGCGTCACCACCGCGTCCCAGCCCTCGTCGAGGGCAAGCCGGAACCCCGCCCGCAGGGCGGCGCCCTTGCCCGCGTTCGGGACCTGACGGATCACCCGCGCGCCGGCGGCCCCTGCGACCGTGGCGGTGTCGTCGGTCGAGCCGTCGTCCACGACCATGACCGGCAGGTGGCGCCTCGCGGCCTCGACCACGCGCCCGATCCGCAGCCCCTCCTCGTACCCGGGGACGAGGGCCAGGATCCGGGGCGCGTCGATCACGGGATCAGGGCGTTACGGAGGCCGGGGCCGCCGGGGCGGGCGCCGCTCCCCCACCGGTGGCGAAGGTCATGCTGTTCACGATCGGCAGCGCCTGCGCGATCAGCTGGTCGATGAAGGGGCCGTCGATGGTGTCGATGTCGACGACGAGCGTCCCGCCGCCCGGCAGGTCCGCGAGGTAGAGGCGCATGCGCTCCGTGCCATAGACGACCCAGCGGTAGCTGTCGATCCCGCCGAAGAACAGGGGCACGGTCGGGCTCCCGTTGGCGAACGAGCAGGACTGGAGCCAGCCGTCCTTGATCCCGACATCGATCGATGTCGCGGGAAGGGTGCCGATGCTCGCGATTGCCGGGTTGCTCACCGTCAGCCCCGGCAGGCCCCGGATCCACCTGACCAGCTCGCTGGACGTCGTGCCCACGCCCACCTGTGCCTGGTCCGGGCAGGAGGCGTCCTGCGACGCGGCGGCCACGTCGCGGAACAGGTAGATCCCGTCGATCTGGTTGCCGGCCGGGCTCAGCTGGAAGGAGCGCGCGGCGTCCCCGGCGATCTCCCACCCGGCGGGCAGGGTGAACGTGACGGCGGGCTGGAAGGCAGCCGATGTGTACGTGCCCGCGGGCAGCGACGACGCCGCTGGCGCGTCGGTCGCCTGCGGCGCCTGGGGCGGCGGAAAGGCCGCGCCGCCGCACGCGGCGAGCAGCAGGGTGAGGGCGAGCGTGCCCAGGCCTCGCTTCACGATGGCTGACCTCCGGGACGGGGACGACGGGTGACGGACGGCCATTGTCATGCCTCGGCGACCGGCGCGACGGCGAGGGCGGCCGCCATGACGCCGATCTGCGAGGGACTCACGCGGCAGCACCCGCCGACCAGGGTCGCGCCGGCCTGGGCCCAGCGGGCGGCCAGAAGGCCGTCGACCCGCCCGGGCCCAGTCCCGGTCCAGCGGCGCGCGGCGGCGTCCCAGCCCTCGCCGCTGTTGGGGTAGACCGCGATCGGCAGCGACGTGGTCGCCCGGATCCGCGCGATCAGCTCGTCGACGTGCTCCGGGGCGGTGCAGTTCACGCCGATCGCCACCACGCCCGGGGCGTCGCGCACGGCCGCGACGGCCTCCTCGATCGGGGCCCCGCTGCGGACCCGGGCGCCGTCGGCGCAGGAGAAGCTGATCCAGGCCGCCGTGCCCGGGATCTCGCCCAGCAGCCCGGCGACCGCCACGGCCTCCTCGACCTCGGGGATCGTCTCCACCGCCAGGACGTCCGCGCCGGTTCCCGCGAGGACGCGGAGCCGCTCCCGGTGGAAGTCGGCCAGCTGCCCCACGCTGAGGCCATAGTTGCCGCGGTACTCGGACCCGTCGGCGAGCATCGCCCCGTAGGGGCCGACCGACGCCGCGACGAATAGGGGGCCGGACGCTCCCTCGTCGAGCGCCTGCGCCCGCGCCTGCTCGCCCAGGGCCACGGACCGGCGAAGGAGCCCCTCGGCCGCCGCGTGATCCAGCCCGCGCCGGGCGAAGCCCTCGAACGTCGCCTGGTACGAGGCCGTCGTCGCGACGCTCGCGCCGGCCCGGTAGAAGGCGAGGTGCGCGGCGACGATCGCCTCGGGCTCCTCGATCAGCAGGCGGGCCGACCACAGGCTGTCGGAGAGGTCGGCGCCCTGCGCCTCGAGCTGCGTGGCCAGCCCGCCGTCGAGCACGATCGGGTGCCCGTGGCGCAGCGCGTCGCGGAAGTGGTGCGAATCCATGGCCGCATGGTGCCACGACGCGGACGGCGGGGCCGGACCGGGGCTACGCTCGTGCCCGGAACCGCGAACCCAGGCCCGGCTATGGAGAGGTCACGTGCGCTACCGGCGGATGCCGATCGAGGAAGAGTCGCCCGAGCAGCTCGGCTACGGCCGGATCCGGCGCAACCTGGCCGAGAGCTCGGTCGGGGACGCGTCCCTGGGGGACCTGGGCGTGAACCTCGGCGGCCTCGTGCTCCAGTATGGCGACCACCTGGGCCTGCCCGGGCTCCGCGAGGCGATCGCGGCCGACGCGCCGGGGGCAGTCGCGGACGACGTCATCGTGACGCCCGGCGCGGTCGCGGCCCTGTTCATCATCCACACGTCGCTCCTCGAGCCGGGCGACCACCTCGTCGTCGCGCGGCCCAACTACGCCACCAACGTCGAGACGCCACGCGCGATCGGGGCCGACGTGACGTACCTCGACCTCGCCCACGAGGAGGGCTGGGCCGTGGACCCCGCGCGGATCGCGGCGCTCATGACCCCCCGCACGAAGCTGATCAGCCTCACCACGCCGCACAACCCCACCGGCACGACGCTCGACGAGGCCACGCTGCGCGAGGTCATCGCGCTGGTGGAGCGCGCCGGGGCCCGGCTGCTGCTCGACGAGACCTACCGCGAGATGACCTTCGGTGAGCCGCTGCCGGTGGCCGCGGGCCTCAGCCCGTCGGTGATCTCCGTCTCGTCGCTGTCCAAGACCTATGGGCTGCCGGGGATCCGGATCGGCTGGCTCGTGACGCGCGACCGGGCCCTGCGCGACCGGTTCCTCGCCGCCAAGGAGCAGATCCTGATCAGCGGGTCGCTCGTGGACGAGACGATCGCGCTGGAGGCGATGCGGCAGCGGCCCGCGCTGCTGCCCGGGATCCGGGCGCGCATCGACGCGGCGTTCCGGATGACGGCGGCCTGGCTGGACGGACACCCGTCGCTCGAGTGGGTCCCGCCGCGCGGCGGTGTCGTGGGCTTCCCGCGGATCCGGCCCGGCGTGCCGGTGGACCCGGACGCGTTCTACCGGGTCCTGTTCGAGGATCACGGCACGATCGTGGGGCCGGGCCACTGGTTCGAGCAGCCTCGGATGCACTTCCGGCTAGGCTACGGCTGGCCGACGCCGACCGAGCTGCGCGAGGGCCTGGACGCGATCGACGCGGCGCTCGAGGAGACGGGCGCCCGCTGAGGCCGGGCGCGGCCGCGTGGTCGGCCGACGCCTCAGCTCCCGATCACGAACGTGTACGACCCGACCAGCGTGTCGCCCGTCCTTGGTGATCGCGAGGTCGAGCGACGGGTCGTAGATGCCGTCGCCGTCGTTGGCCGCCGTGCCGGGGAAGGAGACCTGCGACGTCAGGGTCGAGCCGGCCGCCGGCGTCACCTTGACGGGATGTGCTCCGTGCGACCCGGGTCCGCGCCGCCTTTCCGGAGGGTTACGCGCCGGCTCGCAGGGGAGAGCCCCGCCGCTCAGACCGCGCCGGCCTCGCGCGGTGGCACGCCGCCGGCCGGCCTCGCCCCATCCAGCACAAACCGGTCCCGCCCCATGACCTTGGCCTGCAGGAGCGCCTGGTCCGCACGCGCGAAGACCTGCTCGAGGGACTCACCCTGGACCGCGATGGCCCCGCCGATGGACACGCGCACGGAGAGGGTCCGGCCATCGGTCCGGACCTGGGCCACCCGCATCAGCGCGAGCAGGCGGTCGGCGAGCAGGTGCATGCCCGCCTCATCGTCGATTGACGCCACGATGGCGAACTCCTCGCCGCCCCAGCGGACGAGGGTGTCCCCGCCCCGGACGGCGCCGCGGAGGGTGTGGGCGACCACCTTGAGCGCCTCGTCGCCGATGGCATGACCGTACCGGTCGTTGTACTTCTTGAAGTGATCGACGTCCGCGAGGAGGAACGCGAACGCACGCCCGAACCCGTCGAGGTCCTCCTTGCGCGAGGCCAGGACGGCATCGAGCAGGCGGCGGTTGGGCAGGCCCGTCAGCGGGTCCGTCAGCGCATCGCGGCGGGCCGCAGCGGCCGCGTCCTGGGCCTCGATCAGGCCCGTGGCGTCGTTGAAGATCTCGACGCCGCCCACGATCTCCCCGTTGACCCCTCGGATCGGCGCGGTCCGCATCTGGACCGGGCGCCGGGAACCGTCCGCGTGGCGGAGCCAGATCTGGGCCGTGCGCGTCACACCGTCACGCATCGTGTCGAGCAGCGGGCACCCGCGCTTGCACAGGTTCGTGCCGCTGCTGTCGACGTGGCTCAGGACGTTGTCGAAGCAGGGGCGACCCATCACCTCGGACGCCCGGTACCCGGTCAACCGCTCGGCGCCCTTGTTCCAGTAGCTGATCCGACGCTCGGTGTCGACGTAGTACACGCCGTCCTGGAGGTTGTCCACGATCGCCTCGTGCAACGGTCCGTGGAGCCCCGCTCCACCGACCCTCGCACCACCGGCCGCAATCGCCTCGAGCTCACCCTGTTCGTCGGTCACGTCGAGCATCAGCCCCGCGAGGTGGATGCCCCCCATCCTGCCTCGTCACGATGCTGATCGAATCCTGGAACCAGTGGTAGGCATCCGCGGCGTCGCGAAACCGGTACCGGACACGGAGCGTGCCGTCGCCATCGGCGCAGGCATCGGCGACGGCCGCCACCACGCGCTCCCGGTCGTCCGCGTGGAGGTGGTCCTCCCAGAACGTCGGGGTGTCGCGCCACACGTCCGGGTCGTGCCCCACGAGGTCGCGGGCGCGCGGGGACACGAACGTCATCCGGTCGTGTAGCCCGTCTGCCTCCCAGACGATGGCGGGGAGCATGCCCACCAGGTCGGTGGGGTCCCCGTAGTCACCCGCGAGCCGCGACGGGTTGGCGGCACCCATGAGGCGATCCTGCCGTGCGGGCGGCGACGCGGCCATGGCCCTTTCGGGTCCCCCGGATGGCGCAGCCGACCCGCCCGGGGCGTGGCGGGTGGCGCCGCCCGCCCGGCGGACGGAGGCGCGCCCGCGTTTCGCGCCGCTCACGCGAACAGCGACGTGTAGCCGTTGATCGCCGGCTGCCCGCCGAGGTGCGCGTACAGGACGTTGCTCCCGCGGCCAATCTCGCCACGGGCGACCATGTCGACCATGCCGGCCATCGACTTCCCCTCGTACACCGGGTCGGTGATCATCCCCTCCAGGCGCGCCGCGAGGCGCATGGCCTCGAGCGTCGCCTCGTCCGGGATGCCGTAGACACCGGCGTGGTAGCGGTCGTCGAGGATCACCTCGTCCGGGCGCAGGTCGCGCCCGAGACCGATGGCCGTGGCCGTGCGCTGGGCGATCCGGGCGATCTGCTCCCGCGTCTCGAGCGGCGTGGCAGACCCGTCGACGCCCACGACACGGCGCGGCCGGCCGCCCGCGTCCTCGAGGACCGCGAACCCGGCGATCATCCCAGCCTGGGTGGACCCGGTGACGGAGAGACGATGATCGTGTCGAAGAAGACGCCCAGCTCCTCCTCCTGACGCGCGACCTCCATCGCCCAGCCGGCGAAGCCATGACCGCCGAGCGGGTGGTCCGAGGCGCCGGCCGGGATCGCGTAGGGCTTGCCGCCGGCGGCATGGACGTCGGCGAGGGCCTGCTCCCAGCTCTCCTTGAAGCCGATGCCGAAGCCGGCCGGATGCAGGCGCACGTCGGCGCCCATCAGCCGCGACAGCAGGATGTTGCCCACACGGTCGTAGGTCACGTCCGGCCGGTCCACCCAGTGCTCCTGGACGAGGACGCAGCCCAGGCCGGCGTGCGCGGCGACGGCCGCGACCTGGCGCGTGTGGTTGGACTGCACGCCACCGATCGACACGAGCGTGTCGCAGCCCTGGGCGAGGGCATCCGCCAGCAGGTACTCCAGCTTGCGGACCTTGTTGCCGCCAAACGCGAGCCCGCTGTTGCAGTCCTCGCGCTTGGCCCAGACCGTGGCGCCGCCGAGGTGCTTCGTGAGGCGGTCGAGGCGCTGGATCGGCGAGGGGCCGAACAGGAGCGGCTCGCGGGGGACGTCGGCGAGGGACACGGCAGGGCTCCGGCGATGCGGTGACGGGTGGTCGCCGCAGTCTTGCACGGAAGCCGGGCTGAAGCGCCGCCCGGAGTGGGGGAGGGCCCCGGGCGGCGCTTCGGCGCTAGGCGCGCTGGTCCGTGCTCGGCTTGTCCCACAGGTTCACGCCACCCTCGACCGCGTGCCGGTCGATCTCGGCCAGCTCGTCGGGCGTGAAGTCGAGACCCGAGACCACGGCCACGTTCTCGCGGACCTGCTCGGGCGAGCTCGCGCCGATCAGCGTGGTCGTGATCCGCGGGTCGCGCAGGACCCAGGCGTACGCCATCTGGGCCAGCGACTGCCCGCGACCCTTCGCGATCTCGTTGAGCGCCCGCACGCGGGCGAGGTTCTCCGGGCTGAGCGCCTCGCGCGGGAAGGAATCGCCGCCCGGCCGGTTGATGCGCGCGTTGGCCGGGATGCCGTCGAGGTACTTGTCGGTCAGGAGGCCCTGGGCGAGCGCCGTGAACGCGATCGCGCCGGCGCCGGTCTCCTCGAGCGCGTCGAGCAGCCCGCCCTCCACCCAGCGGTTGAACAGGTTGTAGCTGGGCTGGTGGATGAGCAGCGGCACGCCCTCCGCGGCCAGGAGCGCGGCGGCCTCGCGCGTCTTGCCGCCCGAGTAGGAGGAGATGCCGACGTACAGCGCCTTGCCCTGGCGGACGGCGTGGGCGAGCGCGCCCATCGTCTCCTCGAGGGGGGTGTCCGGGTCGAAGCGGTGGGAGTAGAAGATGTCGAAGTACTCGACCCCCACGCGCCTCAGGCTCTGATCGAGGCTGGCCAGCACGTACTTGCGCGACCCGCCGCCCTGCCCGTAGGGCCCCGGCCACATGTCCCAGCCGGCCTTGCTGCTGATGATCAGCTCGTCGCGATGGGCCGCCAGGTCCTCGCGCAGGATCCGCCCGAAGTTGATCTCGGCCGACCCGTACGGCGGCCCGTAGTTGTTGGCGAGGTCCATGTGCGTGATGCCGGCGTCGAAGGCCGTGTGCACGATGGCCCGCTGGGTCTCCATCGGCGTCGTGTCGCCGAAGTTGTGCCACAGGCCCAACGACAGCACGGGCAGGCGCAGGCCGCTGCGCCCGCAGGCGCGGTAGACCATGGAGTCATAGCGGGCTGGGGCGGGCTGGTACGACACGGGAGCCTCCGGCTGGAGCGGCGTGCCGCGGCGGCGGCGTCGCGGGTGGTGTTGGGACAACCGTATCGCGAGCCGGGTCGATCGCGTGCCCCGCGGCCGTCGCAAGGCGGATAATCCCCTCCTCGGCACGCCCGCCGCTCTGGTGGTGGCGGCGACCGCACGCGGAGCAGGAGGAGATGGCCGATGGCCCGGACGAAGCGAGTCGGCATCCTCACCGCGGGCGGCGACAGCCCCGGGCTCAATGCCGCCATCCGCGGCTTCGGCAAGGCGGCTATCGGGCACCACGGCATGAAGCTGTTCGGGTTCCGGGACGGCTTCCGCGGCCTCGCCGAGGACCGGTTCATCGACCTCGACTCCCACGCCCTCTCGGGCATCCTCACCGTCGGCGGCACGATCCTCGGCACGAGCCGCGACAAGCCGCACCGGATGCCGATCGACGGCGTGACGGTGGACGCGACCGAGGCCATCGTCCGGACCTACAAACGCCACCGCCTGGACGCGCTGCTGTGCATCGGTGGCAACGGCACGGCGAAGAACTCGCTCCGCCTCGCCAAGGCCGGGCTCAACATCGTGCTGCTGCCCAAGACCATCGATAACGACGTCGTGGAGACGGACGCGACCATCGGCTTCGCGACCTCGCTCACGATCGCCACCGACGCCATCGACCGGCTCCACAGCACCGCGCACAGCCACCACCGGATCATCCTGGCCGAGGTCATGGGCCACCGGGCAGGCTGGCTCACGCTCGCGGCCGGGGTCGCCGGCGGCGCCGACGTCATCCTGATCCCCGAGATCCCGTACCGCATCGAGAGCGTCGTGGCGGCGATCAAGCGCAGGACCGAGTCCGGCACGAACTTCAGCATCGTGGCCGTGGCCGAGGGCGCCCGCGACGTCGACACCAACAAGCGGTACGTGGGCATGGTCGCCCGCCGCAAGGCCACGTCGTCGGGCACGCCGGAGCGGGCCGCGGCCGACGCCGAGCTCGCCGCGTTCGACGCCGACCACACCGGCCACTCGCTGCGGCTCGCGCACCAGCTCGAGGCCCTCACCGGCCTCGAGTCGCGCGTCTCGATCCTGGGCTACGTCCAGCGCGGCGGCACGCCGTCGCCCATCGACCGCGTCCTGGCCGCGCGGCTGGGCAACGCCGGCGCGGACCTCGTGGCCGAGGGCACGTTCGGGGTGATGGTGGCAGCCAAGGGCGAGGGGACGCGCACCGTCCCCCTCGAGCTCGTGGGCGGCCGGCTCAAGACCGTGCCGCTCGACCATTCCCTGGTCGCGACCGCTCGGAACGTGGGGACCTGCCTGGGCGACTGAGGCGTGCGCTCGGCCCCCGGGGGCCCGAGAGGAGGGCTAGAAGCCGCCGCCGGCCGTGCCGCCGGCCGCCTCGACCACGGTGCCGTCCGCCGCCTCGACGAGGAGCGGCGCGTCGCGCTCCGCCCGGAGGCGGTTCGCGTACACGAGGCTGCCCTTGGCGCCGGGCTCGACCTCGGTGCGGGCGGGGACGACGTGGTTGTTGTAGTCGCGGTGGGCGACCGGTCCCAGCACGCAGGTGCCGTCCTCGAGCGCCAGCATGATCGCCCGCGCCAGGTCGCTCTGGACCTTCCAGCCCTCGCCGTTGTCGATGAGGTTCTGCAGGAAGGCGACCGGGTAGTGGTCCAGGCCGTCCTGGAGGTTGTCGGCGTTGAGGTCGATCATGGAGGGCCCTTTCGTCCGAGGGGCGTGGGGAGGTGGGACGCCTCAGGCGTCTGATTGTAGGGTCCCGCGGTACTCGGCGGGCAGGAGCCTCGGGCCCGGACGTAGGCCGATCGACGACGCGGCAGTGGGTGAATCGGGCGGTTGACGGATGGTCGTGTCGGGCGGAGGTTGATCTCGCCCCGACGACTCCCGCGTCACGGCCACCCCGCGTGGTCGGGCGCACGCCGATGCCAACCCGTGACGTGGCCCACGTCGCCTCACCTGCACTTGTGACCCATGACCTCCCGCCTCCGCCCCACCTTCACATTGGCCGTGCTCAGCGCCGCGCTCCTGATGACCATCGCCGCACCCGTCGTCGATGCCCGCGTTCCCCGGGCGACGCGCTACCACGCCGGCGGCCCGATCACGCTCGACACGAACCTGAAGTCGAAGAGCGGAGCCTCGGCCTGGGCGATCGACGAGTACCTCGCGGCGAAGACGCCGCTGCCCAGGCTCGGGGCTGCCTTCATGAGCGCAGAGCAGAAGTACGGGGTCAACGCCCGCTTCCTCGTGGCGGCCGCCCTCCACGAGTCGGGCTGGGGCACCAGCGACATCTCGCGGATCAAGCACAACCTGTTCGGCTACAACGCCTACGACCGGGACCCCTTCCGCTACGCGACCGCCTACGCCACGTACGCCGCGAACATCGATGCCACGGCGAAGTTCATCAGGGACTTCTACCTGACGCCGGATGGTCGCTGGTGGGGTGGCGCGCCGACGCTGCGGAGCATGCAGCAGTACTGGTCCTCGTCCGGCAGGTGGGGCGAGGGCGTGAGTCGGATCGCGTCCTCGATCCACCTCGCCTCCATCGCTCGCCGTTCGATCAGCTTCGCGGCCCCGACCGTGAGCGGCCCCCTGCATGGGGGCAGGCAGGCCCAGGTGCGTCTGACCTGGAAGGGCGGCGCCGTCCCCGAGGGGATCGGGTTCGTCGCGACGTGGGTCCCGGTCGAGCTCGACTCGGAGGTCCTCACGACAGCGGCCACGGACCCGTCGGCGGCCCCCCCCGGCACGACCAAGGAGGGCGCCCAGGAACCGGGCAGACCCACGAGCGTCGTCGCGAGCAGGGTCCGGGCCGGGACGCGCTCGATCACGCTCGCGGTCGCCGCGCCGCACGAACCGGGCAGCTACCTGCTCGAGGTCGAGATGCGCGACGCGGGTCGTCGCCCGCTCCCGGCCGCCGACCGGGTCGACGTCCCCGGCGTCGCGGTCCGGGTCTGGGGTGACCGGGCGGTCAGCTATGACCTCGAACCGAGCCCCGACGGCGCGGGTGCCGTCGTCCGGATCACGAACACCGGGCGTGAAGCGATCCCGGCCGCGCCGGGCCAGGCCCCTCCCGAGCCGCGCGACCCTGAGGCCCAGGTGGCACGCTCGGTCGTAACCGTGACCGCATCGGCCGGCGAGCCCGGGAACCCGGCATCGGTCCTGCTGATCGCGGCGCCGCTCCATGGCGACCTGCTGCCGGGCGCCTCCTTCAGCGTCAACGTTCCGGCGATCGACGCCGCCACCGGAAGGGCGACGAGCTGGCTGTCGGTCAACCTGAGCGTCCTGGGCGACGCGACCTGGCTCGCGGCGTCCTCCACGTTTGGGACATGGGTCTCCGCGGCAACGCCGGTCATGCTCGGGCCGACGGAAGCCGCCGCGCCGGCCGCGACCCCGACACCGACGCCCTCCGCCACCCCGACACCGACGCCCCGGCCGACCCCGAAGGCAACGCCCACGCCGAAGGCAGCGCCTGCCGCGACTCCGGCCCCCGCGCGGGTCACCAAGACCTACTCGGAGCACAGCGGGGCGATCCGCTATGGCGGCGCCTGGGGCGGCGCGCCGAACGGCGGCTACATGGGCGGCAGCGTCGCCTGGTCCAAGACCCCCGGCGCGACCGCGACGTTCACCTTCACCGGCTCCTCGGTGAGCTGGATCGGTCCGAAGGGGCCCACGCGGGGCGTGGCCCTGGTCCTGATCGACGGGCGGACCGTCGCACGGATCGACATGGGGCGCTCCTCCTTCGTCGCTCGTGCGGTGCTCTTCAAGCGCACCTTCCACGCCACCGGCCGGCACACGCTGACGATCAAGGTGCTCTCGACGCCGAGTCGTCCGTGCGTCGCGATCGACGGGTTCATCGTCAGGTCCTGACGCCGACCGGCTCGTGGGGCCGTTGCTACCATCGGTGACATGCCCCCCGAGGCGCTGGTCGCCCTGTTCCTGGCCGGCGTCACCGCCGGGACCGTCAGCGTGCTGGTGAGCCTCGCCTCGCTGATCTCCTACCCCGTCCTGCTCGCCGTGGGCCTGCCCCCGGTCACGGCCAACGTCACCAACACCGTGTCGCTCGTGTTCACGGGCCTCGGCGCCGGTCTCGGGTCACGACGCGAGCTCGCGGGACAGCGATCGGTCATCGCACGGCTCGCCCTGGCGGGGATTCTGGGCGGTGCCGCGGGGGCGGCGCTGCTCCTCGTCCTGCCGGAGCGCGTCTTCGAGGTCGTCGCACCGCTGCTCATCGCGGGGGCGTCCGTGCTGCTCCTGGTCCAGCCGCGGCTGCGTGCCCGCCGTCCGGCAGCCGCCATCAGCCTTCGCCCGGCCACGGTCGCCGCGTACGGAGCGACGGCGGTCTACACCGGGTACTTCGGCGCGGCCGGCGGGATCCTCGCCTTCGTGGCCCTGTCGCGGATCATCGACCGGCCATTCCATGACGTGAATGCCGCCAAGAACCTGCTGGCCGCGGCCTCCAACGGCGCCGCGGCGGTCCTGTTCGTCCTGCTTGGCCCGGTCCACTGGGCCGCCGTCATCCCGCTGGCCGCGGGCCTGTTCACGGGCGGCCTGATCGGGCCCTCGATCGCTCGTCGGGTCCCGGCGCCAGTCCTGCGGGTGGTGGTGGCCGCCTGCGGACTGACGGTCGCGGCCGTGCTCGCCTGGAACACGTACCGCTGAGGTCTGCCGGTTCCGCGCCACGTGTTGCACAGGCGCACGGGGGACGCCGCCGCGGTTGGCCTCGCATCCACGTGCGGATGCCCCGGAAGACCACCACGAGGCGGTGGACGGCCGCGGAACCTACAGCGCGACCGTCACGCACTTCACCTGGGCGTAGTGCTTGAGCGACTCCACGCCCTTCTCGCGCCCGTAGCCGGAGAGCTTGGTCCCGCCGAACGGCGTCTGGACGCCACCCGACCACCAGCTGTTCACGTAGACCTGCCCCGCCTCGATCTCCGCCGACACCCGCAGCGCACGCGAGATGTCGCGGGTCCAGACGCCGGCCACCAGGCCGTACGGGGAATCGTTGGCGATCGCGATCGCCTCGTCCTCGGTGTCGAACGGGATGACGGCCAGCACCGGCCCGAAGACCTCCTCCTGGGCGATCCGCATGTCGTTGGTCACGCCGGTGTAGACCGTCGGCGGCACGAACAGGTCGTCCGGGCGGTCGGCGACGGCCGTGGTCCCGCCGGTCGCCGCCACGGCGCCCTCGCCCTCGGCGATCTCGAGATATGAGAGGACGGTCTTGTGCTGGCCCTCGCTGATGACCGGGCCCATCGACTCGCCGAGGCGGATGGCACGCGCCTTCTCCACGACCATCGCCACGAACCGGTCGTGGACCTCGCGCTGGACCAGGAGCCGGGTGCCGGACGAGCACACCTGCCCCGCGTTGCTCGTGAAGGCGACCGTCGCCCAGTGCGCCGCCTTCTCCAGGTCCGCATCGGCGAACACGACGTTGGCGCTCTTGCCGCCGAGCTCGAGGGTGAGCGGGATCAGGCGGTCGGCGGCGAGGTGGGCGAGCTCCTTGCCCACGGCCACGGAACCCGTGAACGCGACCTTGCGCACGGAGGGGTGCTTGACGAGAGCCGGGCCGGTGGTCGAGCCGCCGCCCAGGACGACGTTGTAGACGCCGTCGGGGAGCCCGGCGGCCTGGCACAGCTCCGCGAGACGGATCGAGGTGGTCGACGTGAGCGACGACGGCTTGAGGACGACGGTGTTGCCGGCGGCGATGGCCGGGGCGACGGCGCGAGCGGCCTGGTTGATCGGCACGTTCCAGGGCGTGATGACGCCGATCACGCCGTACGGCTCGTTGCGCGTGAAGGAATGGAAGCCCGCCCCGAGGTCGATGGTCTCGCCGCCGACCGCGTTGATGACCTCGCCGTAGAACTCGAAGTACTGGGCCGCGACCTCGACATCCATCGCGGCGGTGGCCTGCGGCTTGCCCGTTTCCGCGATCTCCTCGGCCACGAGCGCCTCCGCGTGCTCGCGGATCCGCCGCGCGACCTCGATCAGCAGCCGCCCGCGCACGGCGGCCGGTGAGCGGCGCCACCCGGGGAGAGCACGAACGGCCGAGCCGACCGCGCCATCGACATCCGCCTGGCCGCCATCGGCGAGCCGGCACACGAGCGAGCCGTCGACCGGGCTCGTGCGCTCGAGGTAGCGGCCCGAGGCCGGGGCGTGGTGGGCACCGTCATACCAGTGGTCAAGGGTCCAGGCCATCGTGGTCGTCCTTCTGCCGTGCGAGGGGTCCGTCGTGCGAACCCCTAGGATGCGCCAAGTCGCCCCGACGGGCCTCCATCAGCGCATCAACGGGCCGCGAGCGGCTCCACGGGATCACCGGGCGCAACACGCCCCGGGACCTCAACCTCCGCGTACATCCCGAACGGGACGCCGCGCGGCTCGCGCATCAACGGCCGGTAGGCGGCGATGTGCTTGAGCGTGTCGAAGTCCTTCTCGCCCGATGCCGGGTCGCGGGTCGTGGCCACGCAGCGCGGGACCTGCCCCATGACCCGGATCACGGCCATGGGGCCCACCCGCACGCGGCGCCCGGCCCACGACTCCTCCTCGAACGGCGCGCAGCCATCCAGCTCCAGGTTCATCCGGAAGCGGCGCGGGTCCAGGTCCGGTCGCCCGTGCCGCGCCCCGAGGTCCGCGACGGAGGCCAGGGCCACGAGCGAGAGGCGGTGCACGTCGGGGCCATCGCCCTCGTTGTCCGCGCGGACGAGACGGAGGGGCCGGCCGACACAGCGCGAGACCGCCTCGTCGATGGGGCCGATGACGAACCGGCCCGGGACCGGCTTGCCGTCGAAATCCGTGACGTGATGCTCGCCGACATCGTCGGCCGGAGCAGCGACCCGTGTGCCGTCCGGGAACCCGATTGTGATGATCTCGCCCGCCTGGTCCCATTCGGCGGTCAGCCGCATCAGCGCGCCGACGTCCGTGCAGCTGGCGAGGTCGCCGCGTTCGTCCACGAAGTGGAACCGCCGGTTGCCGATGATCCCCAGCGGCGTCAGCTCCACGGCCTCCGGGTGGTGGAGGCGGATGCCCTTGACGGGTGTGACGTTGAGGCGCGAGACGGTGACCATGGCGCATGGTCGCACGCGGCCGGCGGCGCCGACTCGGCTCCGGGTCAGATCGGGGATGCTGGCGCAGAGGTCACCGCAGAATCGTCGGATCCTGGCCCGAGCTCTGCACGTCGACCCGCCGTTTGACTCTGAGCGGGTTCACCGGCACCGGATGCGCCCGGCGACGCCACTGCGGCCGAGCGGCTCGAGCGAGCGGCGCGCCAATCCTGAGCTCGAGAGCCATCGTTGGCCAGCAGCGCTCGCTCGGGAACCCGGACCGAGGCGACACGCACTGCCGCGCTCAGCCGCCGGCGATCTCCCCCATCGCGGCGATCGCCCGGTCCACGTCGTCGGCCGTCGTGAACGCCCCGAGGCTGAACCGGATGGCGCCGCGCTCGATCGTGCCCAGGTCCCGGTGGGCCAGCGGCGCGCAGTGGACGCCGACGCGCACCGCGATGCCGTAATCCCCGTCGAGGATCGCGCCGACGTCCTGCGGGTGGATCCCCTCGACATTCGCCGCAAGGACCGCGACGTGATCCGCGAGGGAGCCCGCGGCGTAGAGCGTCACGCCCGGGATCGCCGTCAGCCCATCCCGCAGGCGCTGAAGCAGCACGGCCTCCCGCGCGTGGACCGCCTCGACGCCGCCGGCCTCGCCCTCCAGCCAGTCGAGGCCCGCGACCAGCCCGATCACCCCCAGCAGGTTGAGCGTCCCGGCCTCGAGGCGCAGCGGCCAGGCCCGGGTGTGGACCAGGCTCGCGGAGTCCATGCCCGTCCCGCCGAACCGCGACGTCTCCACGTCGAACCCCGGCATGACGACCAGCCCGCCGATGCCGGGCGGGCCGTAGAGCGACTTGTGCCCGGTGAAGGCGATCGCGGCGACGCCCAGGGCCGCCATGTCGACCGGGACCTGGCCCGCGGACTGGGCCGCGTCCAGCACCACGGGCACGCCCCGCTCCGCGCACCGGCGTGCGATCTCGGCGACGGGCTGGATCGTGCCCAGCACGTTGGAGGCGTGGGTCATGATCACGAGCCGCGTCTCGGGCCGCAGGAGCGCGACGACCGCGTCCGGGTCCACGAGCCCCCGGCCGTCGAACGGGGCCGCGTCCCAGGTGATGACGCCCGCGTCGGACAGGTGCGCAAGCGGCCGCAGGACGCTGTTGTGGTCCAGGCGCGTCGTGACGACGTGGTCGCCGGGGCGAAGCAACCCCTGGAGGACGGTGTTGAGCGCGTCCGTGGCGTTGGCCCCGAAGATCACCCGCCGCGGGTCCGGCGCCCCGAAGAACCGGGCGACCCTGGCGCGCGCGTCCTCCACGAGGTCGCCGGCCTGCGCCGCGAGATCGTGGTTGCCGCGCCCGGGCGAGGCACCCAGCCGACGGTACGTCTCGACGGCCGCCTCGAGCGTCCCGGGCGCCTTGGGGAAGGTCGTCGCGGCGTTGTCGAGGTAGACGATGTGCTCGGTCACGGCTCCGGTCACCATCCCTAGTCCAGGCACGTCTGCGGGTTCGGCAGCCCGGCCAGCCGCCGCGCCCCCATCTTGATCCCGTCGGGGAACAGTCGCTCGAGCTCCAGCAGGGTCAGGCCCGTGCCCGCCTTGAGGTCCCGGTTCATGGGCGCGCGCCCGTGATGGGCATAGTGCGCGCGCATGAACCGCAGGACCCGCCACTGGACCTCGTCCATGCCATCGATGCCGCGCTCGCGGGCGAGCTCCTCGGCGGCCGCCTCGGACCAGTCGTCGGCGTCCCAGAAGAACCCCTCGTCGTCGAAGTAGACCTCGCGGCCCGCGACGGTCCGTAGCGAGCGGGAGCGAGCCGTCTCGGCCATCGGACGTGGCGCGCCGCGCGACCCGGGTCAGCCGACCGGGACCGCCGCCTCGCCCTCGCGGGCCGGGACCGCCGCCAGCGCCGCCCTGACGCGCTCCGGGGTCGCCGGGAGGTCGAAGACCATCGCGCCCGTGGCGTCCCGGATCGCGTTCATGATCGCGGGAGCCGTGGACACCATTGCCATCTCCCCGATCCCCACGGAGCCGAGCGTGCCCAGCTCGCGTGGCGTCTCGACGAGGATCGTCTCCATGTCGGTCGCGTAGCGGATGTTCGGGAACTTGAAGGTGATCCAGTCCCTGGACTTGCCGGGCACGTACTCCTCGCGGAGCGCGAAACCGATGCCCATGTCCATGCCGCCGTGGAGCTGGCCCTCGGTGTTGAGCGGGTGGATCACGCGGCCCGGATCCGCCGCGGAGGTGATCTTCACCACCCGGACCTCGCCCGTTTCGATGTTGACCTCGACCTCGGCCATCTGGACCGAGAACACCTGGACCTCAAAGGAGGGCCCAAGACCCGTCTCCGGGTCCAGCGGCGCGGTCTCGAGGGTCGTGCGCTTGCCCTGGTAGCGGATCGGCAGGCTGGCCTCGATGAACGCCTGGTAGGTGTGCGAGCCCAGCTCGTCCATCGCCTCCCGCAGGTGCGTCCCCGCGTCGACGGCGGCCCCACCCAGCATGTACGTCGCCCGGCTGCCCGAGACCGGCCCCGAGGCCGCGGTGTCCGCGGTGCTGCGGGTGCGAAGGCGGACCCTCGCCGGCGCCAGGTCCAGGACGGACGCCACGAGCTGGCTGATCATCGAGTCGTTGCCCTCGCCAGGGTCGCCCGTGGCCATGTAGACCGTGACGCCGTCATCGGGGTCGAGCTCCACGAACCCGATCGACTTGTCGCCCGGCATGGCGATCCCGAACGCCGCCGCACCCAGGCCCACGCCCCGTCGAAGGGGGCCGTCGACCGGCGCGCGACGCGCCGTGGCGAGCGCGGCCTCGTAGCGGCCCTCGATCGCGTCGCACAGCCCGGGGAACGGCCACTCGGTGACCACGTGCCCGGTCGCCTTGGCCTCGCCCGGCCGCAGCGAGTTGCGCTTGCGGAACTCGAGTCGATCGATGCCCATCTTCTCGGCGAGCATGTCGACCGCGGCCTCGAGCGCGAAGTGCGTCTGGGGCGGCCCGGCCCCGCGGGCGGCGGAACCCCACGGGTTGTTCGTGTACACGAGGCGGCTCGTCACGGCCAGGTTTGGCACGAGGTACGCGCTGGTGAGCATGTGCAGCGCGCGGTTGACGATGACCCGGCCGAGGCTCATGTAGGCGCCGTTGTCGACCGTGATGTCCATCGCCATCGCCGTCAGGCGCCCGTCGGCGTCCGCGGCGAGCCGCGTCTCGATCTCGAACGGGTGACGCTTTGACGTGATGACCATCGACTCGTGAAGGCTGGGAACGTAGCGGACCGCGCGGTTGAAGTGGAGCGCGGCGGCGCCTGCGATACCCTCGGTGATGATCTCGACCTTGATGCCGAACTGACCACCCGCGAAGGGCTCTTCGTAGCGGATCGCCTCGAAACCCAGTGCCTCCTGGAGCGTCTGCATGTGGAGGTGGATGTTGATGCTCCGCCCGACGATGACGAGCTCGGCGTCCTCGCCCTCGCCCTCGATCCAGGCCAGGCTCACCTCGGGCTCCATGGGCGCCTGGTGGACGAGCTGCGTGGTGAAGCGCGCGGTGACCTCGGCCGCGGCCGACGCGAACGCGGCGGCGGCGTCGCCCTTGATGATCGGCTGGCTGTAGCACAGGTTGGGCGTGTCCTCGTGGACGCGCGGGGCGTCCTTGGCGAGGGCCCTGGCGGGCGAATCGAGGACCGCCATAGGCTCGTAGTCGACGCTGACGGCCTCCGCCGCGGCCATCGCCTGTGCCTTCGTCTCGGCGGCGACGATCGCGATGGCGTCGCCCAGCGTGCGGATCTTGGTGTCGCACAGGATCGGCCGGTCCGCGACCTGGTACTTGAGCCGGTTCGTGCCCTTGATGTCAGCGGCGGTCATCACGCCCGCGACGCCGGGCATCGCCTCGGCGAGGGTGGTGTCGATGCCGCGGATCCAGGCGTGCGCGTGCGGGCTGCGGACGACCGCGATCTCAAGCGCGCCCGGCATCCGGATGTCGGCCCCGAACATGGCCGTCCCGGTCGCCTTGGCCATCGCCGACGGGCGCGGGAACGAGGTGCCGATGGCAGGCGCGTCCGCGGGCGGCGTGAGCTCCGCGGGCGTGACCTCGCCGCGGAGGAACCGGCCGGCCAGCTGGACGGCATCGATGATCTTGACGTAGCCCGTGCAGCGACAGAGGTTGCGGCGGAGGGCGCGCTTGACCTCGTCGCGGGTGGGGTCCGGGTTCGCGCGGAGCAGCTCCTCGGCCGTGACGACCATGCCGGGGATGCAGAAGCCGCATTGCACGGCGCCGGCCAGCACGAACGCCTGCTGGACGAGGTTCGGGTGGTCCGGCGTGCCCAGCCCCTCGATCGTGGTGACCGCTGCGCCCCCCAGCCCCGCGACCTTCGTGACGCACGAGAGGACGGCCTTGCCGTCCACGAGGACCATGCAGGTCCCGCACTGGCCCTTCCGGTCACACGACTGCTTGGTGCCGATGAGGCCCAGGTCCTCGCGGATCACGTCCAGCAGCACCGTCTGCCGCTCGTCCGCGACGACCTCGACGGGCCGCCCGTTGACGGTGACGTTGAGCTTCTTCACGAGACGCTGCTCCTCCGGGCTCCGGGTCGCCGGGCGCCGCGCGCCGGCGGCGGGCCGCGACCCGCCACTCACGACAGGTGCCGATCGTAGCCGCGGGGTCCCGGGCCACGATGAGCCGGACGGCCCGTCGTGTGCGGTCACCCTGGTCCGGCCCGTCGTGGGCGGTCGGCTACGGGCCGCCCAGCCGGGCCGAGGCGCGGTGGATGGCCGCGAGGAGCGTGGACCCACCGCCGGACGGCACCATGATGTTCGGCTGGACGCTGCCGACCATCAGGGTGGGGTGGAGCGTGACCTGGGCGAGACGCTTCCCCGTGAACGTGAGCTCGACCAGGATCCCCTCCTGGGTGCGCTCGTCGTGTTCGAGGCTGAACACGAGGTCGCCCATGGAATACACGACGAGGCGGTTGCCGAACAGCCGGATGGGCCCAGCCCAGTGGGAGTGCCCGCCCAGGACCGCGTCGGCCCCGGCCGCGAGGATCTTCGGGGCGAGGCTCGCCTGCTGCGCGTTGAGACGGTCGGTGTACTCCACGCCCCAGTGCGGGAACACGATCACGACGTCGGCGCCGGCGGTGCACGCGGCGCGGATGTCGGCCCGGACGGCGGCCATGGTCAGGGGCGCGGCGCCGGCCCGGGTCGACGTCGCGTTGGGCGATCCGCCGATGCCGCCGTAGGCCCCGACCCCGTTGTAGGCGAGGATGGCGATCCGAAGCCCGGCGGCGGTCAGCCACGCGGGCCGCCGGGCCTGCGAGCTCGTCCGGCCGGCGCCGGCGTGACGGATCCCCAGCGCGTCGAGGTTCTGGATCGTGTCCCGGACGCCGCTCGCGCCCCAGTTGCGGATGTGGTTGTTGGCGAGGGAGACGACGTCGATGCCGGCCGAGCGCAGCCCGGTCAGGAGCCCCGGATCCATGGAGAAGATGAAGCCCGAGGTGTGGTAGCGGAAGTCGTCGGGCGCCGGGCCCTCGAGGTTGACCATCGCGACGTCCGCGCCGCGCAGCAGCGTGCGCACCGCACCGTTGTCGGTGGTCCTCGCCCCCTTGACGATCCGGAACCCCGGGTAGCCGCAGCAGGATCGCGAGGTGATCCGGCCGAGGCCGCCGTTCCACGGGTGGTTGGCCCCCAGGCCGTCGAGGACGACCCGGCGGTAGACGTAGCGGTCCAGCATCACGTCGCCGCCCGCGACGAGGGTCCAGGCCGCGGCCGGTCGGAAGGTCGTCGGGAGCGCCTCGGGTGGCTCGGCGACCAGCAGCGGCCACGCCGACAGGTCCCGGACGCGGCCGCCGCCGAACAGGCTCACGCCGCCGACGGCGAGGGCCCGGACCGCCGGGGTCACGTCCTCCGCGCGGATGATCCCCAGGGCCCCGGGCGCGGCCGCGAGCCCGGCGCGGATGTCGGCGGGCGCCAGCGCCCGCACGTTGCTCCCGGGCCGCACGCCGAGACTGGTGGCGAGCGAGGGGAGGTCCGCAACGCTGACGAGGAGGCGCCGGGCTCGCGGCCGCGCCCGGCGCCGGCGAGCGCCGCCGCGAGGGCGGAACGCGTGATCGTGCGCTCCGCGGACCAGAAGCCCGTGACGGGGACGAGCGGGACGAGCACCGGGGCGGGCGGGGCCGGCGTGGCCGTCGGATCCGGCTCGCCGGTCGGGTCGTCCAGCGGGACGGACGCGGTCGGCTCCGGCGCGGGTGCCGACGGATCCTCGACGGGTTGGACGAGGGCAACCGGGGCGAGGGCAACCGGGGCGAGGGCAGGCGCCCCGGGCCCGCAGCCGGCGATGACCAGGGCCAGCGCGACGACTGCGAGCGCGGGCGACCGCGACCGTCGCGCTCCGGATCGTGCCGTGCTCGCCATCAGCCACCTCGGGGGACCCGGGACGCAGGTGCCCCGCAGGCTCACGAGGGTGTCGGGCGCCGGGGACCCTGCACAAGGTCTATTCGACAAGGAGATGGCCTGCCGGGCGACCCCCCGTTCGTAGGGGATCGAATGGCGCCGTGGCTCAGCTGTGAGCCAGGCGGCGCCTCGCGACGCGGAGCTCACCGCCGGCATCGTCGAATCCGGCCTCGAGCTCTGCGACTGCACGAGGTCCTGGCACCAGGCTGAGCCACGCCGCGGGCTGGGCCGTGGCGGATCGGTGGGCCATGGCGGATCGGTGGGCCGTGGCGGAACCCCGGACCCTGGACCTAGAGCTGCTTGTAGCGCGGCCCCTCGCCGCCCTCGGGCGGGACCCACCTGATGGCGTCCTTCGGACACTTCACCGAGCAGGCCATGCAGTGGAGGCAGTTCGAGGGGGAGAGCACCACCTCCGAACCGCTCCAGCGGTAGACCTGGCCCGGGCAGAAGTGCGTGCATGCGTTGGCGTAGTCCGCCTCGCACGCGACGCAGGCCTGCGGGTCCGTGATCTCGATGTGCGACGGCTCGTCCTCGCGGTGGACCGTGCCGGTCAGCGCCACGAAGGTGGCCCCGTCCATCCGACCCGGGTCCGGGCGGTTGAGCCGGGCGCCCTTCTTCGTCGCGGCACCATCGCGGTGGATCCCGATCGTGGCCGGGATCTTCGACTGGACGAGCGAGAGCGGCGTGCCGACGAACAGGCCGTACTTGAAGACCTGCCGGTAGTTCCGCGCGTGGCGGAACTCCGCGAGCATCCCGCTGCCCTCCAGCCGCTCCCGGTAGGCGTCCAGCGACCCCACCGAGCCGTCGGGGCGCAGCGCCTCAAGCGCCGTGTCGGCCGCGGCCATGCCGGACCGGATGGCGTAGTGGATGCCCTTGATCTTCTCCATGTTGACGAAGCCGGCGCCGTCGCCGACCACCATCGCCCCGGGCGCGGACAGCGCCCCGAACGCGTTGTAGCCGCCCTCGGGGATGGTCTTGGCGCCGGTCGCCGCCGTCACGCCACCCTTGAGCAACCGGGCGATGAACGGGTGGGCGCGGAACGTCTCGAACTCGCGCTGGGGGTTGAGGTCGCCGTACTTCCAGTCCAGGCCCAGGATCAGGCCCACCGCGACGGTCTTCTCGCCCATCGCGTACAGGAAGCCGCCTCCGAACACGCTGGGCGGCATCGGGTAGCCCAGGGTGTGCATCACGCGGTTGGTGCCGAACGGGCTGGCCTCCGGGAACTGGACGATGGCCTTCATGCCCAGCGAGAAGACCCGGGGAACCGCGCCGCCGCCGAACTGCTCGGTGAACTGCGTCGAGATGACGCCGTGGGTGCCGTCCGCGAGGACGGTGATCGGCGCACGGATCTCCTCGGCGTCGAGGTGGTTGCCCTTCGCGGCGCCGTCGTGCGCGAGGCCCACCTCGGCCAGGCGGACACCCTTGACGGCGCCGTCCTCGACGATGAGGGACCTCGCGGAGTACCCGTGGTAGACCTCGACCCCCGCCGCCTCGGCCTGCTCGGCGAGGAACGCCACCAGGCGCGAGATCGAGATGATCACGTCGCCGTCGTGGTGCATGCGGGAGGGAACCAGGAGCGACGGGATCCGGTTGGCGGCCTTGGGCCGCAGGAAGTACAGGTCGTCCCGCTCGACTGGCACGAGGCCCGTGGTGAACGGGTTGCGCAGGTCGCGCCAGCCCGGGAGCAGGTCGTCCAGGCAGGCCGCCTCGAACGCGGCGCCCGACAGCACGTGGTTGCCGGGAGCGGGCGCCTTGTCGATGACCGCCACCGAGAGCTCGCGGCCGGCGGCGGTCGCCGCCTGCTTCGCCCGGAGCCCCGCGGCCAGGCCGGCGGGACCGGCGCCGACGACGAGGATGTCGATGCCGTCCATCGCTAGGCCTCCTTGGTCGCGCGAACGAGCTGGGGCACGACCGTCTCGAGGTCACCCACCACGCCGAAGTCCGCGTAGTTGAAGATGCGCGCCCGCGGGTCCTTGTTGATCGCCACCACCGTGTCCGACATCTGCATCCCGGACACGTGCTGCACGGCGCCGGAGATCCCGACCGCGACGTACAGCTTGGGGGCGACCGTCTGGCCGGTCTGACCGACCTGGTAGTCGTGGGTGGTGAAGCCGTCCTCGACCGCGTGGCGGGAGGCCGCGACCTTCGCGTCGTCACCCAGCGCGACCTGCAGGCCGTCGGCGAGGGGCTGGAGCAGACCGTCGAACTCCAGTTTGTTGCGGATCCCGTGACCACCGGCCACGATGATCTTCGCGTCCCGGATGCTCACCTTGGACACGAACGACTCGACCGGCGTGATGCGGACGCCATCGGCGCTGTCGCCGAGCTCGGGGGTGATGCGCACGACCTCACCGGTGCGCGCCTCGTCCCGCGGCGGGACCTTGAACACGCCCGGCCGGACCGTCGCCATCTGCGTGGGCGAGTCCTTGGTCATGATCGTGGCCATGATGTTGCCGCCCAGGGCCGGCCGGGTCTGCTTCAGGATCCCGACGAGGTCCTGGCCGCCCTTGGCATAGTCCCCGATCTCGAGCTTGGTGCAGTCCGCGGTCAGCCCGGAGTCGCACGCATAGGCGATGCGCGGAGCGAGCTCGCGGCCCATCGGCGTGGCGCCGAAGAGCATGACCTGGGGCTTGTGCTCCCGGACCAGACCGGCGATCGCAGCCCGGTAGGGCAGCGGCGAGAACTGGGCCAGCTTGGGGTGCTCGATGGCGTAGACGACGTCCGCGCCGTGCGCGATCAGCTCCGCCGGCAGGTCCCCGGCGTCGGCGCCCGGGAGGACCGCGGAGACCTGCTCACCGAGGAACGCGGCCAGCTCGTGGGTCTTGCCGAGGAGCTCCAGGCTGACGGACTTGATGCCGTCGCCCTCGCGCTCGGCGAGGATCCAGAACCCGCCCCGGTGGGTGGGCTCGCGGCCGTCGAGCGCGTAGGCGCCCTCCTCGTGGACGGCGGGGCCGCCCGTCGCGAGGCGGTACTTCGCCCTGACCTTGCGCACCAGCTCCGCCGGGTCGCTCACCATCTCGCAGGTCTTCGCCCGGTCCTCGGACGGGGAGAAGATGCGGTACACGGTGGTCCGCGAGCCCTTGATGCCGCACCGGTCCGGGGCGGCGGCGACATCGGCCGCGCTCCACGTGTGGATCGTGGCGGCACGCGCCGCACGGGCGGAGTGGAAGCTGCGGTACAGCGTGTCCGTGCAGGCGGTGACCGTCACCAGCGCCGGGAAGCGGAGCGGGACCACGTCCTCGGTCCCCTGCGCGCCGATGTGCCGGAAGGTGAGCTCGGGCTCGAGGTGGACGTCCTGGGCGTAGCAGACCTGGTCGATGCCCAGGTCCTCGGCGAGCTGCGGCGGGACCTGCGCGGTGTCGCCGTCCACGGACTGCATGCCCGTGACGATGAGGTAGTCCCGGTTGCCCTCGAACAGCTCGCGCTCGATCCGGCGGACGGCCTGGGCCAGCGAGTAGGCCGTGGCGACCGTGTCGGCGCCGCCCATCACGCGGTCGGTCAGCAGGACGGCGTCGCCCGGGGCGCGCGAGATGCAGTCGGCGAGGACCTCCCGAGCCTGCGGCGGGCCCATCGTCAGGTAGACGGTCCTGGCCGCCGGGTCCCCGGCGGTGATCCGCCGCGCGAACGAGAGCGCGTGGAGGTCCAGCGGGTTGAGGATGCTGTCCAGGAGCCCGCGGCGCAGGGTGCCCTTCTCGCGATCCCAGGCGTCCTCCGGGATGTTGCTGACGTCCGGGACCTGCTTCACGAGGACGATGCAGTGCATGGCCACCTACCGATGGGGCGCCTGGCTGCCTTCGCGGCGAGCCCTGCCACGAGATGATTGGAGTTGGGCGGAGCCCGCGTGCCTCGTAGGGCTGCCGGAGTACCGGACGTGGCCCCTCGTCACGACGACGGCGACCTCCGACGGGAGCAGCAGCACCGGGGTCGGGACCCGACGGTATCCGCACGGTGAGCATAGGTACGCGATCGCGCGGTCGCGGGGGCCATTGGTCCCGCGAATCCGAGCCTCGCGGTCGCCCGCGCGCGGGACCCGTCACACGGTGCGGGGTGCCCTTGCGCATCGTCGCCATCACGGGGCACGGCCGGATCCGCCGTGCCCCTGCGGGCCCTCCCCCCTTCGGGCGGGCCGCGCTCCAGGCCGTCCCGATCGAGAAACGACCCGCGAGCCCGGCATGGCCCGCCACCCCCGAGCGACTGCTCCTCGGAGCGCTGCTGGTCGCGATCGGCCTCGTGGTCGCGGCCGCGCGCTCCACGGGTCAGCGGCGCTTCGTCCAGGGCGGCCTCGCCGTCGGGCTCGCGGCGCAGGGCCTGGGCATGACCCTCAACGACCTCCCGGCACGCTTCCCGCCACCCTGGTCCCGGTCTCAAACCTCCTGTATGCCGTGGCCGGCGCCTCGATCGCGGGCACGGTCGGAATCGCCTGGCCCACGACATCGGGGCGGGACATACCGCCGGAACCGAGGGGCTCCCGTCGGTCTGGGGGATGCTGCCCTTCGCCTCGTAGCGGGGCGTCGGGCGCCGGGTCGCAGGCCCGAGGCGGTCAGTCCTCGCCGGGGAGTCAGTCCTCGCCGGGCCGGACCACCCGCCCCTCGAGCGCGCTCCTCCGCGCGGCATCGAGCACCTCGAGCGTGCGCACCGCCTCCTCGCCGGGGACCGGCCACGCCGCCTCGCCTCGCGCCGCCGCCGCGAACTGCGCGTAGTAGTCCTGGTAGGCGCCTCGCTCCGAGGGGACCCGGACCGTCCCCGCGCCCGTCGCGAGGATCCCCCAGCGAGCCTCGTCCTCGTAGCCCCATGCGTCGCCGTCCGTGGCGGGCCGGCGGCCGGCCAGGATCGCCCGGGTCTGGACGTCCGTGCCCGACGCGATGTACGAGCCGGCGGAGCCGTACGCCCGGAGCTCGCGCTCCTCGTTGTGGTTGAGCTTGCTCGCGCTCGCCCGCGTGTGGACGCCGCTCGCGTGCGTCAGCGACAGCGCGAAGGCGGCGTCGGTCCGCCCCTCGGGCCCGTCCACCCAATCGAGCTCCGCGTAGACGCCGGTGACCGGACCGAGGAGCCACAGCAGCTGGTCGACGAGGTGCGCCCCGATGTCCCGGAGCAGACCGCCGTGCGGGCCCGCCTCCAGCGTCCCCGGGTCGTCGAGGTCGAACCGGCTCTCCACGCGCCAGAGCTCGCCGACGTCGCCTCGCTCGAGGACTGCGGCGAGCGTCCGGATGTCCGCGTCGAAGCGCCGGTTCTGGTAGACATTGAGCCCGACGCCGGCCGCACGGGCGGCCGCCACGAGCTCGCGTCCACCTGCGGCCGTCGGCGCGAACGGCTTGTCGGCGACGACGTGGACCCCGCCTGCGATGGCCTCGAGCACCAGCTCGCGACGCGTTGCGGGCGGCGTCGTGATGGTCACGCTGTCGACGCCCGCCGCCAGCAGGTCCGCCAGCGAGTCGTAGGCGGGCACGCCCGGGTAGTCCGACGCCAGCTCGGCGCGTCGCTCCGGGGAGCGCGTGACGACGCCCACGAGCTCGATCCCCGGGGCGGCCTGGATGTACGGGGCGTGGAAGCAGCGGCCGCCGAAGCCGTAGCCGACGAGTCCGTGTCGCACGAGGGTCTCCTGCCGGTCGGTTCGGGCGGCGTCCGGCGGACCCGCCTCGCCCGCCCACAGGCTAGTGCGTCCGCCCGCCCACAGGCTAGTGCGTCCGCCCGCCCACAGGCTAGTGCGTCCGCCCGCCGCTGGCCACGACCCCGCATCCCCCCCCAGGCGACACCGTGTGGCGAACCGGGCACAATCGGGTCTATGGAGACCGTCCGGATCGAGGTCGCAGATGGCGTGGAGCTCGCGGCGGATGCATGGGCGGCGGACGGGGCGGCCGACGGGGGCGCCGTGCCGTTCGTCCTCGTCCACGGCCTCGCCTCCAACGCCCGCATGTGGGACGGCGTCGCGGCGCGGCTCACGGAGCGCGGGTACCCGGCCGTCACCGTGGACCTCCGGGGGCACGGTCGCTCGTCCCGGCCGGACGGACCCTACGACGTCCCCACCGTCGCGGACGACCTGGCGGCCCTGATCGATCGCATGGGCCTGGACCGGCCCGTGGTGGCCGGACAGTCCTGGGGCGGCAACGTCGTGCTGGAGCTCGCCGCCCGGCACGGTTCGCGGCTCCGGGGGATCGCCTGCGTCGACGGCGGCTGGCTGGAGCCGAGCGCGGTCTTTCCCACCTGGGAGGCCTGCCGCGATGTCCTGGCGCCGCCCCGGCTGGCCGGCCTGCGGCGCGACGACATCGAGGCCTACGTCCGTGGCGCCCATCCGGGCTGGCCGGAGACCGGGATCGCCGGCACGCTCGCCAATTTCGAGGTCTGCCCCGATGGCAGCGTCGCGCCGTGGCTGACCTTCGAGCGGCACATCGAGGTCCTGCGCGGGATGTGGGACCATCGGCCGTCGGAGCGCTACCCCGAGATGACCGGGCCGGTCCTGCTGATCCCCGCGGACGCCGGGGACGGCGCCGATGACGAGCGCCTCGCCCGCAAGCGCGAGGACGTCGATCGGGCGCTGGCCGCGCTGCCGAGGGCGCGCGTCCGCTGGTTCACGGGCGACCACGACATCCACGCGCAGCACCCGGCCGAACTCGCAGACGTGATGATCGAGTGCGTGACCGGGGGGTTCTTCACGTGACCGCCATCCCCCGCATCCTGGCGGTGATGGGCTCGGGCGAGACCGCCCCCGCCATGGCCAAGGTCCACCGGGCGCTGTTCGAGCGGCTGGGCGCGGCCTCGGGTCCCGGTGGGGCCGGCATCCCGGCCGCGATCCTGGATACCCCGTACGGCTTTCAGGAGAACGCCGACGAGCTCTCTGCCCGGACCGTGGAGTTCTTCGCGACCAGCGTCGGGCACCCGGTGGAGGTCGCCACGTACCGGAGCCGGGACGTGGACGCCGTGACGCAGGCCACCGCCGTGGCCCGGGTCCGCGAGGCCCGCTACGTCATGGCCGGCCCGGGGAGCCCCAGCTACGCGCTCCGCCACTGGGCCGGCGGCCCCATCCCGGCCGCCCTCGCCGAGAAGATCGCCACGGGCGGCGTGCTGACGATGGCCAGCGCGGCGGCCCTGACGCTGGGCGTCGTGACCATCCCGGTCTACGAGATCTACAAGGTCGGCGAGGAGCCGCGGTGGCTCGAGGGGCTCGACCTGCTCGGCGCCGCGACCGGGCTGCGGGCGGCCGTCGTCCCCCACTACGACAACGCCGAGGGCGGCCACCACGACACGCGGTTCTGCTACATGGGCGAACGCCGGCTGCGCGTCCTGGAGACGGCGTTGCCCGAGGGTGCCTTCGTGCTCGGCGTCGACAGCCACACGGCGCTGCTGCTCGATCTCGACGCGGGAACCGCGACGATCGCCGGCCTGGGCGGCGTGACCGTCAGGGTCGACGGCCGGAGCACCCGGTTCACGGGTGGCGAGGCGATCGCGATCGCGGCGCTGGGCGAGGCGGCCCACGGGCTCGCGACAGGTCAGTCAGCGGATGCCGTCCGCGAGGCGGCCATCGCGACGACAGGCGCCGGGACCCGGCCGGCACGGCCCGCCGCGCCGCTCCGGGACGAGATGGCCCACCTTGAGGGGACGTTCATCGCCGCGCTCGAGGAGGGGCAGGTGGCCGACGCGGTCGCGGCGCTCCTCGACCTCGACGGCGCGATCGCCGCCCGGGTGCGGGCCGGGGAGGACAGCCCGGACCTCGACAACGCGAGCGCCACGTTCCGGTCGCTGATCGTCCGCCTCGGCGAACGCGCCGCCACGGGCGCGACGGACCCGCGCGAGACGCTGGCGCCGCTCGTGGAGGCGCTGCTCGAGCTGCGCGACACGGCCCGGGCGAGCCGCGACTGGGCGATGGCCGACCGGATCCGCGACCGCCTGGCCGCGGCCGGGCTCGAGGTCCGCGACGGCCCGGACGGGTCCGCGTGGGTCGTCGCCGGCGAGGGTGCGACGGGCGCCTGACCGGAGCCGGGACAGCCCTCGGATCGCGTCGGCCGGGCACGGTCGAGCCCGCCCATTGTGAGATCGGCCCATTGCGAGTACCGTGGGTCTCGTTGCCGCAACTCGTGGCAACGCTCCGCGTGGTCGACCCTCCTTCTCGAACGGGCCGTGCGTCGGCTTTCGGGTTCGGGAAGAGGAAGGATCTGCCCATGACTGCGGGCACGATCAAGAAGGTCGTCGCCGATCGCGGCTTCGGCTTCATTACTGCCGAGGACGGGAAGGACTACTTCTTCCACCGCGGCGGCCTCCAGGCCCCTCTCGACTTCGACCGCCTGGTCGGGGGCGAGCGGGTCTCCTTCGAGATCGAGACGAGCCCCAAGGGGCCGCGTGCGATCCAGGTGACCGAGGCCTAACCGGCCTTCACGGATCGGCCGGTCGTCAGCGGTCGGCCGGTCCATCGATCGGAGCTCCACGATCCCCACGACGGCCTTCGTCGCGACGTACATGCCGCACCCCTGCGGCATCGCCACGTTCACCTACGACCTGGCGACCGCCGCCTTCCCCCGGCAGATCGTCGCCGTCCACCCGCCCGACGGGCCGGCCACCTACCCGGCCGAGGTCCGTCACCGCATCCGGCGCGACACGCTCGAGGACTACACGCTCATCGCGGAGGCGCTCAACGACGGCGTCGTGGACGTGGTCTCGCTCCAGCACGACCCGTCGATCTTCGGCGGCGCCGACGGCGAGCACGTCCTGGCGTTCACCACAGCGCTCCGCCTGCCGCTGGTGACCACCCTCCACGTGCTGCCACGCACTCCCACACCGGCCCAACGCGGGATCATCACGGAGCTTGCCCGCGCGTCGGCCACGACGGTCGTCCTGTCCGCGGGCGCCTCGGCGCTGCTCACCAAGACCTATGGCGTGGACCCCCAGCACGTGGAGGTCGTCGCGCACGGTGTCCCCCACCTCCCGCTGGTCGACCCGGACACCATCAAGCCCCGTCTGGACCTCCAGGGTCGCAAGGTCCTGCTGAGCTTCGGTCTTCTCGCCCCGGGCAAGGGCTACGAGGCGGCCATCGCGGCGATGCCCGCGATCGTCGCCGCCGACCCCACGGCCCTGTACGTGATCCTGGGCGCCACGGCGCCGGACCGCGTCGCGACCGACGGAGAGGCCTACCGCGAATCGCTCACGGCCCAGGTCGAGGCGCTGGGCATGGGCGCCCACGTGCGCTTCGCGGACCGTTTCATGGGCCGCGTGGAGCTCGCCACCTGGGTCGAGGCGGCCGACATCTTCCTCGCGCCGTACCTCGATCTCGACCGCGTCACATCGGGGACGCTGTCGTACGCGATGGGAGCCGGCAAGGCCGTCGTCGCGTCGCCCTTCCCCTACGCGAAGGAGCGCCTGGCCAAGGGCCGCGGGGCCCTCGTGGCCCCCGGGTCGCCCGAGTTGCTCGCCGAGACCGTGATCAGGCTCCTGGGCGACCGCAAGGCGCGTGACGCCATGGGCGCCAGGGCGTACGAGGCGACGCGCGACCAGGTCTGGTCCGCCACGGGGGCCGCCTACGGGCGGATCTTCGCCCGGGTCGCCCGGCCCTCCCAGCGGCAATCGGCACCCGTCCGGAGGCTCGCGCCCGCGGGTCGCTGAGCGTCTCCGGGCCGACCGGCCGACGCGGTCCCTCTTCGCAACTTGGACTAGCTGACTATCTCAAGCGCAACCCGGGCGTCACCCAGCGCGACCTTGTTGCGGCCGCGGTCGTCGGTGACCATCGGCAGCACGGGTGCGCTTCGTCCGCCAAGGGGTGGCAGCGGCCCGGGTCGTGGATCCTGCGCCCGGTGCGCAATGAAGTTGGGCCACGACGGCTTGCTCCCGCGGATCGACCTCGCCCCACGGGCACCGGCGATCCGGACAGCGGGAGCCCTGGAGGTGCGTGCCTTGCACGACGACTCCGTCCTGGTCGCGATCGACGCGGCCCTCCGTTCCCCCGCCTTCTGCGCCTGCGGCAACAACCTGACCGTCACCGTCCACGACGGGGCGGCCTGGCTCACGTGCGCCTCGCTCTCGAATCCGTCCCGGCTCCCGTCGTTCATCCGCGAGGGGCTCCACGACCGCAGGTGGGTGGTGGACCTGCCGCAGGCGGCCTGACCCCGCCGGCGGCGCCCGGCGCGGGTGACCGGGCCTTCCGGTCCCTCAGGATCCCCCGGGCGTGATGGCCCCCACGGCCATGAACCCGAAGATCGCCACGTCCTGCAGGAAATGGATGAACCAGGCCCACCACAGGCCGCGGGTCTCCAGCATCGAGCGCGCCAGGATCCAGCCCAGGAACCACGCGAGCACCACCCCCACGATGCCGTAGGGCATGCCATAGAAGTGGGCGAGGCCGAAGGAGGCCGCGACCATTCGCAGGGCGTTGCGCTCGCCCACGGGGCCGAGGAGGACCGCGAGGAACCCGGCCTTGTAGGTGCCCTCCTCGTTGAACGCGTTCACGGCCGCGCACGCGAGGACGACCGGGAGGAGGGGGATCGCGCGCGCCAGCCCGTCGATCGACGGCGCCCCGGACAGCACCAGGAACGCGAGCGTGCCGCCGGTGATCGCGACGGCGAGGATGGGGCCCAGGGAGCTCCACCGGGCACCCTCGCCAACGCCCATCCAGCGCACCGGAGCGGTCGGAGCGGCCGGGTCGCCCATGGCGAGGAAGAACGCCCGCCGGTCCCGCGTCAGCACGACCAGGTTCAGCGCCTGCTCGGCGGGCATGAAGACGCCGAACGACGGATCACCGAGGCGCTCCGCGAGGAACGGCAGGCGGTCCAGCCTCGTATAGGCGATCCACTGGACGTTCTACTGATCACTTCCATACACGACGACCGGACTCTGTGCCTCGGTGTCGAGGATGGCGGCGGGTGCCTACGGATCAGATCGCTCGCTTGCAGTGGGGACACCCGTCCGCTGACCAAGGTGTTTCTGCCCCTCCTTGGCTTGCTCCTGACACCACCAGCAGTAGCCGGAGATGCTCGAGAATTTGATGACGTAAAGATCACGGGCAAGGTCACGAGCGATCTCTGTGCCGCTCTGCAGGGCCGCGAACGACCCGCGAACGCACGCATAAGGGAGGTCATGTGATCTTGTGAGTCGTAAGGATTGGGGACGGCTTCCGATCCCCCTCTTCCGGCGGTTCGAGCCCGAACGCGACAGCGCGCTGCCCGACTCTCCGGGTCCAGACCGCCCGGTCTGCCGACAAACCGCAGGAGCCCGACATGGCCGCCACCCTGAGCCCCACCATCGCCGCGCTTTTCGACCGAGCCGCGAACCTGACCGTCGCGGAGGCTATCGCCCTCGGCGAGCGGTATCACACGCAGGTATCCGCACGGACCCGTTCTTCGTCGTCACGGAGCACGGGAGGATGCTCGACAAGGCTCGCCGAGAGGCCGAGAGGGCGCTACCAGCCAGCCGCGCATCGATCCTCAGCCACGCTCGCGACATCGTGGGACCCCGAGGAGCCGAGTGCTACCAGGAGATGCGGAAGGGCGACTCGCACGCCCCGGACTTTCGGCCGGCTCCGGACGCCCTGTTCCGGGACGTGGTACTCGCCGAACTCGTGGCGGATCGGCCAGAAGTCTCGAAGCGGACACTCGCACTGCTGTGTGAGGATTGGCAGGCCGCGATCGGGTAGGTTCGCCAGCCTGTCCGACTCGCAAATCCATGCCTTTGGTCCAGATCCCGGCCCTGTCTGGGAATGATCACGTCACCACGCCTGTCCTCCGTGGCCGGCAACAGAGCTTCAGGGTCGCCCATTTCCCTGGACATGCGAGTTCCCTACGCTTCAACGCGATTGCGACCCCGCTCCTTCGACCGATAGAGCGCGTTGTCGGCCCGGCGCACCAGGTCATCTGCGTTGCCGTCCGTGCCGCGTGATGCGACCGCCACGCCGACGCTGGCCGTCGTCACCCCCCACGGGATGTTGTCGCTGTTCGGAATGGCCAGCGCGACAACGGCCTGCCGCAGGCGTTCCGCCACCGCCTGCGCGTCGGTCTCGGAGGCTTCGGGCAGGAGCACCAGGAACTCCTCCCCGCCCCAGCGGTAGACGACGTCCCCGGCTCGTGTGGCCTCACCGAGGGCGCGTGCCACGGCCCGCAGTGCGGCGTCGCCGGCGAGGTGACCGTGGCGGTCGTTCAGCTCCTTGAAATGGTCGAGATCGAGCATTGCCACCGCAAAGGGGTGGCCGTAGCGGACATGCCGATCCCACTGGACGGGCAGGTCTTCCATGAGGCGGAGGCGGTTGGCGACGCCCGTCAGCGGATCGCGCCGGGCGCTCTCCAGGAGCCTGCCGTTGAGATGTTCGATCTCTGCGTACGCCGTGCGCGCCTGCTGGCCGAGGTCACGCAGTCTCATCCTCTCGGCGAACTCGAGCAGCCGCGTCTGTTCGAGCATGCCCTGGCCGAAGAAGCTCAGAAGGCTCGCGGTGCCAATGGCGACAACGAGTCCAAGGCGATCGTCCCTCGGAAGCGAAGCGGTCAATGGCGACGCCGCAACGCCGGCTGCCACGGCAACGACGACGAGCAGCCACAGGTGGTGGGCATGCGAACTCCAGGGCACGAACAGGCCCACGGCGAGCGGAATGATGGCCAGATAGGCCATCGCCATCGCGTGCTGGGCCGGCAGGAGCGCGATCGTGAGCCACGGGCCGAACAGCACGAGAAGCGCAAAGCAGGCGGCCAGCGGTGCCAGATACCGGCGCGCCAGGCGGCGGGTGAGAACGGCGATGACCGCCCAGGCCGTCGCCTCCACTCCACTGACGACCACCAGGGCGGCACCCTCCTGCGGATAGAGCCAGAGCAGCGGGGCGCAGCCCGTGATCGAAACCAGCGAGAGGACGACGGCTGCACGGGACAGCACACCGCGCAGCGCACGCGCCTGGACGACCCGGAAACGCGGGTGCTGCCGGATCGCATCCACGGCGCGACCGGGTGGGCGAGCGACCAAGAGTGCGGTCAACCCGTCGACGTCGGGGTCGCCCATGCCTCGACCGGCTCCGGGTGCCCGTACCAGTAGCCCTGGCCGAACTCCACGCCGAGGTCTGCCAGGGTGCGGGCCTCCTCCTCGGTCTCGATCCCCTCGGCGATGAGCCGGCAGCCCGCGGTCCGCGAGAAATGGTGCATGCCGACGACCATCGCCTGGTGGCCGAGGCTGGCGTTCACCCCCCGCACGAGGGACATGTCGAGCTTCACCAGGTCGGGATGCAGCTCGATGATGTGGCCGAAGTTCGCGATCCCGACACCCGCGTCGTCGACGGCGAGGCGCACGCCCTGGCCGAGCGCGTGCACGGCGTCGCGCACCGTGGCGTAGTTCTCGATGAGGTCGTGCTCGGTGATCTCGATCACCATCGGGCGCTCGGCCGGGGACAGCAGCGCGCCGAGGTGGTCGGGGTCCGCCAGCAGGCGCGGCGAGAAGTTGAGGTCGAGCCAGCGTCCGGGGGGCAACCGCTTCGCGGCCGCGATGGAGGCCTTGAGGGTCGCAATCTCCAGTTCGGCCCCGAGCCCAACCGACCAGGCGTCGCCGAAGCACAGGTCCGGGCGCTGCCCCGAGTCGAAGCGGGTGAGGGCCTCGTAGCCCACGACGTTGCCCGACTGGAGATCGACGATCGGCTGGAAGACGGGGTGGAAGGCCGCCGCCGCGAGCACCGCGGCAATCGCTGCCCGCAGCTCGACCTCGCGGCGTCGCTCGTGCAGCCGCTCCGCCAGCAGGGCGCTGGACGCGGTGCTGAAGGACACCAGGCCCGGCATCTTCTCCACCAGCGCCTGCGCGAACGCGTCCTGGCGGGTACCGATCGAGAGCAGGCCGTCGACGTGATCCCCGTGCACGATGGGACCGATCGCCAGCGCCTTCAGGCCGGCGTCGAGCATGAGCGTGTCGAAGATGCCGTCTTCCGGCAGCGCCTTCCAGTACTCGGCCCATGGACCGCGCTGCGCCCGCTCGCGCACGTAGGCGGCATGCGTCGGCGGGATCGACGTCCCGCGCGCGAGGGTGAACCCCTCCGGCACATGGCTGGCCAGGATGACCACCCCGTCCTCGCCGTAGAAGCCCTCCACGCCGGCGTAGTCGACGCCGGGCAGGGTGGCCAGCTTGTCGCAGATCAGCTCGAATGCGTCCGCGAGGCTGTCGGTCGCGCGTGACTCGAACAAAGCGGCGGTGAGCACGGTCCGCACGGTCGCCTCGAAGGCCAGGTCGGCCTCCACCTCCCGCAGGTGCGTGACGTCGCGCTCAATCACCACGTAGCCCGTTACGGCCCCGACGTCGTTGCGGGTTGGCGCCACGGTGACCGACAAGTGGCGCACTGTGCCGTCGTCGAGCGTCCTCCTGGCCTCTCCGCGCCACGGCATACCTGCGACGGCCGCCTGCCCCACGGCAGCGAAGCCACCGGGGCCGAGCAGCTCCGCGGCGACCGCTTCGGCGGGGCGGCCGACCAGTCCGTCAGAGGTGTGCCCGGTCGCCGCCAGGAAGGCGGCGTTGGCGTAGGTCACGAGGCCCTCGGCGTCGACGATGAGGACGCCGTCGATGGCCTGCTCTACCACCACCCCGAGCCGATCGCGCGCTCCTTCGGCCGCCCGCTGGGCGCTGATGTCATAAGCGAAGACGACGATGCCCATGGGTGCGGCTTTCGCATCCAACACCACCGAGGACGACAGTGACACCTCGATGGGGTCCCCACCCTTCGCCACCAGGACCGTCCGGTATGGGTCGACGTGGACGCCATCGAGGAGCTGCGCGATGATCCCGCGAACGATTGATGCTCTGCCGGGCTCCGCGAGGCGCAGCACCCGGGTGCCGAGCATCTCCGCCGCGGAGTACCCGAATAGCCGCTCGGCACCCGGGTTCCAGCTCGTGATCGTTCCGTCCAGTGCCCCACCGAAGATGGCCTCCCTGGCGGAGGCGACGCTGGCGGTGAGCCAGACGGCATCGAGCGGGGTCCTCGCGGCTTCCGCGTCGGCCTCCTGGCCGCAGCCGGGCGAGGCGTGCCTCGTGGGCCGGGGAGCACGGGCCGGCTGGCGAGACCCTGCTCCTGAAGCCGTCACACTCCCCCCCCCGGGGGGGGGACGCCTGTAGTGTTTGGATCGCGTCTTGGCTCCATGTCATGTCCTCGCGTTCCGCCCACCCCCGTGGTGGCGGACTCACGCTTGCCGGAACGGATCCCGGCACACCGTTCCCGGAGACTATATAGCCACCGCGAGAGCGTCCACGGGAAGGAAGTACTGGTACGGGGACTCAGCGCGGGTCGGCCCAAGAGCGCGCCTCCTGGGGGCGGTGATCGCCGCGGGAGACGCGAGCCTCTGCGGATGACCCACCCGACCGCGGGCCGTCGTTACACTTCCCGCAGCACCGAGGGAGGGCACCCAGGCCACCGTGGCGACGGACCCTCCGGAGCTGTCTTGGCCTTGACGAAGGTTGATGCTGGTGCGCAAGACCGCAGCGTTGACCTTCAGACGGGTCGGCAACCCCCGGTCGCCGCTCGCCGGGCTGGCCGACCGAAGTTGGGATCGAACGCGAATGCGCGGAGCCCGGGGCGCGGCGGTCCTGCGTCGGATGTGTGCGCTTGATAAGGATTGCGTGCCCTTCACCCTGGGCAACCCCACAATGAAGTCATCAGACACCCAGGCTCCGCGATGACGGCGGGGCAAGGGACAGGGGTCCGAGGACGCCCCAGATCGGACCCCTGATAGCGTTTACGCGTCGGAGACTTCTTCTGGGCGGTCACCAGGGCGAGGAACAGCCACAGGACCGGACGGAGGGCCCGGGCGGGCCGCCAGGCGACAGTTGCCGCGAGACAGACCAGGATCAGCGCCACCGAGAGCCCGGCCCGCAGGTCGGCGTCGACGGTCCGGCCGAGCAGCTCCTGCGCCACCACGACGGGGAGGAGCGAGTGCGCCAGGACGATCGCCCACGCCGCCGCCACGACGCACGCGCGCGGGCCCGTGGGGAGGGCATGGCCGGCCATGGTCCGGGATCATGGCCCGGATGACCGTCGCCTCCCCGTGTCGAGCGTCGGCTCCGCGAGTGCCGAAGGGCTCATCCTGGGGTGCCGGAGCAACCCCGGCTATCCTTGGCGGGCCGGCGACCACGCGCGCCGGGCGCCCCGTCACCCACCTGGAGAGTCCCCCGTGTTCTCGTTCCTGCGCCGCTTCGGCCCGCCCCAGATCGAGGTCGCCGAGCTCGATCTCCGACTCGCGGCCGGCACCATCCGCCTCCTCGACGTGCGCGAGGACTCGGAGTTCCGGAGGGGGCACGTCCCGGGCGCCGTCCACGTGCCGCTCAAGAAGCTCCCCGAGCGCGTGGCCAAGCTCAAGCAGGACAAGCCGTACGCGGTGATCTGCGCCTCGGGGAGCCGCAGCCAGAGCGCGACGAACCTGCTGCTGGACCGGGGCTTCGAGGGCACCGTGTCGGTCCGCGGCGGGACCGGCGCCTGGGCCCGCAGCGGGCGCGCGATCATCCGCTAGACCCGGGGGTACGGGCGGCCTCTGCGGAACCGTGCCACCATCTCCTGATGCCCCTCCAAGGAACGTACGAGCCTGGCACCTTCGACTGGGCCCGCAAGCAGGCCGAGCGCTACGAGGCCTCCAGCGGTGCCGAGGCCGCCACGCTGCGCGGCAAACCCATCGTGGTCCTCACATCGGTCGGCGCGCGCACGGGCAACCTGCGCAAGACGGCGCTGATGCGCGTCGAGCATGACGGCATCTACGCCGTCGTCGCCTCGCGCGGCGGCGCGCCCCAGCACCCGACCTGGTACCACAACCTCGTCACCAATCCCCGGGTGGAGCTCCAGGACGGCGCGGTCCGCCGTGACTACCTCGCCCGCGAGGTGACCGACGAAGAGCGGGCGCTCTGGTGGGGCCGGGCGACCGAGGTCTGGCCGGACTACGAGGGCTACCAGCGGAAGACCTCGCGCATCATCCCCGTGTTCGTGCTCGAGCCCGTGGACGACGCGGCCGGGCCGGGGTAGCAGCCGTGGACGAGCCGGCACCCATCCGGGTCCTGCACGCGGACTGCGGGCGGTGCGTCGGGCTGTGCTGCGTCGCCCTCGCCTTCGCGGCCTCGGACGAGTTCGGCTTCGACAAGTTCGCCGGGGACCCGTGCCCCAACCTCGCCGCCGACAACCGGTGCGGCATCCACACGCGGCTGCGCGACGCCGGCTTCCCGGGCTGCGTCGTGTACGACTGCTTCGGGGCGGGCCAGCGGGTCTCGTCGGAGACCTTCCCGGGCGCCGACTGGCGGGTCGACGAGGCCGTGGCGGCGGCCATGTTCGCCGCGTTCGACCTCGTGCGGTCACTCCACGAGCTGCTGTGGTACGTCGAGACGGCCCTCGCCCTCCCCGCGGCGCGCCCGCTCGCGGGCCGTCTCCGCGCCGCGCGCGACGAGACCGACGCCATGGCGGGCCGCGCAGGCACGCCCGGCGGCCCGGGCCGGGCCGAGGTGGAGGCCTACCGCGCCGACGTGGCCGCGCTCCTGCGCGAGGCGAGCGCCCTCGCGCGGGCGCCGTACGCCGCCTCGGCGCTCGACCGCCGGGGCGCGGACCTGGCCGGGGCGGACCTGCGGTCGCTGGACCTGCGAGGCGCCGACCTGCGGGGCGCGACGCTCCTCGGCGCGGACCTGCGGGACCTCGACCTGTCCCTCGCCGACGTGACGGGCGCGGACCTCCGGGCCGCCGACCTCCGCGGTGCGACGCTCGCGGCGACGCTGTTCCTCACCGGCTCGCAGCTCGAGGCCGCGCTCGGCGACCGGCGGACGGTCGTCCCGGGCGACATGGGGCGCCCGACCCACTGGGGCTGAGCCTCGGGGGCTCGCCCTCGCGGCTCGGGCCGCAGGCCACCCTTGGGCCCGGCGCGAGATCGGTTGCGGAAACGTTGCCGGGAGTCGGACCGACCGTGGATCGGGCCCGGGAAGCACTTGGCCTTGCAGGGGCGACGGCGCATGATCCTCGCCAGGGACGTCCCGTGGAAAGGTCTCGCCAGTGATCCTGCATCGTCTCGAAGCCGCCGGTTTCCGGCGGCTCGCCATCGTCGTCGTCGTGATCGACCTGCTCATCGTCGCGGGCGTGGGTGTCCACCTCGCCGGCGGGACGGCCGTCGGCACGGCGCTGACCGCCAACGGCGGCGTGGATCCGATCGCGCTGCTCGGGACGGTCCTGGGCGACACGACCTGCCCCACGGCGCCGCTCGCCGTGGGTGACGGCGCGACGGCGATCTGCTCCGACTTCTCCGCGATCACCTCCGGGGATGGGACGGTGGAGGTTGTGTCGCTGTACGGCCCCGGCAACGCCGTGATCGACCAGTACCGCGGCGAGCTCCCCATGGCCATGCGCTGGGGCGACAGCCTCACCGAGGTGGCGGCGGCCCTGGGCCGGCCGGCGCGGATCACCGACGTGTACGGGACACCGACCCTCGTCTATGTCTACGAGGACCGGGCATACGGCTCGCTCGAGCTCCGGTTCAACTCGGGCGACCGCCTGATGCGGGTCAACGCCTGTCTCCTGCGCTGATGGGCCATTCCGCCTATGCGACGGAGGGATCGCAGGCTTCTTGGCTCCAGATGGCTCTTATCCGTAGGGGAGCACGCTCCCTAGCCTGACGCCATCGCCGTGCGTCCTGCCTGGCCCCGTCCGCACACGGGCCTGCGGAGCACGGCGTCCTGTTGTTTGGAGGGCTCAATGACCGTGCTGGTGACGGCGCTCCCCCACGTCGACGACCAGGACCTGGTTGACCGGATCATCGGCGAACAGGCCGGGCGCCCGGGAGCGCTGCTGGGCATCCTCGAGAGGCTGCAGGAGCGCAACCGCCACAAGTACCTGCCGATGCCGACCCTGGAGTACGTGGCGGCGCGCACCGGGATCCCGCAGGCGCAGGTCTACAGCGTCGCGACGTTCTTCGCGCTGTTCAACCTCGAGCCCCAGGGCACGCACACGGTCGCCATCTGCCGCGGCACGGCCTGCCACACCCGTGGCTCCCGCGCGCTCCTGGAGCGCGTGAAGCTCCAGCTCAGCCTCCAGGAGCCGGCGGGCGGCGCCGACAAGCTGAGCCTCACGACGCCGGACCGGCGCTTCACCATCCGCACCGTCGCCTGCTTCGGCCAATGCGCACTCGCCCCCGTAGTCGAGGTGGACCACGCGATCCACGGGCACGTCAAGGAGCAGGCCCTCATCCGTGAAGTGGAGCTGCTGCGCAAGGAGAGCGGGCGATGAGAATCGGCGACATCGCCGCGTTCGCCGCCGTGCGCGAGGCGGGCCTGGCCAAGCTGCTCCCCAGCCGCCCGCGGATCGCGGTGGGCATGGGAACCTGCGGCTCCGGCAACGGTGCCGAAGCCGTCTACAACGCCTTCGCCTCCGAGATCGACTCACGCGGCCTGGCCGTGCAGCTGGCGCCGGTCGGCTGCTTCGGGTTCTGCGCCGAGGAGCCGCTGGTCAACGTCTGGGTCCCCGGCCGCCCGCTGCTGATGCTGCACCGGGTGCAGCCCAACCACGTGGACGCGATCCTCAACGGCCTGGGCGACGGCGCCCTGCCGCCGGCCGACATCCTCCTGTGCAAGATCGAGGAGTGGGACCACCTCACCGGCCACGTCAAGTACGGCTTCGGCTACCCGGACGTGCCCAGCTGGAACGAAGTCCCGTTCTTCCACGGGCAGGTGAAGATCGTCCTGCGCAACTGCGGCCTGATCAACCCCGACGACATCGAGGAGTACGTCGCGATCGGCGGGTACCAGGCGCTGTACAAGGTCCTGATCGACCAGAACCCCGCCGGCGTCATCGAGGGCATCAAGGCCGCCAAGCTGCGCGGACGCGGCGGGGCTGGCTACCTGACGGGGAACAAGTGGGAGTTCCTGGCCAAGGCGGAAGGCCCCGAGAAGTACCTCATCTGCAACGCGGACGAGGGCGACCCGGGCGCCTACATGAACCGCAACGAGATCGAGTCGGACCCGCACGCCCTGCTCGAGGGCATGCTGATCGCCGGCTACGTGACCGGAGCGACGCGCGGGATCATCTACGTCCGCGCCGAGTACCCGCTCGCGGTCCTCCGCCTGGAGCACGCGATCGAGGAGGCACGGGCCTACGGCGTCCTGGGCGAGAACGTCCTGGGCCGCGGCTTCACCTTCGACATCGAGCTCGTCGAGGGCGCGGGCGCGTTCGTGTGCGGCGAGGAGACCGCGCTGATCGCCTCGCTCGAGGATCAGGCCGGCCGGCCCCGGACGCGCCCGCCGTTCCCTGCCCAGAAGGGCCTCTACGGCAAGCCCACCAACATCAACAACGTCGAGACCTGGTACAACGTCGCCCCGATCGTGTCCCGGGGTCCCGCGTGGTTCACGGAGACCGGCAGCGCCAAGAGCGCCGGGACCAAGGTGTTCTCGCTGGTCGGCAAGGTGAAGAGCACGGGCCTCGTGGAGATGCCCCTCGGCACGCCGCTGGCAACGTTCATCTACGACATCGGCGAGGGCGGGACCAACGGCCGCGACATCAAGGCCGTGCAGACCGGCGGCCCGTCCGGCGGGTGCATCCCGGCAGACATGTTCGACACGCCCGTGGACTACGAGACCCTCGCGCAGCTCGGCTCGATCATGGGCTCGGGCGGCATGGTGGTGATGGACGACGACAACTGCATGGTCGACGTCGCCCGCTACTTCATCGAGTTCACCCACTCGGAGAGCTGCGGCAAGTGCGTCCCGTGCCGGGTGGGCCTGGACAAGGCGCTGCGGCTGCTCAACCGGTTCACGGTGGGCACCGCCACCGGCGAGGACATCGCGGCGCTCGACGAGCTGTGCCGGATGGTCCGCGACACATCGCTGTGCGGCCTGGGCCAGAGCGCGCCCAACCCGGTCCTCACGAGCCTGCGGCATTTCCGCCACGAGTTCGAGGACCACATCGTCGCCAAGCGCTGCCGTGCCGGCGTATGCGAGGACCTGGCGCTCTCGCCGTGCGAGAACTCCTGCCCGCTCCACATGAACATCCCGCGCTTCCTGCAGCTGTACCGGGAGGGCCGGATCGAGGATGCGTTCCTGTCGGTCATCCTGGACAACCCGCTGCCCGCGTCCACCGGGCGCGTCTGCCAGCACCCGTGCGACAACCGCTGCCGCCGGGCCGCGATCGACGAGCCCGTCAACATGCGCGACGTCCACCGCCTGATCGCCGACGAGGTGCTCCTCTCCGACCGGTTCGACGCGATGGTGGAGCGGGTTCGGGAGCGGCGGCTCGAGCCGACCGGGCGCGAGGTCGCCGTGGTGGGGGCCGGCCCGACCGGGCTCGCGTGCGCCTACTACCTCGCGCTCCTGGGCCACAGCGTCGTGGTCTACGACTCGAGACCGGCGGCCGGCGGCATGCTCCGCTACGCGCTGCCCGAGTACCGGCTCCCCAAGGCCGTCCTGGACCGGGAGATCGAGCTCATCGAGCGCCTGGGGGTCCGCTTCCAGTTCAACGTCACCATCGGCGACGAGGTCACCCTCAACGACCTCGCCCACCAGTACGACGCGGTGTTCCTGGCGATCGGGACATGGAAGGAGGCCTGGGTCTACCTGCCCGGCACGGAGCTCACGGGCGTCATCCCTGCGCTGCCGTTCCTCGAGGCCGTCTCGCGCGAGCAGGCCGTGCCGCTGGGCCGAAACGTCGTCGTGATCGGCGGCGGCAACGCCGCCATCGACTCCGCCCGGACGGCGCGGCGCCTGGGCGCGGACGTGACGGTGGTCTACCGCCGCGAGCGCAAGGACATGCCGGCGATCCCCGAGGAGATCGAGGCGGCCGAGCACGAGGGCGCGAAGATCGCGTACCTCGCGGCTCCGCACCGGATCATCGGCGACAAGAACGGCCAGGTCCGTGCCCTCGAGGCCGTCCGGACCCGACCCGGTGAGTTCGACACGTCGGGCCGGCGCCGGCCGGTCCCCACGGACGAGGTCATCCGGATCGAGTGCGACACCGTCATCCTCGCGGTCGGTGAGCACGTGGACCTCGACTTCTGCCGCGCCTCGGGTCTCAGCGTCAAGGAGGCGGGCACGATCGAGGTTGACCGCTACACGCTGGAGACCAGCCGCGAGCGCTTCTACGCCGGCGGCGACCTGATCGCGGGCGCCTCGAACGTGTCGAACGCCATGGGCTACGGCAAGAAGGCCGCCCGGAACATCGACCGCAAGCTGATGGGCCACGAGCGCTTCGCGGAGCTCGCCGTGGACTTCGCCTACGCGATGGAGCCACCCGAGAACCCCAGCGAGGTGGCCCGCCACGTGCCGGGCGAGCTGCCCGCGGGCCAGCGGGTGGGCTCCTACGCCGAGGTGTCGCTGGGCCTGACGGCCATGGCGGCGGCCGAGGAGACGTCCCGGTGCCTTCGCTGCGACGTCCGCAGCGCCGAGCGGTAAGGGGATCGCCGTGACCGACAAGGTGAAGGTCCGCATCGACGGCGAGGTGATCTCGGCCAGCGCCGGCCAGACGATCCTCGAGGTCGCCCGGACCAGCAACAAGTACATCCCGGCCCTGTGCTACATGGAGGGCCTCAGCGCGGTCGGCGCCTGCCGGTTGTGCATGGTGGAGGTGGCGGGCGTCGCGCGCCTGGTCCCCGCCTGCACGACACCGGTGCAGGAGGGCCAGGCCGTGGCCACGAGCTCACCGCAGATCGACGCCTATCGCAAGATGGTGCTCGAGCTGCTGTTCGCCGAGCGCAACCACGTGTGCGCGGTGTGCGTGTCGTCCGGGCACTGCGAGCTGCAGTCCCTGGCGCAGGACCACGGCGTCACCCACGTGCGCTTCCCCTACAGCTACCCGCGCCTCGCGGTCGACACGACGCACCCGCGCTACGTGCTGGACCACAACCGGTGCGTCCTGTGCTCGCGCTGCGTCCGGACGTGCTCGGAGATCGAGGGGGCGCACGTCTGGGACATCGCGGGGCGGGGCGTGGGCTCGCGGCTCGTCTCGGAGCTGCAACGCCCGTGGGGTGAGGCGACCTCCTGCACGAGCTGCGGCAAGTGCGTGCAGGCCTGCCCCACCGGCGCGCTGGCCGAGAAGGGCTGGGGCGTCGAGGAGATGGCCAAGGAACGGGCCGTGGTCAGCCGCCTGACCTCCATGCGCGGGGGACGGTGATGGACACGAAGGTCAAGATCGGGACCTGCTGGCTGGACGGCTGCTCGGGCTGCCACATGTCCCTGCTGGACATCGATGAGGGGATCGTGGGGCTGCTCAAGAAGGCCGACATCGTGTTCGGCCCGCTCGTGGACGCGCAGGAGTGGCCCGAGGGAGTCGACGTCGCGCTCATCGAGGGCGCCGTCAGCAGCCAGGACGACCTCCGCATGGCCCAGACCGCGCGGGCGCGGAGCCGGATCGTGGTGGCGCTTGGCGACTGCGCCGTCACCGGCAACGTGCCGGCGATGCGCAACGGCATCCCGACCCGCCGCCTCCTCGAGCGCATCTACGTCGAGGGCGCCACCGTGAACCCGGGCGTCCCCACGGACGGCGTGCCGGCGCTCCTCAAGCAGGTCGTTCCGCTCCACGAGGCGGTCACGGTGGACGTCCACGTCCCCGGCTGCCCGCCCAAGCCCAACGCGATCCTCCAGGTGGTCAGCGAGCTGGTCGAGGGCCGCATGCCGGACCTCGGCTCCAAGCTGCGGTTCGGGTAGGGCCGGCCATGGCGACCAGGACGTCCAAGGCCAGGAGACCAGTCATGAGCACGATCACCATCGATCACGTCTCCCGGATCGAGGGCCACGCGAAGATCACGATCAAGCTCGACGATGCGGGGCAGGTGGCCGACACGCAGTTCCACGTCACCCAGGTCCGCGGCTTCGAGAAGTTCATCGAGGGTCGGCCGTACTACGAGATGCCGTCGATCACGTCCCGGATCTGCGGCATCTGCCCGGTGAGCCACCTGCTCGCCTCGTCCAAGGCCTGTGACGAGATCATGGCCGTGCGCGTCCCCGACGCCGCGGCCAAGCTCCGTGAGCTGCTCCACTGCGCGCAGTTCGTCCAGTCGCACGCCCTCTCGTTCTTCCATCTGTCCGCGCCGGACCTCCTGCTGGGCATGGATTTCGACCCGGCGCGGCGGAACGTGGCGGGCCTGCTCATGGAGCACCCGGACCTCCTGCGCGACGGGATCGCGCTGCGCAAGTTCGGCCAGCAGGTCATCGAGCGCCTGGGCAAGGAGCGCGTCCACCCGTCGTGGCCGGTTCCGGGTGGCGTCAACACGCCGCTGGACGCCGCCGACCGCGACCGGACCCTCGCGGAGCTGCCCGCGGCCATGGAGATCGTGAAGCGGACGATCGGACTCTGGAAGCAGACCGTGGACGGGTTCCCGGACGAGATCGCCGCCTTCTCCAACATCCCCACGATGTACTGCGGCCTCGTGGGGCCGGACGGCTCGCTGCGCCTCTACGACGGCAACCTCCGGTTCATCGGGCCGGACGGGGCGGTCATCGCGGACCAGGTGCGGCCGGCCGACTACGCGACGTACATCGGCGAGGCCGCCATGGGCGACTCGTACCTCAAGGCGCCCTACTACCGGCCGACGGGGTATCCCGATGGGATCTACCGGGTGGGACCGCTGGCCCGGCTCAACGTTGCCGACCGCTGCGGCACCCCGCTCGCGGATGCCGAGCTGGACGAGTACCGGGGCCGCTTCGGGCGCATCGTCCAGAGCGGGTTCCACTACCACTACGCGCGGCTCATCGAGGCCACCTACGCGCTGGAGCGGATGCAGCAGCTCCTCGACGATTCGGCCATCCTCTCGACGCGCGTGCGCGCCCACGGCGGCGTGAACGAGCTCGAGGGGACGGGGATCATCGAGGCCCCGCGCGGCACCCTGATCCACCACTACCGGGTGAACGACGACGGCGCCATGACCTGGGCCAACCTGATCGTCGCGACCGGCCACAACAACCTGGCCATGGGCCGGGGCGTGACCCAGGTCGCGAAGCGGTTCGTGGACGGGACGAAGATCACCGAGGGCGCGCTCAACCGCGTGTCGGCCCTGGTCCGCGCCTACGACCCGTGCCTCTCCTGCTCCACCCACACCCTCGGCATGGCCGCAGTCGTGCTGGAGCTGCGCGCGGCGGACGGGGAGCTGCTGGACACGGTGGCGACCGGGTAGGCGACCGATTGACGCCAGGCGGCGACGCTACCCCGCGTCCGGCCGGAGCGTCGCCCACCAGGCGCGCACGACGGGTGGCATCGCCGCGTCGATCTCGCGGACCTCCTCCGGGGTGACCGGGGCGTCCGCGATCGCACGCGGGGCGGCGGGCTCGGCGAGGAACCGCGCATCGACGAGGGGGCGGCCCGGCCGCAGCCCGGCGAGCGTGACGATCGCGCCGCGCCACGTGTCGATGTTCAGCGACCGCCCGCCGTGACCCAGCGTGGGGACCGTGACGGGCGTGTGCCCGTAGACCACGCGGCCGATCCCGGCCCGCCGGAACGCCGCCCAGGGCTCCGCATCCGGGAACGGCTCCTGTGAGGCGAAGAACGCGTCGCGGATCCACAGGCGCTCGGCGCCCGACTCCCACGCGTCGAGGTCCATGAACGGCACCGGGCCGCCGTGAACCAGCAGCACGTCGCCCCAGGTCGCGTACGGTGCGAACGAGGAGAGGATCGCCCGGAAGTCCGGGGTGAGCCGGTCCACGCGGGCGGCGATCTCGGCGGCCTCCAGCCCCTCCCACTCGCCGGGCGCCATCCCGGCCGCCAGGAACGTCGCGCCGCCTCCGAAGGTCATGAGCGCCCGGAAGATCGCCGGCTCGCCGGCCAGGCCACCCAGAACCTGGACCTCGTGGTTGCCCTCCAGGAGCGCCACCAGGCCCCCGCGCGCCGGTGCCTGCGCCCGCAGCCCGGCCAGCCGGCGGACCAGGGCCACCGACTGCGGCCCGCGGTCGACCATGTCGCCCGTGATGACGAGCGCGGTCTCCGGCGGCGCGATCCAGCGGTCCGCACCGTCGGTCAGGCCGGCGGTGGCGAGCAGGCGGTCGAACGCGTCGAGCTGGCCGTGGACGTCGCTCGCGGCCCACACGGTCCAGGACGCGGGGACGTGGATGGGCGCGATTCCCGGGTACGCCATGTGGCTGGATCCCTTTGCGAGCGGACGTCGGCGGCGAACGCGGGGGGTCAACCGGCCCCCGGTGGGTCCAGCCTACCGCCGAGCGCCACGCAGGCGCATACAGGCCCAGCCGTCAGCCGCAGGAAACGCGCGTGGGCGGGCGGCGCGACCCGGTTACCGGCCCCGGTCGCGGCGGGTGGACCGCCGGTCCCGGCCGGTGATGGCCCGCACCAGGATCACGATCCCCAGGACCACCAGGATCAGCGGCCAGGCCGCGTCCCAGGAGATCTCGGGCAGATCGATCTTGAGGGTGTCCTTGAGGACGAAGTAGGCGCCGACCGCCACCAGGATGATCCCGAAGATGATCGCTCCCCAGTCGCGGGTCGAATGGTCCATCGACCCGCCCGGCGCCGGCATGACCGGATCCATCGTGTCGCCTCCCGTCGCGGTGCTCTTGCCCGCCCGGGCGTCCGGGTCTGCCGCGTCTCGCAATGATCCGCGAGCCGGCGATCGCCGGACCAGTGCCGGACGACGGCTCGAGCGACGACGATGCGCACCCAGTCGCGCGGAACCGCCGCCCGCGCGGGCGCCGCTAGGTGGCCGGTTGGAGCTAGGTGGCCGGTTGGAGCGCCCCCGCGCGGACCCGCTTCGGGCCGGCGATCCACAGGGCGCCCGACCACAGGACGAGCGCGCCGAGGATCACCGGGATCAGCGGCGCGTAGGACCCGGTCCTGTCGAGCGCCACCGCGCCGAGGTAGACCGCGAACGTGCCGCCGACCGGGTACGCGACCCCGAGGAGCCCGAAGATCGTCCCGAAGTTCGGGCCGCCGAAGACGTCGCCGAAGGCGGCCGAGCGGACGGCGATGGTCGCCCCCGTCCCGAGGCCGTGGACGATGATCCCTGCCGCCGCCAGGGCGGGCATCGACCCGACCAGGCCGAGTGCCCCTACCACGCCTCCGGCCACCGCGGCCGCGGCCGCGACGCCCACGATCCGCCGGCCGACGTGATCCGACAGCCAGCCGCCGATGATCTGCCCGCCGACGTAGGCGAGCGACTGGAGCCCCAGCGCCGTCGCCGCCCAACCCGCGCTGAGCCCGCTCCTGACCGCGCCCGGGATGAACGCCTGGAGGACACCCTCGTCGAAGACGCCGATCGCGGCCGCTCCCGCGAACAGGAGCCAGAAGCGGCGGGTCCGCACGACGCGCCGGATGCTGCGCGGGTGCTCGCCGCTGCCCACCGGCTGGATCTCGCGGGCGGCCGATACGGCGCCCGGCGCCGACATCTCGTGAAGACCCGCGGCCTGGCGGGCCTGGACGGCCTCCGTGCCGCGGACGTCGAGCTGGCCCGCGCTGAGCGGCTCGCCGAGGGCCAGCGAAGGGCGGCCGATCGGGCTCGCCGGGGCGGTGACCGGGCTCGCGGGGCCCGAGTCCGCGGGGCGCGGCACCGCTGGACCGGCGGCGGAGCCGACCGCGGGCGGGGGCGGCATCCGGCGCCGCTCCGGGCGCCGCGCGGGCACGACGATCGCCGGGCCGCTGGTCATGAGCCACACGAACGCGACACCCACCAGGCACGACGCCAGGAACACGAGCGAGGTCGAGCGCCAGCCGGCGGTCGCGATCAGGCCGCCCGCGATGGGGAGGGCGATGGCGACACCGATCCCGGGGCCGGCATACGCAATCCCCAGCGCGAGCCCCGACATCCCGGCGTACCGGCGGGCGATCGCGGTCGAGGTGCCGATGAACGACAGCTGGAGACCGAGCGCCATGAAGACCGCGTAGGCGAGGATGACCAGCGAGATCTCGCTGGCCAGGTAGAGGGCGAGCCAGCCCGCCGCGAGGAGGACCATCGACGCGGTGAGCAGGTCACGGTCGGCCCACTCGTCGTACGCGCGACCGAGGAGCGGGCTTGCGACGGCGGTGACGACCAGGAACATGGTCCACGGGGTGACCGCGAGCGTCCGGCTGATCCCGAACTCGGTCGCGAACGCGACCGAGATCGCGGGGAACGTGTACAGGCCGCCATAGGCGATCGCGCCGACCACGAACGCGCCCACGAGCGGGAGCGAGGCGCGCGTTGCGCGGCGGGCGATCGAGAGGGCCATGGACCCCATCGTACGGGAGCGGCCCCCGCCGGCGGCGGGATGCGTCGGCGCGCGGCGTCGCGCCGGGGGCGGTCAGCCCGCGTCGACCATCGGGCGGACCTCGCCGATCCAGCGCTCCAGGGTCTCGTCGTCGAAGGGCGCGGCCAGCTCCCCGATGAAGGTGTTGAAGCCCAGCGCCTTCCGCTCGAGCATCGCCTCGGCGACCTGCTCCGGCGTCCCGACCCAGAAGGTGTCGTCGTCCAGCACGTCCGCCATCGGCGTCCGGTTGTGCGCCATCTGCGCCTCCCAGACCCGGCGGGCCTCCTCGGCCGTGTCGCGGATGATGGGCTTGCAGCCGACCGTGAGCTCGATCTCCGCCATGTCGCGCCCGACGGCGTCGCAGTGGCGGCGCAGCACCTCCACCTTGTGGCGCAGGAGGTCGACCGTTCCCATGGCATTCCACATGTCCGCGTAGGTCGCCACGGTCCGCAGCGTCTTCCGCTCGCCGGTGCCCCCGATCATGATGGGCAGCCGGGGCTGCACGGGCGGCGGGAGCAGCCGCATGGCATCGAGGGCGTAGCGGCCGCCGGCCGGCGAGGTGACCTCCGCCCCGTCGAGGAGCGAGCGGATCGCGCCCACGGACTCGTCGAGCCAGTCCAGGCGCTGGCCGAACCCGGTCCCGAACTCGATCCCCGCCGCCTGGTGCTCGATATCGAACCAGGCCCCACCCAGGCCCGCGATGGCGCGCCCGCCGCTGATGTGATCCAGCGTGGTGAGCATCTTGGCCACGACGCCCGGGTTGCGGAACGTGTTGGCCCCGACCAGGAGCCCGAGGCGCGCCCGCGTCGTGACCTTCGCCCAGGCGGCGAGCGTGGTGTACCCCTCGAAGATCGGCTGGTACGGGTCGCCGAAGATGGCATACAGGTGGTCCCACGCCCAGAGGTGCTTGTAGCCGAGCCCATCGACGCGACGCGCACCCGCCTCGAGCTCGTCCCAGGTCGCCGCCTGGCTCCACAGCAGCACACCGAGTCGCGTGTCCATGTCCGTATCGCCTCCAGCTTGGTGCCGCCCTGGCCGGGGCACCGCCTCGGAATACGGTACCGCGTCGCGGCGGTTCGGGACCGAGGTCCTGCCCCGGCCCGTCCTACCCCACGTCGATCTCGATGGCCGGCCCCGCGGGCGTGGCAATCATCCCGGCACGGACCGGGGTGAAGTCGACGATCGCGGGCAGCCCGGGCGCCGCCGCGGCTGCGAGGGGCCCCACCGCGACGGTGCGGATCCCGACCGCCAGGGCCGCGCCGATGCCCGCGGGCGCGTGGTGGCGGCGCCCGTGCGCGGTGGCGAGCACCTCGGCAAGGTCCAGCCCGAACCGGTCCGCGAACCCGGCCCAGACCGCCTCCACCACGGCCGTCGAGTCGACCAGGGTGCCGTCCATGTCGAACAGCACCGCGCGCACGACCAGGGGATCCGGCATGGACCCATCGTCGGGGTCGTCCGGCCGGCCGGTCAAGCCGGGCGGCGATCGGCGCCGCGGGGCGCCGCCCCGATATCGCTGTACCGTGGGAGCCCGCTTCCCGTCCCCGATGGAGAACCCGCCATGGCCCACCCCGCGATCGATCCGGCCGTCCCGCCCAGCGGGACCGGATGCGTCGAGTGCCGCGCCACCGACGGCTGGTGGTTCCACCTCCGCCGCTGTGCGAGCTGCGGTCACGTCGGCTGCTGCGACTCGTCGCCGTCCCAGCACGCCAGCCGCCATGCCGCCGAGGCCGGCCATCCGGTCATCCGCAGCTTCGAGCCGGGTGAGGCCTGGTTCTGGGACTTCGCGAAGCAGAAGCCGCTGCGGGGCCCCAAGCTCGTCGGCCCGCTCGTCCACCCGGCCGATCAGCCGGTCCCAGGCCCCGCCGGCCGGGTCCCCGCCGACTGGGAGGACCAGCTGCACTGACGCCGGACCGCCGGGCCAGACCGCCACCCGATGCCTGACCCTTCCTTCGCCGCGGCCGACCTGTCGATCCCGGCGCCCATCGTTCGTCGTGGTCATGAGCGAGCGCCGGACGGCCTCGCGCGGAGGTACCCGGCGGCGGGCGTCGCCGGCAAGGAGGTCATGATCATGGCGAACTTCCTGCTCACCTACCACGGCGAGGGTGGCATGCTGTCGACCGACGAGGAACGGGCCGAGGCCATGGGGGCGTGGACCGCCTGGTTCACGCAGCTGGGCGAGGCGGTCGTCGACCCCGGCAACCCCACCTCGCAGGCCAGGGCCATCTCCCTGGACGGCTCGGTCATGGACGCCACCTCGTCGCCCACCGGCTACTCGATCATCAAGGCCGGCAGCCTCGATGAGGCCGTCGCGCTCTCCAGGGGCTGCCCCGTCCTCGCGGCCGGGCAGGTCGTCGTGGTGTCGGAGACGTTCCCCGCCATGTAGGGCCCGCCCGGCCGGGGCCGGCCGGCCGTCGCGTCGCCTTCGGGGCCCGGCAGGGTAGGCCGGGCCCCCGGCCGCTGGCTCAGATCAACCAGGGCTCCGTCTGGCGACCGTTGAGGAAGCCGCAGCCCGTGCCGTCGAACCAGGCGTCCTCCTCGAGCATGAACTGCACGATCTGGCCGTCCCACTCGGGCACGGCCAGCCGCGCCTGGAGCTCGATCGAATAGGCCGTCGACGGCCGGGCCGGGTAGTCGCCCTGTCCCTCGACCGCGTCCTGGTTGTCCCACAGGCCGATCGTGGGGCCCGCGCCGTGGCCGTGCAGCCCGATCGGGTGCGTGTAGACGAGCCCATCGATCCCCTCGGATGCAGCGGCCTCGTGAGTGAGGCGCAGGATCTCGTTGCCGGTCCGGCCGTCGGCGAACCGTGCCAGCAGCAGGTCCTGGAGCCGGTTCGCACGCGCGATCCCCGCCACGAGACCGTCCGGGGCGCGCGTCTCGCCCGGAGCGAGCACGTAGGCGTGCTGCTGCTGGTCCGTGCAGTAGCCGTCGGCCACGATCCCGAAATCGACATGGACGAGGTCGCCGGCCTCGATGACGGTCTCGCCCGGCTTGCCCGCGAACGACTCGCGGGCCGCGCCGCCCCGCCGCTGGACGGTGCAGGTGGGGTGGAACCAGGAGCCGTGGCCGTCGCGTTGGACGGCCTCGCGGAGCCACCACTCCACGTCGGCGGTGGTGGTCCTCCCGCGTGTCACCACCTCGCCCGAGAGGGCGCGCCGGAGGTATCCGTGGGACGCCCTGCAGGCGTCGGCCATCGACGTCCGCTCCTCGGGCACGCGCGTCTCGAGCCAGCCGATGGCAGCGGTCTCGGCGCTCACGATGCGGGAGGCGAGCGCCGGCGGGAGGTGATCGACGAGCGCCGCCCGCTCCGAGGCCGAGAGCCCGTCGGCCAGCGGGAACACGGCCGAGGTGTCGATCCCGATCCGGGCCGGGTCGGCCTCGGCCAGCAGCTCCGCCAGCCGCCCCCACTGGTCGGGCTGGGCCTCCGGGTCCCAGGCGGACGGGAATGCGTCGCCCACGGCGTACCGCGCGACGGCCATCCGCCTGACACCCTCGGGCGAGCGGAGGAAGAGCAGCATCGTCCGGCGCCGCGCCGTGTCCAGCCAGGTGGCCGGGAGCATCGACGCCAGCACCGCGTCCTCGTTGTACTCGCGAGCGGCCAGCACCCAAGCGTCGAGGCCGGCGCGGTCCATGAGCACCGGGACCAGGGTGTCGAGCCGCGTTGCGAGCAGGCGGTCGTGGCCGGCCGCGCGAGCGCGGAGATCGGGCGTCATGCGTGGCGGCTCAGGACGACACGGGAAGGTGCTTGAGGCCGCGCAGGTTCTGCGTGGTGATCCGCTCGTGCGGCGCGGCGAGACGCGTGCCCCGGGCGGCGCGGATGTCCGCGACCGTGAGACGCCGTGCGGTCATCGATGGTGCTCCTCGTGGGCTCGTGGCGCGACCGCCCCTCGCGACGGCGACGCGACAAGCCTAGCGGCCGCGATCACCCGCCATCGTGCCACCTACACGCGCGCGAAGACGACCAGGCCGTTGGCCGGGAGGCGGATCCTGATCCGCCCGCCGCTCGACGGCACGTCGGCCCCGAGATTGCCGACGTTGTCGCCGCCGTAGATCGCCGCGTCGCTGTTGAGCACCTCGCGCCACCCGCCGTCCGGCAGGCGCCAAGCGTCGGTCGCCACCACGTACCCCTCGTGGACGCCGTTGCTGAGGCTCGCGACCACCAGTAGCTCGTCGGTCCCGGTCGACCGGCGGAAGGCGATGACCCGCCCGGCGTCGTCGGCCTGGATGACGTCGATCCCGCGGACGCGGACCGCCGGGTGGCGGCGGCTGAGGCGGATGGCGTCCTGGTAGAAGCGGAACAGCCGGGCGCCGTCGCCCGCTCGCTCGGCCGCGATGTCCTCGCGGTTCTCCAGGAAGGTGTCGAAGCGGTAGGGCCTGCTCGCACCGACCTCTTCGCCCATGAAGAACATCGGGGTGCCGGCCGAGAACAGCGAGAGCCCGAAGGCCACCCTCGAGCGCGCCTCGGCGAACGTGCGGGTGGACCCGATCAGCGGGGCCCCGTTCACGGCGCACACGATCGTCCGCATCGAGCCCGCAGCGTTGCCCGCCTCGTCGTGCGACTCGTGGTACACGACCCGGTTGAGCCGGCTGGCGTCGAGCGTCCGGGCGAACGCGCCCATGTCGAGCGGCCGGTCGTCGCCGTAGCCCGCGTTCCGCAGCAGCCGGGCGTGCCCCCCGGCCATGTCGGAGTCGCCGACGAGGTCGTGGCAGAAGGCCGCAAACCACGTCGCGTCGAAGCCCAGCCCACCCACGTCGGGGAGCTGCGTGACCTTGTCCCAGCCCGAGTGGTCCTCCGCGATGAGCATCACCGACGGCTTGATGAGCCGCACGGTCCGGCTCCACTCGCGCAGCAGCTTGGCGCCGAACTGGTTCGCGGCGCCGACGCCGCGACCGTCGGCGTGGAGCGCGTTGTCCCGGTGCAGGGCCTGGGTCAGGTCCACGCGCAGCCCGTCCACGTGGCACTCCTCGATGAACGCCGCGGCGCTGCTCGCGAACAGGTGCCGGACAATCTCCTCCCAGAGACGCGGCGCGAAGCCCGAGGAGCCGTTGTCGACATAGCCGCCGTCGGGCGAGGCGTAGTCGCCGGGCCGTCCCTCGTACCAGTAGTAGATGTTCTGGTCCGGGGCGTCAGAGTCGTAGGCCCACTCGGCACGATCGGCGTTGCCGTCGAAGTGGTTGTAGACGACGTCCTGGATCACGGCGATGCCCCGGCGATGGCACTCACGCACGAAGTGCTTGTACTCGTCCCGGCCCCCGGCCGTCGACTCGATCACGAACGGGTGCGAGTCCCCGTACCCCCAGCCGATCCCGGAGAACTCGGACATCGGCAACAGCTCGACCGCGTTGACGCCCAGGTCGCCCAGGTGCGGCAGGAGCGCCACCGCATCCCGGAGATCGCCGGGCCGGCCCGAGCCGAACCCGAGGGCACCGACGTGCAGCTCGTAGATCACCAGGTCTTCCGTCCGGCTGGGAACGGGCATGCCGGGCGTGAACTCGGGCGCCCAGAAGGCGGCCTCCGGCACGCGCGCGGCCGCGTGGCCGGGCGGCGCGACCAGGTCGCGGGCGACAGTCTCGAGGCTCACGACCAGGCTGCAGCTCTTGGTCCCGTCGAGCGCGCCCGGGTCGGCGTCCCAGTGACCACCGCGGGGATCCTGCGTGCCCCGCCCGATCTGCTGGCGCGAGAAGAGGTCGGTCCGGTAAACGGTCCGTCCCTGCGCGTTGACGACCCGGTACATGTACGGCAGGCCATCGTGGGCCGCGAAGTCCGGGACGACGTCCGACCACCAGATCCCGTCGGCGGTCCGAGCCATCGGCAGGGCCGGTCGCGACGGGTCGATGCCGTGGCCGTCGTCCGCGATGTAGCCGGACGCCCGCGTCCCGAACACCACGTCCACCGCACGGGCGTTGGGCGCCCACACGGCGAAGCGCAGACCGGGCGGCCCCGCGTGCCCGGCGGCGAAGACCTTCCTCGCCCCGAGACGCCGGGCCAGCGTGAGGTGGTACGTCTCGACCTGCGCCGGATCGCCGCGCGGGGCGAGCTCGAAGATGCGCACCCGGTCCGTGCTGTTGGCGTCCTGGACCTCGGTCGCGACGCCGCAGACGTCCGCCACGGCCGGCGTGTCCAGCCGCACGGTCCAGCGGAAGGTGCGGCCGACCTCGGCCTCGTCGAGCTCGACCGTGACCGCGAACGCCGGGCAGCCGTCCTCCGCGATGACCTCGTCCATCGCCACGGTCGTCCAGTCGGCCGACCACCGTCCGGCCGCATCCCAGCTGCCCAGGAGCCGGGCGTTGCGGAACATGCGGCGCCGCAGGCCGGTCAGGTAGACGAATCGGACGGGGACGGGAGCCATGGGACGCTCCTCCTTGCTCGTGTCGCGGATGCGAACCCTAGCAAGTCCGTGGTCGGGACGCGCCGGGGCGTGATCGCCCCCCGAGATGGAGCGTCACGGCGTCCTCCCCCGCTGGCCGTCTACGTCCAGAGGTAGCCGCCCCCTCGCGGTCCCGTCCCTACACCTAGATCGCGGAGCCGCCGCGCTCGCCGGTCCTGATCCGGATGACCTCCTCGAGTGGCTGGATGAAGATCTTGCCATCGCCGATGGTGCCCTCGCCGTGCTTCGCGGCGCCCAGGATGGCGTTGACCGTGGGCTCGACGAACGCCTCGTTGACGGCGATCTCCAGCCGCACCTTCGGGATGAGGTCGGGCTTGACCTCCTCGCCGCGGTAGAGCTCCTGGTCCTCCTGCTGGCCGTGGCCCGTGACACGGCTGACCGTGATCCGGAAGATCTCGGCGTGGATCAGGGCCTGGTGCACCTCGTCCAGCTTGTCCGGCTGGATGATGGCGATGATCAGCTTCATGCGCGTGACTCCTGCTCGACCGTCAATTGAGGTTCAGCAGGCCGTAGCCGTGCTCGCCGCGATCCGGCGCTCTCGGCCCGTGGAGGATCGTGTGGGTTGCGGTTCGGCGTCGTCTGCGCGCGTGCCACTCCGGGCGAGGCGTACCCTGTCGGGCGAGGCGCACCCCGTCAGGCGAGGCGCGCCGCCTCGAGCGCGGGGGAGGTCCAGAGCCGACCCTCGGGATCGACGTCGGCGACGCTGCACGTCGGAGGCCCGCGCGGGTCCTCGCGCCGAGGGTCGTCGTGGCGCTCATGCCGGTCGACCGGGGACCGCCGTCGCCGGAGCGCGGCGAGAAGACTGCACATCTGTGGACATCTGGGACACCTCGCGCACCGCCGGTTTCTCGAGACGCATGGAGCGGTGCGTGCGATGGAGTCTCCGCGACGCGTCTTTCGATTCCGTGACAACGCGCGAGGCGAGTGGAACGCGCCGCGCCTACGCCGGTTCGAGGAGGTTCGCGCGCAGCCGGTCCGGCGCTGCCGCGCCGAGCCCGAGGCCGTCGGCGACGTAGCCCTCGACGGACCCGTACGACCGGCGCACCTCGTCGAGAGCGCCATCGAGATACGACGGCATCACGCCGACCAGCGGGGCGATGTCCGCCGCCTCGCCGCCGGCCGTGACATACCGGTCCACCAGGGGAGCCATCATCGCCCGCAGCTCGCCCGTGCTGGCCAAGAAGTCGCGCTCGACCACGTCGGTGGGGACGCCGAGCAGCGTCAGCAGCGCCGCGGCGGCCCAGCCGGTCCGGTCCTTGCCCGTCGAGCAGTGGATGATGGCCGGCAGGCGCGACCGATCCGCGAGGCCGCCGAACACCGTGGCGTACGCCGCCCGGGCGGACGCCGCGGTCACGAACCGCCGGAACCGCGCAGCGAACGTCGACTCGGCGCGGCCATCCCGGAGCGCCTCGCGCACCTCGTCGGGCCGATCGAGATGGGCGAGGAGCCACATCGGGCTCTCGGCACCGGCGCCGCCGGCAACATCGGCCACCACGTACTCGACGCCCCGCGGGAGGCGCTCGGCCTCCGGCTGCCGACTGCGCTCCTCCTCGGTCCGGAGGTCGTAGACCGTCCTGATCCCAAGGCCCCAGAGCCGCGCCGCGTCGTCCGGCCCCAGGCCGGCCAGGACCGTCGACCGGTAGACCAGCCCGGGCCGGACGCGCAGCCCGCCCGCAGCCGGATGGCCGCCCAGATCGCGGAAGTTGGCGATCCGCGGGAGCGTCGGGGCGGGGTCGTCGATGGCGTCCGTGCTGTCCCCTCCCTCGGCGCGCGTGCGGTCCTCCGATGTCGTGCTCAGTCTAGGTGGACCGTGTCGCTCGGGCGCCATCCCGATGCAGCCCGCGCCGCGGGCCGGGTGACCCGCGACCCGCGTTGAGCGGCTGGCGGCGCGCCGTGGGATCGTCAGGCGCAGGTGCCGCCCGCCACCATCCCGGCGATCATCAGGAGAACCGCGATGATCGAGCGCCCGGCGAGGCCCGCGATGTTGGCGGCGGCCAGCCCCGCCGCGTACGACGTCGCGTTGAACACCGCCCCGGAGATGTCGGCCGGCGCGGTGAAGGAGCCCAGTGCCGCAGTTGCCGCGCCGTAGACGTCAGCCCCGATGCAGGCGTACTCGTTCACGACGCCCGGGGTCGCGATGCACAGCATCGAGATCATGGCGACCGAGGTCGTGATGTACCCCTGCAGCTCGCCCGCATCCTGGGGCTGGAGGCACTTGGAGTAGTCCTTGCCCGCGCCGCGTCCATCGGCCCCGACGGCCGTGAGAGAGCCGGTGGCCGGATCGACGAGCCATGCTGCGACGAGATCGCCGGTCGTGGGCACCAGGCGGTGGAAGGTCGCGTACTCGGCGGCGAGCGGCGCCAGGGCGACCCGGCGGGCATCGGAGAGGCCGGCGGCGGACTCGATCGGCATCATCGCGGGCACGATCGTGAGCGGGCGGCCGTCGAGGTCCGCCGCGGCACTGGCCTCGAAGATGGACGCTTCCCGGATGCTGGCGGCCACCGAGCCGCGCCCTGCCGTGGCGAAGGCGGCGGCGGGATCGGGCCCCGCACCCAGCGCCGCGTCCAGGGCGGGCACGACATCCGACAGGAGGACGAGGTCGGTCGAGGTGACCGCCTCGGTCAGCACGGCGACCCCCAGGCCAACCGGCACGGCACCGGCCTGGCTCGGTCCGGCGACGGGCTCGCAGAGGGCGGCCAGCATCGCCGGGAAGCGGCGCCACGACGCGGACGCAGCCGCGATCGCCTCCGGCCCGCCGGACCACGCGGCCGCGACCGGCTCGAAGGTCAGCGCGGCATCGATCAGCTCGTCCAGCAGGTGGGCCGTGGTCGATCCGGGTTCGAAGCGGATCGTGTGCAGCGCATCCAGCGCCGCGGTGGCCTCCGCGATCGCCGCGGCATCGGCGGTGTCGGCCGGTTCGCCGCGATCCGAGACACGGACCCCGCCGAGCCGTCGCCGCATCTCGCGATCTCCGACCCGGATCGTCAGGTACACCCCCGCGATCCCGGACGGGGCGGATCGGTCGGCCTCGGCAGGCACCTCGTAGGTCACGGCCGCGACCGTGGCGGGTGCGCCGGTGATCCCGACGGTCACGGACCGGGTTGGGGGGCCGTCGGCCGCCGCCTGGTAGCGGATCCGGTAGCCGGTCGAGGCGGCCTGCGCGACCTGGGCCGAGATGAACGTGGTGAGCCGGGCCGCGAGGTCGGCCGACCCGGGGTCGAACCGCTGGCCGCCGGTGTCGGCGAGGATCGCCGTCGTCGTCGCCTCGTCAGGCTTCCCCATCGGGAGCACGGCGACCGGGGTGCCGGCCGCGCGGACCAGCCGTCGGAGCCCCGGGATCTGCCCCGGGAGGTCGCTCGCCACGTTGTCGCTGACGAGGATGGCCGCCGAGGCGGCCGAAGCCGGGATCGCGTGGGCCAGCGTGGACCAGATGTCCGACGACGAGACCAGGCTCGTGAAGGTCGACGCCAGGGACGCGGCATCCGGCGCCACCCAGGCATCCGGGTGCGCGAGATCGCCGAGCGTGATCACCTGGACCGTGAACGGGTGCGCGGCGGCTGCCGTCACCAGCGACGTCGCGAGCGCGGCATCGAACGTCTCGCGCGCCTTGGCCGTGGTCCAGAAGTCGGTCACGCTCCCGCTGCCGTCGTAGATGACCAGCACCCGGGTCTCCGCGGGGACGCGGTTGCCGATGACCGTGATCGGCTCCTTCGCGCCCACCTCGGCCACCTCGAACACCCGGGCCGGCAGGCCATCGACGGGCTTGCCGTTGCTGTTGGAGGCGCTCACCGCCAGCTCGATCGTCGGGAACGTGGCCGCGCTGACGCGCACCCCGATCGTCGCGACGGTGGACGCCGTCGCGGCGAATTCCGGACCCGCGAGCACGTCCCCGACGGGGCCGAGCAATACGCCGGTGGGCCCCTCCGCCGGCTCGATGAGCCCGCCGGCCATGCTGATCGCCGTCCCGCCGACGACCTGGATGGTGTCTGCCGCCGGGTCGGTCGCCTCCAGGCGCAGGACCGGCAGCCGCACCGGGGCGCCGGCCAGGCTCCGCCCGAGCATCTCGGCGCCGGAGCCCGGTACGCCGAACGCCAGTACCAGGTTCCGCGCGGCGAGCTCGTCCGCGGGCCAGTCGCCGCGCAGGACCTCGTGGAGGACCGTCCGGTCGATGCGGGCCCCGGAGGGCGGGTTGACGGCGACGTCCACGCTGACCGAGACGCGAGGCACGACCGCATCGGAGGCATCGAGCATGCCGGCGGGCGCCTGGTCCAGGATGGGCTCGCTGCCCAGCGCGGTTGCCCAGCGGGTCGTGGATCCGTCCCCGAAGGCGACGAGCGGGATCCGGTCCGGGAGGCCCGACGCCAGCGCGGTCGCCGACCGGAGCTCCCTGGGCACCGCGGCGAGAACGTCGGCGGTGGCCCGGTCGGCGGCCGGCGGCATGTCGTCCGGGGCGTCCGCCAGCGCCACGTGCGACGGGTCGATGGCATCCCACAGGGCGCCGAGCGAGGCAAGGTCAGGCGCGAACGCTGGCGTGTCAGGGCCGCCGAAGGCAAACGCCCCGGGCCGCGCCATCGTCACGACCGTGCCGGCCACGCCCGCGCGGCCGAGCAGCTCCACGAGCAGGTCCATCCGCTCGCGCAGCGTCCCGCGCCCCGAGGCCAGCGTGCCGCGCGTGCCCCAGCGCACCTCCGTTGCGGGATCGCCGTTGGCCGCGGACCCGGGCAGCACGGCGATGTGGTCCCGGATGAAGCTGACGATCGTCGTCGGGTCACCGGCGAACGGCCGTCGTGCCCCGCCGGGCGGCGTCCCGCCGGCGGCCGCGGTCGCCCTCAGAGCGCGAGCCGGTCCGAGCGGATCACCAGCTCCACGGCGACCATGTCGCCCGGGGCGAGCTCCTCGGCCGCACGGACCACGTCCTTGACCGGCACGAGGTAGCCTGACCACAGACCGGGCGGCCACGTCCCGACCCAGCCGCCCCGCACCAGGACGCCCACCTCACGTCGAAGGACCAGTCCCGTGGCGAACATCCTCCAGCACCTCCCGGTCGGCGAGCGCGTCGGCATCGCGTTCTCCGGCGGGCTCGACACGAGCGCGGCCCTGCACTGGATGCGCGAGCACGGCTCGATCCCGTACGCGTACACCGCGCACCTCGGGCAGCCCGACGAGAACGACTACGACGCGATCCCGCGCAAGGCGATGGCCTACGGCGCCGAGAAGGCCCGCCTGATCGAGTGCCGCCCGCAGCTGGTCGCGGAGGGCATCGCCGCCCTGCAGACCGGCGCCTTCCACATCGCGACCGCCGGGCAGCTGTACTTCAACACCACGCCGCTCGGCCGCGCGGTCACCGGGACGATGCTCGTCTCGGCGATGCAGGAGGACGACGTCCACATCTGGGGCGACGGCAGCACGTACAAGGGCAATGACATCGAGCGGTTCTACCGCTACGGCCTGCTCGTCAACCCCGGGCTGCAGATCTACAAGCCCTGGCTGGACCAGAAGTTCATCGACGAGCTGGGCGGCCGCGCGGAAATGTCCGCCTACCTCGACGGGGCCGGCCTCGAGTACAAGATGAGCGCCGACAAGGCGTACTCCACGGATTCGAACATCCTGGGTGCCACGCACGAGGCGAAGGACCTCGAGTTCCTAGACCGGGGGCTGTCCATCGTCAACCCGATCATGGGCATCGCGTCGTGGCGCTCCGACGTGGACGTGGCGGCCGAGACGGTCAGCGTCCGCTTCGACGAGGGCGAGCCGGTCGCGCTCAACGGGCAGGCATTCGAAACCCGGCTTGCGCTCTTCACCGAGGCCAACGCCATCGGCGGGCGCCACGGCCTGGGTGTATCGGACCAGATCGAGAACCGGATCATCGAGGCCAAGAGCCGCGGCATCTACGAGGCGCCTGGCATGGCGCTGCTCTACATCGCCTACGAGCGCCTGATCACGGGCATCCACAACGAGGACACGATCGACCAGTACCGCGCCAACGGGCGGCGCCTGGGCCGGCTGCTGTACCAGGGGCGGTGGTTCGATCCGCAGGCGCTGATGCTTCGCGAGACGGCGCAGCGCTGGGTGGCGCGGCCGCTCACCGGTGAGGTGACCCTCGAGCTGCGGCGCGGGAACGACTACTCGATCCTGGACACCACGAGCCCCAACCTGACCTACCACCCGGAGCGGCTCACGATGGAGAAGGGCGAGGAGGTCTTCTTCACGCCCCAGGACCGCGTCGGCCAGCTGACGATGCGCAACCTGGACATCGCCGACACGCGCGAGAAGATCCGCGTCTATCACCAGATCGGGTTGATGGGCACCAACCGCGAGGACGGCCTGCCGCTCCTGCCGGCGGCCGTGCCGGAGCCCGGATCCACGGAGTAGCTCCGGGCCGCCGCCGGGGCGTCGTCAGTCGACGCCGTCCTTCCAGGCGACGATCCGGCCCGTGGCCCCGGGGAGCGGGAAGGACGCCACCTCCGACTCGACCGCGGCGCGCTCGGCGCTCGAGAGCCGCCGCCTACACGCTCCTGTGGGGAGCCAACCGCGAGCTGCTGGTGCCGATGACGGGACGATGATCAGCACGGCGCCACTGTAGGTCGGTGCGTCCGTCGCCGCCCGACCGACCCCACGCCCATGCTGGACGTTCCCCGTCGCGGCCGATGCGCGACCGTGAGCAGCCATTCCCCGGGAGATGGGGCGTCCAGTGCCCGAGCCCCTGCTTCGCTTCCCAGCCACACCCGCCGGGCCAGGTGCCGTTGCGGCCGACGTCGGTCTGTGCGATGGTTCCGTCGTGAACGAGCGCACCGCCACGATGGGCCGCTGTGTCTGCCGCTGGGGCGAGCCGGTGGCCCCCCTTGGTGCGCTCGCGCCCAGCAAGCACCCCTGACGGTCTTGCTGGCCTTGGCAGAGAACTCCCTCGATCGCTATCAGTTCCGCGGGGGGAACCACCGGCTCGCCGACGTCCGTGCGCAGGTGCGTGTCCCGCCCGCGGGATGGCCGGCATGACCAAGGCATCCGCGAACCTCGAGGTCGATCTCACGCAACCCGACCTGGCACCGTTCCGGAGCCTACAGATGCCCGCCGACACCGACGCCAGTGATGCGCGCGCCGTGCTGATCACGGCGCTCGGCCTGGTCGAAGCTCCGCGGCTGCCGCTGGTGACCTCGCTCGCGCCGGAAGGCATCGTGATCCTCGACATCCTCACCCGGCTTGTCCCCCGCCCTCGCGTGATGACACTCGACACCGGACGGCTGCCGGCCGAGACCTACGACCTCATCGACCGTGTCTGCGACAGATTCGACGTGACCATCGACGTCATCCTCCCGGACCAGGTGGACGTCCAGCAGATGGTCCAGGATCGTGGTGTGAACCTGTTCTACCGGTCGCGACACGACCGGCTTCGCTGCTGCGAGGTCCGCAAGGTCCTGCCATTGCGGCGTGCCCTGGTGGGCGCGGAGGGCTGGATCACCGGCATTCGCCGGGACCAGACAGCGACGCGCGCGGCGACGCCGAAGATCACCCGTGACCTCGCCAACGGCTCGATCTGGAAGATCGCCCCGCTGGCTGACTGGACCTCGGAGCGCGTCTGGGACTACATCCGAGCCCGTGACCTGCCGCATAACGCCCTGCACGACGAGGGCTACCAATCCATCGGCTGCGCGCCGTGCACGCGACCCGTCGCACCGGGCGGCGACGAGCGCTCGGGCCGCTGGTGGTGGGAGGCGCAGGACACCGCGCGCGAGTGCGGGATCCACGTCGCGCCACTCGCGCCGACCTCCGTAGGGTCGGCGTAGACCCTTCGCTGCGGGGGTCTCCTGCGCCAGCGTACGCATGATCACGCCCGGCCTCCTCGGCGGCCCGCGGGCTCTTGTCACGGGGCGTTCACGCGCCTCGGGAGACCGGGGCCGTGAAGGACCGCACGACGGCGCGCTACGCCCGCCGCCCCCTACCAGGACGTGGGCTGGGGTCGCCCCTCCTCGTAGCCCGCCGCGCTCTGGATCCCCACGACGGCGCGGTCGTGGAACTCCGGGATCGTGGACGCACCCGCGTAGGTGCACGACGAGCGCACCCCGGCGACCACCTGGTCGAGGATGTCCTCCACCCCCGGACGCTCCTGGTCGAGGTACATCCGCGAGGTGCTGATCCCCTCCTCGAACAGCTCCTTGCGGGCGCGCTCGAAGGGCGTCTCCGTGCGCGTCCGGTTGCGGACCGCCCGGTTGGACGCCATGCCGAAGCTCTCCTTGTAGAGGCGTCCGTCCGGGTCGCGCAGGGTGTCTGCGGCACTCTCGTAGGTGCCGGCGAGCCACGAGCCGAACATGACCGAGGCCGCCCCGGCCGCCAGCCCGAGCGCGACGTCGCGCGGGTACCGGACGCCGCCGTCGGCCCAGACGTGCTTGCCGTGCTTCGCCGCCTCGGCCGCGCACTCCATGACGGCGGTGAACTGCGGCCGCCCGACGCCGGTCATCATCCGCGTCGGGCACATGGCCCCGGGGCCGATCCCCACCTTGATGATGTCGGCGCCGGCGGCGATGAGGTCGCGCGTCCCGTCCGGCGTGGCGACGTTGCCGGCGACGATCGGCAGCGAGCCGACGGCGCCGCGGACGGCCTCGATGGCCCGGAGCATCTTGCGCTGGTGGCCGTGCGCGGTATCGACGACCACGACGTCGACCCCCATCGCCGCGAGGGCGACCGCGCGCTCGGCCGGGTTGCCGCTGATCCCCACCGCGACGGCGCTCATCAGCTTGCCGCGCGCGTTGAGGGCGGGGCGGTAGATGGTGGAGCGGAGGGCGCCCCGCCGCGTGACCACGCCGACGAGCCGCCCGTCGCCGTCCACCACCGGCGCGGCGCTGATCCGGTGCTCGCCCAGCAGCTCGAAGATCGCCTCGAGGCCCGCGTTCGCGTCGACGAGGACGAGGTCGCCCGTCATCACGTTCTTGAGCTGGGTGAACCGGTCGAAGCCCGCGGCGTCCCGCTCGGCGAAGATGCCGATGGGGCGCCGCTCGTCGTCGATCACGACCAGCACGCCGTGCGCCCGCTTGTGGATCAGGTTGAGCGCCGCGCCCACGGTCTCGGTGGGGCCCAGCGTGATCGCCGTCTCGAAGACCGGGTGCCGGCTCTTCTGGTAGCGCAGGTTCTCGGCAATGACGTCGAGCGGGATGTCCTGCGGCAACACGGTGAGCCCACCCCGGCGCGCCACGGTCTCCGCCATCCGCCGGCCCGCGACCGCGGTCATGTTGGCCACGACGACCGGGATGGTCGTGCCCAGGCCGTCAGGGGTGGTGAGATCCACGTCGAGCCGTGACGGCACGTCCGACAGGCTCGGCACCATGAACACGTCGGAGTAGGTCAGGTCGTACTGGGGTACGACGTCGTGGACGAAACGCATGGCGCGGGCCGGGCTCCTGGTCCGAGATGGGCATCCACAGGATACGGGCACGTGGCCCCGGGGCGTTCCGGGCCGATCCGGCGAACGCGCCGCTCAGTCCACCGTGAGCGTCTTGGACAGGTTCCGCGGGAAGTCCGGGTCGAAGCCGCGGAGCACGCTCATGCGGTAGGCGAGCAGCTGCAGCGGCAGGACGCTGAGCAGCGCGCTGACCTGTTGGTCGGACCCCGGGATGGTCACGAGGACGTCGCCGTTGGCGCGCAGGCGCGGATCCTCCTCGGCGATCGTGATGGTCCGTGCCCCGCGCACCCTGACCTCGTTGATCCCGCTGATGATGAGCGGGGTGTCGGCTGGGCCCGCGACGAAGATGATCGGGAAGCCAGCGGTCACCGCCGATAGCGGACCGTGCTTGAACTCGGTCGAGAGCATCCCCTCGCAGTGCGCGTAGGTGATCTCCTTGAGCTTGAGAGCCCCCTCGAGGGCGATCGCGTACGTCGCGCCGTAGCCGAGGCAGTACAGGTCGTCCCAGGCGTTGATCTCGGCCGCGATCGCCTCGACCGGGCCGGCCACCGCCTCGAGCGTCGCCTCCATGAGGTCCGGCACCTGCGCCAGGAGATGCGTATCCCGCCCCGCCAGGCGGTAGGCGAGGTAGAGGAACGCCAGGACCTGGTTCGTGAACGTCTTGGTGGCCGGCACGCTGATCTCGTAGCCACAGGCGAGCGGCAGGCAGAGTCGGGCGGCGCGGGTCAGGGTCGAGCCGACGACGTTGGCCAGGCCGAAGCAGGCCAGCCCCCGGGCTTCCGCCGCCTCGAGGGCGTTGAGCACATCCTTGGTCTCGCCCGACTGGCTCACGAAGATCCCGACGTCCTCGGGGCCCACCGCCGGCGCGTACTGGGCGATGAACTGCGGCGCCAGCACGGGGATCGCGGCGCGCCCGGCGAGCTGGGCGAGGTAGACCGAGCCGACCGAGGCGGCGTGGAAGCTCGTACCGCACCCGATCAGGTAGAGATGCCGGGCGCTCCGCATCCGCTCCACGAGGGGCGCCACGTCGACGCTCGCGTCCAGCAGGTGCAGCAGCTCACGCGCGACCTGCGGCTGCTCGTGGATCTCCTTCGCCATGAAGTGCGCGTAGCCGCCCTTGCGCACCGCGTCCATCGACTCGGTGACGACCTCGACCGGGCGGTCGACGAGGCTGAGGTCGCCGACCGAGCGGACCTCGGCCCGGTCGGCCCACAACGTCACGATCTCCCCGTCGTGCGGCCGGATCACGGTCCGCGTCAGCGGCAGGATGGAGGGCAGGTCGGACGAGACGCAGGTGAAGCCGTCACCGATCCCGACGACGAGTCCCGACCCCTTCTTGAACGCGTACAGCCGGTCGTCGTCCGCGCGCCCGATCACGAACGCGTAGTCGCCCTGCAGGTCACCGTACGCGAGACGGATGGCGTCGATGAGCTCGTGGCCCCGCCGGGTGTACCGCTCCACCGCATGCACGCAGGTCTCGCCGTCGTTCTGCGAGCGGACCGTCATCCCTTCGGCCAGGAACTGGACGCGGAGCTCGGCGTTGTTGACGACGTTGCCGTTGTGCGCCCCGACCATCGCGCCGTCCGAGTCGAGGTGCGGCTGGGCGTTGACCTGCGACGGCTCGCCGAACGTCGCCCAGCGCAACTGCGCGATCCCGCGCGTGCCGCGCATCTCCGCGAAGCCGTGGCGCGCCGCGACCGCGTCCACCTTGCCGACGTCCTTGCGCAGGTCGATCGTGCCGTCCCGGAAGGTCGCCGCTCCCACGGAGTCGTAGCCACGGTAGGTGAGCCGCTGCGCAGCCTCGACCAGGATCGGCCCGAGGGCCGCATCCCGGTCGGTCACGTAGCCAAAGACGCCGCACATGCCCTGCAGATCTCCCGGTTCCGCGGCGCTGGAGCCTGATCGCCTCCCCGACCGCTGCCGCTATCGTGCCCGATGCTCGCGCGAGGGTCAGCGGCCAGAGCGCCACTCAGGCCGGGGCCGTCAACGTGGCGCCCTCGTCCATGACGGTCGGCGCCTTGAGGTGACGACCCTCGAGCGACTTCCGCACGGAGAGCAGGGCCGCGATGCCCTCCCCCGCCGCGCTGCCGACCTGCTTGGTGGCGCCCGATCGCACGTCGCCCGCGGCGAAGACGCCCTCGAGCGAGGTCGCGAAGGCGTTGTCGGTGACGATGAAGCCCCGGTCGTCGAGGTCGACGACACCCCGCAGGAACCCGGTGTTGGGGTCGAGCCCCACGAACACGAACACCGCAGCAGGCTCGAAGCGCCGGTCCTCGCCGGTCGCCCGCTCGCGGGTGAGCACGGCGCCCAGGCGTCCGTCCGCACGCTCGAAGTCGAGGATGTCCATCCCGGTGTGGACCTCGATCCTGGGGTTGGATCGCACCGCCTCCTTGACCAGCTCGCTGGCCCGGAGGTCGCCCCGGGTCAGGATGGTCACCTTGTCGGCGATCGTCGCGAGGAACAGCGACTCCTCCAGGGCGGAGTTGCCACCGCCGATGACGACGAGCTCCTTCGCCCCGCGGTAGAACGGACCGTCGCAGGTCGCGCAGTAGTGGACGCCCAGACCGATGAGCCCGGCCTCGCCCGGCACGCCGAGCCGGCGGTACTGCGACCCGGTGGCGATGATCACGGCATCCGCGCCGTACATGTCGCCGGATGACGTGGTGACCATCACGCAGTCGGGTTCGCGGCGGATGCCGGCCACCTCGACGGCCGAGAGCAGCTCCACGCCGTAGCGCCGGGCGTGGGCGATCAGCCGCTCGGCCAGCTCCGCGCCACCGATGCCCTCCGGGAACCCCGGGTAGTTGTCGATGCGGTCCGTCGTGCCGGCCTGGCCGCCCAGGGCGCCACGCTCGATCACGAGGGCGTCGAGGCCTTCCCTGGCAGCGTAGATCGCGGCCGAGAGACCGGCCGGCCCGCCGCCCAGGATGAGGATGTCGTAGACCATCCGCTGCGCCCGCAGCTGCAGGCCGAGCTTCTCGGCCAGCTCCGTGTTCGACGGTTCGAGCAGGTGGCTGCCGTCCGGGAAGGTGATGGTGGGGATCGTCCGCCCGCCCTTCTGCAGCTCCTCGACGAAGCGCAGCCCATCGACATCCGTGTCGATGTCGATCCACGTGAACGGGATCCGCTGCTCCATCAGGAATGCCTTGGAGCGGCGGCAGTCGGGGCACCACGGTGCGCCGTACACGGTGATCTGGTTCATGTGTCATTCCTGTGTGAGGTCGCCGCTGTTGTGTGGAACGCGGCTGCGTGGAGCGCGACCGCGTGTCGCAAGAAGGCATCGGACGCTGGGTCCACTGTAGGCCCCGGGTGCGGCCCGGTCTGTGTTCAAGCACACACCAACCGCGACGTCAGGCGCCCTCACGAGCCGGTCTCGCGCCCAGGCGGGCGAGCAGGCCGACGTAACGCAGGTGCCCCTGGCGGACGGCCGTCCGCACGCTCTCAGCGACCGCGTGCGCACGTGCCGCATCGAGCGCGGCTCCCCCGGTCGCCGCGGCGCCCCGGCGAGCCGCGCGAGGTCCAGGCCCATGTCCCGCGCGGCGATAACCGCCGGCCCACATCGCACGGTGCGCGGCCCGGCCACGCATGCGATCCCGCCCGGCACGCCGCCACGCCCGGGCTTGACGTCGATCGTTCGTCGTCTAGGGTGGTGGCGATCGAGTTGCGTGCGAGACGGAGACCGACCAATGCAGATGCCGAAGCGCACGGACGCGGACAAGGATCGGTTCCGCTCGCTCGTCCCGGACGACCCGCGGGTCGAGGTCAAGCCGATGTTCGGCAACCTCGGCGCGTTCGTGAACGGCAACATGTTCATGGGCCTGTTCGGGGCCGACATCGGCGTCAAGCTCGCGCCCTCCGGCGCGGAGACCTTGGGGGGCATGGAGGGCTCGGGGCCGTTCGGGCCCGCCGAACGGCCGATGGGCGGGTACGTGACGCTGCCGGCGTCGTTCGTGACCACGAGCGATGGGGCCGCCTGGGCCTCGAAGGCGCTTGAGCACGTGGGCGCGATGCCGCCCAAGGCCGCGAAGCGCTAGCCGAACCGTTGTCGCTGGTTCGATGAGGGCATCCGGGACGTGACGGGCGCGAAGGACGCCGCCGATGCACGCTGGCGGGTGCTGGCGCTGCTGGGGATCGGTGAGCTGCTCGCGATGTCGCCGTGGTTCAGCGCGTCGGCGGTGGCGCCGCTCATCACCGTCGACCTGTCGCTGACGGGCCTCGACCTGCCGCTCCTGACGATCGCCGTCCAGCTGGGGTTCGTGGCGGGTGCCCTGCTGCTGGCGTTCACCGGTGCCCCCGACGTGCTGCCGGCGCTCGGCTTCGCGTACGCGGCGCGCGACTTCGGCGGGGCGCTCGTCTTCCGGTTCGTCACCGGGGTCGCGCTTGCGGGCGTGTACCCGGTCGGCATGAAGATCATCACCGGCTGGTTCCGGGTGGAGCGCGGCTTTGCGATCGGGGTCCTCGTCGGCGCCCTGACCGTCGGCGCGTCGCTCCCGTACCTGTTCCGGGGGTTCGGCGCGCTGTCCGGCCTCGACTGGCGGGCCATCGTCGCGAGCGCGAGCGCCGCGGGCGTGCTTGGCGGGATCCTCGTCGGCGCGCTGGTGACCCGCGGGCCCCACGACGTGGTCGCGCCCAGATTTAGCCTCGCCGTGGCCCGCAGCGCGTTCGCCGAACCCTCCGTCCGTCTGGCCAACCTCGGCTACCTCGGCCACATGTGGGAGCTATACGCGATGTGGACGTGGATCCCGCTGTTCCTCGCGGCCAGCTTCGCGGCTGCCGGTCTCACCGATCCGGCGGCGGCGGCGTTCGCCGCCTTCCTGGTCGTCGCGGCGGGCGGGATCGGGTGTGCGGTGGCCGGACGCATCGCGGACCGCCTCGGGCGCACCACCCTGACGATGGGAGCCATGGCCGTCAGCGGGTCGACCGCGATCCTGATCGGCCTCCTGTTCGGTGCGCCCCCGCTGCTCACCCTGGTCGCCGGCGTCGTGTGGGGCGTCAGCGTCGTCGCGGACTCGGCCCAGTTCTCGACGGCCGTCACCGAGCTCGGACCGCCCGGGACGGCGGGCTCCGCGCTGGCGCTGCAGACGGCGTCCGGCTTCCTGCTTACCGGCGTCACGATCACGCTGGTGGGCGTGCTGAGCGCGGACGATGCGCTCGGGTGGCGCGCGGTGTTCGCGCTCCTCGCGATCGGTCCGGCCATCGGCGTCGTCGCGATGTGGCGGCTCCGCCGACGCCCGGAGGCGGTCCGGATGGCCAACGGCAATCGCTGACGGCGCCCGGCATGGTCGGCGAGGCCGCGCCTGCAGGGGTCCGCCACCGATGACGAGCGGATCACCGCCCCGCGCTCGGCGAGATGCCCCGACGGCCGGGTGACGGCCTCGCGGCGCGTCCCTACTCGAGGCGGTCCAGCTCGACGACGGGAATCACGCGGGTCGTCTGCTCCGCGTACTCCTTGAAGGTCGGATGCATGGTCGCGTGGGCGCCGTACAGCCGGTCGCGCTCCGGCCCTTCGACGACGGATGCGCGTGCCTGAAACGTCTCGCCGCCGAGCTCAACCGTGACGACCGGGTTCGCGAGGATGTTGAGGTACCAGGACGGGTGCGTCGGCGCGCCGCCCTTGGAGGCGACGATGACGATGGGGTCGCCGTCGCGGGTGTAGACGAGCGGCGCGAGACGAGCCTCGCCGCTCCGAACACCGGTCGTCGTGAGCAGAAGCAGATTGCGACCGAGGAACGGTCCGGACGTGACCTTGCCACCGTTGGCCCGGAAGTCGGCGACGAGGGCCGTGGTGAAGTCGGCGTACGTGGAACGCGGATCGTTAGTTGTCATAGCAACGATAATACCCTGGCACGCCTCGCCAGGCTCCGACGCGGCGCGACCACCGATGTGATGTGGCCCACAGATCGCGCCACAGCGGCGACGTACGGTCCGGGCACATCGAGACACCCCAGGCAAGGAGCACCTTCAATGGCCACAGCAACCCTCACCACCAGCGCGCCGCGGACCGGCGCCTGGATCCGCGCGGGCCTCATCGGCGGCATGATCGCCGGCATCGCCTTCGCCATGTTCGAGATGATCATGGCCGCCCTGCTCAACGGGAGCGACGCCTTCTTCATGCCCCTGCGGATGATCGGCGCGATCGGTCTCGGCGCGACCGCGCTTGACCCTGCATCGTCGCTCCTGTCGGCAGGCGTCGCCGGGCTTGTCATCCACATGGTCCTGTCCATGATGTACGGCGTCATGGTCGCCGGGGTCCTCGCGCTGGTCCCCTCGCTGTCGCGCTCGGCCGCATCGATCCTCGTGGTCTCGAGCGTCGCGGGCTTCGCCCTGTGGATCATGAACTTCTTCGTCCTGGCGGGGGTCTTCGGCTGGACCTGGTTCCCGGACAGCCAGAACATCGCGGTCCAGTTCGTCGCCCACACCTTCATGTTCGGCACCGTGCTCGGTCTCTTCCTCAACCGCTTCGCCTTCAACGCCGACCGGTAGGACCCGGATGGCGCCGCCTCCCCTCAGCCCTGCAGGGCTCCCCGCCCCCCGGTCACCCCGCCCGGTGGTTCCGTCCTCCGGCGTGCCCGTGGTCGATGCCGCGACGATGACCGAGGTGGATCGCCTTGCGATCGAGGCGTACGGGATCACCCTGCTCCAGATGATGGAGCAGGCAGGCTCCCATCTCGCCGAGCTCGTCCGACGGGAGCTCGGCGGCGACCTCCGGGGTCGCTCGGTCGTCGTCGCCGCGGGGCCCGGGAACAACGGAGGCGGCGGCCTCGTGGCGGCACGCCATCTCATCAACCGCGGGGCTCGCGTCCGCGTGGTCCTCGCCCGACCGGCGCTGCGCATGACGGAGGCGGGTCGCCACCAACTCGCGACACTGCTCTCGATGGGTGCCACCTGCTGCGTGGCCACGTATGACCTCACCGACGAGGAGCTGGAGCAGGCGCTGGCACGTGCCGACATCGTGGTCGATGCGGTCCTCGGCTACAACCTGCACGGCGCCCCGCGCGGGGAGGTCGAGCGCCTGGTGGGCTTCATGGTGCGGTCCGCGCGGCCCGTCGTGAGCCTCGACGTCCGCACGGGCGTGGACCCGGACACCGGACAGGCGGATGGGGCGGCCATCACCGCGGTCGCCACCATGACCCTCGCGCTGCCCAAGCCCGGGCTGCTGGCCCCGGCAGGCAGAGAGCGTGTCGGCCGGCTGTATGTCGCAGACATCGGCCTGCCGGCCGCGCTCTATGCTCAACTCGGCCTGGACGTCGGACCCATCTTCGCAGCCGACCGGATCATGCTCCTGGACACCACCCGATGACGACCCCGACCCAGCAGCGCTCCCTCGCGGAGAAGCTCGGCCTCCTGAGCGAAGTTGCCCTGTTCGCAGGGCTCAACGAGAGCGACATCGCCGCGATCGGCCATGCCACGACGATGACGCACTGCGTCCGTGGCCAGCAGATCCTGTCCCCGGACGATCCGCCCGATCGGATCCACATCATCAAGAAGGGCCGGGTCCGGGTCTACCGGATCAGCCCCGACGGCAAGCAGCTCACCCTCGACATCCACGAGAAGGGCACGATCCTGGGTGACATGGGCCTGCTGGGCCAGGACCGCCTGCCCGAGGCGTATGCCGAGGCCATCGACGAGGGCGTGATCTGCACGATCACGCCGGACGAGCTGCGCAAGCTCATCGAGCGGTACCCCGTCATCGGCGTGAACATCATCCGCCATCTCTCGCGGCGGCTCCAGAGTGCCGAGCGCGAGATCGAGGCGATGGCCTACCAGCGCGTCGACCAGCGGCTTGCACGCCGCCTCATCGACCTGGCAGCCCGGTTCGGCCTGCAGACGGAGCGCGGAACGCTCATCCAGGCGAATCTCACCCAGCAGGAGCTCGCCGAGATGGTGGGCACGACCCGGGAGACGCTCGCGCACACCCTGGGGGACTTCCGGCGACGCGGCCTGCTCGACACGGCCCACCACCAGGTGGTCATCCGCGACGCGGAGCGGCTTGCCGAGGTCGCGGGCACCGAGGCCGAGTAGCCGGGCGGTGTAAGCCGGCCCACATCCGAGACGCGGGACCACGCCGAAGATGGCGGCATGGAATGGCTTCGATCGCTCACCGGCGGCTCCAGGGCCGCGTGCGCCCATGTTCCCGAATCGCTTCCGGCGCCGTCCGGCGCACGCTGCGAGGCATGCAGCAGCACGCACAG